>DASYDT010000056.1:0-25288 GCA_036499425.1 Candidatus Udaeobacter sp. | reverse complement strand
TTCGCCGTCTCTACTTATTTCACCGTCTCGCTGCTGTTTTGGTATCTCGGCCTTGTTCCTGATCTGGCCACAGTCCGCGATCGCGCAAAAAAAGTCTGGCAGAAAAAAATCTACGGATTCTTCGCGTTAGGCTGGCGGAATTCCGCGGCGCACTGGCAGCGTCACCAGATCGCGTATTTGCTGCTGGCCGGACTTGCAACGCCTCTCGTGCTCTCCGTGCACAGCGTTGTCAGTTTTGATTTTGCCGTAGCTATCGTTCCAGGCTGGCACTCGACGATTTTCCCGCCGTACTTCGTTGCTGGAGCGATCTATTCCGGCTTCGCGATGTCGCTGAACATTGTGATTCCGGTACGCAAGGTCTACCACCTCGAGAATCTCATAACTGTCCGTTACCTGAACAATATGGCCAACATCATGTTGGTGACGGGGATGATTGTTGCCTACGGCTACTTCATCGAGGCGCTGATGGCCTGGTACAGCGGCGACATTTTCGAAATCTACATGATGATGAACCGCGCGTTCGGCCCGTACGGATGGGTTTTCTGGGTGCTGATGCTGTGCAACGTTCTCGTGCCGCAAGCGCTCTGGTCCGCGCGTATCCGCCGCAATCCGGTCACGCTCTTCTTCGTCGCGCTTTTCATCAACGCCGGCATGTGGATCGAACGCTTCGTCATTGTCATCACCAGCCTGCACCGCGATTATCCGCCCGCGACGTGGGCGATGTTTTATCCCACCAAATGGGATTGGATGATCCTTTTCGGCAGCGTCGGGCTCTTTCTCACGCTGCAATTCCTCTTCATCCGATTCGTGCCGATGATCTCGATTTCGGAAACGCGCGAATTAGTTGCCGAGCCGAACAAAGCCTCCGTCCTATGAACAAGACCTTCGGATTGCTGGCGGAATTTTCGTCGCACGAAGAATTGATGCACGCAGCGGAGGAAGCGTATGTCGCGGGGTTCCGTAAAATGGACGGCTATGCGCCTTTCCCGGTGGAAGGATTAGCCGAGGCGCTCGGCAAAAAAAATCGGTTGCCGTTACTCGTTTTGATTGGCGGCATTCTCGGCGGCTGTGGCGCGTACTTCATGGAGTGGTACGCAAACGCCATCAGTTACCCGATCAACATTGGCGGTCGTCCGATTCACAGTTGGCCCGCATTCATTCCGATCACGTTCGAATTAACCGTTCTTTGCGCGGGACTCACCGCTTTCTTTGCCTCGTTTGCGTTGAACGGTCTGCCGCGTCCGTATCATCCGCTCTTTAACGTCTCCGAATTCGATCGCGCTTCGCAGGACCGTTTCTTTTTATGCATCGAAGCGAACGATCCGAAGTTTCATCCGAAAGAGACGCGCGCCTTTTTGCAGGGCCTCAATCCTCTTTCGATCAAGGAGGTGCCGGAATGAACGCGGACGAAACTGGTAGGGCGCGACCGCCGGGCGCGCCGCGGCTTCCACAACGGAAAAAGCTACCTCATGAAAGACCACTTTGGCTACGTCCCGAGGATGAAATTTTTTTCATTACAATTTGCTGCACACCGCGGGGCAAAAATCAGCTGTGCTCTCCTAAAATTGCATCCGCCATATTCGATTCCGTGGAGTTCCGAAATCGAAATAATATCTGGTACGCGCGGCTCGTCTGCTTGATGCCGGATCATCTTCACGCGCTCCTCTCGTTTCCCTATGAGAAGCCGATGCGGAAAATCATCGCGGATTGGAAACGATTTCTGGCGACGAATCTTAAGATTCAATGGCAACGCGCTTTCTTCGATCACCGTTTGCGGAAGGATGAAAGCTATCTGGAAAAAGCAGATTACATCCGTTCCAATCCGGTCCGGGCAGGGTTGGTCGCGGCCTCGGAAGCGTGGCCTTATTTTTGGCAAACTGATCCACAAGAACGGGACGCGATTCCTGAAAGCCAAGCGCAGTGTGGCGGCGCGCCCGGCGGTCGCGCCCTACCACTAATGCTCGCTGTCGCATTTCTTTTCGCCGCTTGCCGCACGGACATGAACAACCAGCCAAAAGCGAAGCCGCTTTCTGAAAGCGACTTTTTTTCCAATCAAGCGAATGCGCGTCCCATTCCTCCGCACACGGTCGAGCGAGGCGACGCTCGCGAGAACGCTGCGCTTTACACGGGCCTGACAAATGGGATTTACATCACGCAGCTTCCGGTCACGTTGACCCCGGAATTGCTGAGTCGCGGCCGCAAACGATTCGATGCGATTTGCGCCGAATGCCACGATCGCACAGGGAGCGGGAACGGCATGGTGGTGCAACGCGGATTTCCCCAACCGCCGTCATATCATGTCGATCGACTGCGCAACGCGCCCATCGGCCATTTCTTTGACGTGATTACAAAAGGCTACGGAGTGATGTACTCGTACGCGACGCGGGTCACGCCGGAAGACCGGTGGGCCATCGCAGCTTACATCCGCGCTTTGCAGCTTAGCCATCACGCCGAGGCGTCTGAGCTCACGTCGGTTGAGCAGCGAAAACTGGAGAACCAGCAATGATCTCCATCGTCAACGGCTCGGTCGATCGCGCAAAAGGTATTTCGCTAGGCCTAGGCCTGCTCGGGCTGGCCGGATGTGCTGCGGGCTGGGCCCTTGCCCCGGGCGACTTCTTTGTCGCATATCTCTTCGGTCACCAATTCTTTCTCGGCCTTTCGCTCGGCTCACTCGGTTTGCTGATGACCCATCATCTCACCGGCGGCTACTGGGGCTACAGTGTTCGGCGCTTTTTGGAATCGGCAGTGGGCAATTTGCCTTTGCTGGCAGTTTTGTTTGTGCCGGTCTTTTTCGGGCTGCCACAACTTTACCCGTGGAAAAATCCTTCGATCATCGCAACGGACGAAATTCTGCGCAGCAGAGTGTATTACCTGAACACGCCCGGCTACGTCATCCGCAGCGCGGTCGTTTTCGCGATCTGGATCATCATGGCTCGCTTTCTTTTAAAATGGTCAGCCGAGCAAGATACGACCACGTCCGTGGAACCGACACGCAAAATGCGGACCCTCAGCGGCCCTGGATTAGTCATTTATCCGGTGACAATGACTTTTGCCGCCCTCGATTGGTTGATGTCGCTCGAGAAGGACTGGTATTCGACCATGTTCGCCGTCATGCTCTGCATCGGACAGATGCTGGGCGCGCTGGCATTCGTGATTCTGCTCATTTCTGCCGCAGCTGATTCAAAGCAACTCGGACCGATTATCTCCAAAGAGGAGACGTTTCATAAAATAGGTAACCTGCTCCTCGCATTCACCATGCTGTGGGCTTATCTGGAGTTCGGACAACTGCTGATTACCTGGTCTGGAAATTTGCCGCACGAAATTTCGTGGTACCTCAATCGCGTCACCGACGGCTGGCGCTGGGTTTGCGTATTTCTGTTTCTCTTCAACTTCTTCATCCCATTTTTCCTGCTGCTGATGCGTCCTGTTAAAAGACGACACCAGGTTCTGGCCAGTGTCGCAGGCTGTATCTTTATCGCGCACATCGTCGATGTGTGGTGGACGATCGCGCCCAGTCTGCACCCCGAACATTTTTATGTCACCTGGTGGGCGATTCCCACATTCCTTGGCATCGGAGGAATTTGGTCGGCTGCATTTTTGCGAAACCTCGAGAGAAGACCGGCCGTTCCGTTGAATGACCCGCGCTTCGCAGTCGCTGTGCCGGCATGAATGCTACGACCAATAGTCACGATCACGAGCGAAAGGACGTGGACGTCCCGGCGTTATTTACCATCGCGTTTCTCTTGCTGTTGTCGTGCCTCGTCATTTTGATCGTTGTCACGGCAATGATGCGTTACTTAAAGGCGCACGAGCCCTCAGTGACGGACGGCCAGGCGAACACTCCAGTCACGCGCGCGCTGGAATTTCCGCAACCCAGGCTCCAGGTGAGACCAGGCGCCAGTATGGCGGAGCTGCGGGAAGCCGAAAAGTCCGATCTGAATTCCTACGGATGGGTTGACCGAGCATCGGGAATTGCGCGCGTCCCAATCGATCGCGCAATGCAATTGGTCCTGCAGCACGGTCTGCCCGAGGTCGGATCGGGACAGACGCCTCTCAGCCTTCAGCAGGCACGACCGGCGGAAACAGCCAGCCCGCCTCGCCTCAAAATGCCTAACGAGCAATGAAACGCATCATTCTTTCATTTGCTGCCGTCATCGCGCTCGTTAGGCCGGCCTGCGCGCTCACGCCGGGCGATCTTAGCCGGGTAACATTCGAGCAACACCCGGGCGTGCAAGTCTCAGGCGATCTCGCTTTTCGCGATGAAAGCGATCGATTGTTTCAGCTCGGAGATCACTTTGGTAAGCAGCCGACTATCCTCGTGCTCGGTTATTACGGCTGTCCGATGCTCTGCTCCCTGATCAACGATGGCCTGATCCAGGCCCTGCAGGAGTTGCCCGTAAGCGTGGGCAAAGATTTTCAAGTGATCGATGTAAGCATTGATCCGGCAGAAAAGGCTGCAGTGGCGGCTGCGAAAAAATCAGAGTACCTGCGGCAGTATGGCCGACCGGGCGCGGCGGATGGCTGGCATTTTCTGGTGGGCGACAAACCCGCGATAGCACAGCTCGCCGATCAAGTTGGCTTTCGTTACGCCTACGATCCGCAGATCCGGCAATATGCGCATCCGAGCGGCGTCGTTGTTCTGACGCGCGATGGAAAGATTTCTCGCTACGTATTCGGAGTAAGGTTCGACGCGAAAGAACTGCGCGATGCGCTTGTTGCCGCAAAGGATGGCAAATCGTCGTCGATCATCTCGCAGGTCTTTCTGCTTTGTTACCATTACAATCCCATCACTGGGAAATACGGCGGACTGATTTTGTCAATCCTGCGCTTCGCCAGCCTCGGATTCTTGGCCGCGATCGCGTGGTGGATTGTTTCAATGTCGCGGCGCTCAGCGGGAGGTCCCGCGCAAATCAATTGAAACATGGATCAGTTTCGTCTTTTCCCACCGCAGGCATCCACGACTTCGCACGAAGTGGATGCGCTGTTTTTCGCGCTGACGCTGATCTCACTTTTTTTCATGGCCGTCATTTTTCTACCGATCATTTTCTTTTCGGTAAAATATCGGCGCGGATCGTCAGCGGATCGCTCCAATCCGAGCTCCGGTTCTTTTTGGATCGAGAGTGGTTGGACCGTTGGACCAATGTTCCTTTCGCTCGGACTCTTTGCCTGGAGCGCTCTGGTGTATTTTCGAATCGAGCGAAGGCCAGCCAACGCGATTGAGGTCCAGGTGGTTGGCAAACAATGGATGTGGAAACTTCAGCACGCCGAAGGCAAGCGTGAAATCAACGAGCTGCATGTGCCGGTCAACACCACCGTCGCAATGACGATGACCTCTCAGGATGTCATTCACAGTTTTTTTGTCCCGGCATTTCGAGTGAAGCAAGACGTTGTGCCTGGGAGATATACCGGCATCTGGTTCAAGGCGACGCGCACCGGTGAATATCATCTTTTCTGTGCGCAATATTGTGGCACGCAACATTCGCAGATGGTTGGCCGCGTCGTGGTGATGGAACCGACCGCCTACGAACGCTGGCTAAAGTCTGGAGAACTCAGCGAATCCGTTGTACTCGCCGGCGAAAGACTTTTCCACGATCGTGGGTGCAGCGGTTGTCACTCGCCTAACTCCCAATTCCACGCGCCCCTGCTTCAGGGTCTCTACCGAAAGCCGTTGCCACTTGCCGACGGCACAATGGCCAAGGCTGACGATCAATATCTGCGCGATTCGATCTTGCAGCCCGCCAAGCAAATCACCGCGGGCTATCCAAATATCATGCCGAGCTTCGCCGGACATTTGAGCGAGGAAGAGATCATGCAGCTCATCGCTTATTTAAAGTACATCGGCGATCAGGCGCCGCCCTCACCATGAACAACGCGACCTCCGAGGCCGATTCGATGAAAAGCGCGACGGAAGTGATCGTCGATCGGCCGGGCGAGTTTGCGCGCGAGAATTATCTTAGCATCCACCATGGCGTCAAAGCATGGCTGCTGACGAAGGATCACAAACGAATCGGTCTTCTCTATCTCGGCACGATCCTGAGCTTTTTCGTGATCGCCAGCGTCGCGGCGGCATTGATGCGGATTGAGTTGCTCACGCCGCAACCCAAGCTGGTCACGTCAGAGACTTACAACAAGCTATTCACCATACACGGCGTCTTAATGGTCTGGTTCTTTCTGATTCCGTCCATCCCGACCGTGCTTGGCAACTTTGTTCTGCCGATGATGATCGGCGCGCGTGACGTTGCGTTTCCAAAACTGAATCTGATGAGCTGGTATATTTTTGTCGCGGGCGGCGCCCTGGCGCTTTGGTCGTTGATCCACGGCGGCGTTGACACGGGTTGGACGTTCTACACTCCTTACAGCACCACCTACGCAAATACGCACGTGATCTCTATGGCAGCCGGTGTCTTCGTGGCCGGCTTTTCCACCATCGTCACCGGGATCAATTTTATCGTGACAACCCACAAAATGCGTGCCCCGGGTCTGACTTGGTTTCGTTTGCCGCTTTTCGTCTGGTCACTTTATGCGACCAGCTTGATCATGGTGCTGGCCACGCCCGTTCTTGCCATCACGCTGGCGCTCATTTCGGTGGAACGCTTCTGGGGCGTGGGGATTTTCGATCCGAAACTGGGCGGCGATCCCGTTCTGTTTCAGCACATGTTTTGGTTCTATTCGCACCCGGCGGTTTACATCATGATTTTGCCGGGGATGGGCGTGATCAGCGAATTGATCACCTGTTTTTCGCGCAAACAGATTTACGGGTACGTCTGGGTCGGTTCGGCGAGCATGGCGATTGCTATTCTTGGGTTTCTTGTTTGGGGCCACCACATGTTCGTCTCCAGTCAATCGGTTTATGCCGGCATGGTCTTCTCGATTCTGAGCTTTCTCGTGGCCGTTCCTTCCGGCATTAAGGTTTTTAATTGGACCGCGACACTGCGCAAAGGCTCGATTCACTTTGCAACCCCGATGCTGTACGCGCTGGGTTTTATCGGGCTTTTCACCATCGGGGGATTGACTGGATTATTTCTCGCTGCGCTGGCAGTCGATGTTCACGTCCACGACACGTATTTCGTCATCGCGCATTTCCATTACATCATGGTGGGCGGAATGGTGATGGCCTTCATGGGCGGCCTTCACTATTGGTGGCCAAAAATTTCCGGGCGCTTGTATCCGGAATTCGCCGGCAAACTTGCCGCCATGATCACCTTCATTGGATTCAATCTGACCTTTTTCCCACAGTTCATCCTCGGCTACCTCGGGCAACCGCGTCGGTACCACATTTATCCGCCGGAGTTCCAAATATATCATGTGCTCTCGACTGCGGGTGCTTCGATTCTCGGCATCGGTTACTTGATGCCGCTGATTTACTTCATTTGGGCCTGGCGGCACGGTCGCGTGGCCGGGCCAAATCCGTGGCGTGCTACGGGCCTGGAATGGCAGACGACCTCGCCGCCGCCAGAACACAACTTCGAAGAAACGCCGATCGTAACGGGGCCGCCGTATTCGTATTCACCCGAAAAAGATGCCGACCTTAACCTCGCCAGTCTCTGAAGACGCATTCGTCGGCCAGCAGTTCGATGACATCGAACAGCAGCGCGACGCGGCAAAGCTTGGGATGTGGATTTTCCTTGCGACCGAGGTGCTTTTTTTCGGCGGACTCTTTCTCGGCTATACGATTTACCGCTTCACATACGGCCACGTGTTTGTCGAAGCGAGTCATAAGCTGGACGTCGTGATCGGGGGAACGAACACCGCCGTGCTTTTAGTCAGCAGCTTGCTCATGGCGTTTGCGGTCCGCGCATCGAAGCTGGACCAAAGGCGTATGCTGACGGGGTTGCTACTCGGCACAGCGTTGCTCGGCTGCGTGTTCATGTCGCTTAAAGGGGTCGAGTATCACAAAGATTACACAGATCATCTCGTCCCGCGTATGGGTTTCAAATGGGAAGGCGCCGATCCCGGCAACGCCGAGCTATTTTATTGGATTTATTTTGCTATGACGGGTCTGCACGCCATCCATGTTACCGTCGGCATCGGCATCATGCTCGTCCTGGCGCTGCTGGCCTGGCTTGGAAAATTTTCTCGTGGAAATCACAACACTGTCGAGATCGCCGGGTTGTACTGGCACTTCGTTGATATCGTGTGGTGTTTTTTGTTTCCGCTCTTGTATCTCGTGGGGCACCGGTGATGGAAAAGGTCGTTGAGCCCAAAATCTATTTTCGAACGGGCATTGCCTTGCTGGTGCTGCTGGCTGCGACGTGGATGATCGGCTATGTCGATCTCGGGCCGTTCAATCTTATCGTTGCCCTCGCCATCGCAATTACCAAGGCGATCATCATCGCTCTGTTCTTTATGCACATCAAAGGAAGCAGCCGGCTTTTGCATCTTGCAGCGGTAGCCGGCCTGCTTTGGCTGCTGTTTATGATCTCTCTGACGCTCGGCGATTACTATACCCGCGGCTGGGTTCCGTTGGGTCACTGAGGGATTCTGCAGGCGTTTATCCCGCGCAGCCATGATGGCTGGGCTGCGTCAAGATCACGCGCTCGATATGCGCGTAGATATTGAACGACGGCGGCCGCAAAAATCCGATCAATGTTTGATTGCTTTCCCGCGCAAAACTCACCGCAAGTGTGGAAGGCGCTGAAACCGCTGCGACGATCGGAATACCGGCCGCGAGCGCTTTCTGCACGATCTCAAATGACGCGCGACCGCTGACCAGAAGAAGACATCGGTCCAGCGGCAGTGATCCGTCGAGGAACGCTCGGCCAATCGCCTTGTCCACGGCGTTGTGCCGCCCGATGTCTTCCCGCGCAATTTTCAATTCGCCGTCAACGCCGAAAATTCCGGCGGCGTGAATTCCGCCGGTGCGCGCGAAATCGCTCTGCGCGTTTCGCAGTCTTTCTGGAAGCAACAACAGAGTTTCAATATCGAGCCGGATTTCTTTCGATGTTATCGCCGGCAGATTTTGACGGATGGCGTCGATGCTTGTCTTTCCGCAAAGACCGCAACTGCTGGAAATTGTCCCGAAACGCTTCGTGGAATTAAGTTTCAATTTCACGCCGCCTTTGAGATCGATAATCACTCTGTTATCGCGGTCGCTCGAAATGTTCGCGATTTGTTCGCGCTCGCGCACAATCGCCTCCGAAACCAAAAACCCAGCGGCGAGCTCATCGTCATGTCCGGGCGTCCGCATCGTGGTCGCGAGAGTTTTGCGGCCGATGCAAATTTCAAGCGGTTCCTCGATAGTCAGATCGTCGGGCAAATACTCCAGCTCGCCGTCTTGTTTTCGTCGGATGATTTTTTGCGAGTCGATACCGCTTTCCTTCATGTGAAATGAACTGCCCAAATGCTATCATTGGGCGCGGTGGAAATCTGCCATCTTTACATTTCGCCGGGACACAATTTTGTGGGGCATCACGGTCGCGAGCCTGACGCTTACCCGATGATCGAAGTGCCGACGATTGAATGTGTGGCTGGCCGCGGTATTCGCGGGGACCGCTACTTCGATTTCAAAGACGACTACAAAGGCCAGATCACATTTTTTTCCCTCGATGTTTTCGATCAGCTTTGCCAGACGCTCGGGCTTGGACAGCGGTCGCCGGCCGAGGCGCGGCGCAACATCATCGTGCGCGACGCCGATCTTAACGAATTGATCGGCCAGGATTTCGAAGTGCAAGGCGTCCGTTTTCACGGCACGGAGGAATGCCGGCCCTGCTATTGGATGAACCGCGCCATCGTACCTGGCGCGGAAGAATTTTTGAAAGGTCGGGGCGGTTTGCGCGCGAAAATTCTTTGCGATGGAAACCTTCGCTCGACCGCACGCTTGGCCGAAGTCATAAATGAGAAGTTTGCAGTCGCCTCTCCCTTCACAAGGGAGAGGGCAGGGTGAAGGTTCTGTTTAAGCATTCACTGCGCGGTGAAAAACCTCTCACCTCAATCCTCTCCCCTTCACGAAGTGGAGAGGCGGCCTTTGCGTGTTCGGAGACCAAATATTACTGCGGTGCTGCTCGCTGGTGGGGAATCACGAAGGATGGGCCGGGATAAGGCGACGCTGTTGTTTCACGGCAAACCGCTCTGGCAAATTCAACTCGAGCTGCTACGGAGACTGGAACCTGCCGAGATTTTTGTGTCGGCGAGAACCGATCCCGTTTGGCGTCCCGCCGACGTGCAGTTCGTCGCAGATGACCCGCCATCACGCGGACCGCTTAGCGGCATTGCCGCGTCGCTAGCGCAGACGCACACCGCACACCTGCTTGCACTCGCGATCGATATCCCGTTCATGAGCGAGAGTTGTCTGCATTATCTTTGCGATCAGATCGAGCCGGGGACAGGCGTCGTCCCGATGATTGACGGCGGAGCCGAGCCGTTGGCGGCGATTTATCCCCGAGAAGCAGATAACGATTTTCGTACCGCGCTGGCGGGCACCGATTTTTCGTTGCAAAGCGTTGTCCGCTCTCTTGTCGAGAGTAGAAAGTTGCGGGAGGTGCGTGTGAAAGAGCAGGAGACGAAATTGTTCCTGAACGTGAACGAGCTTTCGGATGTGGAGCGCTGTAGCCACGGCCCTCTGGGCCGTACCGCCCGCGAAAATCCGCGATCTGCATGACCGGCCGCAAGCCGGTGGCTACAGGAAACTTTCACGCTAATGAAAAGCACTCTTGCAAATCCGCTGCGGCTGGTCGATATGTCCGCTGCGATTTTGGGGACTGTGATGAGATTGTCGATCTTTCGGAGCGCGGCCTTGTTTTTTTCGCTTCCAGCGTGCGTGTTCGCTGGCAACAGCGTAGTGAATCTTTCACACTACGACATGGTGCGGCCGGATTTTCTCGCGATGAAGAGCGAGGGAGTTCTCGGTGTGATCCACGAAGCGACGTACCCGCCCTTCGCACGCGATCCGAAATATTTGGAACGGCAGCAGGCCGCGACGCGGGCCGGTCTGTTCTGGGGCGCGTATCACTACGCCAATGCAACAGATCCCATTCGCCAGGCTGATCATTTCCTAAGTGTGGTGTCGAGCGCCTGGGCCCAAGCTGATCCGGGGACGCGATCACCCGGCGTCTTGCTCGTGCTTGATTTCGAAAAAAATGGGCATTATCCCGGCGGCACGATGCGCCTCGATCAAGCGATCGCTTTCGTACAGCGGATCCACGAACGGACCGGCAAATACCCGGGCATTTATTCCGGCGAATATCACCTCAATCAGACTGTGAACAGTCTCAGATTGGGCGGGCCGCAGACGCGAACGCTTGCGAGTTGCTGGCTATGGCTCGCAAACTACAGCAACGAACCGCGGGCGGCATCGGTATGGGGCGCCTGGGACATGTGGCAATACTGCGGGGATGGCCGCTGCAAACTTCCGCGTTCCGCCTATCCGAAAAGTGTCGCAAATGTTCTGAAAGCCGAACGCAACATCTTTCGTGGAAGCCGGGCTGCACTGGAAAATTTCTGGCAGGAACATGGCTGGAACCCGGGAGAAAAGCCTCGCCGCGAACCAGAGCGAACGCTTGCTGCCGATTTGTAAGTCGCGCGTTTTCTAATCGAGACGCCACGCTCTTACAACCCCGAAGCGCCTCGGTGGTTGGAAAGTCTCCGATGGTTATTTTTGGATGCCGCGCCGCGTCGTGAGATAAACCGCAAAACTGCCGAGCCAGTGGCCGCCTTCATAATGCGCACCCGTGACTGCTACCAGTCCGGCGCGGCGATGCTCCTCGGCCGCCGTGGAGAGCGCATTGCGCCGCGAGTCGCTCGGAAGAATTACTGAGGCGATTCCCTCCAGCATCCACGCGCGGCTCAGGTTTAATCCATCGAGATGCGCGAGTTTCGGATCGCTCGGATCGGGCGAGGTGACTGGCTTCAACCAATCGACATTCTTCATCGTGGGGATCTGCGGCAGGAAAAATTTTAGCCATCTGCCGAACTCATAAGGCGGGAGCACACGGCGCATCACATCCGCCTCAGCCAAACACGGTGACAGGAAATCTTCGCCGGAAGGTTCATAGTTGAGAGGGCAATCCTTATCAGAAAAGAAAAACTTTCTTGCTGAACCAGCGACCAGCCTCGCGAAAGAATCATCCTTTGTTGAGCGCGCGTAATCGAGCATCAGTCCGAGTCCGAACGCGGTTTGATCGTGCTCGCCGATTCGCACCGGGTGGGAGAGTTTCGGCAACCAGTTTTTCAATCGCTCCACCGCTGCATCTTCAAGTGGACGCAAGTTTGCTGCCATTTCCCGCGCCTGATCATCGTCCCATTCACGCAGCTCAGCGCACAACTGCAACAACCACGCGAGTCCATACGGGCGTTCGAAGCTGGCGCGGCCTTCGCCGCGAATGTATGCAGCTTCTTGCTGCAAGTTTTCAGCAGTAAGACTTTTCCGCAGGGCCTCGCGAGCTTGCGCGGCAAACGACGCGTTTGGAAACGTTCGCAGCAGTCTCACCAGCAGCCAGTGTCCGTGCACCGATGAATGCCAATCGTAGCAACCGTAGAATGCTGGCGTGAGCTTGTGCGGAGGCGCAACGTCTTTGTCGCTGTTCAGCACGTGGCTGATCTTGTTGGGATATTCTTTTTCGACACACGCCAGTGCGAGTTTTGCAAATCGTTCCGCCGCCTTCTCATCGAATCCCGGCGCAGTGTTCTCCTCCTCCGGCACAGCGCTTATTAACGGGATGAGAATCAGCGCAAAGATGAACGGCTTCGCTCCCCTCAATCTACACATTTCATGCTAGCGCCCTGCTCCGGTGCCGGCCGCTCCTTCGGCTTGCGCGACGTCGGTTTCAAGCTTTTGCTTGCTCTCCTTCGCCTGCCGATCGAGTTCGTGGAAGACAGCTTCCTGCGATGCGGTTGGCCGGTCGTAGGACAAGTCAATTTCCGCCATCAGATACGCGAGATGGTCCCGCAGCTTGGTTCCATAGAGAAGGTCGCCTTCGCTCGACTTGATGGCCATCGGCACCGCACTGTCAATATCGCGGTTGAGAGCCGCGAGTGCGCCAGTGGCCTGTGCATCGGTTGCACTATGGTTGGAGACAGCCTGCTGTAACTTGTCGCGCGCGGCCAGGGCTTGGTTGAGGCCTTTGTTCAGTGCGTCGAGGTCTGCATGAATCTGTATGTCTAACGTCAGGCGCGCTTCCAGATCCTGCTGTGTAGCATGAAGCCGCGGATCGAGAGCGACTTCCAAATTCTGTTGCGTTTTTTGCCCGCCATAATCAAGCACAACCGAATACGTCCCCGGCACAACGACTGGACCCTCGACCGAATCCTCTAGTCCGCCTGCCGCGATGGGAGTGTGGTAGCCGGCGACCTCCGTCGCATACGGATAACGCAAATCCCACTGGAGCACATTCATCCCCGGCTCGATCGCACCAAGCTTCGCTTCCTTTTCTCGAATCTGCTGATCTGCCGGCTCCTCGCTGTGGTCCACGGGAGGACCGGCCTCTTCCAGATGCGCGCCGATCTGTCCCGCGCTCGCCTGTTCTTTCTCCTTCTTCTCCTTTTCCGTTGCCAGATGCAGAGGGAAGCTGCGAATCACTTTTCCCTGTGCGTCGGTGAACGAAACTGTTGCCGGAGTCTTGCCATCGTAGTCCTGCGGAACGTGGAAGAATACGGTTGCGCCGAACGGCGGGTTATAACCGGCATCGGGCGGACGTCTCTCGTCTGGATCGGGAAGACCGTAATCGTGAGTCAGCCAGGTTTTTTGAGGGGCAAACAGGAAACTGGCGTTGGATTGCACGGCAGGGTTCTTGGTCAACTGCTCGAGGAGCGTCAGATTATCGAGCACCCAAAATGAGCGTCCGTGAGTCGCAGCGACGATCTGACCCTGGCGCGTGTTGATAGCGAGGTCGCGCACCTGAACGACAGGCAAGTTCAGCGTGAGCGGCTGCCAATGCGCACCCGCGTCGAGGCTGCAATACACCGTGCTGCGAGTGCCGAGGAACAGCAGGTTGGATTCATCCGGGTCCTGCCGAACGTCGAACACAAATTCGTCTTGCGGCAAACCAGCTGTGACAGCGGTCCAATGCTTGCCCAAATCGGTGGTCTTGAAGACGTACGGCTTGAAATCATCCCACATGTAACGCCGGGCGGTGAGGTACGCAGTTTGTTTGTCTGTGTGGGAAGGCTCAATGCAGTTGATCCATGACTGGGGTAGCCCCGGTGGGGTGACCTTTTGCCAGGTCTTCCCACTGTCGGTAGTTACGTGGACGAGACCGTCATCGGACCCAGCCCAAATGAGATTGCCATCTAGGGGCGAAATCGCCAGCGCCGAAACCAGGGGATAAATTTCCGCTCCCGACTGATCGAGATCAATGGGGCCCCCGCTCGGTGCCTCTGTGCTGGGTTCGTTGCGGGTGAGGTCTGGTGAAATTTGCTTCCATGTCGCGCCGGAGTCGTCGCTCTTGAATACATACTGGGCGGAAGTGAATAGTTGCTTGGGGTTCACCGGCGAAAACAGAATGGGACGGGTCCAACCCCACCGGTATTTGAGTTCGCCTGATGACAGGCCTTCCTGATAATGCGGCCATGGGCTCACGCTTCGGTACTGGTGAGTGCGCTCATCATACTGCAGAAAGATGCTGTAATAGCCGCTGCCATAGGTAATTTTTGGATCGCCCGGTTGCGGCACGCTATAAGTGCTTTCGCCATAGGCTGCCCGATGCCAGGAACTCAGCGGAATCATTCCTCCTGCGTAGGCGCTCGGCCCTTCAAACGCACCTTCGTCCTGTTGCGCGCCGTAGATGTGATACGGGAACTGGTCGTCAAGATTGACATGATAGAATTGCGCGGTCGGCTGATTGTGCTCGGTGGTCCAAGTCTTACCGCCGTCGGCTGAGACGGTCGCGCCGCCGTCGTTGCCTTCGAGCAAGATCTTGGTGTCGTCCGGGTTGATCCATACCACGTGATTGTCGCCATGCGGCGTTTTCAGCTTCGTGAACGTTTTGGCGCCATCATGCGAAACGAACAACGCGTCCACCTCGGGCGCGTATACGGTATTCGGATCCTTGGGGTCCACATAAAGCGTCATGTAGTAAAAGGCGCGTTGCCGCACCTTCATGTCCTGGTTGACTCGCTTCCATGTCGCGCCGGCGTCGTCGGAGCGAAACACGCCGCCCTCTTTTGCCTGAATGATGGCATAGACGATGTCCGGTTTGCTCGCGGCGACGGACAAGCCGATGCGCCCCAGAACTCCCTGCGGCAAACCGGGATTACGCGTGATATTGATCCAATGCGCGCCTGCGTCGGTGGTCTTGTAAATACCGCTGCCCGGGCCGCCGCTCGAAAGCCCCCACGGTTTGCGGATCGCCTGCCACATCGTGGCGTACATCACACCAGGATTGCCCGGGTCCATCACCAGACAGATCGCCCCGGTATCGTTATCCACGAACAGGATTTTATTCCAGGATTTGCCGCCATCGGTGGACTTGAAAACGCCACGGTTGGGATCGGGGGCGAACACATGCCCCATGGAAGCAACATAAACAACGTTGGGATCCTTGGGGTCCACCAGGATTGCGCTGGTCGAGTGCGTGTCGCGCAGCCCGGCATACTGCCACGTTTTGCCGGTATCGATTGATTTGTAAACGCCGTTGCCTGGAATAACGGTATTGCGGATGTCGGCTTCGCCGGTGCCGACGTAAAGAATCTTTGGATCAGACGGCGCCACCGCTATCGCGCCGATGCTGGCACTGGGCCCCGGCAGCTTGCCATCAGTGATGTTTTCCCATTCGGAACCGTCCGAACTCTTCCAAACGCCGCCGCCCACCGTTCCGGCGTAAAAGAGATTCCTGTTTCCCGGAACGCCGGTCACGGTGACCACTCGCCCGCCGATGTACGGCCCCACGCACCGCCATTTGAGCTTGCCTATCAACGCCTGTGGAGGAAGAGGCTCTGCGCCTTGAGATCCCACGAGCGTGGAGAGAAGTGCAGTTGTAATTACAATAGGAAGGATGCGGGTTTTCATAAGCCTAGAAGATACCTTTCATAATTGAATTCTCCTGACGAAATTTCTTTGTATTTTCATTGGACGTTGAGCGTTCGGCGTTGAGCGTTGGACGTTTTTTGGTAAATCACAACCTCTTATGCTGCGTACCCACTTCTTCATCATTTGCGTTTTGTTCGCTCTTGCGCAAATCACCGCCATGTCCGCCGCCGATCTCAAGGACAATCCGCTCGCAATCGAAAGCGCGCTGCCCTATCACTACCCACCGTTCGACAAGATCAAGGATGAGCATTTCGTGCCCGCGATCGAAGCCGGAATGGCCGAGGAACTGAAGGAGATCGACCCGATCGCGAACAGTTCTGACAAGCCGACGTTCGATAATACCATCGTCGCGCTCGAGCGCAGCGGGCGATTGCTTGACCGCGCGCAGCGAACCTTCTCGAACCTGAACGCGTGCGACACAAACCCGACACGGCAGAAGATCGAAAAGGAAATGGCGCCGAAACTTTCTGCGCATCGCGACCAGATTTTCTTGAATCCGAAATTGTTCGCGCGGGTTCAGGAGCTTTACGACAAACGAGATAAGCTCGGGCTCGATCCTGAGTCGGCGTATTTACTAGAGCGCTATTACAAGGATTTTGTGCGCGCGGGCGCGAAGCTCTCCGATGCCGATAAAGAGAAGCTGAAGAAGATCAACGCAGAGCTGGCGACTTTGCAGACGCAGTTTGAGCAAAACGTGCTCAAGGAACGGAATGCGTCCTCGGTCGTGGTCGATCGCAAGGAAGAACTCGCCGGTCTGACAAACGACCAAATGGCTGGCGTCGTTGCGTCGGCGAAAGCCGAGCACAAGGAAGGCAAGTTCGTCATTCAACTCCAGAACACGACCGGGCAACCGTTGCTGGGCTCCCTGCAGGATCGACATCTGCGCGAGCGGATCATGCAGGCGTCGCTCTCGCGCAACAGCAAAGGCGGGGAGTTCGACACGCGCGACATTGTCCTGCGCATCGCGCAATTGCGCGCTGAGAAAGCGAAATTGCTCGGTTATGCGAATTGGGCGGCGTATCAGCTCGAAGATCAAACAGCGCACGACGTTCCGACCGTAAACAAGCTTCTCGCCGATCTCGCGCCGCCCGCAGTTGCGAACGCAAAACGCGAAGCCGCGGACATGCAGAAAATTATCGATGAAGAAAAAGGCGGCTTTCAAATCGCCGCGTGCGACTGGGGTTTTTATTCGGAGAAAGTCCGCAAGGCGAAATACGCATTCGACGAGTCGGAGCTGCGTCCGTATTACGAGCTCAACCACGTGATCATTGACGGCGTCTTTTACGCTGCGGGAAAACTTTATGGACTCACGTTCAAGGAGCGCCACAATCTGCCGGTTTATCAGCCCGACGTGCGCGTATGGGAGGTTTACGATCGCGACGGCAAACCGCTGGCGATTTTTATCGGCGATTATTACGCACGTCCCTCCAAGCGCGGCGGCGCGTGGATGAACACTTATGTCCAGCAGAGCGATCTGTTCGGGACGAAACCGGTCGTCGCGAACCATCTCAACATTCCGAAACCGCCGCCGGGCGAGCCGACTTTGCTCACACAGGATGAAGTGCGCACCGCGTTTCACGAGTTCGGTCACGCGCTGCACGGCATGTTTTCGAACGTCAAATATCCGCGCTTCAGCGGGACGAGCGTGCCGCGGGATTTTGTCGAATACCCGTCGCAGGTGAACGAGATGTGGGCGCGCTGGCCGGACGTCCTTAAGAATTACGCGAAGCATTACAAGACGGGCGAGCCGATGCCGCAGGCGCTGCTCGATAAGGTCGAAGCCGCGGAAAAGTTCAACCAGGGATTCAAGACTACTGAATACCTCTCGGCGTCGCTGCTCGACCAGGCGTGGCATCAACTGAATCCAAGCGAGATTCCGAAGGACGCCGTCGCGTTTGAAACCGACGCACTGCGCAAAGCGGGCGTCGAATACCCGCCGGTGCCGCCGCGTTACCGCAGTTTTTATTTTTCGCACTCGTTCTCCGCCGGCTACTCGGCCGGATATTACTCGTACATCTGGAGCGAAGTGCTCGACGCTGACACGGTGGAATGGATAAAGGAGCACGGCGGCTTGAAACGGGAGAATGGCGATCGTTTTCGAGCCATGTTGCTCTCGCGCGGCGGATCGGCCGACGCCCTTGGGCTATTCAAGAATTTCGTCGGGCGCGGTCCCTATATCGAGCCGCTGCTAAAGCGGCGCGGGTTGGCGCGCGCGCCCGGTTCCGACACCACAAACGGCGAATAACAACAGCCGCTTCGCTTCTTGTCATTCCGAGCGAAGTCGAGGAATCTCTCGACGTAATCTGGGAAGCCGGCGCTCAGTCCGATACGGAGCGGCCTCGCGTTTTTGCGTGTTTTACTGCGTCAACGTGACATCGCTTAATCGCTTCTCCCTTGCGAAGGGAGAGGGTAGGGTGAGGGTTCGGGCCGCGGTGTTCGGGTTCGATAAACAAATCTCCTCACCTCAATCCTCTCCCCTTTCCTAAAGGAGAGAGGCGCACTCATTGACCCAAAGCGCACGGCCTTGGCTTGCGACTTCTGACGAATTGCAGGTGGAATGCTGCCCCAATTCTGTTACATTTATAATCCCTTGAGTGAAGGACCTCAGACTGCCGCACAAACAGCCGCGCCAAATAGCGAAAGAGCCGATTTGCGCCCTGAAAGTATTCAGGACGCCGTGATCCGGCTCGCGGGCAATTCACAGGACGGAATCCAGACAGCCGGCGCTTTTCTCGCGCGACTCGCAGGTCGGAGCGAGCACGACGTCATGACGTATATGACCATCCCCGCGACGATTTCGGGTGGGCCGTCGATTTTCCAAGTCCGCATCGGTTCGGGCGAAGTGTTGTCTCCGGGGGACGAAGCCGATTTCCTTGTCGCATTTTATCAGCATAGTTATCAAGACCACATCGGGTTCCTGCGCGAAGGCGGCGTCCTGCTTTACGACTCTGACAACGTCGAACCGAACCTCGACGATAAACGTTTCTTTTACGTCGGTGTGCCGATCACCGGTCTTACCGTGGAAGCGCTCGGCGGCACGGGCAGGGACAAGGGCAAAAATATTTTTGTGCTCGGCCTGATCGCGAAAATTTTTAATCTCGACGTCGAGAAGCTGAAAAGAGTGATCACCGAAAAATTCTCCGGGAAAGACGAGAGCGTGGTGAATACGGCATTGATGGCGTTCCAAGCTGGATATGCGTATCCGGTCGGCAACGTCCTGACCAAACATTATCGATTCGAGCACATCCCGAGAGCGAGCGGACGCGCCCAGATTACAATGGACGGCAACCAGGCGTTGGCCTACGGGCTGATCGCCGGCGGTGTGCGTTATGGCGCCGGTTATCCGATCACGCCGTGGTCGTCCGTGATGGAAACGCTTCGGCGCGAACTGCCGAAATATGGCGGCATTTTCGTGCAGGCCGAGGACGAGCTGGCATCGGTGTCGATCGCCCTCGGTTGTTCCTATTCAGGATACCTCGCGGTGACAGGCAGCGCTGGCCCGGGCATTTCGCTCAAAGCCGAAGCGATCGGTTGGGCGTCAATGGCCGAGATTCCGCTGATCGTTTGCAATATTCAACGCGGCGGCCCGAGTACAGGTCTGCCCACAAACGTCGAGCAAAGCGATCTGCATCAGGCGATCTTCGGCAGCCACGGCGACAGCCCGCGCGTCGTGCTCGCGGCAGCCAGCGTGGAAGATTGTTTTTATATCGCCATTGAAGCGGCTCGGATCGCGCGCAAATACAGCACGCCCGTTTTCATCTTGAGCGACACATCGCTGGCCACTCGCATTGAAGCGTTCGACGAACCCGATCTTTCGAAGCTGATGCAAAATTCAAAACCGGACCTGACGCCGCGACAGACGCACAAACCATATCCGATCGACCAAATCACGCAGCACGTCCCGCCGGGCACGCGCATTCTCGATGGAAAATACCCGCTTCTTGCAGGACTCGAGCACGACGAGATGGGTCATCCCACCGGCAGTCCGAAGCTGCACATGGCGATGACGGCAAAGCGCCGCAACAAATTGCGCAATCTCGCCGAGGAAATTCCGGTGCCCGAAATTTACGGCGATCAGGAAGGCGACACATTGCTTGTCGGCTGGGGTTCAACCTACGGGCCAATCCACGACGCGGCGAAAATGGCGCGCGAAAACGGAGAAAAAGTCGGCGCACTGCATCTGCGGCATTTGCATCCGTTGCCGAACGGCCTGGAAAAAATCTTCGCAAAATTCAAGCGCATCGTCACCGTCGAGATGAACGACCAGGGTGTTTACGGCTACGGCCAGCTCGCTACCATCCTGCGCGCGCGTTATTGCGAACCAAAAATCGCGAGCTTCACCAAAACCGACGGGCTCACATTTCGGGTGAAGGAAATTTTGGACGGCGTGTTTAAGGGAAAATCGTTCGCTGCGCGACATATTCCCCGCGACGGCGCGGCGGTCGTCCACCAGGACACCGGCGCGGAAAATGTGCGACACTTAAAGGAAGTCGTGCCGCAAGGAGTGGGATAATGGGCGTCGCGGAAATCAAACAAGAAGTCAACCGGCTCACAAACGCCGAGCGCATCGAGCTCACGATGTGGCTCTGGGATTCGCTGGATGACAAAGAGAAGATTGAATCGCCAAGCTGGCATGGTGACGTTCTCGCAGAGCGCGCAGCAAAGATCGAATCAGGCGATGCGAAGTTTCTGACCATTGAAGAACTGAAAAACCGCCTGCGTACTTGAAAAATGTCATCATCCTCGAAGAAGCAGCTGAAGATATTCCTCCGGCGCGATCCAAGCTGGATCCGAAGGCAATTGTACAGACGCCGAACGCCCAAAGAATAAAATTTATGAATGAAACAACAACAGGGAATGGGGAAGGGGCCGCTGCATCGGCTGCGGTCATTGAAGCGCCACGGGAAAAACTTACCAAGAAAGCCATCACCGCCGATCACCCGACATGGTGTCCCGGCTGCGGGGATTTCGCCGTGCTCGCTTCCTTCTACAAAGTGCTTGAGAAACGCAACCTCGATCAGGAAAAGATTGTCACCCTGGCGGGGATCGGTTGTTCATCGCGGTTTCCATACTTCGTCAACGGCCACGGCGCGCATTTCATTCACGGCCGCGGCGTTCCTCTGGCGAGCGGAATCAGCCTCGCCCGGCCCGATCTCCACATTTTCTTATTCGGCGGCGACGGCGACGGTTTCTCAATCGGCGGCAACCACGTTGATCACGGCGGGCGCAAGAACATAAACATGACCTATTTTATCATGGACAATTTTGTCTATGGCCTGACGAAGAAACAGACTTCGCCTACATCACCTATCGGGTTCAAGAGCAAGACCGATCCCACCGGCGCCATCGATCAGCCGGTTAATCCGATGAAAAAACTGATCGCCGGCGGGGCGACATTCATCGCGCGGACGCACGCCGCGAACGTCCCCCACATGATCCAAATGATCGAGCGCGCGTTCGATCACCAGGGCTTCAGCGTCATCGAATGCTTGAGTGAATGCGTCGAATTTTTTCCGGACGTATTCGATCCGGCCAACCCGAAAAAAGGCGGCAGCTTCGAGCTGATCCAGGAAAGAAAATGGGACAACAAACCCGAGGACGAGATGCGGCACGACGTCACCGACGAGCTAGCGGCTTACAAACTCGCACAGCTGCCGTTCCCCGGCGTCTTCGGCGTCTTCTACGAAACCGATCGTCCGACCAAGAACGCGCTCGAGAAAAAATGGATTGAAACCAGCCGCGAAAAAGCAGGCAACGGAAGCGATCTCGAAATTCTCCAAAAAACATTCGATCGAATGAAGTAATTGGGTAGCGCACGCGCCTTGCGTGTTGGCGATTGCGTCCTCGCGATCGCGAACTTTTCGTTGCAATTAAGTTACTTCTTCGCCCGCAGGAGCTTGTCCGGGCCGCAAGAACGTCTTCACCAATTCGCCTTCGCCGCAGACAATCATTTCCGAGAATCGGTTGAACCACCGACCCTCCGGAACATCTGGCTCGGTAAGCAACCAGTCAGCGAATTGACCGAGTTTGATCAAAGGAAATCTCGCGCTCTGTGATTCGATCGAGCAGATGATTCAGCAATGCTGGCGGAAGATCTTGCCGCCGAATTTTAGGCATGTTGTCGCTGACCGTAGAAGCCGCGGATAATCTGCTCGCGAAGTCTCGCTTGTTCCGCGGGATCAGTGGTGTTCACCATGCGTTCAGCCAACCCGGATAATTCGTCTCCGGTCAATTGCCGCTCGGCGTCCAATTGATAAGCAAACCGGATCACGCCCAGCTGTTGTTCCGGATCGAGCCGTTTAATTTCTTCGATGATCTGAGTCGCGGTCACACCCAGATCATATCGCGCCCGCTCGACTCAAGCAAAAGGCGAATTTGCGCAAGCTGCACCAAACTACCAGCCGATCACTGATTACTGATCACTAATCCAGCCCTCGTCCTTTTTCCTTCCTACTTCTTCCTTCTGCCTTCGCTAGTGCGCCCCGGGCGTCCAGCCGCCTACGCCGAGCGCAGTCAGCACGATTTCCACTGCCAGAGAGCAAAGGATGAGTCCCATTACACGGACGAGCACCGACGCTCCCTGGCGACCGATGACCCGCAGAATCGCATCCGAAGAAACCAGCAGGATGTACGTCACGAAGAGCACCACCAGAAGGACAACACCGGTTTGAATCCGCTCCGGCACCGTATAAACATCGTTATCAGTTAGGACGATTGCCGCCATTATCGCGCCCGGCCCGGCGATGGAAGGCACCGCCAGCGGGAACACCGCGAGATCGCGCCCCTCCTCCGGCGTTCCTCCCGTTTTCTCGTCCATTTTTCCGAAAAGCATCTGCACACCGAACAGGAACAGAATGATGCCGCCGGCCACTTTGAGCGAGTGCATGTGAATGCCGATCGCGTCGAGAATGACCTGACCGACGGTCATGGCGGCCACGAATATGATAGCGGCGTAAATGCAAGCACGCAGCGCCGTCCAATGCCGCTCTTTCCGGGTGAGTGCAGCGGTCAGCCCGGCGAAAAGCGCTACGTTCCCGATCGGATCGATCGTCGTCCAGAGGGTGGCGAAGTCCTTACTAATTTTAATTAAGAGAGGCGACATGGGAATGGAGCTGAGGGATCAGTGACATAGAAGGTAAAATGACGAGGGTAGGAGCGATTGAGTGCGGGAAGCGAATGAGTTTCAAAATGTGCGCTGTCATTTTAAACAAACTGCAGATCAAAGGCGAGACAAAGCTACCGTCGGCAACCGGCTCACCGCGTTGAATGGAGCTGAGGGATCAGCGACATAGAAGGTAAAGCGACGAGGGCAGGAGCGAGAATGGAGCCGCGGGGACGCGAGCGACATAGATGGGCAAACCGAGAGGTCGATATGAGCGGGAGCACATGAGTCAAAGCGTGGGCAGCGAATGAGTTTCAAATGATTTCGTTCGATTCAACGCTTCTTGTCACTTGTCACTCCGCGCTAGCGGATGCGACCGGCGCTCAGCCAGCAAGCACTTCGTCGCGGACAAAATGCAAACGAATCACCTTTGGGGCGTTTCCCTCATCGAAATGGCAATTCACAGCGTCGCGAACCTGTTGCCGAAGAGTGTCCAAAGTGTCCGCTTCGGTAAAGATGGACTCACCTAAAGCCCGCGCCGTAAAGCCGCCTTCCGCAGCTTCCTCGACGAGGAAAAAGATTTCGTTCATACGTTGCGGGCCAAAAGCATGTTTCAATTGGTCAGAGTTTCAGCGATTCGGGGTTGATTGGCAAGAATCCTCGTAGTCCGTTGATTACCACGTCGAATAAGATGTCGGCTCAGGAGCTCATTACTCATCACTGCCGACAGGCCGCGTTGCGCAGCTTTTTACGCGGTCACCCGTCACTTGTCACTCCGCATGATCTGGGACATGCGGTTCATCCTGATACGAACCACGGATCAAGCACGAGCAATGTTGTGGCGCGTGGCATCGTGCGTGAGCGAACGCGTGAAAATGATCTTTCCCATTCACGCCTTCTTGTCACGCCATAGCTTCTCGACTCGAAACCTTTCCGCTTGCTGACGCAGCCACGGCCCTAACCAAGGCGAACACGGGGCATGCTCACGGCAAGATCGTGTTGAAGGTTCGCGAAGAGCCGAACTAATTTTGCGCGAGCGAGAGCCTCCCACCCCACAGCGGCTATCTCAGCGAGTGGTATCGTTGGAAATAGTAAACGATGGTTATGCTAACGCCGAACCTCTTTGCACCGCTACTGAGCGGCTTTTCCAGTGTAGCGCTAACCACAATTGGAACTTTTGAAAGGCGCTTCGCAATCCCTGCAAGTACCCTGTGGTTCCACCTGTCGCCATTTTCAAAATCGACAGCGGTTTTGTATTGCGCAGTCAGGGCCCAAGCCTGCGGAAGAATCAGCGTAGCCGGTAGCGACAGCTCAAGAAAGCGATGCGGCCGAACACCATCTTCTTCGGCAATGGAATGGTTGTAGTCGGCATTGAAGGTTAATGTCAGCCATCGCGCGAAGTCATGGGAAACTCCCCAACCCGACTTCAAACGCCATACCTTTTCAGCAAGGACGGGATCTGAAGCGGTATCGGCATGGAGTTCGATACCACCGCCGGTGCGCCACGCCTGATTCAAACGAAACGCCGTACCTACGCCGAGCTCGATGTCGCCAATGCCGCCGACCTCATCGTGACCTGATGCTTGATCGCTTCGATAGTAATCAAAGGGTAAGTTAAGGCGTATGCCCCAGTCTTGCCAGTCACTCACTCGTGCCGCCCATAAGCCCGATAGGGTCCACACTGCCTTTTCTGCACCGTCTTTGAAGTGATCCCACTCTGAGTCCAGCGACATCTGAGTCTTGATGATGGTGCGATCGTTGAGTTGTTTCAGTTCGTCTGCCACTGCGGGATCAGTCATTGGCTCGACCGCACCTATGTGACCAGCCGCTGTCACCAGCAAAGCAAGAAGTGACCAGTGAAAGAATTTTGGGAGAACCCAGGAAAACATCACCGCGGAATCCGACGAAACTTCGTTGGCGGCCACAAGCCGAGCGAAAATGGGACCTTCAATGTAGCGCGAACGTTAAGGGGTGTCCTTGGCGAGCTGACTTAACGCGTTTATCATCGGCTCGCTGGGAATTCGGACGATACCGGCAAACGGGAAGTCGAGGTCCAAAATGATGAAAACCGCGCAGGCGACCGAGAATGCTCCGGCTACCAGGGCGAGAGTGGTTGGAAGGTTGGCCGGTGCAAGCAGGCTAAACCCAAAGAAGATCACCAAAAGCCACAAGATCAGCGCGATCAACAACGGCTTTGAAACCGACGAAACCGCCTGGGCTTGCAC
>DASYDT010000055.1:0-10763 GCA_036499425.1 Candidatus Udaeobacter sp. | reverse complement strand
TAGCCCTGCCGAAACCCGGATCCGGCAAGCTCAAACAGCCATTGGTCGGCTCAGATGTGCCTGTGAGGTACAAAGCGCCATTGGCGCTGACGTTCGCAGTGGTAAAGGTGTACCCGTAAAGGGTGATCGGGAATGGGAACGCAATAGGGGTAGCGCAATCATCGCAATGGTTGCCTACGTCGGTGGTCCCAGGAACGATGCTACCGGTATCAGTCGTCGTGACATAGTTATCGCACGGAGCGAGCGATGCCGTCGGCGTTGGTGTAGGCGTGGGCGACGCGCATCCGGAAGCATAGACGAAGTTAAGTTGCAAGCCGTCCACCAGCCCGCCCGTGTCGCACTCAAACTGTGTAAAATGCGACCCGGTGTCGCGCTGCGCGCCTACGGTAGCACTGTCGCCGGGGTTGCCATTCAGGGCGCCATATATGATCTCGAAGTTGGGCGTATCCTCGTGCAAACGCACCTCAAAGTCGAGGAGTGGTGGCCCATTTGCGGCGAAAAAGTTTTCGCGGAATTCGATGTTGAAGATGCGGTTGGGCGTAGTTCCCGATACGGAGGTAAATACCCCCTGCCCGTTCGCGGTATCGTCATCGTGCAGGTCGTCCCAGTATGGAGCGATCAGGTCGATCACGCGTCCAGTGGGCAGTGGGCATTCGTTAAAGAAATCCGAATCGCTAACACCTGTAAATTGCAGGTTGCCGTTTGATGAGATACCAACCGAAAAGAAGGTCTGCTCGTAGAAGGTGACCGGGAAGGGCAAAGCGATGAACGTGATGCCGTCGTCAGTGTGGTTGCCACTGTCGATAGTGCCGGGCACTATGGTGCCGCTGCCGGTGGTAATCGTATAATCGTTCGGCGTGCAGTCGGACGGAGAGCTTCCGTGGCCATTCATTCCGAAGGCGATGTTATTCTGCGACGTTGGAAACTTCGGCGTGATCGCAGAGGAGAGGCCGACGACGCATAAAAAAAGGAGCGCGGCCGCGCTACTGCGAAGGATGTAACCGCTAATCTTAGTTTTTGTCTTCATAGTTTTTTCATTGGTGTGACCGAGCCCTGGTCGCGATTGACCCTGCGCAAAGAGGATCAGGAGCTCCTGGGGGGAGACGCCTAACGAACTTGGCAGCGGTGCCATCTTGCACCACCAACCGACGGCGTCAATACGTAAGGTTGCGTAGTTATTCTCTTAAGAAACAGAAAGATATTAATCCGTGGGCTCGCGGATTTGCTGGCGATGCCGTGACACACCGATTTTGGCTGACCTTGTAGTGGCAGGCGTGTCGCCTGCAATTTCCCCAGTTGTGCAGCCGACACGGCTGTCGCTACAGCTGTTTGAGCTCTTCGTTCACTTCGGCGAAGGCGTTGACGGCAAATTCCAAGTCTTCGCGGGAATGCGCAGCGGACACCTGCGTGCGAACACGCGCAGTGCCCAGCGGCACGACCGGATAGAAGAAGCCGATGACGTAAACGCCTTTCTCCAGCATGCGCGCGGCGAACTTTTGCGACTTCGCGGCATCGCCAATCATGATCGGGACGATCGGATGGACTCCGGGCTTGATGGTCAGACCGCGCTCGGTCAACGCAGCGCGAAAATATTTTGTGTTTTCTTCAAGTTTGTCGCACAGCTCCGTCGAGGCGGTGAGAAGCTCGAGTGCTTTCAATGACGCCGCGACGACCGGTGGCGCGATGGTGTTGGAAAATAAATACGGCCGCGATCGTTGCCGCAAAAGAGCGACAATCTCCTTCCGCCCACTGGTGAAGCCGCCGCTGGCGCCGCCGAGCGCTTTGCCCAGCGTGCCGGTGATGACGTCGATCCTGCCCATGACGCCGCGATATTCGTGCGTGCCGCGCCCGGTTTTACCGAGAAAACCGGTCGCATGCGCGTCATCGATCATGGTGAGCGCGTTGTATTTTTCCGCAAGATCGCAAATCGCTCCCAAATTCGCGATTGTTCCGTCCATTGAGAAGCAGCCATCACTGGCGATCAATCGAAAACGCGCATCTTTCGTTGCGCGCAATTGCGCTTCCAGATCGGCCATCTCGTTGTGCTTGTAGCGAAAGCGTTGCGCTTTGCAGAGCCGGATGCCGTCGATGATGCTGGCATGATTTAATTCATCACTGATTACCGCGTCTTTGTCGGTGAGCAACGTTTCGAATAATCCGCCGTTGGCATCGAAGCACGACGGATAAAGAATTGTCTCTTCCGTCCCAAGGAATTTTGTAAGCGCTGCTTCGAGCTTCTTGTGAATGTCTTGTGTTCCGCAAATAAAACGCACGCTCGCCATTCCAAAACCGTGCGTCTCGAGCGCCTCCTTGGCAGCAGCGATCAATGCGGGATGATCGGCGAGCCCGAGATAATTATTTGCGCACATGTTCAGCACGCGCTTGCCACCGGCGATCGCAATATGCGCATCCTGTGGACTCGTGATCACGCGCTCAGTTTTGAAAAGACCCTGCGACTTAATTTCTTCGAGCGTTTGCGAAACTTGTTTTTCGAATTCAGCGACCATAATGAGCGATAAGTAAAATGACGAAGCACGAATGTCGAATTCCGAAGGAATGACGAAGCATGAATGATCGAAGCCGCGTTTTCAGTTCGGGGTCGCTTTGAGAGGACAGAAAAATTGTGTTGCAAAATTGTGAATAACTGTTAATAACTTCGCCGGCGATCCACCTTGACCTACGTCCAGCGTCGTAATCTTGCCTTAGCCGTTCTCGCGGCGTTCATCGCCCTTGTGTTCCTCAGTGCCTGCGGCACCACACAGCGAGCATTGCCACCATACGAGCCGCCGCTCGCAAAAACCGGTTTTCAAAACGTGCGCACCACAGCGTACACGCACACCGAATCCGACCATCTCGAGTACAGTAATCACAACGCGCTCGGAGGAGAACTTCATGCCGCTGGCCCGCCCATCCACCGAGCCGAGGTTGTAACGCGCGGGACGCTGGCGTATGAAGTGCCCCGCGCTGTTCCGATGGATGAGACTGTTTCGTATTCTCCGCAACTTCAACCATTCTCAATGGAAGAAACGCGAACGGTTACGCGAACTACGAAACGCGTGACGAAAACAACTGGCAGCGTGATGCGCGCCGTCGCGGTTTCCCCTGGCCGCCGTAGCCTTGGCGAAGGCGGCATACCACCCCAGATCGGCAGCGCCGCGGCTGACTGGGCGCGCTGGCCGGCCGGCACAGTCTTTCGTCTACTTTCCACAGGACAAAATTACCGCGTGGAAGATTATGGCTGGGCGCTTTCTGGGCGGAACACGATCGACCTTTACATGGCGAACCAACGCGAAATGAATTCCTGGGGCGCGCGTCAGGAGACGATCGAAGTTCTAAAATGGGGCGATCCGCAGGAGAGCTTACAATTCCTGCAGCGGCACCAGGATTACAAGCATATCAGACGGATGGTGCTCGAGCTGGAAGGCCGGCATAAAGACGCTGCGGCGTTGCGGTAATCACTGCGCGCGGCCAAGCAGCAGCCTTCGGAATCAAGTCGAGAGATTCCTCGACTTCGCTCGGAATGACATGAACGGGATCGGCGCCATCCCCGACATCGCAGTTATGAGAAACCCTCCGCTTTCGCTCATGATGACAAGCCGCTCCAGTCGAGCACGATTTTGCCGGAGTTGCCGGATTTCATTAGTTCGATGGCTTCCTTGAATTGTGCGTAGCGGAAGCGGTGCGTGATGACCGGCGAGATATCTAAGCCGCTCTGGATCATGGCGGTCATTTTGTACCAGGTTTCATACATCTCGCGGCCGTAGATGCCTTTGATCGTAAGCGCGCTGAACACGACGGTGTTCCAATCAATCGCCGCTGTGCCAGGCATAATGCCGAGCAGCGCAATTTTTCCGCCGTGAAACATATTCGGTAAAATGTCGGCAAACGCTTTCGGGTTACCGGACATTTCCAGCGCGATATCAAAGCCTTCCTTCATCCCGAGCTTTTGCATCGCGTCGGTCACTTTTTCAGTGCGCACATTCAATGCGACATCGACGCCCATTTTTCGCGCCAGATCGAGACGATACGGATTCACGTCGGTGATTACGACGTGCCGCGCGCCAGCTCGTTTGCAAATCGGAATTGCCATGCAACCGATTGGCCCCGCGCCGGTGATGAGGACATCTTCGCCCACGAGATCGAACGAGAGCGCGGTGTGCACGGCGTTGCCGAGCGGGTCGAAACAGGAAAGGACTTCAAGCGGAATCGACGGATCGGCATGCCAACAGTTGTCCTGCGGAATTGCCACAAATTCCGCCCACGCACCAGGGCGATTGACGCCAACGCCCTGTGTGTTTGGGCAAAGATGACGGCGCCCGGCCAGGCAATTGCGGCAATGTCCACAGGTGATGTGCCCCTCGCCCACAACCAGATCACCTTTGGCAAAGCCTTTCACGTGATCGCCGACAGCTTCAACCGCGCCGACAAACTCGTGCCCGATTGTCATCGGCACAGGGATCGTCTTCTGCGCCCAGGCGTCCCAATTATAGATATGCACGTCGGTCCCGCAGATCGAAGCCTTCAATACTCGAATCAGCACGTCATCGCCGGTGGCCTGCGGAACCGGAACTTCCTCGAGCCAGAGACCCGGCTCGGCTTTGGCCTTCACCACGGCTTTCATCATTTGCACGACAGCAACCTAGGCGAAGCGGCAAAGCGAGGAAAGATTTTTGCGAGCGGCGATGCATCTCCTTGCGCATTAAAGGCCACGCCGTGGGCTTGATTGTCCGACCACCCGGCTGGTGTTCGCCGATTGTGCTCTGTGCTTCGTGATTTTCCATAGCTTACGTGATTCGGACTACACGCGGGCCCAGCATTTCTCTCTCCCCTCGGAGAAGGGGAGAGGACTACGGTGATGGGTTTGGAATTGCACTCGCCCACTTCGCGAAAACTTTTGGAGCCAGGCGCGCTGCCTCGACCTTCCCCCTCTCCCTAGCCAGGGAAAGGCGTCCCATATCCACGCAGAACATTCAAGAGGCTGAATATCTGAACTGACGATTGGCAAATACTACCGCGAAAGCTGCAGGCGTTCATTTTTGTTGACGCATCGGCCGCAGTTCTGACAGAACATCCGAAGGAAGTCAGGAAACAGCCAGACATGAATTCTAATGGGGCCGATTTCCCGCGGGTGCGGGCTTTACAAGCGCATCAGGGAGAGTTCACGGACCGCTAAAACAAGGAAAGAAAATTAAATCATGAAAAATCAAAGTAAGCTATTAATGGCCATTCTGCCGGTATTGGCCTGCTTTGCGCTTTTACCAGGAGCGCAAGCGATTTGTAACGAGGGTTGCGGCAGCAACTTCAACACGTTTGAAGGCGAGAATGCACTCATTAACAACACCACCGGCGCTGGAAATACAGCTTTTGGTTGGGGCTCGCTTTCTGCGAATACGGACGGCCCCTTTAACACCGCTGTCGGCGGTGGAGCGCTGATTTTCAACGACGGCGATTCCAATACCGCGGTTGGCGCTGCAGCATTATTGCTCAACACCGTTGGCTCACAAAACGTGGCTGTTGGAACCGACGCGCTTGTCTATAATGACAACGGCGCCGACAACGCGGCCATCGGTTGGTTCGCGCTCTTCGAAAACACAACCGGCGGTGTCAACACGGCCATCGGTGCTGAAGCGCTCAGTAACAACACTACCGGATTCAACAACATTGCATTGGGGTTTGCCGCCGGTGACCTCCTCACCACAGGCGATGATAATATTGATATCGGCAACGAAGGTGTTCTTGATGAAGCTGGCACTGTGCGTATCGGCACAGACGGAACACAGACAAGAACCTTTATTGCCGGAATTAGCGGGGCCGTGGTTTCAGGCGCGGGCGTGGTCGTCAATGCCAGCGGTCAACTTGGAGTGGCGGCGTCTTCGGCTCGTTTCAAGGATGAGATCAAGCCGATGGAAAAGGCCAGCGAAGTCGTTCTTGCACTGCAGCCAGTCACATTCCGCTACAAAAAGGAGATCGATTCCGAGCGCACTCCACAATTTGGTCTGGTGGCTGAGCAAGTGGCAAAAGTGAGTCCCGATCTGGTGATCCGGGATGCCGATGGCAAGCCGCATGCGGTGCGCTATGAAGCGGTTAACGCAATGTTGCTCAACGAATTTCTGAAAGAGCACAAGAAGGTCGAACAAGAGCAAGCAACCGTTGCGGAATTAAAGTCAACAGTCGCCCAGCAACAGAAGGGAATGGAAGTTCTCACGGCCCAGCTCAAACAGCAGGCCGCGCAGATTCAAAAGGTGAGCGCGCAGGTTGAGATGAGCAAGCCAGAGGTGCGAGTAGTCGCAAACGAGTAGTAAAAGGACGCATCGCGCACGTGACCGGGGTCGATGACCCCGGCCACAGCTGCGGTAGTTCCTGTGGTGAAGCGTCCTCCTCCCAAGGGCGCCTGGGGCTGATTTGCCGTTCTCGTCTAACGAGAACTGCACAGTTTTTCGCAAGATGTGGAGCGTTAAGAGGCAACGACACACGGCGGAAACCATGCCTAACAACCAACCCCCATAAACCAGATTGCTTCCGGCTCCCGGAGAATTCCTAAAACTTCGGGGCAGAAAATCCGAAGAAGAGTGATGAAGGAAATAAACACATGAAAATGAAAAGCAAAATTAGCGGTGACATCGTTATCGCTTATGTCTTGCGCCGAGAGCGCTTTTAGCCTTATTCTCGCTAACGATGTGAAAACAACGCGGGCTCCGCCACCTGGCGACGCGGAACGTCGGGACGAATTTTTTGCTTCGACTCGTTGGACGATGGTCCTGGAAGCGGGTAATTCGACGACGACTTCCGCGCACGCACTCAGTGCGCTTTCGGAGTTGTGCCAGATCTACTGGCGACCGCTCTACGCTTTCCTGCGCAAGCAAGGGTATCGCCCGGAGGATGCGCAAGACTTGACCCAGGGGTTTTTTACTCATCTAATCGAGACTCGGACCTACGCGCACGCCGATCGCGAGAAAGGCCGGTTTCGCTCTTTTCTTCTCGGCGGGTTAAAACATTTCATCTCGGACGCTCGCGACCACAGACATGCATTAAAACGCGGGGGAGGAATTCTGCCGGAAAACCTCGATGAGAACGCAATCGCCGAGGCAGAGGCGCAAATCGCGCGAGCAACGAAATGGCAGGCGGACGAAGTTTACGACCGTGAATGGGCGGCGTCTCTATTGCGCGAAGCGCTGCATCGACTCACGCAGGAATGCGCGGTGGCCGGCAAAGCGGAACTTCTTAGCTACCTGACGCCGTATCTTGCCGCAGCGGAAGAATCGGCGATCCCATACGAGGAGATGGCGCGGCAATCGCACCGGCCAATCGCGACTTTGCGCAGCGATGTGGCGCGGCTGCGCGCACGTTATCGGGCAATTCTACGGGAAGAAGTCCGCAGCACCGTGGCTGAAGCGGCGGAAGTGGATGAAGAACTGCGTTACCTATGTCGCGTGTTGGCCGCAGCTTAAGAGTATGAGCAGGAGTCGGAACTAACACAACAAATGCAGCCCACTCCCCCGCAAATCTCCGCGTGCCCGTCGTGCGGCGGCGCGCTGGAGAAAACGCACGGTGGCGGGCTTGGCTGCCCGGTTTGTTTGCTGCGGGCTGCGATCGGCGTCGAAGATTCGGCGACCGAACCGCTAGAGGATTCAACGACTTCGCGGCATTTTGGAGTTTACGAAATTGAACGTCGCGAGGACGGAAGTCTTTACGAGCTTGGGCACGGAGGAATGGGCGCGACCTACCGCGCCATCGACACGACGCTCCAACGCAAGGTTGCGTTGAAGATCATAAGAATTGGGGTCGCCACGCGAAGCACGGAAGCCCGGGAGCGTTTCCTGCGCGAAGCCCGCGCGGCCGCTGCGCTGCGACACGAACACATCGCCACGGTGTTCCAATTCGGAATCTCCGAGGAAACAGGCCAATTCTTTTACGCGATGGAGTTGATCGAGGGCGAGACGCTGGAGGAACGCGTTCGCCGCACAGGCCCGCTGAGTGTGCGCACGACCATCGATATCGCGCTGCAGGTCACTTCCGCATTAGCCGCAGCGGAAAAACGCAGCCTCATCCACCGTGATTTAAAGCCGGCAAATTTGATGCTGGTATCGGCCGACGACGAAGAACAAGGGACTGCCGAGCGTGGCGTTCCCACCGTCAAAATCATCGACTTCGGTTTGGCCAAAGTGCTCAATGCGCCGGTTGACGCCATGCACCTCACTCACGACGGCTTTGTCGGCACGCCAGCATTCGCCAGTCCGGAGCAATTCGAAAATTCCGGACTCGACGTGCGTTCCGACATCTACTCGTTAGGCGTTACACTGTGGTTCGCCCTTACGGGAAAAACGCCATTTGGCGGCCGCGGCTTCGAGGAGATTCGTCGCGCCCAGCAATCAGATGTACTCCCCTTCGAACAATTGAAGGCAGCACATGTTCCGTCTCGTTTGAGGTCGTTGCTGAAATCCATGCTCGCCTTCGAGCCCGCGGCACGGCCCGGCACACACGAATTGACCGCGGAATTGCAACGTTGCACCGCAGACGCACGCCGAGAACGACGCGCCCGCGTCGGTCTCGCAGCCGCTGCTATACTAGTTCTGGGCGCAGCTGCATTTTCTATTCTTTGGCCGCTGTCGACGGGCCACCGGCCTGCGGCTGTGACTAAGAAACCAACTTTGAACCTCGCGGCGCCGGAGAAAAGTATTGCCGTGCTTCCCTTTGAGAACCGCAGCGAAGAGAAACAGAACGCCTACTTCGCCGAGGGAGTGCAGGGAGAAATCCTGACTGATTTGGCGAAAGTGTCCGATCTGAAAGTGATCAGCCGCACCAGCGTAATGCAGTACAGAAGTGGGCCCCAGCGCAACGTGCGCCAAATCGGCCAGGAACTTGGCGTTGCACATGTCGTGGAAGGAAGCGTTCAGCGCTCTGGGAATCGTGTCCGCGTCAACGTGCAGTTGGTTGATGCGCGCTCTGACCGGCAGTTATGGGCGCAGACCTACGACCGAAATCTTGCGGATGTATTCGCGATTCAAAGTGAAATCGCAAAGGCGATTGCCGATCAGTTGCAGGCGAACCTCACCGGTCGCGAAGAGCAGGCGTTAGCAATTAAACCCACAAACAATCCGGAAGCTTACGATGTTTACCTGCGCGGCTTGGCTTATACCTTGAAGACCGACAATACCGCCGCCAATGCTCTTCGGGCACAGAAATATCTCAGAGAAGCCGTGCGCTTGGATCCGACATTCGCAGTGGCCTGGGCGTTGCTCTCATACGTTGATGGTCGTGGGTACCTCACGGAGAGTCTTCAACCAACGGTCGTGCTGCGTGAAGAGGCACGGCAGGCAGCTGAAACCGCGCTCGCTCTTGAGCCAAATCTTGGCGAGGCTGTGTGGGCTAAAGGATATTATCACTACTCCTGCCTAAAAGATTACGACACCGCCGCGCACTACTTTGAGCAAGCACGTCAGTTGCTGCCGAACAGTAGCAGGATCCCAGAATCGCTCGCTTATGTCGCACGAAGGCGAGGGCAGTGGGACCGGAGCGAAGCCTACTTCGACCAAGCAGAGCGGCTCGACCCACGCAATGGTTACCTGCTGAACCAGCACGCGATTTCATATATCGCTCTTCGTCGTTTCGACGAAGCGCTGCAAAAGCTCGATCAGGTTCTTAACATCACGCCAAATGATGTGGATACGCTCGCGACCAAGGCGGCTATTGCTCAAGCCCAAGGTGATCTGCCGCGTGCGTCCACGCTCCTAGCTCCGCTCCGTCCGATCGCCGCCGACACCCAGGCCTTGGAAGCACAAGTTTATCAAGCCATTCTGGAGCGTCGCCCTGCACAAATGATCGCGCGCCTGAAAGAGATATTGGCCAATCCTGATCCAGCTTTGGGTTTCATCAATGGCCGGCTGCGCTTTTGGTTAGGCTGGGCGCAAGAAGTCGGCGGAGACCGTGCTGACGCGCAGCTCACCTGGCGACAAGCACGCAGCGAACTGGAATCTTTTCTCAAGGAACAGCCGGAAAACTATAGTCTCATCGAAATTCTGGCACTGACCAATGCGGGCCTTGGTGATAAAGGTGCAGCAATGGCTTTGTCGCAACGGGCTTTGACCCAGCTCCGTATCGAGATAGACGCGTTGGTCGGTGCTGTTCCTATCCAGATCCTCGCCCGAGTAGCGGCGCAAATGGGCGAACCCGACCGCGCCATCGACGCTTTACAAAAACTACTTTCGATACCGTGTGCAGGCCCGCTGCCTGAAAACGTGCCGCTTACTCCTGCGCTGCTTCGGCTCGATCCAATGTTTGATCCGTTACGAAACGACCCGCGTTTCAAAAAGCTTTGCGAGGAGAAGCAGCCGCCTGCCACGCCGTAGCTCGGTTTAGTCGAAGGCGGGTACATTGGCGAAATTTCTTCACTGAGTTAAATCTTTTAGGCGCTGTCAACCACGAATCAAACACGAATCGACACTAATCGGTTTGTAAGAATTGGCGGCCATTAGTGGTTGAGATTCCGCACAAAGAACCGAGGAAATAAAGGCAGACTCCGATCTGACCTGGTTGCGGAAAACCTTCGTTCCTTTCGTAGTGCCAGGCGTGTCACCCTTCAAACCTCTTTTCCCTTTTCATCTGAATCCCTGGCATCGCGTCATCTGTCACGCCTTTGCTTCGGCGAAGGCGGACCCGCGGTCTCACGCAAACTTTTTTGCTATGCCCGCCAAAATTTTCCGAAGGAAAGGGTAAAGGCCAGAAGTGAGTTCTCAAAGACGAGAGGTCAAAGAAGGCCAAAAAAA
>DASYDT010000054.1:0-21428 GCA_036499425.1 Candidatus Udaeobacter sp. | reverse complement strand
CTTCAGCTGCCGGTCAAGGTCGCCCTCGGTCACATTGGCGATGCGCAATAATTCCTGGTCGAGGCGGCCACTTTCCTCGGCGACGGAAATCATTTCAACCACCGCGCCGGGAAACAGTGCGCGATTTTTCGCCAGGCTGGTGCCGAGTGGTTTGCCCTCACGTACGCGGTCGATAGATTCCGAGACGGCGTCGACGAGGATCTGGTTGCCGATCGAACGCCGTGCGACGTTGAGCGCATTGATCAGCGGCACACCGGCGCCGAGCAACGTGCCGAGCATCCGGGTGAAGCGCGCCATCGCAAATTCGGCGAGCAGCGCCCCGACGACCGGCGTGCGCAAGATCCAGCCTTCCCAAGCGCGGCGGCCCGTGGGTGATTGGAACCATTTCCGCAACGCGAGGCCGACGATGATCAGCACGGCAGCGACAAACGGACCGTAATTGCGCACGACTTCGCTGGTTTGCACAATCATCTGCGTCAGCAAAGGCAGTGCAGCATTGAAGCCGCGAAAAATCAGCTGGAAACGCGGGATGAAAAAAACGAGCAGGAAGATGAGCACCGCGATCGCGAGCACGAGCAGGACGACCGGATAGAGCATCGCCGAGAGAACTTTCGATTGGATGTCCTTTTCCCGCGACTGAAAATCCGCAATCTGCGCCAGCACGACGTCGAGAAATCCACCCGCTTCTCCGGCCTCGACCATCGCAACATAGACCTTGGGAAAAGTTTCGGGCGAACGCGCCATGGCGGCCGATAGCGAAACACCGTCGATCACCAAATCGTGGATCTCCTTCCATTTTTCCTTGGCCGCGGGGAGCGTCGCCTCGCGGTGCAGGATGACAAGTGCGCGACTAAACGGAACGCCCGACGCGAGTAAGCTTGAAAGCAATCGCGTGAAATTCTCCAGCGTGCGGGCGTTGATTTTGCCTTTGCGGCCAAGGGAAATTTTCCAGAATGGAGGATCTTCGCTCGTGGCTGCTGCGTTGTTCGCGGATGCCTTGGTTTCGGTTGAAGCCGCAGCCGACTCGGTCAGACGGATCGGCCGGAGACCGCGCGTTTCCACCTGCCGGATGGCCTCGGCCCGACTGCTCGCGTCGAGAAGTCCATCGGTGAGGACTCCGTTCGACTGCATGGCGCGATAGGAAAATTGGGGCACGGTGCGAAGGGACGGAGACGTGGCAGATCAGGCCGGCTTCTCAATGGCGACGTCGGTCTCGTGAATGGTGGTCACGCTCAGGATTTCCTCGAGTGTGGTCACGCCGGCGCGTACGAGCCTGCCACCGTCGTCGGCGAGCGTGCGCATGCCGGCACGGCAGGCGGCGGCGCGAATCAGGTCGGTCGAGGCGTTGCGTAGGATCAACTGGCGGATTTCAGAATTAACGTCCATCCACTCAAAAATCGCGCGACGTCCGTGGTAACCGGTGTTGCGGCATTCGCGGCAACCGACGGCGTGATAAAGCGTGACGTCGGGCGGTAGCGAGAGCCGGGCGCGATAGGCGCGGGCGGTCACGGAGTCGTCGACTGCCTTGCAATGTGGACAAAGCAGGCGCACGAGCCGCTGGGCCAGCACGGCTTCGAGGGAAGACGCGACGAGGTATGGCTCGACGCCCATGTCGGCGAGGCGCGTCACGGCGCCAGCGGCGTCGTTGGTGTGCAGCGTGGAAAAAACCAAGTGGCCGGTCAGTGACGCCTGCACGGCGATCTGTGCGGTTTCGGTGTCGCGAATTTCGCCGATGAGAATGACGTCGGGATCGTGGCGCAAAATGGAACGCAAGCCACGCGCGAACGTGAGGCCTGATTTTTCCGAAACCTGGATTTGGTTGACGCCCTTGAGCTGATACTCGATCGGATCCTCAATCGTGATAATCTTGCGCTCCTTGTCGTTGATCTCGTGCAGCGCGGTGTAGAGCGTGGACGTTTTGCCGCTGCCGGTCGGACCGGTGACGAGGACGATGCCGTGCGGCAATTGCAACACGCGCTGCAGGCAGGCCAGTTCGCGGCCGGCCATGCCGAGTTCGGCGGCGCCGAGGAGTGATTTGTCCTGGCGCAGCAAACGCAACACGACGGCTTCACCGTGAAGCATCGGAATGATCGAGACGCGAATGTCGACCTCGGCGGTATCGATGCGGACCTTGATGCGGCCGTCCTGCGGCAGGCGTTTCTCCGCGATGTTCAGGTGACTGAGAATCTTGATGCGCGCGCCGATCGCCGGCTGAAAACGTTTCACCTGCGCTGGCACCGGGACTTCCTGCAAAACGCCGTCGATGCGGTAACGAATGCGGAACTCATCCTCGAACGGCTCGAAATGGACGTCCGACGCGCGCAGGTCGATCGCGTCCTTGAGAACTTGGTTGACGAAGCGGATGATCGAGGCGTCCTCGGCGGCCTCGTTGAGATTGGTGTCATTGTCGCCGCCCTCGTCGACCACTTGAAGAGCGGTTTCCTCGTCGAGCGTATCGATGGTGTCGGCACCGATGCCGAGGCGTTTCTTGAGTTCGCGTTGAATGATCGCCGCCGGCGCGAGCACGGGCCGCAGGCGCAGACCCGTCAACGTGCGCAGTCCGTCGAGTGCGCTCGTGGCGAAGAGCCGGCTCGTCGCGACTTCGATCTCGTCGCCGTTGCGGCGGAGCGGAAGAAGTTCATCGCGGAGCAGCAGGCGGGCGGGAAAGAGCGCGAGCACCTCCTTGTCGGGTTCCACCTCGTCGAGCGGCGCGAAGCCAACACTGTATTCATGCGCGAGCCAGCGAAGCACGGCGGTTTCGGAGGGCGGTTCGCCTGCAGGCGATTGGGCGAGAAAAAGCGCGGCGTCGGTCGCCGTGAGTTGTCGCGCCGCGATCATCGAGGGAAGCGGTTCGGGCAATGCGTCGCCAACCCCTTCGGCCGGGGTTGGTAAGATAGGGGTCGGCTTCATGGCAGGATTCCCGCGAGAACCATGATTGCTTCCTGTCGAATCGTCAGCACCGCGCGCAAGTCTTCTCGAGCCTGATCCAACTTGGCTTCAGAAATTTTCCGGGCGGCACGTAACCGCTCCAGGCGCGCTTTGATTTCCGCATCGGGCAGCTTGTCGGTGACTGCGCTGACGAGGGCATCCTGTTCTGGATTGGCCTGGCCGGCGTTGGGCCCATTGCCGCCCGCACCGCCGCGCACGCGCATGGCTCCGGCGAACGCGGAACGCCGTAACTCGGTCACCTTGGCGATACGTTCGGAAATCAGCTGCCATTCGGCATCGTCGGTAATCTCCAGCCGCTCCCGCAAACGGTTCATCATACGCGCCTGATAGTCGGCTGGACTAAGGTTGGCCCGTCGCTGACGGGGTGCCTGGCCATTATCGAGAGTGGCGGCGGGGGTATCGCCGGCGGCCGGTGGGGTGGCTGCGGTGGGAGGGGCGGGGTTGTCCTGGGCGAGCGCCGCCAAGGTCAGTGAGCAGCAGACAGCCAGGATCGTTGATTTCAGTATATGCATGGAGGATCTCTTCTAACACGCTAGACGCTTGGTAGGCTCCCCGGTTGCTCCCGATTTACCAATTCGTCAGGTTTTTTCCATATCGTTCTCTTGGATCGTTCAGCTGTGAAATAATCGGGATCGACGAGGCGACCTTTGGGTTGGATGCCCCAGAGGATTGGAGGATAAAGAACGGTGATCCACTGAATGTCACGTAATACGTGACGCGTGCGGGTCGACGAATGGGTTCTTGGTTATCCCGTCTCGTAATATTAATTCACGTGCCTTTCTTCAGCAGCACGGAGCTGCGGTCGGCGCGGACGATGTCGGTGAGGAATTTCCGGACGGCCGCATAGTTCTCGGCGGGGACACGCAGGTATTTTATCGTTATCGTGCGTTTCATTACGAGCGCGTCGCGCATGAGGGAGAAATCGGCGGCGTAACTGCCGTACGGACTTTCAAAGGATATTTTGCGCGGGACTTCGTCGACGGTGTAGCCACCGGTTAACTTGAGGACGACCTCGTCCTGAATCATCACTGGCTGGAGTTGGATCGGCAGACGGCGTTCGTTTTCCGAAAAATTTGGCAGATAGTGCCGGCTGAGGACGTCGAGTTTCACCACCAAGCCATTGCCCGGCAGGCGTTGGACAAAGCGTGGGTGCTGGCAGGTGAAGGACAGGGTACAAAGGCCAAGCAGCGGGTTGTCCTCGGTCTTCCTGTCCTCGACGAGCGCTCCGCGAAAGGCGTCGCTCAGTTGATGGGTGACCAGCTTTTCGAGTTCGGTGGGTTGGGTGTCTTTTTCAAAATCGCTGCGCAAGGACGCGCCGGACTGGCCGGCGGCGCTGATCTGGCCGGCGGCGGTGATGCCGGTTTCAGAAGCGGAAATGGTGAGCGCGACGTGACGTTGAACAAGAAAATCGTGTGCGGCGTCGAAGCGGGGGAGTCGGGTCAGGCCGGTGATTCCGTTTTCGGCCACTTGAACATTGGTGCCTTGGATCAGATAAGGCAGATCGCCGACCTGGGTATAGGGATCGGTGGGATCGAAGAAAAGCAGCCGGCCGGATTTTTCCGTTTCAACCACTGCGGGTAACTGGATGGAAGAATCCACTTCAATACCGGCAATGGCATGGTTGAATTGCATCGGGCCGGGAAATTCGGAATGAGCGACAAATCCATGATCGGGGTCAATCATGGCGATGACGAGGTGCGCCTTGATGCCGGCTTCGCGCAGCATCGCGATGAGCAGGTTGGCCTTGTCCTTACAGTCTCCATAGCCATTCGAAAAAACAAAGGAGGCTTTGCGCGCCTTCCAGCCGTAGCCGTAACGCAGGCCCTCATTGATTTCGATGTAACGGATTTTTTGGACGTAAGCGCCGAGTGCCCGGATTTTATCGAGAGTGGTGGCGCAGCCGGCGGTCAGGCTGTGCGTCTTTGCGACGAGTTCCGCGCTGGAATCGCACTGACCTTGATTCAGCGACTCGTACATCGAAGTGACCTCCTGCCAGGTGCTGAACGACCGGGGAAATCCGGCCGCGGAACCGGCTGGCGCGGTGCAGTTGATGAGCAGGTCCGCATCATCGCGCGCGGTTGGATCGAGATAAGGTTCGTTCGGTCGATAAGGACGGTCGGTGGAGGTCCACGTCCAGGTATTTCCCGAGTGACTCAGCGTCGGTTGATTCGCTCCGAACATTTTGTCGTCGATGGAAAATCCCGGTGGTACCGCCAGGGAGAGTCGTTCGGTGGCAATTGGCAGGAGGGCACCAAAGCTCCACCGCAACTGGGCGACGACCATCGGCCGTCGAACGCGCGTTTCGTAGCCGAAGACGTCGCCGGCGAGCGCGGTGCCGGAAAGATCGATCTGTTTTGAACGATATTCGTCAATGGCCGTGCCCGGATCGTTGGTGGCAATGTCGATCCAGTCGCCTTTCTTTACGGGCCGCGGCTGTTTGCCATCGCGAAACAACCACGCATTGGCCTCCAGCACGCGATCCGCTTTACCATCATAGGTTGCATGGCCGGCGGCATAGTCGCGGCCGGAGATGTGCAGGATACGGATGGCTTCGCGGTGGATTTCCGTGAGCACGCCCTTCGCGTCCATTTCCAACGAGGTATCGTCGAGCAAAATAACCGCCGGTGCGTGGGCGGCGTTCTCTGGCGTCGCGAGATTCATCGTGGCTGTCAGCCAGTCCGGGGTGTCGTACGATTGGCAAAACGCAGGGATAACCGGAATGGCCGCGAAAAGAACGGCGAAGAAATGAAGGCGAGGAAGACGGGGAAAGCGCATCGGGAAATTACTTTGCGGGGGTTGCGGCGGGTGCGGGCGCGTCTGCGGGTGCCGGTTTCGGCTTTAGCACGATGGTGTGTTCATCGGATCGGTTGATGGCATCGAACAGATTTTTAAGGGCCGGATAGCTCGCTGCCTGGAATGCGATCATGCTGTTCGCCCCGAGGGCGAAATCGCGTTTGTAGAGTAGGGTATGGGCTTTTGCCTTATAGCCGACGCCATAGTGGACACCCAGCGTTCCCGCCACATCGCCGACGTTGGCCGGGGCGGTGGCGGCATCGAGGGTGTAGCCTTCGGGCAGGACGATTTCGATGTCGTCATGCTCGCTCCACGCGTGGTCGAAGAAGATTGGGTATTGGCGCGTTTCGGCGGTGAAAAAAGCGGCGGCACCGTGCTTGAAAACCCCGGGTGGGAGAATGATCTTGGAGCCTGCGGTGTCGGCATAGCCGGCAACCTTCAGTTTGTAGTGAACGCGCAGCGGTAATTTATCACCCTGTAAATTTTCCCAATTGAGGTCACCTACCTCCGCCGAAGGCAGCTGCGTCGTGATGCGCTTGCGGTATTCCGTGTCGATCTCGGCCGACTGCCAGCTGCGCCAGTTGCTCTTGTCGCGAATGCCGGCGTGGCCGTCCATCGAGATTTCCACGTCGCCTTCGAGGTTGCCGTCGGCATCCAGAGTGAACCGGCCGCGACGGGTAATCTGGGAGTTGGCGGCAGGTGCCACCGGGTTGGTTTCATAAATGACTTTATCCTCGTCGCAGACAAGACACGTGGCGGATTCGATCGAGGACTTGAGCATGCCGCACGGCTCATAGTAGTCGCCGGGCGCGTAAAATTTCCACTCCTTTCCCCGGCGAACAGCGACGGTGTCATCGTCCAGAAAAAGCCAGCCCATGGGGTTTCTCACGAGCAGGGTGGCATCGCGACTGGCGCTGCGGGCCTGACGGACGTCAAAGCCCACGGCGCGGGCGAGCGAGGCGAAGAGTTCGTTGACGTGATGCGAATACCCGCTGGCCAGCTGCAGGGTTTGTTCGGGTGTTTGCGGACGGCTTTTATCGTCCAGTTTTTTCTTCGCCTTCTGCAGGTCGGCCGAATCGAAATAGTCGAGGTTGGAAACGTGTTGTTGGCAGAAATCGTAGAGTCGCTTGAGCTTTTCGGCGTCGGTGGCCGCGCCGGCAATGGCCTCCTTCGCCGTGGATTTGATCTGGCTGTTCGGTTTGGTGAGCAGACGGAAGTCCTCGCCAAAATAGGAGCTGATTTCCTGCCATAATCCCGCCTGGTCCTTGGTGAACCATCGCAGATAGCTGTTGGTGAAAAGGACAAGAAACCAACCCCGGACATCGCGCGTGGGGGCCATCGCGGGCTCCTCGTCAAACGGAGGCAGGTTTTGCATCTCCAGAGTCATCTGGGTGGTGTTGGCATTGCGCAAATCCGCGTGGGCGACGTTGAACCAAAGCACGCGGTAATCATGCTGACTGTTCTCCATCGAGAAAGTGTAATGCCGCACGGGAATCGGTAACTGGCAGTACCACCAATAATAATTTCCCTCGTTGGTGGCGGCATCCTGCGTCCATTTGAGCTCCACCACGTCTCCTGCTTCGAGATTGGGCACCGCCAGTGTTTTCCGTTTCAACTTATAACCGCCCACCTTCACAACGACGCTGTCGTGGAAATCGTCCTTGTGGAATTCGGTCGACTTGCCGTTGGGCTTGGTCACGCGGGCCGCTAGATTCCAGACCTTGCTATACTCGGAATAATCGATGTTCATCACGCCGCGCTCCTCGGCGGCCTTGGGGCTGTAGATTTTTATCCTTTGGAATTGATTGGTCCACGCTTCGTCTGGTGAGGCGTCAAAAGTCTGGCGGACGATCAAGGCCTCGGCGCTGGCCCCGGGATAAACTTTGCATTCCAACGTGGCCAGGTCGTCGGCAGGAATCGGTTCCCATTCGGGCTTGCCCCAGACGACTGCGGGAATGGCGCAGGCGAGGAAGAGTGAAAACAGTTTCAATTGCAGACGATCGAACGTAACTGGGGTATGCATGAGTCGTGGGGATTTGCCGGAACGGAGTTGGCCCTGCATCAAGGGCAGCGGGAAACTTTAACTGGCGCAAGGCGGGGCTGCGTTTCGATGCCTGCTATGACACATAGCGGAGGCATGTCCGCCTCATCGAAATCGGCAAATGATGGATCGCTCGCTGGGCACCAAGATCGCTACCGTCCGGCAATCGGTGAAAATCGGCCAAATTCGCGCTTTGCCGACCTTGCGCTTATCAATCAGAATCTCCTGTCGCCCTTTGCCGAATATACGGGGCGACGTGTTCGGAGCGAAACCCGAGTCCGATGAAGCGTCCGGGGAGTCGTCGGAGAAACGGCAATTTCTCCATGACGCGGAGTGGCAACGGCGGTTGGAGGGTGCCAGTTGCGGCCAAAACGGGACGGACGACCTTGTTCTGGATGATAATTTGGACACGTTGCGTGGCCCGGGTTGGCCAGTCGCGCCGACGCTGCACGCGGGCGAGATCGGATTCGCGGGCGGTCCCGGCGAGCAGCGGGCGACCGAGAAGATTCGCGGTGGCGATGGCATCTTGGATAGCGAGATTGATGCCGATGCCACCCACCGGCGACATGGCGTGGGCGGCGTCGCCGATGCAGAGCAGACCCAGACGATGCCAGCGATGCAGCCGATCGACCCTTACCGTGAGCAGCTTGACTTGTTCCCACGATTTAAGCGTGGAGGTGCGATCCGACATAAACGGCGCGCAATCGATAATGTCCCGATGAAACGCATCGAGGCCGTGCGCTTTGATTTGTTCGCCGGTGCCTTTGGGCAGAAGAAATCCGCATTGCCAGTAGTCGCCGCGATTGATCATCACGAGCGCCTTCCCGGCCGCGAAACGACCAAAGGCCTGTTCGCCGTCCGAAGCGCGTCGCGGCAATCTCATCCAGAATACGTCCATCGGCGCGCCCAAGTCCTGGATTTCAAATCCCGCCGCCTCGCGCACCATCGACCCGCGCCCGTCGCAACCGATGACGAGATCGGCAGAAAACTCCGTGGCTTTCCCTTCGTGACGGGCAACGACGCCGGTAACGATTCCATTGCGGACCACCAATTCGGTGACCTCGGTGTTCATGAGCAATTTGAACGAGGGAAGCCGTCTGGCCTCCCCGGCGAGGAGGTCGAGAAAGTCCCATTGCGGCATGAAGGCGAGGAAGCGGCAGCGGGTGGGCAGGCGGGAAAAATCTGCGATAGGAATCTCGCGATCGCCGAACATCGCGGAGAATTGTTTGATTTCCTGATGCGGGCGGCGGTGAAAAGCGTCGAGCAAACCGAGCTCGGCCAGAGCGTCCAAGGTTGAAGGATGAATGGTATCACCGCGAAAATCGCGCAGAAAGTCGCCGTGTTTTTCCAAAACGGTCACGGGAATGCCCAGTCGCGCCAGCAGATATCCTGTCATCATTCCGGCCGGACCGCCGCCCACGATCACACAGCGTTGCGATGGCGAAAGGCCAGGTTTCATTGGCGTGGTCGCATGGTCCATCTCTAACTAAGACACGGGTGAATTGAAATGGAACGGCGGAATTTTCCGCGTTCGCCAACACCTGTTAATAGAACACGTTTCGATCCAGCGAACGATACTGGATCGCTTCGAGAAGATGATTGGATTCGATGCGCGTTGCGGAGGCGAGGTCGGCGATGGTGCGGGCGACTTTCAGGATGCGATCATATGCGCGGGCGGACAGCGAGAGCTGTTCCATTGCCTGTTGCAACACGTCGCCGAGTTTGGCGTCGAGCGCGCAATGCTCCTTGACCTGCGGCACCGACATGCGGGCGTTGGCGGTGATTTTCCCGCCGGAGAAACGCTTTAACTGCATTTGCCGCGCCCACGAAATCCGTTGTCGGATGACCGCCGAGGATTCGCCGGGACGATCGTTGCGCAGCTCCGCGATCGAAAGTGCGGGCGCTTCGATGTGAAGATCGATGCGATCGAGCAACGGCCCGCTGATACGGGCGCGGTAGCGTTGGATCTGCGCCGGCGCGCAGCGGCATTCGTGTTTGGTGTCGCCCAGATAGCCGCAGGGACATTCGTTCGTTGCCAATATGCCATCTCAAGTTCGCCTGCTCAAGACCAAAGGGTTGCGACTATCCGACGGAGTTGAAGACGATAGGCGATCACATTCGAAAGCGGCGACTAGATTTGAATCAGTTTCAGAGTACGCTAGCCAAATGCATCGGAGTTTCAGTCGCTACGGTGGTCAACTGGGAGCGAAATCGTTTTCTTCCGGAGCTGAGATACCTGTCGTCAATCATCGCATTTTTGGGCTATGACCCACGTCCCAAAATTGCGGCAAAATCTTTGCCGGAATGGCTCGTTTTCTACCGCGAAGCATATGGATTTACGCAAAAGAAACTGGCGAGGATTTTACACGTCGATCCATGCACGATTTCGAGTTGGGAGCGGGGTTCGAGCAAACCGCCATTTGAATACCGAGTTCGGATTAATGCATTGGTCGACGAAGTGAAGGGCGATGAATTACCGGCCGAACGGGATTTGGATTGAGCCACTATCCAAACTTGCACGGTCGATTTTAGCCAGGCAATCGCCGGATTGCATGGTTTGGACAGATAGTTGATTCTATCGTTCATAAGGGGTTTCTCGCTGACCAATGCTTTGCTGTACGGGTGCATTTTTGCTAGCGATCTTTGGGTCCATATCCCATTATGCCGACTGGGGACGTATCAAACAATACCGCCAAACCGTGCATGATGTACTCTATGCTACCCAAGGCGGCGATCAAGTGTGTCTCGCTGCCGAAATATTTTTTTCGTTTGATACCGCGTATTTTCAAAAGCCCGCAAATCAGGGTCATGTCACACGAAAGAATGTCTCTGGAAACCGTAATCGAGTTACGTTTTACGGAAAACTGAACTGGATCTCCCGAATAACAGAATAAATCATTGCCAGCAAATGCATGAATGTTAGCCTGAGGATAAGGGCCAAGCTTCGTTTGTTAAATCCGAACTTCTCGCAGAATTCCGAATATGATGAATTGTGCACGATTTATCTGTTCACTTGATAGCGCATCGCGAGCAATCGCTTGGCGATCCCTATTAGTTGTCAGGACAGTAATCGTTCTTCTGTCTGCATCGTGTGGCTTTCTCTCGATGAGTGCAGCGGGGTCCAGCCAAGCGGTCAATGCTACAACGGAACGCACTATTCAGCACTTAGAAAACACGAAGATCGATCTCGCGGGCAAAGGGTGGCATTTGAAAGAGTTTCCGGAGACACAACCCGAAAATGTTGTGACGGCAAATGCGACCGACAACGCTCTGACGACCGCCCTCATGAACAAATTCGCCACGGGTGCGAATGTTTGGGCACCGCTGATCGCTCGCATTTATTCAGATTCGGCTGGAGAGAACAAACTCAATATTGCGCCTCCGTCGCACGCCCTAGCTACAGCGGCTCTCATGAGAGAACCCGGCGCGGCTAGTAGCACTGTCGCTAATATTTTCGATCGGTACGCAAACGATTACTTAGCGATGCTTGTCAACGACAAGCCTGCCGAAGTCGAGCCGTTGGCCAAAACATATGTGATTTCTTATCAGAAACAGTCTAGCGCGCTCGCTCAGCTTATGTCGCGCGCAGCTCAGGCTAAAGACGGCCAGCAAGCCGACCGATGGCTTCAGGCGTATCGTGGGCAGAAGGTCGAGCGAAAGGCGGCCGCCAAAGGCAATCGTTTTGTTGAGAAGGCGCTCTATGATTTTGATGACGTATTCAAAGTGCCGGCATACCACAAGATGTTAGACAACCTTTGGCGTGTTGGGGGTTTATTCGAATCCAATCCTCAAACGGCGAACGTTGGCGGGGTGGGTGTGATTATCGGCCCCAGCGTACTTTTGACATGTGCTCATAATATAACGTGGATTCACCAACTGGAGCTCAGTGGGGCTGCATCTGGCATTAGGATTCTTGTGCTACAAGATGACTCAGCTTTCCAATATAGTTTCGTTCGTACTTTGATCGACGGATCTTCTCAAATGTTTTTCGATCAGCCGGCCTATGCGGACCTCGCGTTGATCGAAATCGCACCTGTCGTGTCGGCTTCGGTTCCATCTGGAGCGCAACCGAGATTCCCGCCCATCTCACTTGGGGCGGGGCTTTGGAAACGCCCAGTGTACGTTTTGGCCTTTCATAAACGAGAAGACCATGTGCTCGGAGTGTATGACGAGGGTCACGTGCTTTTCCCATACCAAGTGCCGGCAAGCCAATTAGACGATGTATTCGCCGCGGGCACAGACCGAATAATCGGAACGCAAACCGATGCGACCGAACGCGCACGCATGATCACTCGGCTTCGCGTTGATTTCAACAGCGCCTACCATTTTGATGCGGGCAACCAGACCTATACCTATACTGCTATTGAACCTCCCTTGGCGAGGCCTAGCGCCCGATTTGGTTTCGATACCGACACGGTACATGGTAACTCTGGTGGCGGCGTATTTGCCAAAGATTCCGGCGAATTGGTCGGATTACTTGCTGGCGGTATGGAAGACAGTGGAGTGGAACTTGTGCCGTCGTGGGAAAACAAAGAGCAGGGTGTGCCCGCTGAGGCAATTCGCGCCTTTCTCAAAGAGTATAACCGCAGACGCACCGCCGGTACTATGCACGGCCCCGATCTAGACATTGTACCTTGATTATTTTCTAATGAAATCTCCAAATCTATCGCGTTTGTTCGTAGCTGTCGTCGCTGGAATTGTTGCACTATGTTCGGGTTGTACCACAAGCCAAGTAGTCACGAGGGCCGCGGTGAAAGAAGATAGTCTTTTGGTTGGAGCAATTGCCTACAGTCTCCCTAAAACTATCATCGATGTTAAGGTTGGGTTCGACGTTTATGTGCTACCCAAGGATGCCGCTGGTGCGGAGTGGCGTGCCATGTTGCTGCCGAGCACCGGGACGGACGCTGTGACTGTTACTATCAAGACGGTAGCCGATGCAAACATGCGTTTTATTCTCACCCCTAAAACGAGCGGATGGACCGACACTACGGTGAAGATTGGCCTTGATGCCAACGGTTGTCTGACCTCTTGCAATGGCGATTTCCAGGACAAAACGGGAACCGCGATTGTCCAAGGGATCGGGGCGTTAGCTTCGGTTGCCTCGCTGGTTAAAAGCGCAGACCCTAAAATCGCATGGAAAAAAACCGATGTTCATTTCGACGTTCATCGTACGATAGACGCAGCTATTTTGCTCGCGGCTGGTTCCGGGGGGGAACCAGATTTTCTTAAAGGAGAGGCGATGAACGACTGCCTCAGTACAAGCAATCCTCTGTTACTGGCGGCCTTTGGTAAATACGCCTTCGAACCACCGGCGGGTGGACACGATTATCCACATTGTCAGGTTTCCTTGACGGCGCAGTCTTCTGCTGTCCTCGCCCAAGATGCCGTGACGCTTGTCGCTCAAATTGCTAACAAGCTTTCTAACAAGAATACTATTGGAGAAGTTCCCGGCATTATCTTTCACCTCGCCAATCCTGGTACTTTAACAGTCGGATTCACAAAAAATATCGACAAGCAAATAGCAATCGATGTGGCCGATACTGCTCCCGTTGGATTCATCGAACTTCGAGGACATGTCTTTACTAGCCGCGGGGACACAATCAACCTAAACGATGCTGGCGCGCTCAAAGAATACGATCTCAGTGCCAAAAGCATAGTGGAAGCTGTTGCCACTACTGCCAAGTCGGCGATCGATCCAGTGGTAAACGATATTAAGGCATATGAGCTGGCACGAGATAAAGCCGCGGCCGACGCGCTCAACCGAGAACGCCAACTCGCCGGTGATACGATTCTCATGGAATCTCTAAATGTTCAGATTACCGCCGCACAGGCGGCTTATGATAGTGCAGCTGCTGCGGATAAGCCGGCAAAATTCACCGCTCTACAGACTCTTCGTCAGCAAAAAGCTCAATTGGAAGTGACTATTCGCGCCCTGCAGACGGGAGTGCTTCTCCCATGATTGATGTTCAACGAACAAGTGGATCACCGCGAAATAGGAAAAATAAAAAAGGTGAAAACTGATCCGTAAAGGAGAAACTGGCGAGGATTTTACAAGTAGATCCTTGCACGATTTCGAGTTGGGAACGGGGTTCGAGCAAACCACCGTTTGAATACCGAGTTCGGATTAAGGCATTAGTCGACGAAGGGGAGGGCAATGACTACTGGTTGTTTAAGTCATTGTCCTCAACAAGCCACATCTCGGCGGCGAATATTTAAAGCATTACTACGCTGAGAATCTAGTTACTGAATCGCTCGTTGTGCGAGCGCATGGAGTCTGCTCGCGGGCCAGCGTTCGTCAATGAGGTGGCGTGAAAACCCAAACAGTTCCTACTTTGTGGTATCCGACGGTTGCGTAGAGCTTGGCTCCTGCATGGCGTGCTACCAAGACCGACGCGGTCGCACCAGCGGTCTGATCCGTTTGCAGCATCGCCTCTACGAGTGCGCGCCCGAGGCCACGGCGGCGGAATTCGGATTCGACGAACATACTATCGCACCAGCTCGAGTCCCCGATTGAGATGCTCCGCGCCCATCCAACGATCCGATCTGATATCATCGCGACGTGACATCGGACAGGCGACGGTTGCAACTGACCTCCTCGTCCGCATCGGCCGCGACGGCGCTGACGAGAAATCTCCTCACCGCGCGCTCACGGGCCCGGTGGTCCAGCTTCTCCGGATCGACCCCGCTCGTGGCAATCTATTCGTTGTTCCGCCGTCGATTGCGATTATCCGGGCCATCTCGGAGCCACCACGAGTTGTCGATCTTTGAGACGATATACGGGCGGACAAAGCTGCGGGTGAAAGCGAATCCTCGCGCAAACACATCTATACAGCAGTCCAGAGCTAGGGGAATCATCGGCTCGATCCAGTCCTGGAGAGCTCACGAGTCAACCGGATTGCCTCCTCTCAACTCATGTTAGCCATATTCGAATTTGCCACCTCCATTTGTCGTATTTAGGCGGCACGTTCTCAGCGACTTGCTTCCCATAATATGAAAACCTCCAAAACTGAGATCCGTCTGCTTTTAAAAAAGTCGTCCGAGGCAACCAGACTCGACAATCGCGATGAAATTTTGTCCGGTCACGCACCGAACGCGGTGATCTTCGATGTGCTCCCGCGGTTAAAATACCGAACTCGGATTGATGCACTACTCGACGAAGGGAAGGACGACGCAGGCAATGCGGCGTTCAGGGAGTGATGGCTGACATTCTCGCCGCTTTGGTGCCCTGAATTCTTAAACCTGCGCCTTTTATCGACCTGACTCACGGCGAACAGGGGAGAGCAATATCACGGGCCCTGCCCATTAGTAACATTCTCTCTGTTCCAATTCAACAATGGCACGGAAGTGCTTTGGGCGGCCGGATGGCGATCTCGCAAAGGATGACGCTGTCTCCCGTAACCTGGCTTGAAAGGGATTCCGCGCGTGTCCGGCACTTGTGAATTCTCCACCACTAGAAAGGAGTGTAATTCCAAATATGATTAACCTTCTTCGCGCAAAGCAACGGGCGTATCGATGACAGCGGTTGATATTCCTCGCTCATAATCTATTGGCGTTAACGTTCCCGGACCTGGAACAAACAAATTTGCATAGCCTGCAGCTAAACCCATTTTCAGCATTTTCTCGTCGGACTCGGATCTGGCAAGGCCCAGCGCAAAACCGCCGACCATTGAGTCCCCGCAGCCGATAGGATCGGTTATGGCTTCATTACTTCTTACTGATATTTTTCCAGACTGAAAATAGCGTTTGTCCTTGTTAATCCAAATGGCTCCGTCTGCTCCTAAGGAAACAACTATGATACTACTGTTGAACAGCTCTACTGCTGCCGAAACGATGTCTTGTGTAGTTAAAAGTTCTTTTGAAGCGAGCCGGCTTAATTCTTCTCTATTTGGCTTCGCTAAAGTAACCTTCACACCGGCCACAAATCCTAATAGTATAGGGTCGCAATCTAAAATAATTTGAACACCGACTTTGGCCAAGCGGCTCAACAGTCCGTGTAGATAGTTACTAGGTACACCACTCGGCATGCTTCCAGAAACAATAACAACATCGTCTTTCTTGATGTTTTGGAAAAGTTTCTTTTCCAGAGTCTGTAAAAGCTCGCTACTTACTGTGTAACCTTGATTTTGAATGTGGCATACTAATTCGTTTTCTTGGGTTACAAGTGTTAGATTTCGCCGCGTGACACCTTGTCCTTCGAAAGCGGATACCTTGATAAAGGGAGAAATTTTAGAGAAAAGATCCAAATCTGTTTCACCACTGAAGCAGTAAAGTAATGATTTTTGATCCAAACATGCGATGGCCCGACAACTGTTAACCGCTTTTCCTGCCGCATATTCTTTGTATTCCAATGATCGAATAATTTTGCCGTACGTAAAATCACTTATTCGCATACTCATATCCACGGCCGTATTGAGGGCTATTGCGTAAATTTTTCTCATTTAATAACGACGACTTTGTCGGAATGGCATGCAAGAAGCGTATCGAACATTGGATTCGCGGTTGCCGGTTGGTCCATAAACAAAATTATATCATCATTAAATGTCGCGAAACAAGCTTCCTCAATTATCCCTAGTTTTGATGAGTCGCCTAAGATGATCCGTTTGCGGGCGTGCTCCATCAAACACTGTTTGTTTTTCGTTTCTACATTACTGTGAGTTGTTAACCCATTACTTGGATGGATGCCATTTACTCCCACAAATGAAAAATCTACTTCGCCAAGCGATTTAAGAATTTCCGAAAGATTCAACGGTTGGTCATGATTCTCATCAACGATTGCAAGCGTATTGGTTCGGACCCTTCCGCCTGTGACAAAAAGTTTTAAACCGCTGTTTTCATCGCCATACCCCAATTTTGTGGCAGTTTTGATAAAAATATTTGCGGCGCTTATCGATGTAGTGACCACTGAAAGATTAAAAAGAGACTTATTGGTTATTCTTGCGCAAAGAATTCTCGCTAATTCATCGGTCGTGGACCCGGCGTCCAAAGCAATTTTGTGCCCCGTCTTGATTCTTGCTGCAGCGGCTCTTGCTATAGTCTGCTTTGCGGACTGCGCTATGCTCCCTTTCCATTTGTAGTGCTCCTCCTGAACGTATAGTTCAAATCCGTCAAAAACTAGTCCGGGAATGAGGTCGTTCTGGACAATTTTGCGCATCAACGCTTCGAAATCTTCGCGATTATAATTAAGTTCCGCTTTATCAGAGAGTGAAAAGATTAGCTCTTTAACTGATATTGGATTCGCTTGCCGGTGATTGAAAACTATCTGTCGTATTGCGGTAGCGATTTGGATTAAAATTTGATCAGTGCGTTCAATAACAGAGGCTTTTGTTGAAGTTGCAGGGTTACGCAAACTGTGCATATCGCGGCAAATTAGCGCGAACAGTTCCGAAGTGATTCTTTGGGCTAAATTTTTAGCACCGGTTTCCGTGTAGTCTTCTAGTTTCAGATATTTACGGGTTCGCAGTGTAGCGGGTTGCAAATTTTCCCACGCTTTTGAATCGATGACGATAGGAAGCAGGAATATTCTGTCCAATGTCCGCTCTTGTTCTAAAATCCATTCAATTTCTTTTTCAACCCACCGGGAAGCTACGGACGCGTGATCGATAAACAGCAGTAAGTAATCGCTTTCCTTTTTTATTGCAGATTCAAGTCGCTGCTCAATGACATCACCAATCAGCAACCGTTCTTCGTCGATCCAAGCGTTTATATGCTCAGGCATCAGCTTCCGCAGTTCTCGGATTAGTGGTTTTTGCGAACTGCTGTGGCTAATGAATATTTTCATAAGGCAGAACGAAGATCTATTCTGACCGTTTTAATTATCCCCGCAGGGATAGTAATAATCGCTCGCAACGGCTTTTCATGAATAGACCTGCTGGCCACAGAGCAAGATCAGTAATCCTAGTTGGTTTCGATGTCGAGAGGCTTTGATGATTGCAGAAATCGCGGGCCGTCAAGGGCCATATTCAAGAAAGTGAGGAGCTATTAAAAGTCCTCGGCAACACATTACAAAAAGACATAACAGTATGCGTGGGCGCTGAGTTGTATAACAATGTACCCCGCTTGGAGCGCGTCCAGAACCGTTAATAAGGGTATCGCTTGAATGTTCGTTATCCTACAAAATCAACGAAATCCCGATCCTGAAATTCTCGTATTTCAGACCAGACGGTCGCAGGAATGGATCTCGAAAAAAAATCGGCGATATCCTTTTTAAGCGACTCCGGTTTCAGATAAAAATCTGCACAACTTGCCCGGTAGGCATTTTTCGTGTGAAGAATAACGAAAGTGACGAACAACCGTTCATCATGTGTCACCGGCTTCGCTATCAAATCAGACTTTGCTTCAAGAACGCGCGCGAGTTCGGGACGTCGATAAAATTCAGACCAAATCTCTCGGTGATGCTTTGTAAGCCTAAAACCACATTCGAGTTTCTTGACTTTGATGTCTTCGCGCAGCGTGCGAACCGCATAGAAAAAGCCGCCAATTGCTATCAATGTTTGCGCTAGCTCGAACCAATGATCCTGAATCCAGTTCAGCACTACCATGCCGAACAGTATACCTCACGGGCTCTACCTTGAAAAGTGGACGGCCTACGCCTCCGGAATGTCACGCTTTGCGAGCACCAAGATCTTCCGCGGAATCCTCACAATCCTTTCGTTAGGACCGCAGCCAACCGTTGGAGGCAGTCGGCCGACTGAATCGGCCGTAATATCGAGGCCGATCACGGCGTAGTCACCGCCCTCAAGCAAAATGATGTCAGGACACGCTTCGGTTTTCGCACATTCAGATTTCGGGCCTAGACGACGGAGAAAGGTGAGATCATTCATGGCAAATTGATACACGCCAGTACAGGGCGTGTTAGTCAATCGCAATATGCGCCATTATGGGGCGTGCCGCCTCGTAGACGAAAAGGTGATTATTCCATCCTCGCCCGCTTGGGAGAAAATGTCCAAGCAGAGCGAAAGCGCGCCGGCATCACCCAGGAAAAGCTCGCTGAGATCATCGACCTCCATCCGCGCATCGTGCAGAAGATAGAAGCAGGGGAGGTTAATCCAAAATCGACGACGCTCATCCGCATCCAAGCAGCACTAGGCTGCTCTTGGGAATCGCTCGTACCGAAGATCGGTCGTTGATGTCGGAGGCGTCCGTTTCGAGAAATAAAAAGCCGTCAGTCCGAAAGGACTGACGCCCGCGCGCTGCGAAATCCGCTACCCAAATAATGGCCGCCAATCCCGAAGGATCGACGGCCATGCAACATCGTGAGGGGCCAACCAAAACGATTTGCCGGGTCAGCTTATCAAAATAATCAAAGTTGCGCAATTAGCAGCACGCTCAATTCTCCAATGTTTATTTGTCGTAACTAGAGTATGGATACATATGGATGAAATGTGAAATAAGGTCCGCTATCATGATAATTGAGCATCAGCTTCTCCCTGATAGTGGAATCAGGTGGCGGTGTGAGGTGCGGTCTTGATTTTAAAGAACGGTGATCGTACGGATTTGGCAGACGGGCCAAGTTTCACATGTTCTCCACTCGATGATGTCATGTTTTAACCAGAACCACTTTTGCGCGATCTTTCGGGGATAGTTTCACAATCAGGCACTTCTCTAATTAACCGACAATATTTTACGCCACGGCGGGCTCTTTCGCCGAATATATACGATAGTCAAATCTTATTCGTATCCATTATAAGGATACGTATAGTTATTAATGTTCGAATCGAATGTTACCAATAGTCCGGTATCCGGATTTCTATTTATTTCACCATGCACAAAAAATTGAGGTTTTTTGCTCTGACGCTCGTCACCCTTGGGGTATCAATAACAATGCAATCGCAAGCATTGCCTACTGTAGCTGACACGCCGGAAAATCTCGCCGAAAGAGAAGCCGCCAAAAAGGCCGCTGTTTTTTTTCAAGCGCTGCATTTGCGCGAGACAGCCGCCGCCGCGATCATGAGCGGTACTGAGAAACCCGCCGAGGTCATCGTACAACTGAAAGCGAATGCGTCTCCTTCTGGATTGAGCGCAGAGGCAAATGCAGATTTTGGAATGGCCGCCCTCGATATTGGGCAGCGTTTGGTAGCGCAAAGTAAGCTTGCGGAGGCAGATATCTTTTTTCGCGAATGCGAGAAATCATTCATTGTAGCTTCGGCTAAGGTTGCAGACGCAGATGCGCGCGGCAAGGCGATGATTCTGCAAAAGTTGGCTCTTATTCGTAGCTGTTATCTCGGAGAGCCCGCGCAAGCCAAGGCTGACATCGAGGCAGCAATAAAGCTGCAGCCCAGCGAGAAATATTTTCAGAACTTCCGCAACGGTCTGTTCAAGGATCAAGCACAGGCGTTGAACAACAGCGCACAAAATTGAGGGATTACTTATGCGTATTCTTATTTTTTTCGTAATGCTCATTGCGTTTATTCCGAATGTAAAAGCGTCATTGCAGACGATCAAACTTACTCCGGCCGCTTTAACGAAATGGACTGTGACGGGAATGAATCTCAATTCGCAGAATACTTCCTCGGAGATTACAATATTAGCTTCAGCGCAATTGGCGCATACGTTTAAATCATCCACTCTAGCGGTCAGCTTTGCGACTCAACCGACGCTCGGAAAGGACTCAGGTACATGGCCCGTCTTTGAGATCGGCTCCGCGGCACTTGTGTTTTCCAGCGACAATGGTGAAGGACATTTGGTTTTAGCTGTGGATGACGCTGCTGCGGTTGATCTACCTGGAACATTCGTTTTGGATGCTGATGGGCATAGTGTCGAACCCGTGGTGATTGGTCTGTCAAGGGTAGGGAGCATTCTTAGGGTAGATGCGTTTGGGAAAAGTTTTGAGTTTTCTGTTAAGAATGAACCAAGCACCACTTTGGTGATCTCCGCTGGAATCGCGACCGAGTGGGTTTTGCAGAACTTCGATATCACCGCCGATAGTTCCGTTTTTTCTTTCGATTTAGACGAGGGCCATCTTTCGGATGGATCGGGGAAGTCGAAAAATAATTCAAAAAACACTATTGTTCGAAAGTCCGCTTTGACCGCCTTCGGCAGCGAATCCTATCCGACAACTGCGGACACGGAATCTAAACAAAAGACTTCGTCGGCTGGGGGGACGTTGGAAATTTATACTCCGTCGGCGGTGAGATTGGGACGGGTAGAAAACGTTCGGACTGCAGCAATGGAAATTCAAAGCAAGTAACCGAACCAACCTATGAAAAAGATTTTTCTCGCGGCTATCGGATTTCTATTGGTTACGACTGCGTTTGCAGTTTCGCCGTATCCCCGCACAGAAGCACTAGCTTTTTCCTGTAAATTTAGCGGTTTCGGAGGTGCTGGCTTGACGATTTACGACGAGAGTCCCAGCGCTCCTTCGGCGGGCGGAATGACTGTTAACGCAACTACCGAGTACGGTCCCGAACTCGCACAATTACAGCCTGGAAAACAATATCACGCCGTGTTCGGAGCCAGCGGCCCTTCTGAATTTTGGCTGAGTTTCAATGCGCCAAAAGGGTATGTGCTACTGCTCAATAATCAGCCAACCGATTTGATTTACCAATATGTCGGAGGCGGCGAATATGGATATGATTATACAATAGAACTTCGGCCGATTGAAAATTACCAAGCTGCGACATTCGGAACTTTCAGTGGCATTGATATC
>DASYDT010000053.1:0-37611 GCA_036499425.1 Candidatus Udaeobacter sp. | reverse complement strand
CCGGCGGCGTCGGTACGTTCGCGGTGCAGCTTGCTAAGAATTTTGGCGGAGACGTCACCGGCGTGTGTAGCACGCACAATGCAGAACTTGTGCAATCGCTCGGCGCGGATCACGTCATCGATTATACCAAGGAAGACTTCACCAAAGGCGACCAACGCTACGACGTGATTCTCGACAACGTCGGCAATCATTCGTTGTCCGAATGCCGACGTGTCTTAACTCCGAACGGCATCTACGTCTTGATCGGGGGTGGAGGAGTGAACGAGCAAGGTTTCCTTGGAGGTTTGGGCAAAGCGCTAAATGCGGCGGTGTATTCACGGTTCGTGAAACAGAAGATGGGCATGATGATGGCGGACCCCAGCACCAAGGACCTGACACTCCTCGCCGACATGGTGCAATCGGGCAAGATCAAGACGGTTATCGACCGAACTTACAAGTCGTTGAGCGAAGTCCCCGACGCGATGCGCTATCTCGAACAAGGCCACGCGCGAGGAAAAGTGGTAATCACGGTGGAATAAGATTGCCCGCGAATCACACGAATCACGCGAAAAGCGATCGAGAGTTCAGAGTTCAGGCGTCAAAAAAATTCGCGTCAATTTGCGTGATTCGCGGGCAAGCTTTTAACTCTCAGTCTGGGAGAAAAGCCTGATTCGGCCAGCGCCCGGAGTAGCCGCGCGCGTTTCGCCCCGCTGGCGGTCCGGCCAATTTCGCGATTGTGATCGGCGGCATTGTCGGCGAAAACAGCGCGCGGCGTGAAATCTGCGACTGAGCCATGAACGTACACACTCTTCATCTCATCATCGTCTTCGCATTGGTAGCGATGGTCTTCACTGCTTTCCTGCGCGAGTGGGCGTCGCCTGATCTGGTGGCACTGAGCGCGATGGGAGTGCTGCTCGTCACAGGTATCCTGAGCGCGGATGAAGCGCTCGCCGTCTTCAGCAACAGCGCGCCGGTCGTGATCGGTTGCATGTTCGTCTTGAGCGCGGGACTCGAGCGCACCGGCGCGATCGACTCGCTCGCGCGCATCTTTATGCGGCTGGCGGGTAAGAACGAATGGCGGGCCGTAATCGCTCTCGCGCTTCTGACGTTGCCGCTCTCGGCCATGGTGAACCACATGCCAGTGGTCGTGGTCTTCGTGCCCGTGGTCCTGGCCCTCGCGCGTAACACCGACCTGAAAGCTTCGCGCCTTCTCATCCCGCTTTCCTATTTCTCGATCCTCGGCGGCACTTGCACTCTCATCGGCACATCCACCAATCTGCTCGTGAACGGAATCGCCCACCGTAGCGGTCTTGCGCCATTTGGGATGTTTGAAATGACGCCACTCGGACTCATCTATGCGGCTGTCGGGGTCGCTTATCTACTTATCTTTGCTCGCAAACTCCTGCCTTATCGTGAGAGTCTCGCGGCTCTCATCGGCGGCGGAATGCCGAGGCTGTTTCTCACTCAGGCGGTGATCAGCAACGCTTCACCGCTCCTTGGGAAAACAATCGCCGAGACGCCACTCGCCCGGCTGCGCGAGGCGCGGATCATCGACGTGGTGCGCGACGGTGAGAGGATCGAGACGCCGCTCGATCGGCTGCGCTTTGTCGCCGGCGACCAACTGCTACTCGAAACACCCGTCGAGGGGGTCAAGGGAATCAAGGAAATGCCCGGGGTGCTTTTCCAATCGGAAGCCGAGCTCGGCGTTGCGACCACCGGCGAGCGCGAAGCCGTCCTGATGGAAGGAATCCTTGGGAACCGCTCCACCTTTCTCGGCAAGACGCTCCGCGACCTCAATTTTCGCAAGCAATACGGCGTTCACATCCTTGCCGTCCATCGTCAGGGAGAAAACCTGCGCGAAAATTTCGAAGATGTGGAGTTGGACTTTGGCGACACCCTTCTTGTGCAAGGACCGGCCGAGGGAATCCATCGCCTCATGCAGGAGCGCGACTTCCTTAGTCTCACCGAGCCGACACAACGCGCTTTTCGCCGGCACAAAGCGCCGCTGGCGATCATGGCCCTCGGCAGCGTCATCGTGCTCGGTGCATTTCACGTCCTGCCGCTCCCTGCCCTGGCGTTGATCGCCGCCATCTTCGTCGTTGTCACCCGCTGCCTCGACATCGAGGAGGCGCGCGGAGCGGTCCAATGGAGAATCCTCTATATGATTCTCGGCATGCTCGCGCTCGGCACCGCGATGGAAACGACTGGGGCCGCCCACCTCATCGCCAGTGGGTTGACCAGCGCTGTCGGTCACTTCGGACCGGCGGTCACTCTCTCGGTCACGTATCTGGTGGCGACGCTGCTCACTGAGTTGATCAGCAATAACGCTGTCGCGGTCCTATTAACCCCGATCGCGTTCGAAATTGCAGCCACGATGGGAGTCGACGCGCGGCCCTTCGCGGTCGCGGTCATGTTCGGTTGCGCAGCTAGTTTCGCGACGCCCATCGGACACCAAACCAACACCTACGTCTTTGGCGCGGGTGGTTATCGCTTCTCCGATTTCCCGAAGATCGGTGCGCCGCTCAACATCCTTCTCTGGCTCGTAGCGAGCATCGTCATCCCGATCTTGTGGCCCTTTGTGCCGAAACATTGAGGCATTTCTCTCGGAAGTCAGCCGGGACGACGACTCCCTGGCCGCGACCTCATTCCTTCATCCAGCTAGGAACGATTTTCACCTGCCAAGGCTGTTTAATGCGGATTCGAAAAAGGTAACTAGAAAGAGATACGATAAAGCCTTGACCACATTCTTGGTTTCAAAACAAACCTTGACGCTGGCCGGAAATCCGGGCTCGATAGGCCACATGAGAACAAAAACAGTTGGATTAACGCTGGCGCTCTGCGTTTCAGCAGTGACACTCGGTTTCGCTGCCGACCCGGAGATGGGCACCTGGAAGCTCAACGAAACCAAATCCAAGATTGCGCCCGGCATGGCGAAGAATCACACGGTTGTGTATGAAGCAGCCGGTGACAACGTGAAGATCACGGTAGACGGCACCGACAAGGACGGCAAGGCAACGCACAACGAGTGGACGGGTAAGTTCGACGGAAAAGACTACCCCGTCACCGGCGACCCGACTTCAGATATGCGGGCGTACACGAAAGTCGACGCTCAAAAGTTGAAATTCACCGTCAAGCAAAACGGAAAGACTACAACTAGCGGTCGGGTTGTCATATCCGCTGATGGGAAATCCCGCACCGTAGCCGTGACGGGAACAGATGCGGAAGGTAAAAAGTTCAAAAGCGTCGCGGTGTACGATAAGCAGTAAAAATCCGAGCACTTCCCGGACTGATCGCGGGTGGGATCGCCTCCCGCTCAATGAGCTAGCTTTCCCTGGAGCTTTCAACTGCCGAAATCGGCGACAGCTTTGGCCACGTCGAGCGTGGATGCCTTTTCGTCCTCGCCACGGCGAGTCCGTGTCGCCGCGGCGACCGGACATGTTGTGGAATCAAATTAAACGGCGTAGTTCGCGATTGCCTTCGCAACATCCAACGTCGAATCCTTTCCTCCCATGTCGTACGTGTGCACTTTGCCCTCTGCGATTACACGCGCGATCGCGGACTCGAGACGTTCCGCGCGCTCGGTTTCGTTGAGCCAGTCGAACATCAGTTTCACTGTCAAAAGCATGGCAATTGGGTTGACCTTGTATTGGCCGGCGTACTTCGGCGCCGACCCGTGCGTCGGTTCGAACACGGCATATTTGTCGCCGAGATTTGCGCTAGGCGCGAAGCCGAGCCCGCCGACCAGACCCGCGCATAAGTCGCTAACGATGTCGCCGAACATGTTTTCCGCGACCAGCACCGAGTAATCCTGCGGATTCTTGAACATCCACATGCAGATCGCGTCAATGTTCACTTCATCTGCCCAAATGTCGGGGTAATTTTTGGCGACATTCTGAAAACAACGCATCATCAATCCGCCGGTCTCGCGCAGCACATTCGGTTTTTCGATCAGCGTCACGCGTTTGCGTCCGGTCTTCTTTGCGTACTCGAACGCTTGTTTGCAAATGTTGGTGCAGCCTTGCACGCTCATGATGCGGGTGGAGAGTGCGATGTTTGCCAATCCCGCTTTGTCGTTCCACTTCTTCATCTTGGGATTTGCACACAGCGCCGTGTAAACTGACTCCGGCAGCGGAAAAAATTCTACGCCGCCATACATCCCCTCGGTATTTTCTCGAAACACGACTTGATCGATGTGTACGTCCGCGCCACTCGGGTTAGTGATCTTATTCCCGCGATAATTCAGCGGGTTACCCGGATAACTTTTACACGGCCGCATGTTCGTGTGGAGATTGAACAACTGCCGGAGTCCCACGATTGGCGAAAAATAGTTCAATCCCTTGCCTTTCAGCTCTGGAATCAGCTCCTCTTTCGCTTTGTCCTGCGGCTTACTGGTGATTGCGCCGAACAGAGCACATGTTGTATCCTTCAGCGTTTTCACGGTGCGATCTGGTAGCGCGTTGCCTTCCGTGCACCAAAATTTCCAGCCGATGTCGCAAGGGACGTAATCGGCATCAAATTTCATTCGATCGAGAACGATGCGCGCCGCTTCCATCACATCGTTGCCCACGCCGTCGCCCGACATCCACGCAATTCTGTATTTAGCCATAAGGAATCGATCTTATCGGTGTGTTCGCGACCCGCAAGCGCCGGCAAGATTCAAAATACAGAAGAATTCACCACAGAGATCACGGAGTTCGCAGAGAGCTAGGACCCATCTCATTAATGTTGTAGCCACGCCTCTGTGGGGCGTTATACATCGTTCGGCTGCACGCCTCAAAACGGCGCACAGCGCCGTGGCTACAGGCGTGCATTATTTATGAGATAGGTTCTAGGAATTTTGGTTTTCCTCCGTGTTCTCTGTGTCCTCTGTGGTAAAAAATTAGCTGGGATTTGCCTTCGTGCGCAGGCGCGACGCGACGAGTTTTTCGGCGCCGCCGGCGACGATCAGTTCCTGCGCGGCGGGACTCAGCGGCGGGAACGCAAATGATGTTCCATCGACACTGAGAATCGATTTTGCGTAGTCGATTGTGATCTTCGGTCCAATCGTGGTTGGCGCACGATCAGTCAACGTATCGCGCAAGTGCGTGACCAACTCTGGACATTCAAAAACAACGAATCCGTTGTTAAATGCATTGCGTTTATACGTCTCGGAAAAACTGCCGGCGATGACGCACGGGATTCCTTTGAACTTCAAGGCTGTGGCTGCCTGCTCGCGACTCGAACCGCTTCCAAAGTTCAGTCCGCCTACGACAATGTCGCCTTTTTGATACAGCGTGTTGAAATTTGGATCGTAATTTTCGAATGTGACCGCAGCCATCTGCTCCGGCGTCATGTCGTCGCGATAAGTGTGTTTGCTCCCATAAATGCCGTCGGTGTTCAGATTGTCTTTGTCGATGAACAGGATTCGACCGTGTACGCTGGAGGGAAAACCTTCCATGATTTGCACGGAAGCCGAGGGCCGTGATCTTTTTTGTGGGCGCCGAGTTGTGGTACCTGCCGCTTGCTCGGTAAAACTTTTTGGCGCACAAATGAATCCAGCCAGTGCACTGGCGGCTACCACCGCAGGCGAAGCGAGATAAACAAAGGAATCGCGATCACCCATTCTGCCTTTGAAATTTCGGTTGGTCGCGCTGATCGCGGTCTCGCCTTTTTGCACCAGGCCACGACCCAGGCCGATGCACGCGCCGCAACCTGGCGGCAGCGGAATTGCTCCGGCGTCCACGAGAATTTGCCAATCGCCATTTGATTGCGATCGGGCCTGCACTTCGGCGCTTGCGGGCGCGAGATAAAATTCAACGCCATCAGGGACGTGTCCGCCCCGCGTCCGGATCACTTCAGCCGCGTCGTGCAAATCTTCGAAACGCGCATTCACGCACGATAGCAAGTAGGCTTTTTGAATGGGCACACGTTTTCGTTCCATTTCCGGAAGCGACACCATCGTTTTGACTTCGTTCGGCCCGGATACATGTGGAACCACCGTCGCGAGGTCCAACTCAAGCTCGATGGCGTAATCCGCGTCGGAGTCAGCGCTGATTTCGGTGCGATTTTTCCACCATTTGTTGATGTCGGCATTGGTGTAACCGGAGCGGCTCTCTGCCCCACGTTTTCCCGGGCGCTTCGGATTTGTGAATTCAGGAACGCGCGAGCGCAGATAGTTCACTGCGACTTCATCAAATGGAAACACGCCCGCCAGCGCGCCCCATTCTGTGGTCATGTTCGCAATGGTCATGCGCGCCGACATGGGAAGGTTCGCTACGCCGTTGCCAACGAACTCGACGGCATGATTGAGCACCTCGTCTTTGTTGAACAGTCCGCATAAGGCGATGATCACGTCTTTGCCGACGACACCGGGTGAAAGTTTTCCTTTGAGCACGACCTTGGCGACTGGCGGCGCCTGCCACCACGTGACGCCGGTCGCCCAGATACTCGCGGCATCAGTTCGCACCACTGGCGTGCCGAGCGCAGCTATCGCGCCATAAAGATTCGAGTGCGAATCGCTGGCCACGACCATCGCACCGGGAACGACGTAGCCTTGTTCCACCATGACCTGGTGCGAAATGCCTGTGCCTGGTGGATAGAAATCGATGCCGTGCTCCGCGGCGAACGCCTCGATCTTCGCGTATTTCGCGAGATTTTCCGGCGACGTATTTTGAATGTCGTGATCGATCGCGAACACCGGCTGCGCCGAATCCGTGATTTTCGTCGCGCCGATCTGTTTGAACTTTGGGATCACGGCGCCGGTGTTGTCGTGCGTCATCACGTGACGCGGACGAATTGAAATGAAGTCGCCGCTGCGCACCACTGTGCCCGGGGGAAGCCCGTCCGCGTGGCGCGCCGCAATTTTTTCTACCAGGGTCAGGCCCATCTTATTTCCAAAGTTCTTTGCCGTAGGTGCGTTCGAACAACAGTCGTCGTTGTTCAGTTTCTGATAAGCCTCTCGGCAGGGATGCCTTGATCATCTCGCGCGCGCTATCGAACATTAGTGCGCCCATGATGAAACGCTCCTCGCCCGAGCGCGCCATCATTTTTTCGCGAATCATTTGCTCCACTTCTGGCCGCGTATCGGTCACTTGAGACATTCTTCCAATAAATTATCCACACCCAGTTCGCGCGTCCAGCGCCGCAAATAGGCGGCGTCGTATCCGCTCGCCAGCAGATTTCGTACATCGCCCAGTTGGATTTCGGAATGTGAGTCCTTCGCCCAAAAAAGTTTTGAGATGATCAAGTCCTCCTTGCTCACAATGTAAGTTGCGAAGTCACAGATCGAGATCCGCTGCCGGCGCTCAAACTCGACGCGCCTGTATTTGCTACTTCTGCGGACGATGCAGTCCACTTTAATGACGCTTTCTTGATGGATAAGGTTAAAAATCGATCCATGGGTAAGCGAGTCGCGGATATTTTGCTCGCTCACATAATAATCCGGCCGAAACAGGTCAGTCATGCGCTCGACATCCGCCGGCGTAATTTCGATGACGACGTCGATGTCCCGGGTCATGCGCGGTTGCGCATAGTAATTCATCGCCATGGACCCGGTGAGCATGTACGGAATCTGGACACGCTCGAATCTGGCCGAAATGTCGCGCACGATATCGATCTCGTTCATAGTTGAACGGCGCTTTTAGACTCTCAACAATCAACCCTCAACCATCAACTGCTTTAGCGTCACTTCTTGGCGGGGCGCTTGCCGAGAAACTTGGCAATGTCGAAGTCCACGAAATCGGCATGATGAAAGATGATGGACTCGATCGAACGTTCCACCTTGTCGCCTTCATGACTGTGCGTGGCGATGATGTGCAGCACTGCGCCTGGGATGCCGTGCTTGTACGCGAGCGCGACGCCGCTGAATGGATGGCGTAATTGCTGCCCGAATTTTCCTTGGATCACATTGCCCGACGCGTCCTTATCATACTCCAACGGTTTGCCCACATCGGCTAGGAGCGCACCTGCAAGCAGATAGTCGCGCTGAATAGGGATGCTGCAGCGGAAGGATTTCTTAAGCACTTCGGCGATGGCGATGCATTGCCGCGCGCAGGAATTCAGATGCTCGACGAAGGTCATCTCGATTTCGCCGGCCAGCAGGGTGAACTTAACCGCGCGCAGCTCTTCGAAGGTCCAGCCCTTGCCGCCGCAGCCCGTGGTGATTGCCTCGCTCCAGACCGCGGCGACCTTTTCGCGCAGCGACTTGTTCTTGATCTTCCTGATGCCGGGAAAGAGTTGCGCGATTTTAGTGACGCTGTAGTTCATCATCAACCACTAATAAACACGAATGGATGCCAATGAAACATCGGAAATGACGAGCCACCCGCCTTCGCGTTGGCTACGGCGAGGCAAGCGAATGGCGAATGACGAAGGAATGTCGAAGCGCGAGTGACAAAGAAGCGTGCCGCGACCCTCAGCGCCGTTTCGGGTTTCGTCATTCCGACTTAATTCGTCATTGGAGAGCGAGCGGGGACTTGGGAGCTTGAATCACAAACTGTTTGATGCAGACTTTGGAGCGTCGTCTCATATCTCCATGCCGACTTACGAATATTCGTGTCAGAAGTGCGGACAAACTTTTGAAGCCTTCCAGTCAATGCGCGACGAGCCGTTCCGCAAATGCCCGAAGGAGCTTTGCCGGTTGCCGAAGTGGGGACATGGGAAGGTGAAACGTCTGCTCGGCACGGGCGCGGGTCTGATTTTCAAAGGATCAGGATTCTACACCACCGATTATCGGAGTCAGTCGTACAAAGAGGCGGCTAAAAAGGAATCCGCCCCGAAAGCAGCCGAGGGGGGAGAAAAATCCTCCGCGACAAAGGAGCCGGCGAAATCTTCTTCATCTGGCGAAAGCAAGAGCGCCGAGAAAAAATCAGCAAAAGACTCCGGCTGATTTTCTGAGAAGCGATCGCGACGGCGACCACGTGCAGCGTGCCCTGAGCGAAGTGGAAGGGTAATTCTTGACAAACACCCGCCACGTTCGGTACAAGGTGAGCGCGGGGAATATCGGCGCTGGCGTATGAAATCTTCGGTTGGGCTTTTTTCATTTCTAATTGCCGGCTTCTGGGCGGCGGTTCTTCCAGCATACGCGCAGCAGGTCAACGTCACCCAGGAGCACAACAATCTCTCCCGTGACGGCGTTTACATTGATGCAGCTTTCACGCCATCTGCTGCGGCCAATCTGACACGTGACCTTAGCTTCGACGGCACGATCTTTGGCGCCGTTTACGCCCAGCCGCTTTACATCGAAGGCGGCCCCAATGGGCCCATGATCATCGCCGTTACCGAATCGAATAACGTTTATGCGCTTAACGCCACGACAGGCCTTCCGATCTGGTCGCGCACCGATATTGGTGCGCCCGTCCCGAGCACCCCGTGCGGAGGTTTTTTTCCCACTGGCATTACTGGCACGCCCGTAGTCGACCTCGCCTCCCGATCACTTTTTTTCGATGCGTTGATCAACGGATCACCCACAAAACATTTCATTTATTCTTTGAATGTGGACACCGGCGCCACGAATCCCGGCTGGCCGGTGGATGTGAATGCTACGGCAAATTACAACGGCATCAATTTTGTTTCCTTCGCGCAAGAAGAGCGCGGTGGACTGGCATTCGTCAACGGAATCGTATACGTCTCCTACTCCGGGTATAACGGCGATTGCAACGTTTATCATGGCTGGGTCGTGGGGGTGGATAGTAACAATCCTTCCAGCGTGCATGCTTGGGCGACGACCGCGACCGGTGGCGGCATATGGGGTCATGGCGGCGTTGCGAGTGATGGCACTAACATGTTCGTGGTCACGGGAAACACCTTCAACACAGGTGGAAATTGGATGGGTGGCGAAGCCATTATTCGCTTACAAGCCGGTCCGATCTGGAGCGGCCAGAATACCGACTACTGGGCGCCTAGCAACTGGTTCTCGCTCGATAACAGTGACACCGATCTGGGAGGCGTCAGCGCGACGGTCGTCGATGTGCCCGGAGCTACGCCTTCACAGCTTGTGCTTGCCCTCGGCAAAGATGGCAATGCTTATCTTCTTAACCGCAACAATCTCGGCGGTATTGGTGGCACCCCGTACCAAGCGAGTGTCGGTGGCATCAACCGAGGAACATCCGCTGTCACTTACCACACCAGTCAGGGAACGTACATTAGCTTTCACAACGATGTGAGTACGATCAGGGCGTACAAGATTACCGCAACAAATCCGCCCACGATCGTGTTCGCTTGGAGCCAAAGTTTGGGCGGACGGGGCTCGCCCTGGGTAACGACAACTGACGGGACGAACAACATGATTGTCTGGTACGCGGCCACGACCAGCGGTGGCGACCAACGCCTGCATGCCTATGATGGTGACACTGGAGCAGTTATTTACGCAGGCGGCGGCACCAATGAATTAATGACCGGGACCCGGCAGTGGAACACTGGGATGGTTGCTCGCGGTCGGATCTACTTCGGCGCCGATAACAAGGTCTATGCCTTTAGGCTGCCGACCGGAACGCCTACACCCACACCTACTGCAACGCCTACGCCTACCGCTACCGCGACTGCAACTCGAACTCCAACACCTACTGCAACTGCGACTTCAACAGCTACGGCAATGCCGACTGCAACTGTAACGCCAACTGCGACTCTGGCTCAAAGTCCGACTCCAACACCGTCCCCCGCGGGTTGTTCGGTGATCAGCAGTTCCCCGCCGTGCAGCGGCATTGTCGTGGGCACCCCGCCGACAGACTTCACGGTCAACCTGAGCGCTCCCGAAGGCGGTGTTCAAGGAAGTGTTTTCATGGTGAACGGCACTCCGGCGAACTCTGTAACCGTTTTAAGCGGCGGTACGCAGTTAATTTTTCACTTCGATACCTCACCCGTGATACAGGGCCTCAACACGATGCATATTCCAGCTGGCGCATTCTCCTGCGGCGAACCAGGGGGGCATGTGGAAGAATTCACCTGTACCTTCACCTACCAGCCATCTACGCCTACGCCTACAGCTACTCCGACGCCTACCGTTAGACCAACGCCCACTGCCCGGCCACACGCTACGCCGAGACCCCGCCCAAGTCCGCCGCCGCGTCCGGCCGCGCCGCGGTGAGAGTGATCGGTGATCAATGTCTCAGCAGCAGGCGAAACGACAGACGTGTTGCGGTGTAATCCGGGGAGCATACGCGTCTCGCGTGTTGGCGACTCCGAAAGCTTTCGCGAGTCGCGGGCTTCGATTGTGCGCTCCTTTCGAATCCAGCCGCGAACTGACAGGAAGTTCGTTTCGGCGCGACGCCCCTTCGACTTCGCTCCCACCTTCGCTAGGGCTTCGGCGTGGCAGGCAGGACAGGCTCCACCAGCACGCGAGACGCGTGCGCTACCCCAGAACGGCGTCGCTCTCCAAATGAGATGGTGTCATTGGATTGACGCGGTACGTCCAACCGCACGCTTGCTCGGCGGCTGAATTTATGTCGTGCAACACCGCATCCACGATTGCGCGATTCGGCGAAAGCTCGCAGACTGGGTCGGTGTTCGCGGCGTTTCCGGTCAGCAACGCAGCCTGACAACGACACCCGCCAAAATCGATTTCTCGTTGCGGACAACTCTGGCACGGCTCCGGCATCCATTCTGTTCCGCGAAACCGGTTGAAGCTTTCCGATTCGCGCCAAATCCAATCGAGCGCGTGCGCCCGGACATTTTCGAAACGCAAATCGGGAATAGCGGAAGACGCAGTCGGGCAGGGGAGCACGTCGCCGATTGGATTTATCGTGAGATAACGTTGGCCCCAGCCGTTGAGACACGGCTTGGGCCGGACCTCGTAATAATCCGGCAGCACATAAAAGATATCGATCTTGCCCGCGAGCCGCGCTTTGGCTGCGGTCGCGACTTCTCGGGCGCGGGTGACTTGTTCGCGCGTTGGGAGCAGTCCCGCGCGATTGAGAAACGCCCAGCCGTAAAACTGCACGTTAGCCAGCTCCACTCTTTCTGCTTCAAGCGTTTCCGCGAGATCAATCATTTGCGGCAGGCGATCGATGTTGCGCCGGTGAATCACAAAATTGAGACTGAGTGGAATGCCGGCTGCGCGAATTCTCGCAGCGGCGTCCAGCTTATGCTGATGCGCGCGCGCGCCGGCGATTTCATCGGACAAGTCGGACTCGTCGGACTGGAAACTTAGCTGAATCGAATCGAGGCCTGCATCGCGCAATCGGTGCACGCGTTCGTCATCCAAGCCGATGCCGCTGGTGATTAGGTTGGTGTAAAGGTTCGCCTCGCGCGCAGCGCGGACTAAGTCGGGCAGATCGCGCCGCGCAAGTGGTTCGCCTCCGGAAAAACCGATTTGCAATACGCCGAGATCGGCGGCTTCACGAATGACGCGTTTCCATTCGTCGGTGGCCAACTGATCATTGTTTCGCGCCTGCGTCGGGTTGGAGCAGTACGGACAATGCAGCGGGCATCGATAAGTAATTTCCGCGAGCAATGCGTATGGGCGCGGCGCGGTCATGTGAGCTCGATCAGCTTGCGCTGTTGTAAATCGGCGAGGGTTTCGCGCACATCGGTAGCAAGTGCCGCCAGGTTAGAATCGTACTCTTCTGCCAATGCCTGCACGATTTCTCTCAGTGTGCGCCCATCGCAGCGGGCAAGAATTTCGTGCGCGGTTTCGTTTAATTCGACGATGCCTTCTGGGAGAAGCAAAACGCTTTTGCCAGTAGCCGAGTCAGTTTGTAATCGGACTCCTTTCGCAAGGCGGGGCTGTGCAGCATCAGCAATTTGCGGTATAGGCATGGTGAATGTCATCGAGCATGGACCAGAGCACGTCACACTTAAACTCGAGCGCGCGCACCGCTTTGCACTGGAGCTCGGGCGTGTTGCAATATCCCAGCGTGATCGCGAGCGCTTCATCAGAATCCCGCTGTGCCTGAGTGATTCTGCGGCGGAAATAAGCCAGGCCGCGCGAGTCAATCCACGAATAAAACTTTTCGAAGGCTGCAAGCCGTGCCGCCATTAAATCGGGTGCAAAAAGCTCGGTCAACGATGAAGCGATAGCGATCGCCCACGGCTGAGTACGCGCGAAATTTACGTACGCGTCCACAGCGAAACGCACTCCGGGTTGCAGATGCCGAGCTTCGATGAGCTCGGCGCGCGACAGCCCGCATGCTTCACCGAGTCGCAGCCATGCTTCAATGCCGCCTTCGTTTTCAGCGTTGCCGTCGTGATCGAGAATGCGATGGATCCAGACTCGGCGCACTTCGCGCACGGGGCAGTTGGAAAGAATAGCCGCGTCTTTGACAGGAATGTTTCGCTGATAATAGAAGCGATTAGCCACCCAGCCGCGCAATGCTTCTGGCGAAAGCCGGCCTTCATTCATAGCGACGTGGAATGGATGTTTGTCGTGGTAAGCGCGCGCACCGATGGCGCGCAGATTTTCCACGAAAGTTTCGCGGTCCCAAAGCCCAGTGGTCATAAAGCAATTTCTATGAGCCATCTCATAATGTCATTCTGAGCGAAGCGAAGAATGTCGGACTAATTTTGGACCGCGTTCCACCGGAAATAGACCAGAGATGTTTCGCTTCGCTCAATGACAGAATCATTTATAGGACGATTTCTAATCCGTCGCTTGCGACCTCGATTCCGGCCTGTTCGACTTGCGTGCGTTCTCGAGTGCCAGGCATCAGAATCGGGTTCGTGTTGTTTATATGCGTGTAAATCTTCCGGCGCGCCGGAGATTGGCGCAACAAATCAAGACTGCCGTCGCTGATGGGCAAATGATTCATCTGACGCGCAGTGCGGGCGCCCGGCCGCACGACGGCCAGTTCGCCATCACTCCAGAATGTGCCATCGAACAGAATAACGTCGGATGTATGAGCTGCGTTCCGCAATTCCTTGCTTAATTCGCCGACACTCGGCGCAAAAAGCGCGGTTGCTCCTGAGGTGTCGTCCCGAAATTGAAACGCGACGCTCCCGGGCAATTCAATCGCTCGAAAGGCCATGCTGCCACTTAACGATTGAAAACCGGCGCCCATCTTTCGCCATTCGATCCCGCAGAAGCGCGCGAGAACGCTGTCGATCCATGCAAGTGCCGTTCGCGTTTGATCGGCCGCGTAAACGACTAGCGGCGTCTCCTGTTGCCGCAGGTGCAATAGCCCCAAAGCATGATCGATGTCGGCATTTGTCAAAAGAATGCCTGCGATAGGAGTGTTGCGCAGTGAGTCCGGATGTGGTTGCAATCGCGGCATGCTTTCGCTTTGCCGGGGCAAATCAGGCGAAGCGTTGAGCAAGAACCAGTATTGTAAGCCTTCCGCGTCTCCGCTGATAGCGATGCTCGATTGCGTTTGCGGCGCGATTTTTCCGCTGCGCGCAGCGACACAGTTAGTGCATGTGCAATTCCATTGCGGCAAGCCGCCGCCCGCCGCGCTGCCGAGAATATGGATGCGAATCAACCCTAATTTCCAAAGTCGTTAATCCCCTTCGATCAAACTGCACCCGCGTAACAGGTGCACTCGAAAAAGATCGGCACGCTCTTCAGTATCGGTTTGATCCACCGCTTTTTGGTCCGTCTCATGAGTCCCATGGTTCTGATAGGTTAGATGAGTCGTTTTGGTCAAATTATTTTTTAATAAAACTGATGTCGCCGCTGCGTTCCACGCGTGCAAGCCGGACTTTCGAAAGGTCGTCGATGTGCCCGTTAAGACGCATGTCTTCCTGGAGATCGTGGGTTGAGACATGGTTGCGCCGCATCATGTCGAAATCGCATTGGCCATCGCGCACGATCACATCAGGCTTGCCTTTGACCAAAATTCCGAACCCATGCGAGTAGTATGCCAGATGGGCGAAGAGTCGGTGAAGCAGGACCAAAACCACACCTCCGCCGAGTGTGGCAAAAAACGCCGCAGAACCGTTGATAGCGCGCGAAAGCACAGAGGCGAGAATTACCAGCAAAACGGCGTCGAACGGCGTCTTGTGTGCGAGCGAGCGTTTGTGCCCAAGCCGCACCATGATCAATGTTGCGAGGAAGACGATGATCCCACGCACGGAGATTTGAACGAACGTCAAGTCTTTCGGTTGCACGCTCAATCCGAGGAAAGTTTCAAAAGAGTTCCAAAGTGCATTCATAGGTAAGATTGTATCGCCGTGAGAAGCTTTGTCGCGCGCATAGCGGTTTTCGAAGCCGCGCTTGCACGAGAAACCGTCGCATGGCATAAGACGACGCTCGCAGGTTTGACCAGCGTAGCGCACCAAATTTATGCCGATAGCTCCGCCTCCTTCTCGTGATGTCGCGTTGGAAACGCGCGTCTTTTGGGAACGCTTCAAAAAACCAATCACCGCGGCTCTTATCATCGTGCTGATCGCGGTGATCGCGTTTACTGGTTATCGCTTTTATTCCGATCGACGCGTCGCAGCCGCGTCGGCCTTATTAGCCAGCGCGAAAAGCGCGCAAGAGTACCAACAGGTGATAGACCGTTACCCGAGCACGCCCGCTGCAGCTGATGCTTATCTTTTGCTCGCCGAAGCTCAGCGGAACGAAAAAAAATTCGTGGAGGCGAACACAACGCTGCAAACCTTCATCGCCAAATATCCACAGCACGAGCTTGTGAGCACGGCGCGAATGGCAATGGCAGCCAATCTGGAATCGATGGGAAAAGCGGATGAGGCGTTGACGATATATCAGCAGGTCGCATCGGCTGACCCCAACAGTTTCAATGCACCGATGGCTTTGCTTTCACAGGTGTACATCCTGAAGGCGAAAAATCGAAACGACGATGCGCGCCGCATCTGCGAAACCGTGCTGACGCAATACCGAACCAGCTTCTGGGCCGGCGAGGCGATGCAGCAATTGCGTGTGCTGAAGCCGATTACCTCATCCACAGCTGCCCCTGTAGGGGCGCCAACCGTTCCGCCGATGCTGGCAGTTCCTTCCGGGCCGGCACCGCAAGCGCCGCCTGCGCCAAAGAAACCGCAGGCCGCCGCACCGCAAGCGCCACCTGCGCCCAAGAAACCGTAATAGTAGGGCGTGACCGGCGGGCGCGCCGAGAACGCGTGACAAACCGGGCGGCTCAGCGATCCGCAGCTTACCGCTTCGAGAACTGGAAACGTTTTCGCGCGCCGGGTTGTCCGGATTTTTTGCGCTCCTTCATGCGCGGATCGCGGCGAAGCAGACCCTCGGACTTGAGTAGGCCGCGCAAATTGGCATCGACTTGAAGAAGCGCCCGCGCAATGGCCAATTGCGCCGCCCCAGCCTGTCCCATGGCGCCACCGCCGCTGGTGTTAATCCATAAATCGTAAGCGTTCACTGCCTTGGCGGATTGAAGCGGTTGCAAGACGACATTTTGCAATGGCACAGTTGGAAAATAGTCTTCGAAGCTGCGCCCATTAATGTCGATCTTTCCGCCACCTGGCATCATGCGAATGCGGGCGACCGATGTTTTGCGGCGGCCTGTAGCGACGAATTCTTCAGTTTTTGGCATAAGGCTATGATTTGTTCCTGCTAAGTTTGACAACCTTGGGCTGCTGCGCGGCGTGCGGATGAGAATCGCCGCGATAAACCTTCAACTTCCGATAGACGCGACGACCGAGCCGGTTGTGAGGAATCATTCCGCGCACGGCCCGCTCGACTAGCAGTTCGGGATGGCGCACGCGGCGCGCCCGGACATTCTCAGATTTATGTCCACCTACGTACCCTGAAAAGCTCATGTAACTCTTCTGTTCTTCTTTCTTCCCGCTGAGTCGCACTTTTTCCGCATTGATAACGATCACAAAGTCACCCGTATCCACATGCGGTGTAAAAACAGTCTTCTCTTTGCCGCGCAACAGATTCGCTGCTTTTATCGCCACTTTTCCCAGCACCTGGTCTTGTGCGTCGATTACCCACCACTTGCGCGAGATTTCACTAGCTTTGGCAGAAAACGTTTTCATTGGGAAAAAGAGCACGGAAATTACGAGCGACACAACAGCATGTCAACTTATGTAACGATTGGGTTGCATGCAATAATTGCTTGTCCGCCTCGGAAATTTGTTGCCGCCAAAAAACATCTCTTGGCGGCTGACACAGCCGCCCTACAATTATAGGGCGTTTCCTTGAAACGCCGATTTTTACGATGGCGACTTCAGCTTCCACACGAACCGCAATCACGCCCCGGCGGGACGAAGATTTTCCGGAATGGTACCAGCAGGTCATCCGCGCGGCGGAACTGGCCGAGCCCTCGGACGTGCGCGGTTGCATGGTGATTCGCCCGTGGGGTTATGGGATTTGGGAAAACATGCAGCGCCAGCTTGACGCGATGTTTCGCGCTACCGGTCATCGCAATGCTTACTTCCCGCTTTTCATTCCGCTGAGTTACTTCGCAAAAGAAGCAGAACACGTCGAAGGCTTCGCCAAGGAATGCGCTGTCGTTACGCATACCCGGCTGGAAGTGGATGCGGAGGGGAAAATGAAGCCGGCTAGCGCGTTAACGGAACCACTCGTAGTGCGGCCGACATCAGAGACGATTATTGGCGCGAGCTATGCCAAGTGGGTACAATCGTATCGCGACCTGCCGATTCTGATCAATCAATGGGCGAACGTCGTTCGTTGGGAAATGCGGCCGCGGTTATTTTTGCGCACGACCGAGTTTCTCTGGCAGGAAGGCCACACCGTCCATGAAGCCGAGGCTGAAGCGCGCGCGGAAACGAGATTGATCTTGGATTTGTACGAAAGATTTGTCCGGGATCATCTTGCCATTCCGGTTTTTACCGGAGCGAAATCTGAAAGCGAAAAGTTTCCTGGCGCAGTGGAAACACTGACGCTCGAAGCGATGGTGCAGGATCGAAAGGCGATCCAAGCCGGAACGTCGCATTTCCTCGGACAAAACTTCGCGCGCGCCAGCGGCATTCAATTCCAAAACCGCGAGGGCAAACAGGAATTCGGCTGGACGACAAGCTGGGGAATGACCACCCGGCTGGTTGGCACGCTTGTCATGATGCATGGCGACGATGACGGACTGGTTTTGCCGCCGCGCATTGCGCCGACGCAAATCGTGATTCTGCCGATCACACCGAAGGAAGACACCCGCGTGCGAATTCTCGAAACGTGCGATGCGCTCGCCCTGCAGTTGCGAGGAAAGCAATTCGAAGATTCGCCCATCGAAGTTCAAGTCGATCGGCGAGATCTGGGCGGCGGCGTGAAAAATTGGGAATGGATCAAGAAAGGTGTGCCGATTCGGCTTGAGATCGGCCCCCGCGATTTGGAGAAAAACGCGGTGGCAGTTTCGCGGCGCGATCAGCCGATGAAATCGAAAGAATCGATGTCCATCCAAGAATTCGCTGCGCAAGCTCCTGAAATGCTGATGTTGATCCAAAAAAATCTTTACGACCGCGCGCAGAAGTTTCAGGAGGAAAACATGCGCGTGATTGAATCGAAAAAAGACTTTTACGATTTCTTTACCCCGGAAAATCCCGCGAAACCGGAAATCCACGGCGGCTTTGCTCTCGCGCACTGGAACGGTTCACGCGAAATCGAAGAACAAATCAAGGATGACCTCAAAGTGACCATCCGCGCTATTCCGCTCGATGATTCCTCCGAGCCGGGCCAATGCATTTTCACCGGTGAACCGAGCGCGCGTCGCGTCATTTGGGCGAAATCGTACTGACATGTAAGGGATATGCGACGCATCTCAGTTGACTGCGCAGTCGCTGCCCGCTTAATTCCGCCCTGCCGATGGAATTAAAGCTATACAGTCGCGAATGGTGCTCGTGGTGTATCGATGCGAAGGATTATCTCAGCGAGAAAGGGTATCGGTTCCAGGAGATCGACGTCGGTAGAGATCGCGAAGCATACGAGCACATGAAAAAACTTTCCGCGCAAACGTATGTGCCCACGTTTGTGGCAGGCGACAAAGTCCTGGCCAATTTTGATACCGATCAGCTCGAAAAATTTCTGACCGAGCACGAGATCAATCCATAGGAACTAGTTCCTGATGCTTTTTGGCGTTTTTCTTACACTCGGCGTGGCCGTGCTCAGCGTCGGCCTGCGCAGCTTTCAAAATTCGTATGCACAAAAAGCCGGTGCACTGGGTATTCTCGCCGCCACTTTTCTGGCGGTTTATTTCATTACTGGCAGCTGGATGTGGGGGTCGGTCGCCGCAGTGGGCTGGCTCTTTCTTCCCTGGCTGGAAATTCTCACCCGGATTCGCGCGCTCCGGCTTCCGAAGGAAAAACAGCTTCGGCCGAAAAGTCCGCCGTCTGCGGACACTTTCCCAACGCTGAGCGAGATTACGCGTGAGATTGAAGACGAAGGCTTCGTGCACGTGGGCGACGCCGGGTGGGACTGGGAAGATTTTCGGCAATTTTTCCGGTTGTTTTACAGAGAAGAGGATCGCGCCCAGGCCGCGATCTGTCTGAACGAACAGCGTGATTTTTCATTCTATTACCTGCGCATTTCGTCGCGCGCCAAAGACGGCAAAGTTTGGACGACGTGGAATTATCCGCTTTCCTATGGACTGAAACTCACTCCTCTGTTCCGCATCAATCGGCAGCGGCCGGACCGATCGTTCTGGCAGCTTTATCAGAGTCATCGGGAGTTCCTCAGCCGAAACGGCATTAATCCCGCTGAAATCGATGCGCTCGATGAAGACCAAATTGAGACCGAGATGGAGAAGGACCTCCGCGACCAAATCGAGCACAACATTCATAAAGGCGTGCTCAAACAGACCGCAGCAGGCGAGGTCAAATATTCCTGGCGCGGTATGATTTATCTTTGGTGCCAGTTTTTGGTTGATCTGGTCCGGCTGTAGTTCTGTCTGTCATCCCGAGCGGAGCGAGGGACCTCAATCGGAGATCCGAACGCGCTGATTAGAAAGTGTGACTTATCAGCCTGCGTGAGATTGCTCGCTTCCGCTCGGAATGACACTTAGCGTGCGATAATATAATGGGTCTGTTCATTTGAACTTGCCCAGAACCGCGCTTTGGATAACCATATTGACATGCTGACCGAGCGGCAGAGAGGCGTTCTTGATTTCATTCAGCGAGAACAACGGGAGAAGGGGATCACACCGAGCACGCGCGAAATCCAAAATCATTTCGGATTCGCCAGCCAGACATCGGTGATGCAATACATCGCCGCGTTGGAGCGAAAAGGGTTTCTTGATCGGCACGCGCGCAAAGCCCGGGCGTTGATTACTCCAGCGATGAAAGTCAGAATCACCGATATCCCAATCTACGGGCAGATCCCGGCGGGCATGTCGGCGCTGACTGAGCAGACGATCGAAGGCCATGTCTCGCTCGATGTGCGTTCGGCCAATGTGTTGAAGAATCGCGGCACATTTGCCTTGCGCGTCCGCGGCGACTCGATGATCGGTGCGCACATTCTAGACGGCGATATTGTGATTTTAGAAGACACCAAAGAGGTGCACAACGGCGATATCGTTGCAGCGTTAATCGACGGCGAAACGTCATTGAAGCGTTACGTGGTCGAGCACGGGCGGCCATATCTCAAAGCAGAAAACCCCCAGTACCCGGATCTGGTCCCGGCCCGCGAGCTCAAGATTCAGGGTGTGATGGTGTCGCTGATTCGCAAACAAGAGCGACGGAGAAGGCCACTGAGCTAGAGGACGCTGGCTCATCTCGAATCAGATGTTCGTTTGAACATAACAATAAATATGCCATTTTCTCCGCAATGGTTGCGAGCGCTAAGATTATCGATCTGCGGAAACTGCTCGCGGAGCGTTTTCCGCATCCCGCCGTCCCGACGGCAACGCGTTTAATCACTGGTTTATCTTTTCTTGATCAACTCGCTGGTGGCGGATTGCCCCGAGGCGCGATCACCGAATTGATCAGCCCACGAACGAGCACCGGAAGCGCATCGCTCATTCATGCGCTCATCGGTAGCGCAAATCGGGATAATTATTTCCTGGCGCTAATTGATGGATGCGATTCATTCGATCCTTGCGGGTTGGACAATACCTTACGGCGACACCTGCTTTGGGTCCGTTGTAGCAAAGCATCAGAAGCCATTAGAGCCGCTGATCTGCTTTTGCGAGATGGCAATTTCCCGCTGGTGATTGTCGATCTGGTGCTGAACTCGCCGGAAGAATTGCGCAAAATTCCGCAAACGAACTGGTATCGCTTGCAGCGGCTCGTCGAGTTAATCCCCACGGCATGTCTGGTCCTCACGCGATATGAAATGGTCGGGAGCGCACAACTGAAACTTATTCTCGAAAATTCCTGGAATCTGGAAACTTTGGAAAAGCAGGATGCTATTTCTCAGCTGCGAATTGTTGTGAAACGATCGCATCTTTGCAGCGTTGTTGGTAGGGACATCGCGCTGCGATGTCCGGACGGCGCAGCGCGCCGTCCCTACCTCCTCGGAGTCGATTGATGTTCGCCACGATTTACTTGCCGAATTTCTATTTGCAGGCCGTTACCCGGCATCAGCCGGAATTTCACGCCAAGCCGGTCGCATTGATCGAAGAACAGGACAGGAAACCGCTCATCATTCAACTCAACGACGCCGCGGAAAAAGCAGAAATTCGAAAAGGAATGACTCCAAGTCAGGCTCTGGCGCGATCATTGCAGGTGGTAATTAAAGTTCGTGCACGCGCGCAGGAAAAATCGATGCAGGAAATCTTACTTCACTATGCGTTTACTCTTAGCCCCTTTGTGGAAAACACTTCGCCAGGTGTTTGCACCATCCAATTTACAAAGTGGAATCGGCATCCCTTGGCACGCCGTAGCCGTTTGGCGACGGCGGCTGCCGAGAATCGATTGGCTGGAAGCCAATGCCACGGCAATGTCTTGCGCGTTATCAAGCAATTGGCGAAATGCGAAATCGCCGCGCAAGCCGCGATTGCTCCCACGCCAGATACCAGTTTTCTCGCAGCACATCTGGCCCGGCCAGTTTTGCACATCGAGAATGCAAAAGAATTTCTTGCTCCTTTGCCGATAGAAACTCTCACAACATCTTCCCCGGATTTTTTGTAGGAACATCGCGCTGCGATGTTCCTACCGCGCAGCGCACCGCCCCTTGTCAGCGGTTCTTCTTTGTTTTCCCGATTCCCTCTGTCTGTTTTACGACGAATGATTTCACGCGGGCATACTCCTTCCGAACCCCCTTGGCGAAATCGCGCGGCCCGTACTCGAACAGCACGACGAAGGAAAAAGTGAAAACGATAAACAGGGCGAACCAGAAAAGCCCACGCAGCAGTGCCATGAAAAAAGAGTAGCCGCTGCGGATGGTGCGATCAATAGCCGCACAGTACAACGTCTTGAATGGGATGGTGAAGCTGCCAAGCTATTTGGCGATGCGTGTACCGTTGCTTGATCTTGGCGAACAATACCGTGCCCTAAGTGAGCCGATTCGCGAGGCGGTTGACGAGGTCCTGGCGAGCCAGCGTTTCATTCTCGGATCAAAACTGCAGGCGTTCGAAAGGGCAATCGCCGCGTATTGCAACGCGCCGCAGGCTGTAGGTGTTTCATCAGGAACAGATGCGTTACTGGCGATCCTAATGGCGCTTGGAATTGGGCCAGGCGATGCGGTCATCACGACGCCTTACACATTTTTCGCCACTGCTGGCTGCATCGCTCGCGTCGGCGCCCGACCGGTTTTCGCCGACATTGATTCCGAAACGTACAACATTAGCCCATCCGCGGTTCAGGAATACGTCGAGAATAATTGTCAGGCGGATCCCGATGGCACACGGAGAACAAAAAGCGGAGAGAAAATCCGCGCGATCGTTCCAGTTCATTTATTCGGCCTATGCTGCGAGATGGACGCGCTGCATCAAATTTCGGAACGCTTCCGGCTTGATCTGATCGAAGACGCGGCGCAGGCGATTGGCGCGGAGTCTCCGTTTAGAGGAGGGACCGCCAAAGCCGGCGCAATGGGCGGAGTCGGTTTCTTTAGTTTTTATCCTTCGAAAAATCTCGGAGCTGCCGGTGATGCGGGGATGATCGTCTGCCGCGATGAAACGCTAGCGACGAAGCTGCAGATTATTAGAGAACACGGAATGGAGCCGCGCTATTTTCACCACGTTATTGGAGGCAACTTTCGCTTGGACGAAATCCAGGCCGCAATTCTGGGCGTTAAGCTTCCACTTTTGGACAGCTGGGCAGCCGCGCGACGAGCAGCGGCGGATTTTTATCGCGCAGAATTCGCCCGCGCGGGGCTAACGGAAAGAATTACTCCACCTGCCGAACTCTATCGCGCCCGCGGCCTAACGAATCATCATGTCTTTCACCAATACGTTATTCGCGCGCCGATGCGCGATGCCTTACGTGACCATCTGAGCAAACGCGAAATTGAGACGGCGATCTACTATCCGCTCGGGCTCCACGAGCAAAAATGTTTTGCCTATCTCGGCTGCAAGAAAGGCGATTTTCCCGAGACCGAGCGCGCCGCACGCGAAACGCTGGCGCTGCCTATTTACCCGGAGATTTCGCGCGAAGCGCAACGGTACGTCGTGAATGCGATTGCGACGTTCTACGGCTCATAGATAGCGAACGAGTCAAAAGCGACGCAGATTCCACCGCAGCGCTTTTGCACGGTCACGCATCCGCGCATCACTTTTCCGAAGACGAAGCCGAGGTCAGTTGCAAGCTGCACGGTGCGAGCCTATATGAATCGCTCGCGCAAAGAAGGGTAGGTACCGAAGTGGCCAAACGGGGCAGACTGTAAATCTGCTGGCTTTACGCCTTCGCTGGTTCGAATCCAGCCCTGCCCAATTGCCCCAAGACCTTCTGAGTAGCTCGTCAGTGCCTTCGCTGGCCACCTTCACGTCGACCACCATATCCGCCGCCACCGCCGTACCCGCGTCCGCCGCCGCCACCGGGGGGCCGTGATTCGCGTGGCCGCGCTTCATTCACGGTTAATGACCGGCCTTCGATTGAGTGGCCATTGAGTTTCGAAATGGCGTTTTGAGCTTCCTCGTCCGAACTCATCGTGACGAAAGCAAAGCCACGCGACTTGCCGGTGAATCTGTCCTGCATGAGAGTGACTTCCTGCACAGCTCCAGCCTGTGCAAAAAGCTCCTGCAGTTCGTTCTCTGTGGTGTTGAAGGGAAGATTGCCTACGTATAATTTCGTGCCCATTGAGTTTATTCTGGAAAACGTTGCCAGGTCACTGTTCCCGCTTATCGGATTTCAAATCGTCACTGAATAAACTCAACTGACAATCCACCAACTTCCGGGCTTCGTTTTCGTTTCGGCTCACTTGTAAAATGCTTCGAATAGGAAAGCAATAGAAAATCGCGGGGCAATTTTTTCCTTCCAACCATGGCCCAATCTAGCAACCCGAATGAAAAAAAAGTCAGTGCTCGCGTCGCCGTTGTGGCTGCAGGCGTGGTCAGCCCGTTGGGAGTCGGATTGACCGAAACAGTCGATTCGCTCCGCAAGGCGCGAGATTGCATAAGCCCAGTGACGCGGTTTTCGGTCGCGCAATGCCGGTGTAAAACCGCTGGTCAAGTCCCCGATGACCGCCTGCTTGCAGGCGAGGACAAGGGGCCACGTTCGCGACGCCTGCACCGCGCGTCGCACATGATGATTCAGGCATTAAAAGAAGTTCTAACGCAGGAACCTCAATTTGAACCGGAGTTGACGGTAATCGGAACGACAAGCGGCGGCATGTCTTATGGCGAACATTACTACCGCTCATTGCGCCAAGCCGGAGAGCTGCGGCATGCGCCGACGTGGATCGCAAATTACTCCGCGCAAAAGCCGGTGATCGACGCCGAGGAGGCCGTTGGAATTTCCGCGCCGTGCCAGGTGATTGCGAACGCATGTGCCTCTGGGACGAATGCGATCGGTCACGCGTTCGAATGCGTGCGATCGGGTCGCTACCGCCGCGTATTGGCAGGGGGCTACGATGCATTGTCGGAAATGGTCTTCGTGGGCTTCGATTCGCTTCAAGCTTCGACGCCAGAGAAGTGCCGTCCGTTTGACCGACACCGCACTGGCATGGTGCTTGGGGAGGGCGCCGCAATTCTTGCGTTGGAAAACCTCGAGCTGGCTCAGGAGCGTGGCGCGCCGATTCTGGCAGAAATTATCGGCTACGGAATTTCTACGGATAACTTTCACATCACACAGCCGGACCCTACCGGGATCGGAGCACGCCACGCAATGAAGCGGGCTCTCCAGAGTGCGCAGGTGTCAGCGAATGAGATTGATTACATCAATGCGCACGGCACGGCTACCGTGTTTAATGACGCAGCCGAGGGAAAGGCAATCAGCGCGCTCTTTAACGGCGTTCCGGTAAGCTCGACCAAGAGCATGATGGGACATTCACTGGGAGCAGCTGGTGCGGTCGAAGCGATCTTCTGTTTGCTGGCGCTTCAGCACCAATTTCTCCCATCCAACATCAATTTCACCGCTTCAGACGACGATCTCGACCTGAACATCGTGGCGAACGAAACGTCCCGACCGGTCGGGATTCTGCGCACGGTGCTTTCAAATTCCTTTGGCTTCGGCGGCACGAATGCATCAATTCTGATGCGCAGCTTTAAAGCATGAGTCTGGCGATCGCCGGCATGGGCTGGGTCACACCTTTAGGGAGCGGCGTTGATTCAGTCTGGGAGCGGTTGGTTCACGGCAATGAGGCACCCGCGACAACGGTTTCCGAAGAGTTCGGTGATCGATCTTATAACGTCTTTCGTGTAGCGGAATCGGTGTTGAAAGACGCTGCCCACCCGCGTCTCCGCCGAGCCAGCGCAATTTCGCGATTTGCCGCCGCAGCTGGTTTGGACGCGTTGAACGCTGCAGGATTGAAACTCGATCCGCAGAATGCTGAACGCACTGCGCTCATCTTCGCCATCTCAAATGGCGGCGTGATCTACACGAAACGGTTTTATAGCGACATCGTGAACGCAGGCGCCCAATCGGCTAGTCCGCTTTTGTTTCCAGAAACCGTGTTCAATGCGCCGGCCAGCCATCTCGCCGCCATTCTCGGTATCAGCGGTGCTACTTACACTCTGGTCGGCGATGGAGCGGTAGGCCTTTTGGCGATAAAAATGGCCGAAGACCTCATGGCGAATGAGGCGATTGACTATTGCCTCGTCGTTGGCACGGAAGAAATCGATTGGTTGTTATGCGATGCATATCGGCGATGGCGGTTGCTTCGTCCGGCGCCTCCGATTCAGCCTTTCAGCAAACAGAAGCGGGGAATGATCTTGAGTGAAGGCGCAGGAGCAATACTCCTTGCGCGGCTGCCACGCCGGGGTGCAGCGGAGGCGGGCGAGGGTCCGTTCGCAATCGAATGCGTTCATCCCGGCGGATATTTTTCGAGGCGCGCTGAAGCGGAGGAAACGTTGAAGCGGATTCTGCGCGATCTCGATCAAGGCGAAATCGACCTTGTTATCTCAAGCGCTAACGGAACGTTTGTCGATCAAGCAGAATGCGGTGCGCTTCGAGCGGTCGTTCCAAATGCATTTGTTTACACGGCCAAACCGGCCTTGGGCGAGAGTGTTGGCGCTGCGGGACTGTGGCAAGTCATCCTGGCTGCCCAGGCGTTGCGTTCTGCAGGGCTTCCGCCCGTGCTTCACGCAGATCCAGCGGTCGCTTTGCGGCTGCCGCTCTCGCGAACGCCTGTCACGGGAGCGCGGCGCGTAATCGTTTTGAGCTGCGGACTCAATCAGCAAGCGGCAGGCTTGCGCCTGGCAATTCGGTGATAATTGGTCAAGTTGCACAGGTTGACGAAACGCGCCTCGAACGCGACGCTCGATTAGTCCCGCAGACGCGGGATAGTCCTCGCGCATGGCCATTGAAGTAAAAATTCCCGCAGTTGGTGAATCCATTACCAGCGGCGTCGTCTCCGCCTGGCACAAGAAATCCGGCGAGTTCGTGAATGAAGGCGAGCCGATCTTTACGCTCGAGACAGACAAGGTTTCTACCGAGATCGTTGCAGAAAAAGCCGGCCTGCTCGAAACGAAAGTGCCCGAAGGCCAGGAGGTGAAGATCGGGGAAGTGGTTGCGACAATCGACGATTCAAAGCAGCGACCGGAGGAAGAGAAAGTCTCCGAAGCAAAGAAGGTCGAGAAACCTGCGGAAAAAAAGAAAGCGCCTGAGGAAAAAAAGAAACAGCCGGAGGCGGCGGACAAAACTGTCGAAGAAACGCAGGAAAAGGCGCTGCCTGCAAAAGAAAAATCTCTCTCACCTGCCGTTCGTCGCCTTGTCGAAGAAGAGAAGCTTGAGCCGGATAAAATCGCAAGCACGGGCAGAGGCGGACGTTTAACCAAAGCCGACGTGCTCGCTGCGGTAGAAGAGCGCGGCAAGACCAAATCTGTAGGGGAAGCTGTTAGCTTCCCTGGGACGGCGGCGCCGTCCCCTGCAGTCGCTCTACCATCCGCGGATGGCCGGTTCATCCGCAAAAAAATGTCGCCATTGCGCCGCAAGATCGCGCAGCAACTGGTGATGGCGCAGCATACGGCCGCGATTCTCACCACATTCAACGAATGCGACATGAGCGCCGTGCAGGAATTACGCCGGAACAAGCAAGAGGAGTTCACGAAAAAGAACGGGATCAAACTGGGTCTAATGTCGTTCTTTGTGAAAGCATGCGTGGAAGCGCTCAAAGCTGTGTCCGTCGTCAATGGCCGCATTGAAGACGAAGATTTTATTCAAAACAACTTCTACGATATCGGAGTGGCCGTCGGCACCGAGCGCGGACTGGTGGTGCCGGTGTTGCGTGATGCGGACAAGAAAAGTTTTGCCGAACTCGAACAAGCCATCTCCGGCTTCGCGGCGAGAGCACGCGACGGGAAATTGAAAATCGAAGATCTACAAGGCGGCACGTTCACCATCACAAACGGCGGAGTGTACGGATCGCTGTTTGCCACGCCGATCTTGAATCCGCCGCAGAGCGGCATTCTCGGTATGCACAAAATCATGCCGCGGCCCATTGCGCTGAACGGGAAAGTGGAAGCCCGTCCGATGATGTATCTGGCGCTCAGCTACGATCATCGCGCGATCGATGGCAAAGAAGCCGTTACCTTCCTCGTGAAAGTGAAGGAGTGCATTGAGGACCCGGAAAAGTTGCCGCTGGATTTTTAAACTCTGTCATGTCGAGAGGAGTCGAGACATCTCTTGCTGTTAGCTCTTTTACAGCGAGAGATTCCTCCACTTCGGTCGGAATGACAGAGTAATGTATGGAAAAGTTTGATGTCGTTATCATTGGCTCCGGCCCGGGCGGGTACATTGCCGCGATTCGCGCCGGCCAACTCGGTCTAAAGGCAGCCCTCGTCGAAAAGTGCAAGGAACTTGGCGGCACCTGCCTGAACGTCGGCTGTATCCCCAGCAAAGCGCTTCTCACTTCGAGCGATCATTTCATGTTCGTTAAGAAAGAGGCGGTCAAGCACGGCATCGTCATTGACGGCGCGCGTGTCGATCTCGCCAAGATGCAGGAGCGCAAGGACAAAGTCGTGAAGACATTCAACAGCGGCGTGCGCTCGCTGATGAAGACCAATAAGGTCACGGTCCTCGAAGGTCTGGGCACAATCACCGCTCCGGGAAAAGTCTCGATCAAATCCTCGAACGGCCAGACACAGGAGATCGAAACGAAAAATATTGTAATCGCCACTGGCAGCGCACCGGTGGAACTTCCATTCGCGAAATTTGACGGCAAAACAATCGTCAGCAGCACCGAAGCGCTTGAGTTCACCGAACCTCCAAAGAAACTCGTCGTCATCGGCGCGGGCGCGGTCGGGTTGGAGTTGGGCTCCGTTTGGAACCGTCTCGGTTCGGAAGTGACCGTCTTGGAATTTCTGCCGCGCATCGCGCTCGGATTCGATCTGGAGCTGTCGAACCTGCTTCAACGTTTGCTCACCGCTCAAGGCATGACGTTCCACTTGGAAGCGAAAGTAAGCGCGGTGAAGGTAAACAACGGCAGCGCGACCGTGGTCGCGACTAAAGACAGCCAGGAACTCAAATTCGAAGCCGACAAAGTTCTCGTCTCAGTCGGTCGCCGCCCGTTCTCGGAGGGGCTGGGTGCGGAAAAGGTCGGTGTCGAGTTCGACGAGAAGAAACGCATCAAAGTGGACAAACATTTTCGCACAAATGTCGAAGGCATTTACGCCATTGGCGATGTGATCGCCGGGCCGATGCTGGCGCACAAAGCCGAAGACGAAGGGATTGCGTGCGTAGAAACCATCGCGGGCAAAGCCGGTCACGTAAACTACGAAGCCATTGCCGGTATCATTTACACCAATCCCGAGCTAGCTGGCGTCGGTCTCACCGAAGATCAGGCGAAGGAGCAGGGGATCGATGTGCGCATCGGAAAATTCCCGTTCCGCGCCAACAGCCGCGCGCTTTGCAGTGATGACGTCGAAGGAATGGTCAAATTCGTTGCCGACGCAAAAACCGATCGCATTCTCGGCGCCCACATTTTGCACCACATGGCTTCGGAATTAATCGCCGAAGCGGTTTCGGTGATTGAATTCGGCGGCAGCTCCGAAGACATCGGCCGCACCTGTCATTCGCACCCGACCTTGAGCGAAGCTGTCCGGGAAGGCGCGCTTAACGTGGAGAAGCGCGCGCTGCACATCATCAACCGGTGATTTTGCAGCTAGGTCGCGTTTTCAAATAAAGATACCCCGAATTGTAGGGCAAGCGTTCCGCTTGCCGACGAAGATGGCAGGCGATGCGCCTGCCCTACAAATCATTTTGCAGCTCCAGCCTCGCGTCGCCGGATTACAAGCAGCGTCACCAACGCGGAGACCGCGCAGATGATCGCGCCGAAGGCGAGTGCGAAAGATGTGCCCAGCAAATGCGCGACGGTGCCGGCTTCGAGGCTGCCAAGGGGAATCATTGCACCGAAGACGAGTGACCACACACCCATGACGCGGCCGCGCATTTCATCCGGCACAATCGTTTGGAGCACAGTGTTCGACGTAGCGAAGAACAGCAGCATGCCGAAGCCGCCGACGAACAGGAGCACGAGCGCGGGCACAAACTCTTTTGTAAAAGAGACTGCAAGCAGCGCTGCGGAGAACAACCAGACCCCGCCGAGCGCGAGTCTGCGCGGTGTGAAAAGATGGCCATACGTCGCGACCATCAGCGCGGCAACCAGCGCGCCCAGTCCGCTTGCCGACATGAGGACGCCATAACCATTTGCGCCGCGGCCAAGCACGTCGCGCGCAAACGCCGGCATCAGCACAGCGTACGACCAGCCAAACACGCCAACCGCGAGAAATAAAACAAGGATCGTGCGGACGCGTGGGTGTTTCAGCGCATACACAATACCGTTCCACGCGTGCTCGCCTGCAGAGGCGACGTGGACCTTGGCTTCGAATCGCGGCAATCGCATCATGAGTAAGCCTGCGATCACCGCGATAAAACTCAGACCGTTCAGGAAAAAACACATCGCCACACCTACCGCGCCGATCAGCAGCCCGGCGACGGACGGACCGACCACGCGCGCGCCGTTTACGATTGAGCTGTTGAGCGAGATCGCGTTTAGCAAGTCTTCGCGATTGGCCATTTCGACCGTGAAAGCTTGCCGGGCGGGCATGTCGAAGCCCATCGCGATTCCGTTGAGGGCAGCAACGATGATGATGAATGATGGCGTGGCAAAACCAAGCCACACGCCGGTCGCGAGCAAAAACGCCGAGACCATCTGTGCAGATTGCGTCGCGATGAGAATCGAGCGTTTGGGATACAAATCAGCGAGCGCCCCACCCCAGATTGACGAAAGCATCATCGGCGCGGATCCGACGGCAGCGACGACACCGAGCAAAAACTTCGAATTCGTAATTTCGTAAACGAACCAGCTCATCGCAGTCTGCTGCATCCACGTGCCGATGAGCGACACGAGTTGGCCCCAGAAGAACAGCCGATAATTGCGATGACGCAGCGCGCGAAAAGTGTGCCGCCACGTGATGCCGCCGACCGGAATAAGGCGCTGGCGACCGCTGATGTCCTCCGGCACCCGAGCAGTTTCGCTAATCCTTGTCGGCATCAGTCATCATGCGTGGCCAGACCCGCAATTGCAAAAGACGAGCTGGTTTGAATGTGGCAGGCTGATCAAGCGCCACTTTGTGTCGCGGGTAGTAAGTACCGAATGCGCATGGATCGCCTCGCCCTTTTTAAGGAAGAGGGCAGGGTGAGGGTTCGTTATCGTATAACGCTTAAACAGGTTTCGGAACCCCTCACCTTCATCCTCTCCCCTGCCGAGGGGACAGGCGACAGAAACGCAGACGCTTTGCTGTGCGTGTAAGGGCATTTGTGCGTTGGTATGTGGTAACTTCGGGCAATGGAGACCACTGCTGCCATCCTGCTTCGCAAACGAAAATTCAGCGAGACCAGCCTGATCGTTTCGTGGTGTACGGAATCACTTGGCTGCGTTCAAACTGTTGCCAAGGGCGCGCGTCGCCCTAAGAACCCTTTTGCTGGCAAGCTGGATTTGTTTTTCGAAGCTGAAATTTCCATCGTGCGGAGCCGGAAATCGGACCTACACACGCTCACCGAAGTGGTGCTTAAAAATCCGTTTACCGGCATTCGCAGCAATTATCTCGGGACACAGACCGCGGCTTATTTTATTGAGCTCATTGAGATCTGCACTGAGCGGGACCATCGTGAGCCGGAATTGTTCGGGTTGTTGCGACGGGCTTTCGGTTATCTCGATGCGAATGATCCGACGCGGCGCGCGGTCGCGCATTTTGAGACCGAGCTGGCCCGCATCGCTGGCGTGCACGATGTGAAAAGGCTGAAGGTCGATCCGGCGTTTGCGCTGGGAAACTTATTCGGTCGGCTGCCGCTCTCGCGTACGCCGCTCTTGAAAACGCTCGCAGCTGAGACGAAGAACTCCCAGAAGGAGAATTCGGAATGAGATTACGGAATTTTACCATTGCTATCGCGATCGTCGCTTCGAGTCTCGACGCGGCGGCGAACGAGACCTACAAGTTCGATCCGTCTGGCTCGACAATTGGTTTCGCGGTGCACCAATTCCTGGGCACCACCCATGGGAAATTCACAAGATTCAGCGGCAAGATAGAGATCGACCGCGAGCGCCCCGAAAACTCCTCGGTCACTGCGCAGATCGACGTGCGCAGCATCGACACGCAAATTAAAAAGCGCGACGATCACTTGCGCAGCGCGGAATTCTTTAACGTTGAAAAATTTCCGCAGATCGCATTCAAGAGCCACAGCGTGAAACGGACCGGCCCGCAAAGCGGCGACATTCTCGGCGACCTGACGATGCATGGAATGACCAAGCCGACTACCCTTCATGTGAAGCTGCTGACGCCGATCAGCGACACGAGCCGGACGCGCTGGTCGGTCACGACAGACCCAATCAACCGACGCGAGTTCAATTTGATGTTTTCCTCAGCGGCGGAGTCGGTGTCCGGCATCAGCCAGACGGTGACGATTAACATCGAGATCGAAGCCCGGCGCGCAGAGTAGATCGAATCGCGTGAATTTGGCAGTGGTCATCCTGAGCAAAGCGCAGCGAAGTCGAAGGATCTCGTGGAACTACCCTCGGTTGCGTCAGGGGATTCCTCGACTTCGCTCGGAATGACGGAATGATGGAAATCACTCCGCTCGGCGATTCCGCGCTGATCGTGCGCGTGCGTGAGCGATTTGAGGACGCGCCTGAGGAAACCCTGGACGACGTCTTGCGCACACTCCAACAGCTTCGCAATGCCGCCATTCCCGGCATCATTGAACTCGCGCCGGCTTACACCAGCGTCGCGGTTTTTTTCGATCCGATCGTCGTTGCTAAAGCGAGCGGAAGACCGGACGAGATGTTTGATTGGCTGACGACGCAAATTCGGGAAGTTGTAAATGGCGCCAGGGGTCGCAGGCGCGTCAGAACCGCAAGAAGTGATATGCACCTGGTTGAGATTCCAGTTTGTTACGATTCCGAATTCGCTCCCGATCTCGTTGATGTCGCGCGCCACGCGCAGATTTCGACAAGCCAAGTTGTCGATCTCCACAGCGCAGCCGAATACCGAGTGGCCTGCATTGGCTTCGTCCCCGGTTTCCCGTTTCTGACGGGTCTTGCAAAGAAATTAGCCACACCGCGACGTGAGACGCCGCGAAAGGAGATTCCTCCCGGCTCAGTCGGGATTGGCGGCGCGCAAACAGGAATTTATCCGTTGCGTTCGCCCGGTGGCTGGAACCTGATCGGTAGGACGCCGTTGAAACTTTTTGATCCGACGAAAAATCAGCCTGCGCTTTTGCGCGCTGGGGATCGCGTGCGTTTTCGCACAATTACGCGCGAGGAGTTTGAATCGTTGAAGGGTTGAAGCGATCAGCGTCCATCCTGTCATGTTGAGCGGAGCGAAACATCTCTGATTGTAATTTTCAACGCTGCCAAAGAGAAATTAGAGATCCTTCACTCCGTTCAGGATGACAATGCGATGAGTGCGATTGTAACGCGCGCGGGATTTCTTACTTTGGTGCAGGACGTTGGCCGCACCGGCTTTCGCGAGTTCGGCGTTTCGACAAGCGGTGCGCTCGATTCATTCACATTGCGCGTGGCCAATCTGCTCGTCGGCAACGATGAAGGCGCGGCTGGACTCGAAATTACGCTTGGCGGTTTACAGTTGCATTTCCAAGACGAGCGAATCGTCGCCTGGTGCGGTGGCGAATTCGAGGTGCACGTTGGATCGACGGCATTGCCTGCCGGTCACGCGGCTTTCGTGTCCGCCGGTGAAGAATTGAAATTCAGCCGGCCTCAAATTGGTTGCCGATGCTGGCTGGCTATTTCGGGGGGGATCGACGTAACACTGGTGCTCGGCAGTCGCTCCACAGATTTGCGCGGCAAGTTTGGCGGATTTGAGGGACGCACATTGCGTGATGGAGATGTTATCCCGCTGCGCCCGCGACCAGGGTCAGCGACCCCGGCTACAGGTGTTTCCTCGTGGACCGCGCCGCACGACTGGGTAAGTCCAGCAAAACGCGATCCTATTTTGCGCTTTGTGCCCGGAATCGATTGGGAACGCTTCAACCCGCCTTCGCACGGCTACGGCGCGGCAAGCGCTTCAACGCTTCAACGCTTCACGAGCGAAGCATTCACGGTCTCACCCGATTCTGATCGCATGGGCGTGCGATTCGAAGACCCAGAACTGAAGCGAGCGGATGAAGGTGATCTTATCTCTGAAGCAGTCGCTCAGGGTACGATCCAGGTTCCGCCAAGCGGTAAACCGATTTTACTTTTGGGAGATTGCCAAACCGTTGGTGGCTATCCGAAAATAGCGCACGTGATCACGGTCGATCTGGGTATCGCAGCACAACTTCGCGCTGGCGATCATGTTCGCTTTTCTGAAGTCTCGCTGGCTGATGCACACCGGCTCTTGCTGGAGCGCGAGCGTGATCTCGAGCGTTTCCGCATTGGTCTCAGTCTCCAAGGCTCATGAAATTATCAGTCGATCTCAACGCCGATCTCGGTGAGGGCTCCGGCCACGATGAGGAGCTGTTCGAGCTCATCAGCTCGGCGAATATCGCGACGGGTTTTCACGCCGGCGACTCCGATACGATGCATGCTGCGGTTTCTGCGGCGAAGGAACATGGAGTCGCTGTGGGAGCGCATCCCAGTTTTTTCGACCGCGAAAATTTTGGACGCAAGGAACTGAAGGTAAGTAATGAAGAAGTATTCGACGCCGTGGCTTATCAGCTCGGAATTTTTCAAGCGATCGCCTCCGCACTCGATGTGCGACCCAACCACGTCAAGCCGCACGGAGCGCTTTACAACATGGCCGTGCGCGATGCGGAGTTGGCCGACGTGATTGCGCGCGCAATCGCGTCGGTCGGTGCGCAGTTGATCTTGTTCGCGCCAGACAGCAGTGAACTTGCTCGCGCAGGCGAGGCACATGGGTTGCAAATCGCGCGCGAAGTTTTCGCCGATCGCAATTACCTAAACGACGGATGGCTGGTTCCACGCACGCGCTTGGATGCATTGCTTCATAATTCAAAAGAAGCTGCCCAGCGCGTCCTGCGGATGTTGCGGGAAGGCAAAGTGCGCTCCGTCGAAGGCCGCGATATCGATGTACGCGCCGAGACGATTTGCGTCCATGGCGACACACCCGGCGCCGTCGAGTTCGCCCGTGAATTGCGAAAACAACTCGAAAGTGAAGGCGTTCGGATAAGCGCGCCACGGGGTTCGTAGTGAGCAACAGGATCGACGACCAGCCAGCATCCAGCCTTCTCCGCGCACTTGGACCGATCGACGCGACGATGATCGTGATCGGCTCGATGATCGGCTCGGGCATCTTTATCACTTCAGCGGAATCATCGCGATTGAGTGGCGCACCAGGCTGGCTCCTTCTTGCGTGGGCAGTAGCCGGTTTGTTAACCATTACCGGCGCGTTGTGCTGCTCGGAGCTGGCGACCATGATGCCGCGCGCAGGCGGTGTTTACGTTTTTTTACGTGAAGCATACGGAAGCTCGATTGGATTCTTGTATGGCTGGACGCTGTTTCTTGTAATTCAAACCGGCACGATTGCTGCCGTAGCGATTGCGTTCGCAAAATTTCTCGGCGTTTTTGTCACAGCAGTTTCGCCGGATAACTACCTGGTCTCGCCGATTTCGTTGGGCGGTTACGCGATCAGTTTATCGACGGAGCAACTGGTGGCGATCGGATTAATCGCGTTGCTGACATGGACGAATACGCGCGGACTTGAAGTGGGGAAGATTGTCCAGAACACATTCACCTTTGCAAAAACGGCAGCGCTCGCCGCTGTAGTGGTGATCGGTTTATCGTTAGGCTGGCACGCGGCCAGCGCGGCGCGGAGTGCGGCGTGGTGGAATTCGTGGGCGAACGGTTGGAGCCCGCAGATTGCGCAGCCTGGTTTTACCTTCGTTGGTGGACTTGCCCTGGCGCTGCTTTTCGGAAAATCGATGGTCGGTCCGCTGTTCGCGCAGACCGCTTGGACGAATGTCACATTTGTCGGCAGCGAAGTGCGCGATCCGGGAAAAAATCTCGTGCGCGCGCTGGTGGTGGGCTGCGGTATCGTAGTGATACTTTACTTGCTGGCCAACGTTGCTTACCTGGCCGTGCTGCCGTTTCTGGAAATTCAGCACGCGCCGCAAAATCGCGTAGCCGTAGCGATGATGAACGCCGTCTTCGGTCATCCGGGCGCGATATGCATGGCTGCGGCGATCATGATTTCCACCTTTGGTTGCAATAACGGACTGATTCTTTCCGGCGCGCGCGTTTATTATGCGATGGCGCGCGACCGATTGTTTTTTCAAAAAGTCGCGACCACAAATCGTTTTCACGTGCCAGCAGCGGCTTTAGTCGCGCAGGCAATCTGGACCGCATTTCTTACGTTGCCGCGCACAGTGACAATCAATGCGGCGACGCACGAGGTCGCTTATGGAAACGTTTACAATCAACTGCTCGAATACATCGTCTCGGCGGATTTGCTCTTCTACGTTCTAATGGTCGCCGCGTTGATGGTTCTGCGACGTAAAAGACCGGACGCAGAGCGCCCCTATCGCACGTGGGGTTATCCGATCGTCCCGATCATCTCGATTTTGCTTGCCGGATTGTTGATGGTCGATCTTGCCTGTCTCGCGCCGGCGACATCTGGAATTGGGATCCTCATCGTGTTGACTGGAGTGCCGGCTTATTTTTTCTGGCGCAGGCTTGCTTCGGCTTGAACCCGCCTTCGGTCGCCACGGCGACCTACGGCGTGGCAGGCCCGCATTGGCACAGCTACGGCGCCGCGATCAAATCCATTTCCCCTTTGGGATGCGAATTATTTGTGTATGCCTGCAAAATCAAAAAAACAACAGATGGCCGCTGGTGCGGCTCTTGCGGCCAAGCGTCGTAAACGCAAGGTGTCGTCGCTCAAAGGCGCTTCGCGAGGGATGTACAAATCGATGAGCAAAGCCGAGCTGCGCAGAATGGCCAAGACCAAGCGCAAAGGAAAACCCACAAGGAAGAAGCGGCGCTAAGATTTGGCGAACCCCTTGAGAGCCGGCTAGGAATTTCATCCCTCCTGCATTGCGGCCATCGCCTGTCTCAAAGGTCCCAGACTGACTTTGCTTGTCCCGGTAAAGGGATGATCAAGCACGTAAATCAAAAATAGGATCAACGTGATCGTCACGGTCAGCGTGGCTGTAATCAAGTATTGCGCCTTGATGTTTTTCATTCCGAAGAGAAACGTGTACGAAACCGTAAACACGCCGCCAACTAATAGAACTAACCAGATCACCGGCGGTACCGTATCGTTCCCGGCGAATATTCTCAGCCGACGGTACTGAGCCAGATTATTTAAACATCGCAGCGATTCTGCATAGAGCTCCCGGTTGGGGATCGATGTCGTATCCATCTGACTGAACAATGTTCTGAGATTGGCGTGAGCGCCGGCAGTATAAACGCTTGTCTCTCCCTGCGACATGCGCTGCACCTCATCGTTATAGACCGAAGCGATGTAATCTTTTACTCCCTGCCTTATTATCTTATTGGCAGGATCAGGGAATGCTGCGGCGCTGTGAAAAATATCCAGGGCCTCGCTAGCCTCTAGTTGCAGATTTTTTGTGGCGTCGTCGTAGCCGCTCCAGGTGACAAACACAACAAACGCCACCATCACACCGTAGAAGAGTCCGAAGGCATTGAAGATGATTGCAGCTACTTCGTGGTTCTCCTTTAGGACGTCCGCGGAATACTTTTTCCGCACCAAATGAACTCCAAAGAGCGCAAAGAAGGTGGGAATCGCCGATACGATCAAAAACGAAATCGGCAGCGGTAGATTAAGCAGAAATTCCATGGCCTGCTCAGGT
>DASYDT010000052.1:0-5844 GCA_036499425.1 Candidatus Udaeobacter sp. | reverse complement strand
AGCTGGGTAGTACGGCGGCCCGGCGTCAGCTCCATCGCATGGGTTAGACCTATACATCGTTCAAGATAGCTGCGCGTCGCTGCTGATACTCCTCTTCTGTAATGAGACTCTTTGCCCGAAGATCGGACAGCTCCTTCAGTCTCTGCTCGGTGCGAGATAGCGGTGAATCGGACTGGTCAGTTTCCACAACACGATCAGCTACGCCACGGCGTCGAATGAGGTTCGTCAGGTGATAAATGCAGATGCTGGCGGCGATACATGTCCAGACAATCGGAAACGCCTTCACGAACAACGGCGGATTGTCTTTCGCCGCCCACATCTGGCGGGTAAAGCCAATGCCAAAGAAGATCATGAACAGACCGACAACTGCACCAATCGCCGATGCCGGCTTGCTGGGTCTGACTCTCATGTGTGCCATGACGCGCGTAGGTCTAACATCGTAATAAGCAGAAATTTTTCTGCCTATTTCTTGGGGTTGCCTCTAATATCGGCGGCAAATGCAGAAGAACAGTCGGCATTTTTCGGATGTTCGTCCGGAAAGAATAGGCGCTTTTCCAAGGGAAGAAAAGCAATTTTCCCAGCCGGCACGGCCGCGCAAATTGCTCGATCATGTGTGCGATGTGCTGCGGGTGAACCATTATTCGGTGCGGACGGAGGAGGCGTACGTGGGCTGGATCCGGCGATTTATTCTTTATCACAACAAAAAGCATCCTCGGGAAATGGGAGCTTTGGAAGTGGAGCTTTATCTGACGCACCTTGCCGTGGACGAGAAGGTTTCCACTAACACACAGAAGCAGGCCCTCAACGCGCTGGTCTTTCTTTATCACCGGGTGCTGCAAAAACCACTGGGCCAATTCCGCGATATTTCGCGACCGAAGAAGCCGCAGCGTCGGCCGCTTGTGCTCAGCAAGAACGAGGTGGAGCGGATTTTGCGCGTCATGAGTGGGACGCATCAGTTGATCGCAACGCTGCTGTTCGGCACTGGAATGCGGCTGCTGGAATGCTTGCGCCTGCGGGTAAAGGATGTGGATTTTGAGCTCAATCAAATTGTCGTGCGAGACGGCAAAGGCTGGAAGGATCGAGTGACGATGTTGCCGCAAAGAATCAAACCTGATTTGGAAAAACATTTGGCACGCGTGAAGGAAATTCACCTCCGAGACGTAGCCTCAGGCAATGGTCGGGTCTATTTGCCCGACGCGCTGGCGCGCAAATTTCCCAGTGCAAATCGCGACTTGGCGTGGCAGTACGTTTTTCCAGCCGCCACGCTCTCGACGGACCCGCGCACGGGCCAATGCCGTCGGCATCACCTGCACGAGAATTCGGTTCAAAAAGCATTGAGCAAGGCAGTGCGACTTGCGGGCATCGCAAAACCGGCAAGCTGTCACACGCTCCGGCATTCCTTTGCCACCGAGTTGCTGTCAGCGGGTTACGACATTCGCACGGTGCAGGAACTTCTTGGTCACAAGGACGTCTCAACCACGATGATTTATACGCACGTGCTGAACAAGCCGGGAATCGGAGTGAAGAGTCCGCTTGATTGAGCGAAGCAGGGAACCCCGAACTCAGAAAGTCTTCGCGAGCAGGCGCTCAACGCCCAATTCAGGAACAGCAAGACCCTGCTATAATACCTGCACTAAGATCGACATTGTGGCTCAATTAACCAGAAATGCGGTTCCTGCAGAGGAAATCGCCGCGCCGGTGCCGCTCGCCGGGCTCGGCGGATTCATTTCGAAATTCACCGTGCTGCGCGGCGCGCAACGCGAGTTGTGGCTGACTTTTCTGATCAAGTTCTTGATCTACACGGCTTACTCGGTCACGAACAAAACGATGGTGCTGTGGCTGTCGAAGGACCTCGGCTTTAGCGATCAGGCGGCGGGAGCATTGGTGGGCTGGGTCTGGGCGCCGGCCATGACTGTCTTCACGTTGCTCGCCGGCTCGCTTACCGATGCGATCGGGTTGCGGAGCACTTTTTTTCTCGGCGTGGCCATCTGCACCGTGGCTCGCAGCGTAATGGTCGTTACCACGATCCCCTCGCTGGCACTCGCCTGCGGCGTGCTTCCGCTGGCAGTCGGCGAAGCTCTCGGGACGCCGGTGTTGCTGGCGGCAACGCGGCGCTACTCCACCACAGCGCAACGATCGATCTCGTTCTCGATCATCTACATGATCATGAACGTCGGTTACGTCGCCGCGGGATGGATATTCGATTACGTGCGGCAACTGAATTTGCGCGTCAGTCTCTTCGGCTTCGAGCCGACCTCATACCAGCAATTGTTCATCGTCAGCCTGGCATTCGAGATCGTGCTGTTTCCCGTGATCTATTTTATTCGCCGACGAGCGGACGCAACTGACAAAGGCGCTGTGATTGAGGAATCGCGTTCCCCTGCCCCCGCATTTTGGAGCGGCATCGGAGAAACGGTGCGAAAAAGTGCGATCGACACGGCGCAGCTCTTCCGGCGGCTGATTAGTCAATCCGGTTTCTACCGGATACTTGTCTTTTTCCTGCTGATCGGATTTCTCAAAGCCATTTTTTTGCAGATGGATTACGTGTTTCCGAAGTTCGGGATTCGCGAGCTCGGGCTGTACGCCCCAGTCGGAAAACTCGCGAACATCAACGCAATCATGATCATCCTTCTGGTTCCGATTGTAGGCGCGCTGACGCAAAAGTTTGCAGCGTATCGAATGGTGATAATCGGTGGAGCGATCTGCGCCGCCGGAGTATTCATCATGGCGCTGCCGACGGAATGGTTCCAGCCCGCTGCCAACAGCGTGATCGGCCAATGGCTCGGGTACGGCTACCTCGGATTGCACGGGAGCATTCACCCCTACTACATCATGACTGCGCTTTATCTGATCGTGTTCTCGGTCGGCGAAGCGTTCTATTCACCGCGCGTGTACGAGTATGCCGCCGCGATTGCACCGAAAGGGCAGGAAGCGTCGTACGGCTCGCTGGCGTATCTTCCATTCCTCGTGGGTAAACTCCTTGTCGGCACCGGCGGCTGGTTGCTGGCTGCGTTTGTTCCCGAACATGGTCCGCGACATCCCGCGACGATGTGGCTGATTTTCGCCTTGGCGGCGTCGGTCGCGCCGATCGGATTGATTGCGCTGCGTCGCTACATTCGCGTCCCCGAAGCCGGGCGGCAAGATTAGAGAGTAACGAATAAAGAAACGTCGAACGCCCAACGTCGAACACCGAACGTCGAACGCAGATTTTTCCGAGTTGGACGTTGAACGTTGGGTGTTTGCCAGTGAGGGCAACTGGCTCCAAGAGCGTTCGCGCCCGACCATTTTCGGTCTCGGTTTCGAATTCAATAAAGGAGGAAGTCTTGCGCACTTGCAGGAAAACGCGGTTGCGCGTAAATTAGATCACTCTTAAAAAGGGCAGTCTCGCGCGAGAAAATCAGGGATGAACAGCATGCAATTAACTTACAAACATTCGCGCAAAACGCTGTGGATTGGTCTGGCCGGCACGCTTGTTGTGATTGTCGGGTCGATCTTATTTGGGTATGCTCAGACGCAAAAGAAAGAAGCCGAAGTGATGAATCCTACAAAACCAGTTCCCAGCGATGCCGAGTTGCAAAGGAAGTTAACTAAGGACCAGTATCACGTGACGCGCCAGTGCGGCACGGAGACGGCGTTTCACAACGCCTACTGGGACAATCACGACGCCGGAATTTACGTCGATGTCATCACCGGCGAACCGCTCTTCAGTTCGCTGGATAAATTCAATAGCGGCACGGGCTGGCCCAGTTTCACCAAACCGATCTCGAAAGATAGCGTGGTGGAAAAACGGGATTCGTCTTTTGGAATGGAGCGCACCGAGGCGCGCTCAAAATCGAGCGATTCGCATCTCGGCCATGTGTTCAACGACGGCCCTGCGCCGACCGGCGAACGCTTCTGTATGAACTCCGCGGCGCTGCGTTTTATCCCCGTTGGCAAATTAAAGGAAGAGGGATATGGCCAATATCTTTCGCTCTTTCAATCACAGCAGCAAACGCAGCAGGGCAACCAAGAGTCGCAGGGCAAGCAGCAGCCGCAAGGCGCAGAGGGGAAAACGCAAAGCGGACAACAGCGGCAAAGCGACTAGCGAAAAACGCGCGGCACGGTAGGGTCGGCGCGCTGCGCCGACCGGACGCCGCAGCGCGGCGCCCCTACCTTACGGCCAGCAACGTCCATTTGCTTTTGAATCATCGCGTCTGCCACGGTAAATTTTCATTCAACATGACCCGGGACGACTTCGATTACGCAATTGCAAATACGCACGTGATTGTCGCACCCGAGCAGAAAATCGCGACGTTCGGCAGCACCAGTTTCAATTTTTATTTGATCTCGGAGTTGATGGACCGGGTCGATCAAGTGCGGGTTCGCAACGGGAAAATTCATGCCGAGCGTCCGCAGATTCTTACGCCGGAACATTATTGCCGGATGTTGCTGGAAGGTTTCGGCGAGAAAGCGGAGCGATACGTCGATCGGTTACGGGAACATGCGCGGAACATCGCGGTGCTTCGTTATGGCTTTCAATTTCGCAAAACCGATCTGAGCGAACAAACGTTGCGCGATTCGATCGACGCAGTGATCAATCGCACCAAAAGCCGGGTGGAGAGCGCAGACGAACCGCTCAGCGCGGTGATTCAAGGTGTGGACGACGCCTGGGAAGTTTGCCTGCTCAAGTTCACCATCGACATGGTGGAGCGTTCTTCCGGCGGCAATCTCGGCGATTTCCGCAAACGCGGGCTGATCTGAAACCACTTCACACCCAGGTCGAGACAAAGCTTCGTTTCGATCAAAAAGTCGGACGGACTCTTTCGTATCCACTTAGCGCCAAAGGCGCTGCCTCATCCAAGCCTGGGGCATCGCCCCAGGACCTCAAATCGCCATGTAAATAAGCGCTGAAAGCGCGCCTCAATCGAGCACGTAGATCGAACGAGTGCGAAATTGAATCGCGCTTTCAGCGCTGACCTTTTAGGCATGCTCCGCATCCTGGGGCGATGCCCCAGGCTGACGATGAAATCTGCCGCGCCTTTGGCGCTGACATATGCAGTCAATCTTGGACGGCCAGAATTAGCCGTGGGCCATTCAAAGGTGTCTGCGGATGAACGCGCCCGCATTGGCTAGCGCGCGGCGGCCGTCTTCAAGACCAGCGTTCCATAGAGGCCATGCATGGATCATATGCGGCCAGACTTCCAGAGTCACGGAGACATCGGCTGCACCTGCCGTGGCCGCGAAGCGAGTGGCGTCATCGAGCAACGTTTCGGTAGAACCCACCTGAATCAGTATTGGCGGAAAATTCCCGAGATCGGCATACAGGGGAGAAACGCGCGGGTCCTTTCTGTCCATCCCAACGGGCAGATACGCGTCGGCCAATTCGTTCAGATACTCTTTGTGAATAATTGGATCGAGGGTCGCCTTGGTCGCAAGCGTGGAACCAGACATCGTTAAATCGGTCCAGGGCGATACCAGCCATGCGCATGAGGGAAGCTCCTCGCCTGCATCGCGCAAACGGCGGACCAACGCTACTGCGAGCCCCGCACCCGCGCTGTCGCCGCCTATGGCGATATGCGCAGCCAGAATTCCTTGATTCCGCAGAAATCGCCAAGCCATCAACGCATCGTCGTAGGCTGCAGGGAACGGATGCTCCGGCGCGAGCCGATACGCAATGGCAAGCATACGCATTCCAGCGGCGCGTCCGGTCTCAGTGGCCATGCTGCGATGGCTCACGATTGAGCCAGAACAATAGCCGCCACCATGAAAAAACAGCAGGACTCGCGATGCATCGCTGCCCGGAACGATCGACCATTCTCCCTCGACACCGTCGACGTCCATAGTCTCAAGTTTCACATCATCGGC
>DASYDT010000051.1:0-14424 GCA_036499425.1 Candidatus Udaeobacter sp. | reverse complement strand
CAGAGGAACCCGACGACTGGCGCCAGTGGGCCGCGCATTGGCTGCGCGAGAACGGAATCATCGCCCAACGCGTGATGCTCGTCGCCGGCCCCTCCCCGCGAAATCCGAATGCCAATTATCGGATCGAGCTCATGCGCCTCGATTCGCAGAGCATGCAATAGCCGATGAAGATCACTCTCATTGGCGCCGCGGGAGGCGAGGTCACCGGTTCATGTTACAGCGTCCAGACGAAGCAGGCGCGGATTCTCGTTGATTGCGGTCTTTTTCAAGGCGGCAAAAAATCGGAGTCCTTGAATCGCCCGCCAACGACTCCGAATCGCAGACTCGACGCGGTGCTGCTTACGCACGGGCATCTGGATCACACCGGACGTCTGCCGTTGCTCGCGAAGATGGGCTATGCCGGCCGCATCTACGGCACGCCGGCGACGCTCGATATAGCCGGATTGATCCTGCGCGACTCTGCACGACTGCAAGTCGCGGATAACGAACGAAAAAATCTCAAAAGAATGCGCGCAGGCGAGCCGCTCCAGGAACCGCTCTACATACCCGATGATGCGGAGAAAATTCTCTCGCAACTCCGACCCGTGCCATATCAAAAGCCATTCGACGCAACGCCCGGCATCACAGCGATCTGGACAGATGCGGGGCACATGCTTGGCTCCGCCAGCATCCAATTAACTGTTAATGAGGACGGCAAAATGAAGCGTGTCGTTTTCTCAGGCGACCTCGGGCCGCGCAGCGCGCCCATGCTGCGTGAGTTCGAGCCGTTTCAGCAAGCGGACCTTGTTTTTCTCGAATCAACTTATGGCGGCCGAGATCATCGCTCGTTTAAAAACACCGTCGCGGAATTCGAACGTATCGTGATCGACGCCGTCAAGAGCGGTGGCAAAATGCTCGTGCCGACCTTCGCCGTTGGTCGCGCACAGCTCATCACGCTGTTGCTCGCGAAAATGTTTCGCTCCGGGAAGGTCAAGCCGTTTCCCATTTTCCTCGATAGCCCGATGGCGATCGAGGCAACAAACATTTACGTGAAGCACATGGAGCTTTTTGACGACGAGATGAAAGCTTTCATCCGCGACCGTCCGCTGCGCGCGGACCTGAAGACGATGAAACCGACGGCGACTGCGGCCGAATCGCGCGCGATCAACGACGTGCGCGGCGCATGTCTTGTCATGGCTGGCGCGGGAATGTGCAACGGCGGGCGCATCCTTCATCATCTGAAGGCGAACCTTTGGAAGCCAGGCACACACGTGCTGATCGTAGGCTATCAGGGTCACGGGTCGCTCGGGCGACGGCTGGTCGATGGTGAGAAAGAGGTGAAGATTTTCGGAGAAACAATCGCCGTGAAGGCGACGGTTCACACGTTGGGCGGGTTCAGCGCGCACGCGGGACAGACCGATCTCATGCGTTGGTTCAATGTGATCGCGCCGAGCAAGCCGCGCGTAGTGCTGACTCACGGGGAGGACGATCAGCGCGCCGCTCTTGCCAGACTGATCCAGCAGCGGTACCGGCTGCCATCGAGACTGCCGAAGATGGGCGAGGTTATCGAATTTTGAGCATGCCCTACTGCGTATCAGATGCGTCGGGAGTTCCGCGAAGGAGTCAGGGTGGCGACGGCCCGTTTCTGACGCGCTCAGCGTTTGCGGAATTTGAGCGATGACAGAAATGAGTATTTGGCCGGGCTCTCCGTCGCCGTTGGGTGCGACGTTAAACAGCCGCGGAGTGAATTTTTCTCTCTTCTCGGAACACGCGACAAAAGTTGAACTCTGTTTCTTTGATGCGCCGGATGCGACGGTCGAGTCGCAGCGCATTGCGCTGCGGGAGAAGACCAATCAGGTCTGGCACGGCTGCCTGCCGAACGTGAAGCCAGGCCAGGTTTACGGCTATCGTGTGCATGGTCCGCATGATCCGGCAGGCGGACATCGCTTCGATTCGCGCAAGGTCTTGCTGGATCCTTACGCAAAAGCGATCGCGCGCGATCTGCGTTGGGACGATGCCGTGCTGAAACCGGAATGTGATTCCGCGCCGTTCGCGCCGCTCGCTCGCGTGGTCGGCTCAACTTTTAAATGGGGCAGGGATCGTGCGCCGCACACGCCGTGGCATGAGACGATCGTCTATGAGCTGCACGTCAAAGGTTTCACGAAGCAGCATCCCAAAGTGCCCGAGCATTTGCGTGGGACTTATGCAGGATTGGCGTCGCCCGCAGCCATCGACCATCTGCGCAAGCTCGGCGTGACAGCAGTCGAACTGCTGCCTGTTCACTATCATGTCGACGAGCGTTTTCTAATCGACAAAGGCCTGGTGAATTACTGGGGCTACAACACGCTCGGCTTCTTCGCGCCCGATCCGCGCTACGCCGCGAGCGGACCGGACGGCGCCGTGCAGGAGTTTAAGGCAATGGTGCGCTCGTTGCATGCCGCAGGCATCGAAGTCATTCTCGACGTCGTCTATAACCACACCGGCGAGGGCGATCATCGCGGTGCAACACTCTCGTTCCGCGGGATCGACAATGCCGCCTATTACCGGCTGGCCGACGATCGCAGCCGCTACGTTGATTTCACCGGGTGCGGCAATTCGCTTAATGTCGCGCACCCGCGCACGCTGCAACTCATCATGGATTCGCTGCGCTATTGGGTGCAGGAAATGCACGTTGATGGTTTCCGGTTTGATCTCGCCAGCGCACTGGCGCGCGAGTTGTGGGAGGTCGATCGTCTCAGCTCGTTCTTCGACATCATTCATCAGGACCCGGTTCTATCGGAGGTAAAGCTCATCGCCGAACCGTGGGACATCGGCCCGGGCGGTTACCAGGTCGGCAATTTTCCAGTGCTGTGGACGGAGTGGAACGGCAAGTATCGCGATTGTGTGCGGCGGTTTTGGAAAGGCAACGGTGGAACCATCGGCGAACTGGCCTCGCGACTGGCCGGCAGCAGCGATCTTTACTCACACAATGGTCGCCGCCCGAGCGCGAGTCTCAATTTCGTCACCGCGCATGATGGTTTTACGCTGGAGGATCTGGTCAGCTACAACCAAAAACATAATCAGGCGAACGGTGAAGAGAATCGCGACGGCACGAACGATAACGAGAGTTGGAACTGTGGCGGGGAAGGGCCGACAAAAGACGCCGAGATCAACGAACTGCGCGCCCAACAGCAGCGAAACTTTCTCGCTACACTGCTCCTCTCGCAAGGCGTGCCGATGCTTCTTGCCGGTGATGAATTCGGTCAGACGCAGCTTGGCAACAACAATGCCTACTGTCAGGATTCGCCGATCGCCTGGCTTGATTGGAATCTTTCCATGGACCAACGCGCGTTGCTCGACTTTGTTCGCGAGCTCGTGCGGTTACGCAAAACGCAACCGGTTTTCCGCCGGCGACACTTTTTCCAAGGCCGCCCGATTCATGGCGCGGAAATTAAAGATCTCTACTGGCTCAAGCCCGATGGCAACGAAATGTCCGACGCCGATTGGGCGTCGGGCTCTGCGTGGTGCCTCGGCATGGTGCTGCCGGGCGATCAGATCGCCGAAGTTGGTGAGCATGGCGAACGCATCCTGGGGGATTCATTCGCCATCCTTTTCAACGCTCACCACGAGCCGGTGTCATTCCGTCTTGGCGCGCGGCGCCGCGACGTTCGCTGGACTTGTGTGCTCGACACCGCTACACCGGATGCACCACTGCGCACCTTCGAACACATGAGCGAATTTCCATCGCAAGCCCGCTCTGTGGCGGTGCTCCGTGCTGAACTTCCATCAGTTCCAACCACAACATGAGCAAGAAAAAATCATCCTTCGGACAATCCGACATCGTTCGTCTCAGTGACGAAGATGCGGCCATCGGACTTCTTGAACGCGCGGTGACCGGCCTGTGGGAGGTCGTTAATGAGTTGACGCGCTTCCGTCGCACCACACGGCAAAACTATCGAGTGACCATCTTCGGCTCGGCGCGCATCAAGCGTGGTACGATCGTTTACGATCAAGTGAAGGAACTCGCGGCGGAACTCACGAAGATGGGTTGCGACATTATCAGCGGTGGCGGCCCGGGGTTAATGCAAGCTGCGAATGAAGGTGCACATTCGGTTGAAAAGGCAACACATCGCTCGGTTGGCATCCGCGTCCATTTGCCATTCGAGCAGGAGATAAATCCGTTCGTTGGCCAAGCCTACGAACATCGCACGTTCTTCTCGCGCCTCCATCACTTCATGATTGTTTCCGATGCGTTTGTCATTGTGCCTGGCGGAATCGGGACGCTGTTAGAAATGTCGCTTGCGTGGCAACTCCTCCAGGTCCGCAAACTCTATAACACGCCGCTAATTCTAGTCGGAAAAATGTGGGCCGAACTCGTCGATTGGAGTCGCCGCTCGATGCTCCGCAAAGGCAATGAGCTCGCTAGCGAGATCGACTTTACCATCCCGCACTGTGTGAACACGATCGAAGAAACGGTCGAGCTGATCCGCGAAAACCGCGCCGCGTGGCTCGCCGCGCAGTCTCCTGCGAAATAGCAGACGCGAGTCCTGCATATGGCGCGATCTTCGCTGGAATGAACGCCGCGCACGCAACGCCAGGCCGAGGGCATAAGAAACAATGGGCGAGCGGGAAAACAAAGGCAGCGGTTAAAAAGCAAAGACCCCGCAACACTCGCGCGATCCTGGAGCGAACTTTGCGTGTTTCCTATCCGGCAGCAGGAGGCCGATTGATTCTGCGAACGGAGCAGGATTGGAACCGAGACATCGAGCCAGTTGCAATCAGTAGGGACGGTAACACCTCGACCTTTCAGTTACAGGCCAATCAGCCGTTCCTCTACTTCAAACCCTGCCTGGTGCGAGACGGAAAGTTTCGGTGGTCGGTCGGACCCAACAAACTCCTGGTGATGACCGAGGCGGACCGGCGCGTCTTCTATCCGTTCTTTTTCAGCCCCGAGCACGGGCGATTCTCGCGACTGGTTGAGTTCTCATCCCGAATTCTCGGACGAGTCCATCGGCTTCGTGTTTATGTGCCGCCGGGCTATGACGAAAATACGCTCGCATCCTACCCTGTGGCTTACATGCAGGACGGCCAGAATCTTTTCTTTCCGAAAGAAGCCTTTCGCGGCCAGGAATGGAAAGTCGATGAAACGAGCCAGACGCTGCGCGCGATGAGTGCGGTCGAAGACTTCATCATCGTCGGCATTTACTCCGGCGATCGGATGCGTGATTACACCCATCCCGGCTACGAAAATTATGCACGCTCGCTCGCCGAGGAGATCGTGCCGGAAACGCAGCGATTACTGCGCATTCGCAGTCACCGACGCAATCGAACAGTTTGGGGTTCTTCGTTGGGCGGTGTCGTTTCGTTCTATAGCGTGTGGGAACATCCGCGCGTTTTTGGCACGGCCGTTTGCATGTCGAGCACTTTTTCACATAAGGACAATCTGATCGAGCGCGTTCTAAGCGAACCGCCGCGTGATGTGGCTTTTTACCTCGACAGCGGCTGGCCCGGCGACAACTACGAAGTGACCATGGGGATGGCAATGGCCCTGGTCTCGCGCGGCTGGCGATACGGCCACAACCTCTTGCACCTCTGCTTCCCGCATGCCGAGCATCACGAGAAAGCATGGGGATTCCGGTTGCATCTTCCATTGCAATTCATCAATGGCGCGGTTGCACGCGCATCGCGAACGGGCGCTCCGGTATTGGGAGATAAAGCCTACGGATCTTGCCAAAAGTCCGGCAGGCTCAACTTTCGCAAGGGTAAAGGCGGCAGACCCGGCGTTCACGCACCGATTAGACCTTAGAGCGATTTAACAAATGTTGTAGCCACCGGTCTGTGGCCGGTCCACCTCTACGCTGATTTTCACGCCAACGAAGACGGCCCACAGGGTCGTGGCTACAGCGGTTACAGTTTTATTTAATATGCTCTAGTCCCATACTCTGAAGGTCTCGTTCGTGCTAGTGTTGCAACTCTAAAGAGAAATATCGCGGTCGTCCTTTTTCGATGAATACCCCAACACTCGGCGAAGCGCGCTTTCCCTCCAGAGCCAGCCATACGATCAGCGACGACGTTCGAATTCCTGAGCGAATCGAAATCGGCGGTGAGATTGGTTTGCAGTTCGAACTCGCCGGGCCACGCGAAAAGCTTTTCTTCGACGCGAAGAAAACGCGCGCCGGCATCGTCACCTGCGGTGGTTTATGTCCGGGACTTAACAACGTCATTCGTTCATTGTTTCTCGAGCTTCATTACGGCTACGGCGTGAATGAAGTGCTCGGCTTTCGCGGTGGATACAGCGGACTTGATCCGAAGTGTGGCGTCGATCCCGTGAAGATCACGCCGCAGTTTGTTGATCACATTCATCAGCATGGCGGGACAGTTCTCGGCACTTCGCGCGGTCCTGTCGAAATTGGCAGAGCGGTGGACAATCTCATTGCCCGCGACGTGAACATTCTTTTCACCGTGGGCGGCGATGGAACACAGCGCGGCGCGAACGATCTCTATCAGGAGGCGCGAAAGCGCGGTCACGCGCTCGCCGTTGTTGGCGTACCAAAGACAATCGACAACGATGTCGGTTTCGTTTCACGCACGTTCGGATTTTTTAGCGCGGTTGAAGAAGCCAAACGCGTGCTTGATTGCGCGCACACAGAGGCGTGTAGCGTGCCCGGCGGTATTGGTTTGGTGAAGTTGATGGGGCGCCATGCAGGGTTCATCACTGCCGGCGCAGTTGTCGCCAGTCAGGACGTGAACTTCGCATTGATTCCTGAGGTGCCATTCAAGCTCGAAAGTTTTTTGGACGCGCTCAGGCAACGGATGCGCAACAAATCTCACGCCGTGATCGCGGTCGCAGAAGGCGCAGGTCAGGAGCTGCTCGGAGCCGACGAAGCTGAACGCGACGCATCTGGCAATGTAAAACTCAAGGATATCGGGCCGTTCCTGTGTGAGAAAATAAAGTCATATTTCAAAACCGAGGGCGTCCCGGTCGTGATTCGTTATTTCGATCCGAGCTATCAGATTCGAAGCCGGCCAGCCAACAGCGAGGATGCATTGCTCTGCGATTTGTTCGCGCGTCACGCGGTTCACGCGGCGATGGCAGGCAAGACTGGCATTGTCATTGGTTTTCTACACGAGCGCTTCATTCATGTTCCGATCGAGTTGCTCGCTACGCATACAAAACGCCTCGACCCTGCCAGCGGCTGGTGGCGCTCCGTTCTTGCTGCGACGGGTCAGCCGGCAGAATTTGATTGAGCTGATCGTTCAGAAAGAAACAAACATGAACAACGAAGGTGCGCGTAAGCCAGCGGCCACGGAGCCTGACCCCAGAGTGCAACTGGCCTTTGAGCGCACGTTTCTTGCCTATGAGAGAACGCGGATTGCGTGGGTGCGAACGTCGCTGGCGCTCATCTCGTTTGGATTCGCCATCGCAAAGGTCCTTCAGTACCTGCGGGAGCAGCGCGGTGAAACAGCTACGCTGATGAGTCCCCGGGCGATTGGACTCATCATGATCATCATTGGATTGGTCAGCTTGGTTCTGGCAGATCTGCAGGACCGGCGTGCCGTGAAAGCGCTGCGCCAGCGTTGCCCCGAACTGCCGACACCCATTGCCGGTGTGATGACGGTATTGATCGCGTTGCTTGGCGTTCTTGCTCTGATTGCCGCCGTTCTGCGATAGAAATCGACCCGAAAGCCGATTCAGGGCCGAAGCTGGTTGGCGGAATAGCTAGCGCTTCACATCGGCGCTCACGGCGAACCGCATGGTAGCAGGCCTAACAAACGCGAACCGTGATTATGTTAGGCTCTCCTTCTTCCACGCATCAGCATCACTGCCAGACCAAAGCCGGCGAGAATCAACAACGCGTACAGAATTACCGGCTGCGGCGCTGTTCGTTTGGGCGCCGGAGGTTTTGGCCGGGTCGCAAATTCGATGGGAATCTTAACCTGAGATCCTGAGCCTGGTTGGAAACGCCACTGCGAATACGCCTCGAGAGCCGCACCGTCGAGTTGTTTGTTCCCAGTGCTCTGAAACATTCGCGCTCCAGTAACCCTGCCGGTCTGTTGATCGATTGTAACCAAAACAACCCCTTTCCCTGTGAGTCCCTGTTTCGCCCATTCAGGTCGATAGACGGGTTTGGGCGTATAGATCGCCTTTGGAGGTTGTTGTGCCGACGGAGCTGCAGACTGAGCGTGTAGCGAAGAAAGAGACACAAGCGTGACAAGAACGGTGAGGAACAGCCGGCGCATCATTTTCCTTCAGTAAACCTGGTCGCGTTGCCAACCAGGCCACGTGCTGCCGCGCGCACCTGCGGGTCGGACATTCGATAAACACTTCGATCGAGAAGGTAATGAATAAACCCGGTCGCAAAGCCGAGGGCTAACAGCGCAGGTACCCACGACGATGTGCGTAATTGCGTTGCGAACGCGCCGAATATCCGGTCGCCGTAATATGTGCCTGTCTCCTGATTTGCTTCCACCTCAAACAAAGGCAATAACGCTAACGATAACAACATTAGAAAGAGCACGACCGCCCATGGCCGAACGTTTAATTTATGCAGAACGTTACGCACAACACCACGCCCCGGAGTCAGCTCCGCACTCGGTGTTTGCGAGGCCAGCCCGGTGGCGAGAATCCAGTGTTGTGACGTCCAGATCACCAGGAAGAGAAATAAACTGCGTGGCCGAAGAGCGATGCCAACCATCACTGCCAACCCAACAATGTACAACACGCGTGGCATCGACCACCGCGGCGCACGCGTTTCTGCAAACAACATTACCGCTGTCACGATAAACAGCGCCAACATCGCGCCAACGCGAATTCCGTTCTGTGCCGACACAATCCATGCGGCAAACGACCAGCGGTCAATCCACTGGTCCTGATAGGCGACCGCTCCGGCGAGAATGTCTGCTACAAAGACAAGCACACCGCCTGCAATCAGCGCGAAGAAACGATCCAGGCGCCTGGTCCGAATGCACCAGCCACGCTCGGCGCGCGCACGATAGAGTGAAAGGGCGCCGAAATGCTGCGCCGCGAAATGATATGTGACCCAGGCATAATCAATAATCGCCAGCCCAATAAGTCGCTCCTCGCGCGTCCATGGCAACGCCGAGTCAGCCGGAAGAAATAGAGCGAAACATCCTGCTGTCACCAGAAGCGGGATTACGACGAACCGAACCGGCTGTGCTCGAAGGAGCGGCCGGTATGCTTCGGTGCAGTACGCGAGATAGGTGCTGGACAGCCGGTGACCAATCCAAAAAAGCGCGGTTAGACCAAAGTAAAGCAGATCGAGTGGACTCGTCTCCGGATTCGAATACCCATGGGCGAGCCATAGCACGATGGGCGCGAGCCAAAGCGCGCTGAGCATCCAGAACCCGTCCCAAAGTGGCCCGCGCACCCATGATGACGACGACCACTTCCGCACCCACGGAGCTGCCGTTCCGATCTCAAGTACCGCAGCGGGTGAGGAAAGCTCGGTCATTCGAGCAATTGCCGAGGGCGCCGTCGGCGGCGCACTCAACTTTATCTATCAGGTACTCTGTAATTACTTGAGTTGCATGTCAACGCCGCCACCAGTGGCGTTGACATCAAGGCCTTTTTGCGTGGCGGAAACGCGTACTATCACACCGGCCTGATTTGACATGAGGGTCCCAGTTCGCCCACCGCCAAGAGTAACGCCCCGCGTTCCCGCGCCACCCACGTTGTAATGACCGTTGAAATCTTGAAGATGCTTCAGGTTGAAAACCTCGCCATAAGCGGAAGAGCTGGTCATCCCGACCTTGCCTACCGACAGTCCTTTTACTTTAACCGGATAGTCTTTGCCTCTGTAGGACAGCGTGCCTGACCCCCAGTTGACACCAATTCCAAGAGCGAACGAACCCCCGCTCACCCGCAGAGTTGCATCCGGTTGAGATTGATGATGAGTCGCTGCCTGCGTGAAGCCCGTCATAGCTGCGATTACGAGCAATAGAACTGCGATTTTCTTGACATTATTCATATGAATTTCTTCCATTTGGTTTGTTGAAACTACGGTTTATATCCGAGCGGCTTCCATTGGACGAAAGTCCAATATGCCCGTCGACAAAAATTCATCTATACAAGCGGTCAACGGTTGAAAAGTAGAAAATTATGAAATTACAAAGCCCGAAAATAGTTCATCGCCTGGTGGCGATGATAGGTGTCGCATTGCTCTCGTCCGGTTCTGGCGCATTGGCACAGCAAGCGCAATCACAGGTGATGACAAACACCACGAACGAACAAGAGAGCCCTAAACTCCCAAATGAGGAGTTGGATTCACTGGTTGCGCCGATTGCGTTGTATCCCGACCCGCTCCTGGCCCAGACTCTGGCCGCTTCCACTTATCCGATTGAGGTTGTCCAGCTTCAACAGTGGATGGAGAAGAACAAAACACTGAAGGACAAAGCGCTCGCCGAAGCCGTAGCAAAACAGCCTTGGGACCCGAGCGTGCAGGCTATGGCAGGGTATCCAGAAGTCGTGCAGCGCATGGCTGGCAATATCCAATGGACAGACGATTTGGGGAACGCCTTTCTAGCGCAACAATCCGATGTGATGGACGCGGTGCAGCGCATGCGGGGGAAGGCCGAAAGCAAAGGAACTTTAAAAACCAGTGCTGAGCAGACGGTGCAGACCAAAACAGTCGAGGGCGGCAAGCAAGCTATCGTAATTGAGCAAGCTCAGCCTGACGTCATTTACGTCCCGTCATATGACCCAGAGGTTGTGTATGGACCTCCTCCTCCTGCCTATCCTTATTATCCCTACACCTACCCTGGATACTACCCGGGAATGGGGCTGGCATGGGGAGCCGGACTCGCACTCGGCGCAGCATGGGTGGGCGGGGCTTGGGGACATTGGGGCAATTGCAACTGGGGCGGCGGGAACGTCAACATTAACAACAACAATAATTTCAATCGCAACAACAATTTCAATCGCCAGCAAGGCGGTAACTGGCAGCACAATGGGCAGCATCGCGGAAACGCTCCTTATGGGAATAGGCAAACAGCGAACAAGTATGGCGGCACGGCTCGCGGGCAGGGCGGACGCCAAGGCGCTGGAGCTGGAAATCGCCCAGGTGGCGGCGCTGGAGCTGGCAACCGGCCGGGAGGTGGCGCTGGAGCTGGAAACATTGGAGGCGGTAATCGTCCGGGTGGAGGCGCTGGAGCGGGGAATCGTCCAGGAGGTGGTGCTGGAGCTGGAAACATCGGAGGTGGCAATCGTCCGGGTGGTGGAGCTGGAGCGGGAAATATCGGAGGTGGAAATCGTCCCGGAGGCGGTAGTGGAGCAGGGAATCGGCCTGGTGGGGGAACCGGAAACATTGGAGCTGGTAATCGCCCCGGCGGAGGCGCTGGAGCGGGAAATCGTCCAGGTGGCGGTACTCCTAAGAACCAAGTCGGTAACCGCAGCTCTTCGGTGCGGCCTACTGGCAGTTCTCGCGGTGGCGGCGGAGGATATGGCGGCGGTGGCAGTGGAAATTACGCGCGGGCCAGCAGCAGCAGAGGCGGCCACAGCATGGGCGGCGGAGGAATGAGCCGTGGTGGTGGCGGCGGGCGCGGCGGCGGCGGCGGTGGACGTGGTGGCGGCGGTGGTGGACGCGGCGGCGGCGGCGGACGCAGAAGATAAGCAAATCATTCGAAGGGAAAACAAATGAAATCAAAATTAAACGTCATGACTTTCTCGAAAATTTCTCGGATCGCTTCTGGGATCATAATTTCTTGTTTGTTAGGCCTCACCTTGCAGGGGGCCGCGCCAGCCAAACCGGATGCGGCTGCCGCATCGCAGCCAAAGCAGGAAACATTCGACACACCAAAGCAGGCTGCCGATGCCCTTGTTCAGGTAGCGGCCAATTCCGACGCCGCTGCTGCGAAAGAAATCCTGGGCCCGGACGGCGAGGATCTTATCAGTTCCGGAGATCCGGTGATGGACAAAAACCGGGCGCTGGCATTCGCAGCCAAGGCAAAGGAGAAGAGCTCGATTGAAATAGATAAGAAAGATCCGAACCGCGCCATTTTTGTGGTAGGTAACGATGATTTTCCGCTTCCGATTCCGATCGTGAAGCGCAAAGGCAAATGGTCGTTTGATACCAAGGTGGGTCGTGAGGAAATTTTAAACCGGCGTGTCGGCGCCAACGAACTAAACGCTATTGAGATTTGCCGAGGTTTCGTCGATGCACAACACGAGTACGCCCAGGAAAAGCACGATGATTCGAAAGTGAATCAGTACGCGCAGCAGATCCTCAGCACGCCGGGGAAACATGATGGTCTGGCATGGCAGAACGCGGATGGCACGTGGGCAGGCCCGGTCGGAGAAGAAGTCGCTAAAGCACTGGCGGAAGGCTACAAGGCAGAGTCAGGCACACCTTATCACGGTTACTACTTCAAGGTGCTAAAGGGACAGGGCCCAGCGGCCCCGATGGGAGAGATGGACTTTATGGTTGGTGGCGCCATGATCGGCGGATTCGCCCTCGCTGCGGCGCCCGCGGAGTACCGTGTGACCGGAGTGCAGACCTTCATCGTCGGTCCCGATGGAGTCGTTTACGAAAAGGATCTCGGACCTGATACGCTCAAGACTTTTCAGAGCATGGATCGGTACAACCCCGACAAGACCTGGAAAGTAACTAAAGATGACGTCGAAGACGACTCACAACAATAGTGTCCGACTCGGAACCCCAACGGTAACCTGACGATTGACAAGCTAACTTGGCCGGGCGGCACTGAGTGGCCCTCTTTCTATAATTGGGCTGCCTGCCAGCTGTTCGTCCCAGTTGTATCGGCGCCACGTGATCGCCACAGCTGGCTTGCCATTCGTAGGGAGATTAGTCTAAGAAATGAAGCGACATCCCGGTGCACCTGGGATGGGACCAAGGTCTAATGCAACGGCAGGGGCGCCAATAAGTATGTTCCGACCGAAAAGAGAAAGCTCGAGATCGCGCGATCACGACAAGCGATGAATTGTCCGGCCTGTTGCTCAGAGATTGATGATCATTCATACCGCTGCAAGGTATGCCACCGGATCTGTTCTTATCGGCGGCTTTGTTGGCGGTATCGCTACATCGTGTTGGTGATGGTCGCGCTGATCGGATTCTGGACGATCAGGGGGTATGTCGGGCGATGGTTCGCGAACGATTACGACAAGCTCCCGGAGGGCGCGCTTGTCTCTGATGCGACGACACTGAGCTGGCTTGGGCTGACGGACAAAGGATGGTTTTGCGAGGAACCGCATTACAAGGGCAGGCTGTTGCATCTGCGGCACAAGGTTTTTCAGGCCAAGGACGTGATCGTTTTCGTTCACGGGTTCTCCGGCGATTACGTCAGCGACTGGGGCAAGCCGAAGGTCTTGCTCGACGACCCTCGCTTCAATCGAAACTACGACTTCGTCTTTTACGGCTTCAAGACAACGTTCCATCGCGACCTGCCGGCGTTCAATGAGGAAGCGGACAAGCTCGATCGCATGTTGACCCACCTGGAGGAGGACTACAAAAGCATTACGATCGTGACCCACGGCAACGGTGGACTAGTTGCGATGCGTGCGCTTCTCAACCGGGCAAAAGATTTTCCGGCAAAACAACCTCATAAGATTCACCGGATCGTAATGTTCACCCCGCTCACCGAAAACGTGTCGCTAACGGAACAGCCCGACATCGTGAAGCTGCTGGGTAAGCAGAGCACTGATGTCGCGCAAATGCAGGCCAACACTTCCTCGAAGCTCAACAGTGTGAAGGAGGACTTGAAAGCTTTGCTTGATCCGCAGGACCCGTTAGCCAAGGCGCGCACGGAGGCTTTCATGAAAGATGTGGCGGAACACATTTATATCATCAATGCCGAGGGCGACAAACTGGTGGACGTCGGCCCTAACGGCGAAAAGATCGTGAGCGAAACGGTGCGAATGCTAAGCCAGCTGCCAACCCTGGGCGCGCCGCGGTTGGTCACGCTTCGCTACAGTGACATCGGTGGGACGGAGGAAGACGCGCGCGAGAAAAAAAGCGGGGTGAGAAATCCCGCGTATGCCCACAGCATCGTGGTGAAAATGGGCGCGCAACAGGATTTCTCTTTCTTCGATCGTTTCGAGGAGTTGCTCTTTGATCGCATCGGCACGCCGCCGCGAAATTCTGCTGCCAACGTCGAACAGATCAGACAAAGCACCCAGGAGCGGATCCAGGACACAATTTTCGACATGAACAAGTTTGTCGTCGACAAGAACCCGATGGTCGGCCTTGCCTGGAAGGACATCTCCGACGCTGTCCAGGCGAAGTTCAAGGACGTCCCGGAGCCGGGTCGGACAAAGCAGGTCGAAGACCTCACCAGGCAGGTGTACTATGTTTATATCTTTCTCAGCTTGTATGCACGAATGGACGATCTGCGAAGCCGCGGAATTCTCTCGCCTAACGACGAAATGATCCTCGGATGGAAACGATCCTGGCTTCCGAACCTGATGACCTCGGAGCTCGGCCGTTGGATGCT
>DASYDT010000050.1:0-12839 GCA_036499425.1 Candidatus Udaeobacter sp. | reverse complement strand
CATCTCGCTCAGCTCCCGCTGGCTCGATTCTGGGAAACGCCGATTTAATTGGGCCGGCGCCCGCAGCGGCGGACGCCCTACAATTTTAGGCGCGCGCAGGCGGCGCGTGCGCAAAGATGTGCGCGTTGAGGAAGAGTGGCTTAACCCAGGTGGACGTCAGCTCCGGGATGCTGCCAAATTGGGCAAAGAAATCAGGCGCGCTGACCAGCGGCGGCTGCGCAGCGTGATCGTAGCTGCCGGACGCGACCATCGTAACGGCACAGCTGTGCTCGGCACGGTCCGCATCCGGGTGGACCCGCTGGTGTAAGTATGGGGAAGCACTCAGCGCGAGCGCCCAGAGAAATGCCACGGAAACAAACCCCGCGACAAATGCGCGCAGGCAATTTTGTGAACGCATGGAACTGTTCATGGCGCAGCGATCTTCAGACAGCACACCAAGATGCGCAAGCAATTTTCCGGGCTAATCGCCGGATTTTCGGCCGGGTGCGACTCTCGTTTGCAAGGCAACACCATGATTTGTTCTGGACGCTTTCGATGCGGCCCGGGTGCGTACCCGCTGCGCCCATTTTGTGTTCTCGTAGTATCGGTCCTCATCCGAGGGCACGAGGTTCCACCGCAAGTGTCCGAAATGACGCCAGCACTCAAGGATCATCCCGCGATCGAAAGGCTGTCCTTTGGCGGTAACGACAAGGCAGTTGTTCTCGCGGTATGTGCCCCGGTACGCGTCACCCCAGTGAAGCTCCAGCGTCTTGAGTTTCAGCGTGTCCAGCGCAACAAGCAGATCCTCCGTCCATTGATAACAATATCCGCGCTTCCTAAGGCCGTGATAGATGAGGAAATTGTTGAAGATTGGCGTGCCAAACATTTGATACTCCTCCCTTAGTCGGGCGACCGTAGCGTACGCGCAGTCTGACAGGAGGTTCGCTTCGTTCGGATCCACTCTCCGCGAAAGTGCCGCGAGTTGGTTCGCCAGGGCTTCCGCTTTGGCAGAATCCTTCTTTGGTACTTCGAAACGGGGCGGTTGCTGTTCAGCGGTGACGATCGAGTTCGCAATCGCAAACGCGGCAATTATGCCGACGACAAGTCTCGTATGCATTTACAAAATCCCTTCGAGAAAACAGTGCCCGTCGCGGGTATGGGACGCAAACTGCCACCGCAATTTTTGCAAAGCAAAACCCAAATAAATGCCCAGCCTGCGGCAGCAGCAGCCCTAGTGTTCTGACACACCGGGAGTGATTCGATGAAACCGACTCTCTTGTTAAGTGACGAACCCGAAATAGTGAGGCTGATGTTGAAGGAGATTACGTCTGGCGGCATGGCAGTGCGTAAAAGTGAAGCTCGCGCAGGCTGCAATTGCGATCGCTGGGGGCCATCCGTGCCTTGGATCTCTCGAGCGCAAAAAACCAAACCAACGCCGACGCTCCGATTTCATCACAAGTCAAACAGCGACGTAATAGATGGAATATCTAATTGTATTCAGCGTTGCAGCGATGATGATAGCGTACACGTGGGTCATCGCTCTTTGCCTGCGAAACGCGTAAACCCCAAACACGCCACGCAGACTGAACTTCTCAGTGAGCTGCGCGAACCTATGCAGTCAACGTCGAGTTGTCCCCCTTCACCATGACGCGCAGTAATCACTGCGGTCGTCATGTTGCGCGAGTTTCCGGCGAAAGACCGGACCCTTCCGAAGGGTGCAAGAAATGCGCAGCAAATCGCAATCGGTGCTGAGCAGCAGCGATGGGGCTTCGCCATGATTACAGAGTGACAGACCAGAGTATTCCAGACGCGCCACGCGCAAAGGGCAACGCCCGCACGTGGTCGCGAGCACGGAATGACGCTGCTCAGCGCGATCAGCACATTGCGGGAGGATCTTCCTGTAAAGCAGACCGTGGCTCCATTTACGTACGCCAGCTCTTCAACATGCGGTTCATCGTCACGGGCGTGTGAGATGGCTAACGCCGCCGATCTCCGACAGCGCGTCGGCAACCAAATCTTCCAAGCCATTGTCGTTGGTGAGCAGAAGAATAACTGGCGTTTTCATGCTCCTAGCTTTACGGACAAACGAATTCGTGCTTCGCAGCAATTGCGAATTGCCGCGCGTTTTTTGTCCGCTGATTTCAATTACGGCTTGTTTCTAAAGGCGCTCTGAATTTAACATCGTGGAAAGGTGCAACCGGCGCAGCCGTGCGCTTTTTTTACTCTGATGCGCTTCCATACGACAGAGGATGCCGTCCAACACCCGGACAGCTTGCGCGAGATGTGGTCCCTTGTTTAGCATGACGCATTCGGCGCGCTCGGCCATCGCGGCGTCAGTGATTTCGGCACGAGAAGGCGCGCCTTTTTTTGCGAGGCTCTCAAGAACCTGCGTCGCCCAGATCACGGGGATATGCGCCGCTTCGCAGATCCAGAGAATTTCTTCCTGCACTTCCGCCAGACGTTCCCAACCGCATTCCACGGCCAGATCGCCGCGCGCAATCATAACTCCGACTCGGTGGCCGTGCATGGCTTCGAGCAGAATCGCAGGTAATTGTTCGAAGGCCCCGCGCGTTTCGATTTTCAGCACGATGCCCGTCTCGCGAGCATTCAGGCGCGCGAGCTCGGCGTGCAGCGCGCTCACATCCTTTGGTTGCCTAACGAACGAGAGCCCCACCAGGTCCGCGTGTTTGACGATAAACGCCAGGTCGGCCATGTCCTTCTCCGTCAAAGCCGGCAGGTGCAGGGTACTTTTCGGCAGATTGATTCCCTTGTCGGCTCCCAGTTTGTCACCGCCGGGTTTTGCAACAGTGATACGCACCGTCATCTCATCTGGACGAACCGACTCGATGACCCCACCGATTTTTCCGTCATCGAACCAAACGGGCTCGCTCGGCCGGACGTCGGCGAACACCTCGGGCAATGTGCATGGAATCGTCGCCGGATGGACGAGCTGTCCTTGTTCGTCGCAAAGTGCGGGCCGTCCAGGAGTCGACGCACGCGTGACTACCAATCTGTCACCGGGCTTCAGGAGAATGAATGCCTTATTGGGAGATGGAGGAATGACAATGGCCTGCAGGCGTTCTTCTGGAGCGACGGCGGCTTTCGGAATGTGCGTGATTGCCAACGCGTTTTCCGTGCTCAGATACACTGTCTGATCGCATGTCGCCCAGCGACTCCGACCGTGTTCCCTTCCAACGTGAAGAATGCGGGAGCTACCGCGCAGATCCTCAAACTTGATGCGGTCGCCCTGGCTGATCCTGGCCAGTTCCGCCGCAGATAAACGCAGGCAACCATAAACAACACCCGGTGGCGGCTCCGGGCTTTCGATTGGCGTCAGCCATATCTGCGCGGGTGCCGTCACCTGCCCACGGATGTCACGCTCCGGACGCCATTTCAGAATTTGCGAGTTCGGGTCGATCGACCCGGTGCGTAGCTTTGGACCGGTCAAATCCATCTCGACACGGCATTCTCGCTGCAGCTCCTCGTTAGCGCGTTGCAGGTTGGCCACCATGCCAGTCCACGCGTTGACATCGTCGTGGGCACAGTTGATGCGCATGCAATCCATCCCATCTGCTACCAGTTGACGCACGAGCTCGAAGTCGCGCGCTGCTTCGCTCGGCATGGTCACCATGATACGCACTCTGCGCTTCGGTCGTGGCGGTCCCAGAAGGGCATTGGTATTGGCGCGCAATAATTCGTTGCCCTCTCCAAAATCGATGCTCCGCTCGTGCCGGGGCGGCAGCCAGTCGCAGTGCGCAAGCTGGTGTAGCACCTTCAGGACCGCTTCGATTCCGGCGAGAACATGCGGTTCGGTGCGTCCCAGCGACGAAAGGCCAAGCGCGGCGAGCTGTTCCTGCAGGTCGCGGATGTCGTGACGTCGCAGTGCAAGGTAATGGATGAGATTGCGCGCGCTCCTTCGATGGACCCCGCAGTTTGTCAGCCGTTCCCCGAGCTCTCTTTCAAGATCCAGCATGTCGGCGTGAATTGCTTCGAGTTCCGTCGAAAGCGCGCCCAGCACCTGCGGGTTCCGTTCGTTCCTCGGTGCAATTGTCGTCAGCGCGTTCATTGGTGACTTCAAGGCCTTCTGTCACGCTCGAGAAGCGGCAAGCGCAGCACAGGCTCACAATGAATAATTGCGTTTTCGATACACCCTAGCGCGCAACACGTCATGTGACGAAATTGTAAATATTGCACCATGAATAATGTCACCGGCGGTTCTTCAAATCAGATCTCAGGGATACCGATGCGTGAGATGGCTAGCAGCATTCACAATAGTTTGAACCAGCGTCGCGATTGCTATCAGCAAAGCCGCGAGAAAGAACACGGGATGCACCGCGACTCCGAGCCCGATTCCGAGAGCAATCAGCAAAGTCGCCGTCGTTGGTTCGGTAGCTGTGAGCAGCACCTTTTTCATAACGCCTCCTTTTCTCGATTCAACCTGGTTTGGATAATCACCCCTAGCGTTTAACTGCGCAAAACTTGCGCGATCGACAGGGCAGGCAAATGCAACCGGCGAAAGCAGGCCCAGATTCCCCACGTTACCTGAGTGCAGATGCGAGCCTAAGGAGACTTTCTCGAATTTGCGCGGGCGTCCAGGCAGCAAAACCGAAAACAAATGCTGGCTTGAGCTTCGCCTCAATGCAATAAAACGACAGCGGCGAGGGTTTGATGCCGATCTCTTCGCAGACACGCGCGACTCTCGCGAAATCTGCTTCGGATCGAAGCCAGGCTACGAAGTTTAGTCCGGCTTCCGGAATCTGAAGGATGAAGCGATCACTGAACAATCTGTTGAATTCTTTAATAAAGAACTCTCGCCGCTCGGCGTAGAGTCTTCGCATTCGTTTGATATGGCTTAGGAAAAATCCCTCGTTGATGAAACGCGCTAGTGTGGCCTGATCAATCGCCGACGAGTGTTGGTCCATTGTGCTGCGAATTTTGACCAAGGCATCGAACAACTGGTCTGGCGCAACGACGTAGCCCAGCCGCAAGGAAGGATAAAGGATTTTACTCATCGTTCCGGCGTAAATGACCCGGCTGAAATTGTCGATTCCCTGCAGACAGGGAAGCGGCGGCCCGGTAAAGCGAAACTCTGCGTAAAAATCGTCTTCAAAAATAAATGCATCGTGAGCGCGAGCAAAATCGAGCAGCGCGGTCCTGCGCTTGAAACTCATCGTCATGCCGAGCGGGTATTGATGCGAAGGCGTCACATGAATCAGTTTCGGCAAATTTTGTTTTGGCGATCGGGCGATCACCATTCCTTCCGGGTCCAGCGGCTTCGGAATCAATTTAGCGCCTGCCAAGGTAAAGACTCTCCGCGCCTGATGAAAACCAGGATCTTCAATCCACACCGCCTGGCCTGGATCCAGCAGCGCCATGGCGCTGACTAGCATCGCCTGCTGCATTCCCCCGACGATCAGAATCTGATCTGGATGACACCGCGCGCCTCTAAAATCACACACGTAAGTAGCGATTGCTTTGCGCAGATCCGCGTCGCCCCGACTCGATGCATGGCGTAGGAGATGGGCACCCTTCTGCGCAAGCATCTTCGATCTGAGCCGTTCCCAAATCTCGATGGGGAATTCATCAACGGCGGGAAGTCCTGGAACCAAGGACACGCCTGCTCCGGCGCCCAGCGCTCCGAGATCAAACTGTTTCCCTACGCGCTGGTCTGGAAGTGCTTGTACCCGGCGGGAGATGCGAGGTCGATTTCCGACTAGCCGACACGGTTTTGGTCCGCCACGGCGGATTCGTCCCGTGGCGAATTTGTCAGCAGTCAAAAAAGTTTCCGGGAGCGGATGCGCCACAAACGTTCCCGATCTGGCCTTCGAGCGCAGATAGCCTTCTGCGTGAAGCTTCGAAAACGCGAGGTTAACTGTTAATCTTGAGATTCCCAGGTCAACAGCCAGACTTCGAGACGAAGGAAGACGAGACGCGGATTCGTTAAAACTGCCAGATCTCAATTCATCGCGGATTTGACGATATAGTTGCTCATGCAGTGGTTCAGCCGCACTGCGATCGAGCCGAATCATTTCAAACCCGATGATTGAACAGCGCCGCCGTTTCTTCAGAGGCGATTCGCTCCTGGACATGCCGATTTCCCCAGTTTCTGAAATTCCTGTTCTATTTGCACGCCTAATCCAAAGCGCAACTGGCATTATCGTCCTTCGCTAACTGGACCTTTTTTTTGCCACATTCGCGTTTTAGCAATGGGCAATTCAATTAAGGAGGCAATAAGCATCATGAAACCAAAACAAATATTTAACAGCATTCTGGCAGTTCTGTTCCTGTTCCCATTGATGGGGACGTTCGCTCAGCAAGCATCGAACTCAGGCTCTATTGAGGTGATCACGACTTTTGATTATCCCGGGACCGGAAATTTGACCCTCCCTCAAAAGATTAACGAAAGAGGCGACATCGTTGGCGTTTTCCTCGATCCGAACGGGGTGACGCGCGGTTTTGTCCGGTTTAGCAATGGTACCTTTAGCGCGCCGATCGTCGACCCTAACGATACCGTGGGTTTTACCGAAGGACGAGGCATCAATAACTCATCCACAGTCTGCGGTGACTACGTCGGCAGCGATGGCAAGAATCACGGATTTTTCCTGTCGGGTGGCACCTTCACAGAATACGATGTTCCCGGCGCGGTCAGCACCAGTGTGCTTGGGATAAACGATCCCGGCGACTTTACCGGCTCGTTTTCTGACGACGACGTGATCTTCCAGGGGTACATCAGCCGTGGCGGAACCATAACGTCGTTTAGCGTCCCGGGAGCTGCCTTGACCCTTGCTTACGACATCAATAATTCAAAGCAGTTGGTGGTGGGATACTATATAGACGGCTCCGGAATCCCTCACGGCTACTACCGGGATGCCAATGGGGCGCTGCACTTCCCGATCGATCCTCCGGGTTCCGTTCAGACAATCCTGTTTGGAGATAACAATAAAAACTGGGTGGTGGGCAGATATGCGGACAGCTTAGGCGTGACTCATGGACTCTTCTTCGTCCCGCCAAACAAATTTTTCACTTTCGATGTTCCTGGGTCAACCATTACATCGCTAAACGGAATCAATGACCAGGGATTGATCTGTGGTCGTTACGTCGATGCTTCCGGCGTTTCCCACGGATTCATAGCTCGCGTCAGAGGCACACTGCCGACAAAAGCGGCGGGCACGGAAATGAAGGCGTTCGATTCCCGGTCGGCGCGCTGAGTTGAGCATCGGGGGCCCGCGCGGTCGGAGCTTTGTGACGATGCTCGCGGGGCGCGAGATCCGCTCATCGAAGACAATCTGCACGGCGAGCTTTACTTCGGGCACGAGAGGCCGCCTTGACACGTAAACGCGCGTTCGTCGCAATAGCATTGAAAGCGTGAGCGCCTCCGTCGGATTCAAAAGTGCAGGTGCTTTTAGCCGGACATTCGAGCGACTTGTGGGATCCGGCCAAACACGTATCGCGGGCTTCAAGTCGTGCCGGAGGACAATTTCCAGAGGTGCTGAAAAACTTTCGGGCCGGTGCGATCTTTGGCCCGCGCCTAAGTTTCGGGTCGCTTTTCGTTTGAACGCTTTCAGCGATTCCGATGATTGAATGGCACCGTCTCTTTTGCCGAAGCGATTTCGTAACGGACATAACCAAATGATGCCCTCTTCCGCGAATTAATGTTCAGTTTGCACGTATATTATCAAGAAACGATGGAATGAGGTATACCAAACCAAGAAGTGCCATGCCAGCGGCCGCAACGAAGTCAGATAACACGTAAACTGGTCTTATCGAACTTCGCTAACTGGATCTTGTGCCTTTTGCCGCGTTCGCTTTTTTCACTTTGTTATGTTTATCAAATTCAGTTCGATTGGTTTCGGTGTGGTCATGCTTTTCGTTGCGAGCGCATTGGCTACGAGTTCCGTACTGGAAGGAATCGTCAAGGATGCCAAGGGACATCCGATTCAAGGTGCAGATATTCGGATTGAGGCAAACAATGCTGGCAGATTGCTGACCACAGTTAAGACAGATGCAAACGGCCGTTACATTGTAGAAGGTTTGGCGGCGGGCGATTACCGAGTGACATTGGTTGTGAATGACGCCGTGAAGACCTCCATCAATAATACGACGTTAAAACCAGGTGAGTCGACACAGCTGAATTTTGACCTCACCCAAAGACGCGCATCTGTGACCGTAGAGAAAGGTAAACACTGGGTGTGGATACCAGCGTTTACCGGAAGTCGTCTGCCCGGTCGCTGGGTCGAAGTTAATGACAATGGCAGCTGGGCGGCGGAAGCTACTGCCAACAACATCGTACGGGTTAGTGGGGAAGAACTGGAGCGAACAATTCACAGCGTAGACATCAAAAGGGGCCATTAACCTGGGATTCTCGCTTCGGCGAACGGAATACCGACCCGCACCGGTCGAGTGACACCCATTCGCTCCGGGCGTTCCGGTGGACCACCTTCAAAACTACCTCGGTGCCGGCGCTTGCGATTCCGTGCGGCCTAACGAAAGGGAACCCGAGTGATTGCGTAGCTGATTTCTTCCTGGGGCGATTTCACCGCGAAAGACGTCCTCGGCTGCCATGACGCCGTTATTAGCAAAAGCTCGGCCGCTGTGAAGTTAAAACTGAGGCGGATAAACAACGTAATGTTTAGCCGTAGCCGCGGCAACTTTCGCTGATAAGGGATGATTCGCCTCTATGGCTTCGGCTCTGACACTCGAGCATTTTCCGCAAGGCACTCCGTTTACAAAGCCGGAAGTGTAACACTTCACATATAGCTTCCATTCGTCTGCACCTGTCATGCAATTAATCGATCAAAGTTGGTTGTGACGCGAGGATCCGCTGACGCTTTGCCACACATTGCCAAGCTGTTCTAGAGCTGGCCATGCTTGGCACGCCGTAGCCTCGGTTACGAGAAAGCAGGCAGAAAACGCCGAACCCGCCTTCGCCCGGCTACGGCGCGGCAGGCGCGTCGAACATCGAATTAAAGAGGCCGCGGTCAGCGCCCACGGCTACAAGTTTGGCAAAATGTTAAGCTGGTTGCAGTTTGGCTTCGTTCTGAATAATGATGGTGAGATTTGGATTGGGCGCGGGCGCCGCTAAGCCTTGATCGCGCATCGTCTGCGTGTGATCCGCCATTCCCCAACGCGCTTTGTAGAGACAATCTTCGATCGAATGACCAACGCCGGTAAATCCTTCGAGATCGGGGGAGTAGAAGCCGAAGAAATCCGGATCGTCGGTTGCTTCGATAACGAGCGAATATGGCAAAGTGATCATCTCTGTTTTAAGCCGGCAGCTTTTGTGCCATGGAAATCTACACGAATCAGGCGCGGATGACCAGTCTTCGCATAATAACGAACTGATCCTTTCTCTTTTATCAGACGGAATCCCTCTCGCTCAAGCAACCGAATCAGTTCGCTGAATCTCATCTGCCCGACGTTAGCAGGACAGCGGAAACAACTTCAAGCGTTCACGGTTCAGCGGACTAAGCGATAAAAAGCGTGCTTAACCATCTCGGCTGAGATCACGTAGGCAACAATGATTAAGGCCAGGATGGGATAAAAATGCGGCGGCATGTCCCCGAATCCGAGCACTGCGGCGAATGGCAGGTGCGGAATCAGCAAGGTGATGATCACCACGCCCAGAGTGGCAAGCGCGAGTAATCTGCTCAGGCGGCTTCTGAAAAATGGACTCCGGGTGCGCACGACGAGCACAATCAACGCGGCGGAAACAATTGATTCGATAAACCAGCCGGTGCGAAATTGCTCCACGGTTGCATTCAACCAGATTAAAGCGCCAAAGGTCAGGTAATCGAAAACAGAACTGACCAACCCAAATACGATCATGAAGCGCCGGATGAAATGAATGTCCCAGCGGCGTGGTCGCTCGACGAGCTCAGGATCGACGTCGTCATTGGCGATCGTCATTTCTGGAAGATCAGTCAACAAATTGACGAGCAAGATTTGCTTCGGCAGCAGTGGCAAAAACGGCAGAAAAAGAGACGCGCCGGCCATGCTGAACATGTTTCCGAAATTGGCACTAGTGGCGATAAAGACATACTTCAGCGTATTCGCGAACGTGCGCCGGCCTTCACGCACGCCCTCCACAAGCACCTCCAGATCGTTCTCAAGCAGAACGAAATCCGCGGCCTCGCTCGCCACATCGACCGCGCCTTCAACCGACAAGCTCACATCCGACGCGTGCAAGGCCGATACATCATTGATTCCGTCACCGATATAGCCAACAACGTGTCCGGCCTTTTTGAGCGCGAGAACCAGGCGCTCCTTCTGGCCTGGTTCGATCTCGGCGAAAACGTCGACCTCGCTCGCCTGGCGCATCAGCGCGGCGTTGCTCATCATTTGAATGACGCGTCCGGAGAGGACTTGTTCGGCATTCAGGCCGACTTGTTGCGCCAGATATTTTGCGATCAACACATTGTCGCCGGTAACGATCTTCAATTGAATCCCGAGATCGCGCAGTTCGCGCCAAGTCGATTCAACTCCAACTTTCGGCGGATCAGAGAGCACGACCAGTCCGAGAAAAATCATCCCGTGCTCGGTCTCGCGATCGATTCGCCAACATTCCGCTCCGCACCCGCAATAGGCCACGGCAATGACCCGGCACCCCTCTGAACTAAACTTGCGCCATTGTTCTTTAATCTGCTCGCACGCGGTGTCGATACTGCCGCGTGTTCCGTCGCCCCATTCAACTTCCAAACAAATGCTCAAAATCTGTGGTAACGCGCCCTTCGTAACCAGGATGCGGTGCGCTTTCTCCTCGAGAAGAATGCTCAACCGTTTTCGAGCGAAATCGTATGGCAGCTCGTCTAATTTTTCCCAGCCGCTACAATCGCCGGGCGGATTCGCCCGAAGCGCTTCGTCGATCGGATTGATAAAACCAGTTTCGTTGGCGGCGTTGACGTACGCATACAGCAAAGTTTTCTCGCTCTGATTTCCCCTGGCGTCGACGGCAGCGCGTATCCCGATCTTGCCTTCGGTGATCGTACCCGTTTTGTCCGAGCAGAGCACGTTCATGCTGCCGAAGTTTTCGATCGCAGCCAGCCGTTTCACGATCACCTTCTCCTGCGCCATACGGCGGGCGCCATGAGAAAGATTGATGGTGATGATGGCGGGAAGCAGTTGCGGTGTCAGCCCAACGGCCAACGCGAGTGCGAACAGAAACGAGTCCAGCACCGGTTTATGCAGAAACACATTGAATCCGAAGATCGCAAGCACGAGCAACAACGTGATCTCCGCCAGCAGATAGCCGAACCGACGCACGCCGCGCTCGAACTCCGTCTCCGGCCGTCGCTGGCGCAAGCTCTCCGCAATTTTACCGAAGCGCGTGGTCTTCCCGGGTAGCGAAGATCTCGACTTCGCCCGAACCGCTCACGACATGCGTGCCCAGGTAAACTTCTCCTTTTGCGTTGCCGCTTTGATCAGTAACGCTCTTTTCGGATGGAAACGTTTCGCCGGTCAGAGCGGCTTCGTTCACGAACAATTCGCGGGCTTCGAGAAGTTGGCCGTCGCCAGGAATGATCGCGCCTGCGCAAAGCACCGCGACATCGCCGGGCACAACGTCTGCCAGCGGAATGATTGCTTCAGCGCCATCGCGCAGTACGCGCGCCTTTGTCTCGACCAGCGCGCGCAATTTTCGCCACCGCATCTGTGGCGCTGTATTCCTGCCAAAACCCAAGGGCGCCGCTTGCCAGAACGATAGTAAGAATCAGTGCTGCATCTGTGCGGTCCTGCAAAAACAACGACACGATTGCGGCGCCGATCAAAATTAGAATGATCGGGCTCTTGAATTGAGCGATGAAAAGCGTGAGAGCGCCGGCGCGTCGTTCGCTGCTTATGCGGTTTTCCCCAAATTCGGCCAGGCGCCTCCGGGCTTCTGCGCTTGTCAGACCGGCAGCCAGGGGTCGATGGGTTTATATCAGGTAGCGATGCCGCGCAACGCTCCACTGTCGCCCATTTCCGCCGTTTTGTGATTGAATCCCTCGGCGCGCATGGTCAACAGCATCAGTGAGACTGCGATTTGCTTCGGTGAGCAGAAAATTCATACTACGATCGCCTTCGCTTTGCGGAGGTGAAGGACTGCAAGCAGCCTGTTCCACCAACTGCTGTTGTTGCTTGATTTAACAGTGACCCCGGCGCATCGAAAGATCGTTCGCCGATTGCGAATATTGATCCAGATCGTGCGCTTGTAACTTTCAAAGAAATGCCAGTTCCCACGGTGGATCCCAGCCGCGACGCACGAGACGTCGCGCGTCGGGAAATTCGCGGTCTTGCCATCGAGCGATCCGCCTTCATAAATCATTTTCAGCGCCGTCAAAACGTTGCGCTCGTCAGGATTATCCACTTTGACGGATCTATCCGTGAACCGTGCCGCAATTGTGGTTAGTGATATAGAACCCCTCCTTTCCTTACATTCAATCTCTCATCGACGATCAGAAGTCTGCTGTTCATGAATTGGGTTTTGTAAGGCGAAATTTGCGCTGCCATATCGGAATCGTATTGTTTTTTACGCAAGCGGGTCATCATGGCGTCTGAAAAATTTTGCCTGTGTAAGGATCTTCTACCGCTGTTCGGGGCGGAAAGCCGGTGACGTCAACGTAACCCTTACCTGGCGCGAACGGACTGGTAACTAATCCTGGTTTACCGGCGACAGGCGTTCCATACGGTAGATCAGTTTGTTGCTGGCTCACGTCAGATGCTCCCTTCGCCCACCGGACTTCGCGCTGAGCGGGAGACGAAGGAGCTGGGCTGGTTGATGCCCGACTACTCGAAGCATCGCTCGGCGGCGTCTCATGATGCTTATGCCTGCTTCGGTGCGGTCGCGGCGTTTCCTTTGGATGAGCGATTGCAGTACGTATTGTCCT
>DASYDT010000049.1:0-27955 GCA_036499425.1 Candidatus Udaeobacter sp. | reverse complement strand
CCACCGAGGTCAAGGAACTCGGCAGCGAGAGAGAAATGACGCATGTCGAACGGATTATTCGCGAGGGTACCGGTGCGGACCGACAACTCGCTGCGTGGGAGCGCACCCAGGACATGAAAGCAGTCGTAGATCAGATCGTCGTGGAGACCTACGACGGTTTATCGTTGCCTCAGTAACTTTGGCCTAAACGTCGGCTTCGCTACAACGCGTTGGGCGTTCACAGCGCTTTGTAATCCACAGAAATGGTCCGGTAAACGAGGTTATCGTGTTGCGCTGAGAAATAAAATAGCTCGAGCATCGTGGTCCCAACCATCCATTGATATCCCACCAGAGTTTGAATCACATCAGTATCGTTGTCGCGAGAACGTGACACCAGTTTCCCGGTGCCGTATTTTTCATCGAAGTATTTGCGAATTTCTCCCATCCGCTGGTTGTAACGTTCGATCGACCAGTCGGGGTATTCGTACTGTAGCTCGACCGCGACAAGCGCTCTTTGCTTGAAAGTAAACAGGGTGCGTTTTAAGCCGGGATGAACGAGTCCTTCCACAGTCCAGACTTCCCGGTTCTCTTTTTTTTCTCGCGAAGTGATTTTTGCCTTTGCGCCGTGCAGCACCGCTTCTACGCGCTGCATCGAGTCGTTCCACCGAAAGCCGAACGGCGGCAACAGTTCTTCAAGGGGATATGCAGACCGTGCCGCAAGGAAGAAAACGATGACCGCGATAAAAAAAATTCCGCGCATTGCCGGCTGATTGGAATTTGCGATACAGTTCGCCTTCGACCTCGTTATTTTCGTGTGCGTTGCCTGCATTCTTGATTCGCCACGCGTTCCACCTGGCGCTGTGGAGGCGGGAAAAATTGCGCCGCAGGCCAACCCGGTCAACTCAGGAGTGCGCACCGGAGGAAAATGTAGATCAGTTCGCTGCTGCGATTACGCATCGACACCGGCCAAGCGGCGCAGCAAATCTGCTGGGGCAATCAATCTTTTTCGTTTTCCTCGGACACGCGCGCTTCCTTTTTTTAGTCAAGAAAAATTTTTCCGCAGCCCAAAAAATAAAATTCATTTTTTTCTTGTCGATTTTGAAACGGGTTTCTAGTCTCAAGCCCGCTGGCGAGGGCGGGGACAAAGAGCATGTGAATAAGTTGTGAACATTTCCGAGAAATTTTTACCAGCGAGAATGAACAACATCGAACGTTCCCCCAGCAAACGATCGACTGCGCGTACGCAGCAAGTTGTCCCCAGAGGGGCATTGAAACGCGCAACTCTCAATTTTCCCTCGCATTTACGCGTTTTTCACTTTTTTTCCCAAAATTTCCCCGGCGAACTACGCTGGAGGTCAGCCCCATGGCGGCCTGGCTTTTTCCGACGATTACCCCTGGCGCCAGCCAGTGTGGCAATTGTGTAACACTGTTAACAAGTTTGCTATGGACAAGAAATGTGCGCAGTTGTGGCAGCGGTTATCGGCTGCGCTCAAGCCGCAAATTAGCGCCGATAGTTTCAATCGCTGGTTTTCTGCCGTCGAATTGATCGAGACCAAAGACAAAACGCTTACTCTGGGCGTTCCCAACAACATCTATCAGCTTTGGATCGAGAGTAATTATATGCCGGCGTTGCATAATGCCATTGTCATCACGTTTGGCAGTCCGCGCTCGGTAAAGTTTTCCTCCCTTTCGGGACCTGACGCGCTGACGGCGAAGGATAGCGCGCCGCTGAAAGAAGTTTTACTGGAACCACTAGGCGACGCAAAACCAGGCGCAACCGTGCCCGGACTCAATCCACGCAACACATTCGAATCTTTCGTGGTCGGCCCGAACAACGAAATTGCGCATGCGGCGAGTCTTGCCGTCGCGCAGACGCCGGCGCGCACGTATAACCCGCTGTTCATTTACGGCGGAGTCGGTCTCGGCAAGACTCATTTGATGCAGGCCATCGGCCAATACGTGTGGACGAAGAAGAAAAACATGAAGGTGCTCTATGTCTCGAGCGAACTGTTCATCAACGAGTTCATCGATGCGATCCAGCACAGTAATCTTGTCAAATTCCGGAAGCGCTATCGCCAGGCCGATCTTCTTTTGATTGACGATATCCAATTTCTCGGAGGCAAGGAACGTTCCCAGGAAGAATTCTTTCACACATTCAATACGCTTTTCGACGGGCATAAACAGATCGTCCTGTCCAGCGATCGGCCCGCCTCGGAAATCGCAAATCTGGAACACCGCCTGGTTTCGCGATTTGAATGGGGACTTACGGCTGAGCTCCAGCCGCCAGACATCGAGACCCGTTTGGCGATTCTTCGAAAAAAGGCGGACACCATGCAGATCAAATTGCGGGACGATATTTTCCAATTCCTCGCCACCCGCATCCGCTCAAATGTGCGCCGTCTGGAGGGCGCGCTGATGCGGGTTGCCTCGTTTGCATCACTCAGTGGAAAGGAACTCACGCAGGAAGCTATGGAGCATTTGTTGAAAGACATTTTGCAGGAGGAAGCGCGCCATTCGATCACTATCGAACAAATCCAGCGGCGCGTGGCGGAACATTTTGATGTGCGCATAGCCGATATGACAAGCAAGCGGCGTCCGGCCAGCATCGCCTTTCCGCGACAGGTGGCGATGTATCTGGCGCGCGAGTTGACCAAGGCGTCTTTGAATGAAATTGGAGACGCATTCGGCGGGCGCGACCACGGTACAGTGTTGCACGCGTGCAAACTGGTAAAGAAACGGATGGTCGAGCAAGATAATATTCGCCAAACGATATCATTCATCGACAGTTCGCTTCAAAGGTAGGCGCGGTTCACCCGAACCGCCCGGGGCGATTGAGGTCAATCGCCTCTACCCCAAGCCTGAGATTGCGGTTGCCGAATAAAATCCCAAGCGTTACATCTTAAACGCTTCTGCTCATCATGAAATTTAGCGTTACAAAAGAAAAACTGCTCGAAGGTCTGCAACAAGTTCAAAACGTGGTCAGTACTCGCACCACGCTTCCGATCCTTTCCAACGTTTTGCTGCAAGCAGGCGAAGACGAAATTCATCTCACGACGACCGATCTCGATGTCGGCGTGCGTGGCAGTTGCGAAGCGCAGGTGGATAAAGCAGGAGCGACGACTCTCCCGGCGCGGCGTCTTTTCAATATCGTTCGCGAACTCCCTTCGAGCGAAATTCAGGTCGATGTGGATGGAAAGAATGCCGCTTCCATCCGGAGCGGCCAAAGTTTCTTCAAAATTCTTGGGCTGCCTGAAGACGAATTTCCGCCGTTGCCGAAATTCGAAGACGCGAAGGTAGTCACGATTCGGCAGAAAGATTTGCGCGATGGTCTGCGCAAGACTTCCTATGCCATATCGACCGATGAGACCCGCTACGTGCTCAACGGCGTTCTATTCAGTTTCAAAGACAACAAGCTAACGCTGGTGGCGACGGATGGGCGGCGCCTGGCGATGGCGGAGATTGAACTTGAATTTCCCCGCAGCCACGAAGTGGACCTGATTGTTCCGACCAAAGCGGTGACAGAATTGCAACGCCTGCTAACCGATGACGGCGACGTCAAGGTGAGCATGGGCAGCGGCCAGATCGCGTTCGATCTCAACAAAACTCTGCTCGTCTCAAAATTGATCGAAGGCAATTATCCAAACTACAAGCAGGTCATTCCCGGCGAAGCAAAGGAGCGAATAAAACTCGAGCGCGAAATGTTTTTAAATTCAGTGCGGCGCGTTTCGCTTCTGGCCAGCGATAAATCGCATTCGATCAAATTGAATTTCAGCAAGAACAATATCGACATCACCGCCAACACGCCGGAGGTGGGCGAAGCGAAGGAATCAATCGCCGTCGCGTACAAGGGTCGCGAGTTTTCGATCGCCTTTAATCCGGAATTTCTCATGGCGCCTTTGCGCGCACTGACCGAGGACGAAGTCTTTCTCGATCTCATCGACGAGATGAGCCCCGGCGTTTTGAAAATTCTAACGCCATTCCTCTACGTCCTAATGCCGATGCGCATCAGCTCGTAAGTGCAGAAGCTGTTTGGGCCGTTAGTCCACGGAACATAGGCGTTCTGCCTGTGAGCCCAGCGGGTTTGAAACCCGCTGTCCAAGGGACGCAGCGGACAACATGTCCGCTGGGCATACAGACTAAAAGTCTATGTTCCGTTCGCGCGGTATTGCCGTAACTTACTCTAAGCTTACAAAGCCCGCCTCTGGGGCATCGCCGATTGCACCATCATCAGTTCGGTGACGTTTTCCGGCGTAAGCAAACCGACCAGGCGTTTCATCCGATCAAGCACTGGTACTGCCGGACAATTGCATTCCTGCATAATGCGGAACGCGTCTTCAAAACGCGTACCGGTTGTGACCGTGGGAATATCGCGTCGCATCACGTCGCCCACGCGGAGATCGGGATCGTTCTTGCGCAAGGCAGCAATGAGATCGTGACGCGTCAACAAACCGGCGACGCTGCCGGCTTCGTTTACGACTGGAAAATCGTGCTGCGAAGTCGCGAGTAACGCGTCCACCGCTTCATGCAGACTGGCGTTTTCAGAGAGCGTGCGGAATTCGCGCACCATCGCACTGGAAACTGGAAACCGGCGCGAGACATCTTTCATCTGTGCCAGAGCCGCTTCCTGCGATGCGCCGATGTAAACGAAAAGCGCGATGAAGATCAGGAACGGATTCCAGAGCAATCCGACGAAGCCAAAGACGAACGCAAACCCCTGGCCGACGGTGGCGGCGACCTGTGTAGCGCGCGCATAGCTCAGCCGCGTAGCGAGCAGTGCTCGCAACACGCGCCCGCCGTCCATTGGAAACGCAGGCAGCAAATTAAAAAGAACCAGCAGGATGTTAATGGTTAGCAATTGCGCAATCAGACCGCCGCCCTCGACTGTTGCCGGATTAAGCAAGGCTTGCGATCCGCCCGCTATAAACAAACCGAGCGCGATCACGATATTCACCAACGGTCCGGCCACCGCGATGATCAACTCTTGCGCAGGCTCTTCCGGCATCCGCTCCAGGCGCGCCACTCCGCCGATCGGCAGCAACGTGATGTCTGGCGTATTAATTCCGAAGGCCTTTGCCGCGAAAGCGTGCCCGAATTCGTGCAACACCACGCAAAGAAAAAGAAGCAGAATAAATATGACTCGGCTCGCCGCCACTGCGGAACCGCCCTGCGCGTAATAGCCGAAGGCCAGCCAGACAATCAGCAGCAAGAACGTGATGTGAATCCGCAATTGAATGCCAGCGACGCGAAAAATGGGAATAGACCAGCCCATGCGAGAATGAATGTGTTCCGATATTACATCGCGCGCTAGAGCAGATTAGCGCTTGCAGTCATAGTTTCTGTCATTCCGAGCGAAATCGCCTGCCAAGCCGTAGCTTTACGCGAAGGTTGGAGGAATCTCTGGATTTGGTCTGGAGGATCAGAGGTGTCTCGACTGGGTTCGACCATGACAAACGAAGATCACAGATAAAATGGAACCGTTTGACGTTATGATCGTGGGCGGCGGACCCGCTGGATCCGCATGTGCCGCGTTCTGCGCGCGCGCCGGTCTGCACCCGCTTGTTCTTGAGCGGGAAAAATTCCCCCGGGAAAAAGTGTGCGGCGACTGCTTGAATCCATCGTGCTGGCCGGTGCTGGAGCGACTTGGTCTCGCGCAGCGGGTGCGTGATTTGCCGCATTCCAAACTGGATTCGGTCGAGTTCATCGCCATCGGCGGGCGCAACGTGATTGTCGATCTTCCATTGGGGGACGATTGCGAGTTGTCGGTGAAGCGTAGCTTGTTCGATGCTCTGCTGCTAAAGCGCGCGCAAGACCTCGACGCGTACGTTCGCGAGGAAACAACCGTTAGGGCCTTAACTCACGACGGGAACTGGAAAATTGAAACTGCCGGCGGCGAAAATTTTTCCGCGCGAATATTGGTCGGCGCAGATGGACGCAATTCTACGGTGGCGCACTTGTGCAATTTGCTGCCGCGCCTCGCGCGCGAACGCGTGGCGCTGCAAGCGCACGTCCCGCTGCCACAGAATTTTGGCAGCCGGATCGTCCTGCAATTTCTTCCGGAAGGTTATTCCGGCCAGGCTCCGGTGAATGAGAGCGAATTGAATCTTTGTCTTGTCGGCACACCACCCACTATTTCCAGATTGCGCCGATGGGCGGAAGATCATTTTGAAATCACTGCGGATCAATCCTGGCGTACTATCACGCCGCTTACGCGTTCACCGGTTCCTTGCGCTCACGAAAATCTTTTTTTCATCGGCGACGCCGCCCGCGTGGTGGAACCCTTTACCGGTGAAGGAATTTATTATGCCATGCGGTCAGGCGAACTGGCGGCTACTGCCATTTCGAAAATAATGCGAGGCGAAGATCAACAAGCAACGCTTCGCGAATTCGCTCGCGCCTGCGCCGAAATGTATCGCGGGCGATTGTGGGTCAATCGACTCGCGCGCATGGCCGTATTATGGCCGCGTGTCGGATCGTTCTTTGTTCGCGCCGCGCGAATTAATCGCTCGATTTTAAAGCTGCTCACGACGAAAATCGTTATGCCGTAGTTGTAGCCACGACCCTGTGGGCCGTCCGATATAGACGTGCCGCAGACACGTGGCTACGGCGATTGCCGTGCGGCTTTCACCGTGTTCGCCATCAGCATCGCAATCGTCATCGGCCCGACGCCGCCCGGCACGGGCGTAATCGCGCTCACCTTTTTCGACACTTCGTCAAATGCGACATCGCCTGCCAGGCGATAACCGCGTTCGCTTGCTGCGTCTTCCACGCGGTTGATGCCAACATCAATGACTACCGCCCCTTCGCGCACGTGATCGGCTTTCACAAATTCCGCGCGCCCAATAGCAGCGATAACAATGTCTGCCGAGCGCGTAATCAGCGCGAGATCACGGCTGCCCGAGTGCACCACTGTTACCGTCGCGTTCCCGTTTTTATTTTTCTGCATGAGAAGCAAAGCCAGCGGTTTGCCCACGATCATGCTGCGGCCAAGAACCACGACGTGCGCGCCGTTAATATCGATGTTGCTTTCGAGGAGTAGACGCTGCACGCCAAGCGGTGTGCACGGGACAAAACCGCTGGGATCATCGAGCACGAGCTTGGCCACATTTTCCGGATGAAATCCGTCCACGTCCTTGCGCGGATCGAGTGCGCGCACGATCGCCGCTTCATCGATGTGCTCAGGCGGCGGCGATTGCACCAGAATGCCGTGAATGGTTGGGTCGCGATTGAATTCTTCAACGCGAGCGAGCAGCTCCGCCTGCGCGGTCGAAGCCAGCATCTCCAGCTTCACCGAGTGCAATCCCAACTCGCGGCACATCTTGTCTTTCGACCGCACATAGGCACGCGAAGCTGGATTGTCGCCGACGAGAATGACGGCAAGACCGGGCGTAACGTTTTTTTCCTTTAGTTCCGCAATCTCGCGGCGAAGATCGACGTAAACTTTCTCTGCAATTGCACGGCCATCGATGATTGTCGCCATGGTTTTTGTTGTCATTCCGAGCGTAGTCGAGGAATCCCATTGCGAGATCGGAGGGTGCTTAACGAGATCCTTCGATTCCGCTCCGCTTCGCTCAGGATGACAAAGAGTCAACGCATTTCAACCAGCGCCATCATTGCGTTCTGCAAGGCCAGGCGTTCGGCCTCAAATTCCTCAGGTGTAGTTGTCGATTTGACGTTGTGCGGGCTATTGATCAGCACGCGTACTTTGGCAAAAGGCCGCGGCACAATGAACCGGTCCCAACTTCCCAGCCGCCAGCAGCGCGAATATTCCAGATTTATCGGCAAGACCGACGCCCCGGACTTTTGTGCGAGAAAAATGATGCCCGGGCCGAGTTCGTAAGCCGGGCCGCGCGGACCATCTGGAGTCATCACGACATCACTGCCGGACGCCAGCACCTGCGCGAGCTGGAGAATTGCGCTCGCGCCCAGCCGCGAACTCGAACCGCGAACCACATCGTAGCCGAAGCGCTGAACGGCGTCGGCCAGGAAATCGCCGTCGCGGCTGGCGCTGATCAATGCGACGCCATGCCGTTGCGGAAAGAACCGGCGCAAGATTAATGGGAAGACCAGTAATCGATTGTGCCAGAGCGCGCCGATATAATTTTCCGTGACCAGTCTGCCGACGATACCCGCCCGGTCGTCGATTTCGTAACGCAGCGTACGTCCCCAGAGCTGCAACAAACGAAATCCAAACGCGACCAACCATCGCGCAAGCCTGCCTTCGATCTTCAACTTTTCTTCCGTTTCGCCGGAGCGCTTTCCTTGCCCCAACGATATGCAGCGGGATTAGACAACCCAATTTGGTCAAGAATGCGCCAGACGACGGTGTCCACCACGGCAGTTACGGAACTGGGGCGGCTGTAAAACGAAGGAATTGCTGGGAGAACAATTGCCCCGGCTTCAAGCAGCGTCACCACATTACGCGCGTGAATCAGATTCCACGGTGTTTCCCGCGGCACGAGAATTAGTTTGCGCCGTTCCTTCAAGAAAACGTCGGCCGCGCGCAAGAGCACGCTGTCGCTGGAACCGGAAGCGATTCGTCCCAGCGTGGCCATTGAGCAGGGGACGATCACCATCGCGTCAAAACGTGCCGAGCCGCTCACGAACGGCACGTTCATGTCGCCTTCAGGATGCCGTGAGACTTCTGGAGGAATTTTCAAATCATCGATCTCCTGCTTCGCAACCTCTCTGGCGTGGGTACTCATTAGGAGATGCACCTCATGCGCGGCGCAATCGATCTGCGCAAGCAATCTTTGCAAATAGATCGCTCCGCTTGCGCCGGTCGCCGCGATTACCAGTTTCATTGTTTCTTTGTCATTTCGACATCACAGAAAACCTGCGCATGCGGAGCTAACAAATTTTCGACAAATAATACGGCAGCATGTCCTCCCAGTAGTTCCAATCGTGGCCGCGCCATTTTCCATCATCGAGCCAGTGCCTAATCCCTTTTGAATTCAAAACTCCAGATAAGCGATAGGATTCGTGGCGTGTAACGTCCCATTCGCCGGTGCCTATGATGATGGTCATGTGATTGTATTTCCACGGATCGGGCATGTTCGGCAGATATTCATACGGGCTGTTGAAGTAAATGTTGTCGTCGTGATAGCCGTCGAAAAATGAGCTGATGTCGAATGAGCCGCTCAAGCTGATGAGATGACTGATGGCGTCGGGATGACGAAAGGCAATGTTTGCGGCATGATAGGCCCCGAGGCTCGCGCCGCAGACTGCGACCCGATGGGCGGAACATTCGCGGCGCGCAAGATCGAACACGTCGCGCACGATCACGTCTTCGTACGCGTTGTGGGTGCGCATTCGGTCGGCAGGATGAATGGACTTGTTGTAGAGACTTTGCAGATCGATCGCGTCCGGGCAGTAAACGGTGATTTTGCCGTTGTCGATGTAGCAAGCGATGGCGCCGACCAGGCCGAAATCCTTGTTTTCATAATAACGTGCACCTGAAGTCGGAAAGAGAATCAGCGGCAGGCCCTCCTTTTCGCCGAAAACGAGCATCTCAAACTCGCGGCTGAGCCAGGGCGTGTACCATTTGATGTAGCGTTCGTTCATGAACGTTGGAGCGAGCATCTTGATGGTGAGCGGATGAAATCGCAAGCGAAAGGCTTGCAGTACATTTCATCTTCGCGAAGCATCTCGGTTTCGATGCCGAAACACACGCTTACTGGCAATATCAAACGGCATCGGGCTTTTTACTCCGCGGTCCTGGGAAACCGGCGCGATGTGCTCGTCTATTTACCGCCCGGTTATTCGCGCTTCTCGTCGAGACGTTACCCGGTTTTATATATGCACGATGGGCAAAACGTTTTCGACGCAGCCACATCGTTTGCCGGAGTCGAATGGGGAGTGGATGAAACCGCGCAGCGATTGATCCATCGAAAACTGATCGAGCCGCTTATCATTGTGGCAGTGGCAAACATCGGCGAAGAACGAGTTCATGAATACGCGCCGACGCCCGGTGTGATCGGACCGAAAGACTATCCCAGAAAGCGCAGCCGCGGCCTGGCCCATATTTACGGGCAATTTTTGATCCAGGAATTAAAGCCGTTCATCGACAAAAAGTATCGAACAAAGCCAGATGCAGAATTTACCGGGCTCGGTGGATCATCGCTCGGCGGTTTGGCCACATTGGCGATCGGAATTTTTTATTCGGAGATATTCACGCGTTTAATTGTGATGTCGCCATCGATTTGGTGGGACGATTACGCGATCTTCCGTCTGGTGGGCATTCTCGATGAAAAGCCGCCGCTGAAAATCTGGCTCGACACGGGCACGGACGAGCCCGGTTGGGAACTGACGCGCTACTTGCGCGATTACTTAATCGACAAAGGCTGGCAGCGCGATGTCGATCTTAGTTACCTCGAAGTCAAAGGCGCCAACCACAGCGAAGCCGCGTGGGCAGCGCGCGTCGAACCGGCGCTGCGGTTTTTGTTTCCGCCTGAAAAATAAGCTGTCACCTCCCCACCGGCGGAACCGGCGGAGGGTTAGGTGGCAACGGTTCAGGAGGCGGCATAGGAGTCGGCGGAGCCGGTTTGGGTGGTGAAGGTTGATCTGGCATCGATGCTCCCTGTAAGAGAATCGCTCTTACTGCAACCATTTGCCGTAAACTTGATAAATGCGCACGTAGCCTCCTACGAAATCCCAATCTTTTTGATAGGAGAAACTGCTGGTGTGCGGGGACCAGGTAAGCTCGCGCGGCGACTCTGGATGATTAGGATCGTAAACATAATATGTTTCAACTCCAGGATTCGGAGAAAAAGACTTTCGCTTAAAAACCAAGACGGAGTGATTCATGCTGAAACGGGGGAAAGTAGTAAGAAAGCCAGCAAACAACTGCCCACGCGCCAAAGCTGCGTTCAAACGAGCGTGAGTCTCCTCCTGATACCCGGTGCCCTGCTGAAAAATCATGCGGGCATTGCTGATTCGGAAGTAGCTGGGCCAGCCATGGCCGATATTTAACTGCACAAGTTCGCGGCGCGCCTTGCTCATTTCCCGCAGATCTTTATATCCTGGAAAAACAGTTCGTTGCTCTTGTGGCAGCGGCTCTGTCCACGGCTGTCGATGTGTCACGGAGCGAATGCGGGCAGCCAATGAGGCATCATCCAGGGGAGCGCCGCGCGGATCGAAGCGCGCGAACTTCTTAAATTGTATGGCAGTGCGCGTTAGCACGAAGCAGTGGCGCTTATACATGTCTCGTCTTACAGACGATCCTCTCCGTAAAGAAGGATGTCCGTCGTGATATTCAAACACGGTTTGATTAGCGAATGCGAACGTGTCGCGTTTGAAACGAAAGTCCGACGCACTGACACTCGTGCCCGTTAGTGTGACGGCAGCGACTACACTGAGCCAGCAAACACCCACTGATTTTCCCGAAGTCCCAAACATTACATCAAGCGCGAGCCGAGGCGCCGACGCTTTTTCCTCCTGCGAAGACACCCAACCGGCGAAATTTCTGATATCGCCTTTTCAGCAGATCGGCAACTGGAAGCTGCGAAATCTGCTGGAGCGCGTCGCGTAACGCTTTGCCAAGATTCGCGGTGACGGAATCATAGTCCCGATGCGCGCCGCCCTCGGGCTCTGGGACAATTTCGTCCACAACTTCGAGTTTCAACAAATCCTGCGCAGTCAGCTTGAGTGCCTCGGCTGCTTCGGCTGCATGCCGCCGGTCTCTCCACAAAATCGCGGAGCAAGCTTCTGGACTGATCACTGAGTAGTAAGCGTTCTCGAGAATCAACACGTGATCTGCGACGCCAATGCCCAGCGCGCCTCCTGATCCCCCCTCGCCGATAACAGCAGCGATGATTGGGACGCGCAGGCGCATCATCTCACGAAGATTGACAGCAATTGCCTCTGAAATATGGCGTTCCTCCGATCCGATGCCGGGAAAAGCACCGGGCGTATCGATCAATGAGATCACCGGCATGCCAAATTTTTCGCCCAGCCGCATCAATCGCAGCGCTTTCCGGTAGCCCTCAGGATGCGCACAGCCAAAATTGCGCAGCACGTTCTCCTTCGTGTTGCGCCCTTTTTGATGAGTGATGACGACGCAACGTTGGCTGCCAAGCGTGGCCAGACCGCACGGCATGGCTCTATCATCCGCAAAGCGGCGGTCGCCATGCAGTTCGACCCAATTTGTAAAACACCGTTCGATGTAATCCAAAGCGAACGGTCGTTGCGTATGTCGCGCAATTTGGACACGCTGCCAGGCCGTCAGGTGACCATAAATTTGGCCGCGCGTTTCGCGAAGCTTTGTCTCCAGTTCTTTGATGGCCGAATCAAGATCGACATCGTGCTCGTCGGAGTGATCCTTTAGATCCTGCAATCGCCGTTGCAATTCAAAAATCGGTCTTTCAAAATCGAGCGGTTGCCATTCCATGGTAGAATTTTTATCTCAGTCGATAATGGTGACAGCGGTCTTGTTGTTTACAAGGCTGCTTAGCTCCTCCATATCGGAGGCCGCCAGGCCGAGGCCCGCCGGCGGGGGCGGTTGCTCGAGGTTGGGATGTGCTGCGTCCGGCACCGAATACAGAGTATAACCCGCGGCGCCCGCGAGTCGGATCCACCGGGTACTGCTGAGATACTCTTTGCTCCCGATGCCGACGCGTTTTCCGCCCTTCCAAGCCATTGTTTCGGCAACTTTTGCCGCGATTTTGGTCGGCTGTTTGGGCTGCAGTTTTGCTTCGCGCACGTGGTATTGCTTGAAAAAAGTGCCGTGATTGAGCAGCACAACCAAGTTCGCTTTCCGTTGGATAACAATCGAGAGATCGGGATGCGAAATGAGCAGATGTTCGCCAATGTGCAGCATCGTGCCGCTCATATTGTTCATGCGCATGATCAGCTCAGGCGTCGTCTTTAGCTTCCGCGAAATCTTCGCCAGTACATCGCCCGGTTTCACAACGTATTCGATCTTTTCCGGGGAAGGATAACGCGACAGCAAAATGTCAATGTTCACTTCGCCGAGCAAATCCCGCGCTTCGTCAAGATGCTTTCCGGAGGGGTATTTTTGGATGAACGCGATGAGCGCATCGCGAGTTTCTGTTAGTTTTCCATCCTGTCGCAGCTGCGCCGCCGCCTGAAATTCCGGCAGACTGATGTCTGGCGCGGGTGGCGGAGTCACTTCGCCGCGCTGCTCCTTTTTCACTGCGATGTCTTCTTTGACAAAGGTGTTGTAACCGAACCAGGCGGCGCCGCCAAAGATGGCCAGTGCGAGCAGTAATACGAAAAGCCATTTCATGGCTGAGATCAAAAACGTCGAATGCCCAACGGCCAGCGTCCAACGCTCAATTCAAAATCAACCGTTTGAGGGTTCAGCGTTAAGCGATGAGCGTTGGACGTTTTCTTCATCCGAGTTCGCTTCGCCGCAGCCGCCCTCGGATTTGTGCCAGGACACTAGTTCGTTTCCCCGCCGGGGAAAAACCGGTGCCAAAGCCGTCCGATGGTAGGCTCCTCGTGGTTGCTCCAGGTGAACTGGCAATCCTGGCAGTAAAATTCCTTGGGAATAATTTTCAGGGCACAAAGAACAATCACCAGCGCTGGGGTCATGAATTTTCGAGTCATCTGCGGGTACTCGATGTTTGAAGAACCGCATTGCGGACAGCGAATGAGAGCGGCGGAGATGTCCGGATCGGTTGCCTCCCATTCCCTCATAAGCTCCTGTGCCCTTTCGAAATCGCTGTCTTCTACCATCACCTTCGCATTCGCTTGCGGACGTGACATGAAACCGACCTGTTGCAGTGGCGCTTCATTGTGAGCATCGGCCTGTAGCCCCGCATCGTGGAAACGTCGTTTCAGTTGCCGCGCTTTGGCCGGCTCATTAAACGTTGCAATAGTTACCATAGCTCTCTCACGCGCGCTCTGCTGCGCACCGTGTGATCAAACATCAAATAATCGCCGAGCGCAAGACTGGGTGTCACGCGGGGTAAAATGACGAATGACGAATGCCCAATTACGAAGGAATGACGAAGCCCCAAATGACGAATTGTCATCCTGAGCTAAGTTGAAATCGAAGGATCCCGAGGAATAACCTCAAAGCTTTCGCTTTGGTTCATCATTCGGAGTTCCTTCGTCCTTCGTCATTTTACAAGCGTTCCCGGCGGAAACCATTTGTAGAGCGTCAAATAAACAAGAACACCCGTGGCCGAGACGTAGAGCCAGATCGGGATCGTCCAGCGTGCGATCCGCTTGTGCCGGTCCCATCGGCGGCGAAAAACCTGAATAAGCGTCAAGATCACCAGAGGCAGAGTCACGAAAGCAAGCAGAACGTGCGAAGCCAGTATCGGGAAGTAAACGACGGCGATCCAACCTGTGTATCCAGAAGATTTTTCACCGACCCGGGCGTGATAAGTGATGTAGCCAACCAAAAAACAAACCGAAGACAACACAGCTATGATCATGCACGTCATGTGACGCCGCCATGCGCCATGCCGGATGAAGTACCAGCCCATAGCAATGAAGATGGTGCTCACCAAATTAAATGACGCGTTAAGAGCGGGCAGGTCAGAGGTTGAAATCACGTTGAAGCGTTGAACCGTTAAAGCGTTAAGTTGGTCTATGGCTTCAACGCTGCAACGCTTTAACGCTTCAACGAAAACTGATGCCCGCCGTTCTTGAGCCACCCCCGAAAGATTTTGGGACTTCCGCACGCCGTCGAAAACGGGCATGGGGGCGCCGAATCGGCCTGAGCGTGCTCCGTCTGGCAATCCTCGCCGTAATTTTTGGGATTATCGGCGGCGGTTATTATCTCGCCAAGAGGGGATTTGGCCGGGAATGGCGCTTACGGGTCGTGGAGGAGCTACATAAACGCGGTGTAGAAGCTTACATAGGACGCCTGACGCTGGATCCCTTCCGTGGTTTGGTCGCAAAAAACGTAAGGATATTCGACTACAAAAATCGCGAAAACACGCTTGCCGTGATCAGCGAAGTCTCGCTCGATATCAATTACGCTGCGCTCATCCATCATGAGCCGTTTCTTAACGCGCTTGATGTGCGCGATGCGCAAATCACGTTGCCACTTAAGACGGCGGGTGGGAAAGCCGATAGAGCGCAACTCACAGATTTCCGCGCCCATGTTTATTTTCCGCCGGAACAAATTTATGTCAGTCAGGCTGAGGGAATCCTCTGTGGAATTCGGATTTCTGCGACCGGGCAATTAATCAAGCGCGAGAATTATCAGCCATCGGCTCCGATTTCACCCGGAGAATGGCAAAGACATTTGTTGATTGCGCAGCGCGTGTTGAATGAATTGCAAAAGTTCAAGTTCCCCGCCGCGGTTCCATCGTTGCAGTTTAAATTCAGCGGAGACATCGCGGAAATCGAAAAGGCGCGCGTGGAGGCCACGCTGCACGGGGACCGTTTGCTACGCGGCAGCTACGAAATGAGAGATCTGTCCGCTGCTGCCGAATGGAATAATCAGCACTTGAACATTGCACATTGCGAATGGAGCGACCGCAACGGCAGTTTTGCCGGACGCGCTGATTGGAACTGGGAGACGAACACCGCCAATTTCGAAGCGCGCAGCAGCCTGAATTTGAGGGCTTTTCTTGATGCTTTTGGCTTGGGCGGACGGTTCGCCGGCACGGAATTTCACTCGCCGCCTCTGCTCGAGATCTCCGGCTCCCTAAATTTCGGACCGGATCGATTTCGGCCAAAAATCATCGGGCACGCTGCTTTTGGGCGGTTCACGTACAAGAAGGCCGCCTTCTCTGATCTCACTGCGGATTTTTCGTGGGACGGCGAGCGCACATTGGTTCGGGATTTGCGCGTGCGCCATCAGACGGGCCAGTTGAGAGCTGACCTCTTCGATGCGCCGTCCGACTTTCGCCTGAACATTGAGAGCACGATATCTCCAGATGCAGTTCGTCCGCTTGTTTCCACTGAGCTAAATGAATTTCTGCGGGAATGGCAGTGGCAACGTTCGCCTGCAATCCGGCTCGAAATCCGTGGCACAGATCGCAATCCAGAGAGTTGGCACGGCGAGGGAACCGTTGTTTTGGGGCGCAGCCGGTTCCATGGGGCATGGATGAACAGCGCCAACACCCGAATTCATTTCGCAGATGGCGCGCTCACTTGCGATGACTTTCATGTGGCACGTGACGAAGGCACCGGCACGGGCAGTTACACCTACGATTTTAAAAAACATGAGGTGCGCATCTCAAATATTAGAAGCTCGCTGAATCCGGCCGAGGCAATTTTCTGGATCGACCCGAAGCTTTCGAAGACTGTGGCGCCATACAAATTCCGGCGCCCGCCCAATGTTACCGCCAATGGCGTTTACCAATTTCGCGGCGGCAAGAACACGCGTCTGGAGATCAAGGTGGATGGCGCCAGTGGAATGGAATATGTCTTTCTTGGAAAAACGCTGCCGTTCGACGGCGTCTCCGGGCGGTTGCTCTTCACCAACGACCGCTTGCAAATCAGTGATCTCCGCGGCGCTCTTCTCGCCGGCGCCTTGCGTGGGAATGCTGACATCTCGCTGGCGCGAAATGATCCCCGTTACCGGGCAAAAGTCTCGGTAAGTGAGATCAATTTTCCGTTGTTGACTGATTTGTACTACAACTCCAAGACCGCGCACGGCGTGTTGAACGGCACCTATGATTTCGCCGGTCTGGGCACTGATTGGCGCACAATGCGTGGCGATGGAAAAGTGGAGGTAAGCAATGGCGATGTCTTCGCTATCCCTATTTTCGGACCGCTCTCAGGAATTCTGAACAAAATCCTTCCCGGCAGTGGATACAGCATTGCCCGCCAAGCGACCGCGGATATTAAGGTCGAGAAGGGAATTATTCACACCGACGATTTCGAAGCCGCGGGCGCGCTCTTCAGCATGCTGGGTCACGGTGATATTCATTTTCTCGACGATAAGCTCGATTTCAGTCTGCGTTTGAACATGAAGGGACCGGGCGTGTTGCTGATGCCGATGTACAAACTTTTCGAATACGCAGGCACAGGGAGCCTAAAAAAGCCCGATTGGCACCCGAAGGTCTTTTGAAGGGTCGTCTGAAGAAAAGCAAATGGCGAAACGGGGAAACGGCGAAACGGCGCATTCGCCCATTCGCTTTATCGCCGATTTGCCGACCCGGCCCATTCTGGTCGGCGCGCACATGTCCATCCGTGGCGGAGTGAGCATGGCGATTGAGCGCGCGCGTTCAATCCGCTGCACCGCCATGCAAATGTTCGTAAAGAACAACATGCAATGGTTTGCCCGCCCGCTGAGGTCAGAAGAAATCCGCGCTTTTCTTGATCATGTCCAGCGACGCGAGCTGTCGTCAATCTTCGGGCACGCCAATTACCTCATAAACCTCGCGGCGACGAATCCGCAATTTCATGCGAATTCGATTCGCGCTCTCTCGGAGGAACTCACGCGTGCAGACCAGCTTGAGTTGCCATTTCTGGTGTTGCATCCGGGTGCGCACCTTGGCGCAGGAGAACAAGCGGGTTTAGAGAAAATCATCGATTCGATCGACGAGGTGTTTCGCAAAATTCCGAAAGCGAAGACGAAAATCGCTCTCGAAACAACAGCCGGACAGGGTTCGTGCATCGGTCATCGGTTCGAGCATCTCGCTTTCATCATTGCTAATGTGCGCGAGTCAGAACGCGTCCGCATTTGCCTCGATACCGCGCATCTTTTCGCCGCGGGTTACGACATCAGCAGCGAACATTCAACGCGAAAGATCTTGCGCGAATTCGATGGCGTGATCGGCTTGGATCGTCTCGTTGCCTTTCACCTCAACGATTCCAAAACCGCGCGCGGCTCGCGCGTTGATCGACATGAACACATCGGCAAAGGCCGGATTGGCCCTGATGCTTTCCGCTTCATCATGCGTGACCGCCGTTTCCGTAAAATCCCGAAGGTGCTGGAAACGCCAAAGGGAAAGGACCTCCGCGAAGACGTGATGAATCTAAAAACGTTGCATCGATTGGCGAAAACACGCTAAGCACCAGTGTCCTTCTGAGCGGAGCCCATTCGACTCGCTTCGCTCGCTCAGGATGAACTCCGCGGAGTCGAAGAATCCCGCGAAGTTATCTCAAAGCCGACGCAACCTCGACGGAGCGTGTACTGCGCGAAGTCGACGGGCTCGGGATGACAACGGGCAGCTAACTGATGAACCGGATTGTAAACGGGTAGCGATAGAACTGACCCTGACCGGCTTTAACCGATGCGATGATGACAAGCACCGTGTTCAATATCCAAAGCCCGATCAAAATCGGGATGCCTATAAGAACGATGCAAAGAATCGCGGCAACTGCGTCATAGATCAGCATCGAGATTTGGAAATTGAGCGATTCTTTTCCGTATGCGTCGATCTCAGGCGAGTCGCTGCGTTTCAAGAGCCAAACAATGAGTGGCCCGAGAATGTGACCAAGGAAATGAAAAAACAAGCCGAGTAATGCGCTAGCGTGGCAGAGGATGCACCACGTGCGGACATCGGATGAAGTGGATGGGGTTGGCGGGGATGATTGATCCATGTTGTGACCTTTCGTTTGCTTAAGACAACGACTGCCTGCTTGCTACGAGAAGAGCAAGAAAAAAGATCAGATTACGCTGCTTTTACGCGTTCGATGTGTGCGCCGAGTTCGCTCAATTTTTCATCGAGATGTTCGTAACCGCGGTCGATGTGATAGACGCGACTTACTTCGGTAGTTCCATCTGCTTTCAGTCCCGCAAGCACCAGCGCAGCGGACGCGCGCAGGTCGCTTGCCATCACCGGCGCACCCAGAAGACGATCCACTCCTTCTATAACGGCAGTGGCCTCTTCCAAACGCACCTTCGCTCCCATGCGTTTCAGTTCCGCCACATACATATAGCGCTGTGGAAAAATATTTTCGGTAACTGAACTGGTGCCTTTCGTAGTAGAAAGCAACGCGCACATTTGCGCCTGCATGTCGGTCGGAAAACCGGGATATGGTTCAGTCACAAGTTCTAACGCAGTGGCATCACCATTGGGCAGAATTGAAATGGAATCTTGTGCGATATTGACGACGTAGCCGCAACGCGCCAACGCGTTGGTGACCGCACGGAGGTGCTCCGGCTGCACTCGCTTGACGGTGACTCCCCTTCCGGCAATTGCGCCAGCTACCAGAAATGTGCCGGCTTCAATTCGGTCCGGGATCACCCAGTGTTCCGCACCGTGCAACTCGCGCACACCTTCGATGATGATTCGACGCGTCCCCGCGCCTTCAATCCTCGCGCCCATTTCATTCAGGAAATTCGCAAGATCCACGACTTCGGGTTCCATCGCCGCTTCTTCAATGACAGTTATCCCTTCGGCGAGCACGGAGGCCATCATTACGTTATCAGTACCGAGAACGGTGGGGCCGAACTTGCCGTTCATGTTGATCACCGCTCCGTTCAACTTCGGCGCAAAAACTTTAATGTCGCCACCCTCCACGCGAACTGTCGCACCCAGCGCTTCGAAACCTTTCAAATGCAAATCAATTGGCCGATTGCCGATAACACAACCGCCGGGCAAAGCGACCGTCGCTTCCTTACAGCGGCCCAGCAATGGCCCAAGAACACAAACGGAGGCGCGCATCTTGCGCACGACGTCATAAGGCGCAACCGATTGGACCTTTTCTGCCGTGACGCTCACGGTGCCACTGGCCCGTTCTACCTGCGCTCCCAAGTGCATCAGAATTTGCAGCATGTAATGCGTGTCGCTCAGATCAGGCACGCCGTGCACGACACAAGGCTCTCGCGTGAGCAACGTGGCCGCCAGGATTGGCAGCGAAGAATTTTTCGAGCCGCTCACCTTAATAGAACCGGAGAGCCGGTGTCCGCCGTGAATGAGAATTTTATCCATACCTCGCAAACAGGAAACGTGTCACACCTGAATAATCGGTTTTCGAAGAAATGTCGCGGTAATTTTTTTCCGCTAGCACCGAAAAAAGCGCCTGGCCCTGGCCGATTCCGATCTCCAAGGCCAGCATTCCGCCGGGCCGTAGGCGCGACGGTGCCTGCGCAATGAGTTCGCGCACCAACTCATCGCCTCGCGCGCCGGCGAAAACCGCGACCTCCGGATCACGTAAAACCTCGCGGGAAACACTTGGCCGATCTTGTTGGGAGATGTACGGAAGATTCGCCACAATGACATCGAAAGCTCTCTCCACATTTTCAAGGAGATCGCTCTTCAGAAACCGGACTCGATCCGCCAGCGCCAGCCGCTCGGCATTTTCGCGAGCGAGCGACAAGGCCTCATCCGAAATATCAACCGCGAGAATTTCCGCAGCAGGAAACTTTGCAGCCAGGCTCAGTGCGATCACGCCACTGCCGGTTCCCACATCCAAAATTTTGGATTTTGGATTTTGGATTTCGGATTTTAAGAACTCAACGAGTTCTTCAGTTTCCGGCCGCGGCACCATGGCGCGTTTGTCGCAACGAAAAACGTGGCCGCAAAATTCGACCGTGCCGAGCAGATGCTGAAGCGGCTCGCCTTCACCGCGACGCTTTACCAATTCGCGGAGTGGCGCGAGTTCCGATTCTGTCAGCACGCGCTCGAATTCGAGGTACAGCTCGATCCGTTTGCACCCGAGTACATGCGCCAGCAAGTGCTCCGCATTCAGTCGCGGATTTTCGACATTATGTTTCTTGAAATACGCAGTCGTTGCTTGCAGCACTTCGAGCACACTCCTCGTTTTTGTCATGTCGAGCGAAGTCGAGACATCTCTAAAAGTTTCTGGTTCCGAAGCAGTGAGAGATTCTTCGATTCTGCTCGGAATTACAAAAGAAGACTTATGCGGCCGACGTTTTCTTCAACCGCTCGGCCACATCGGCAGCTTGCAGCGCGCTGATCAATTCCCCGAGATCGCCGTCGATCACGCGGTCCAAATTGTAAAGCGTCAGACCAATGCGATGATCGCTCAGGCGGTTTTGCGGGAAATTGTAGGTGCGAATTTTTTCTTCGCGCCCGCCGGTGCCGATCTGGCCGCGGCGTTGCGCGCTGTATTTCTCCGCTTCGTCGCGCTGCTTTCGCTCCAGCAGGCGCGCCCGCAAAATCGATAATGCGCGCTCCTTGTTCTTGAGCTGGCTGCGCCCGTCCTGACAGCGCACGATCATGCCGGTCGGAACGTGCATGACCTGCACGGCCGAGTCAGTCGTGTTCACGCCTTGCCCGCCCGGACCGCCGGCACGCGAAACTTCGATTCGCAAATCTTCGGGCTTCATTTCCACATCCACATCTTGCGCCTCGGCCAATACCGCCACGGTGGCTGTCGATGTATGAATACGACCTTGCGCCTCCGTCGCGGGCACGCGTTGTACACGATGAACGCCGCTTTCGTAACGCAGTTTTCGAAAAACAGATTCGCCCGAAACTCGAAAGATCGCTTCCTTGAATCCGCCGAGCTCTGACGGACTGGATTCGAGATCTTCGGTTTTCAGGCCGGCACCTTCCGCATACCTGTGATACATGCGGTAAAGATCGGCGGCGAAGATCGCCGCTTCGTTTCCACCCGTTCCGGCGCGGATTTCCACGATGGCGTCACGCTCTTCATTTTCATCGGGTGGCAGCAAGGCGATCTGAACATCGCGCTCAAGGTCGCCGACTCGTTTTTCCAAATCCGGGATTTCGTCATCAGCCATCGCAGCGATCTCAACATCACGCGACATCGCCAGCTCGCGATTATCGTCCAATTGCTTGCGCGCCGTTTCGAGTTCGCCCCACTTTGTCAGCAGTTCCTTCATGTTCGCGTGCTCGCGCATGATCTCGCTCGCGCGCTGGCGATTGGAAAAAAGCGCCGGATCAGCGATCTCGCACTCGAGTTGTTCGAAGCGCTCGCGTTTCAGTTTAATAAGGGAATTAAAGTCCATAATTGTAGCCGTGATCGCTGATCGCGGCTCCGGCCGGGGTCATCGACCCCGGCTACCGAATCCAGCTAAGCTTTCTTCTCAGCTCGCGCGGCTTTGATGCTGCCGTAGCGGCGAGCGAATTTCTCGACGCGCCCGGCGGTATCGATGAATTTTTGTTCGCCAGTGAAAAAGGGATGACAAGCGGCACAAATACCGATCTTAATATCGCGACGCGTGGAGCGGGTGTGATATACCGCGCCGCACGCACAGATCATGTCGGTCTCGTAATACTCTGGATGAATCCCTGCTTTCATCTTCTAAATGGAGCGCGGAATGTATCCGCGTGGGCGGCTTTCTGCAAGCGATGAAATCCGAAGACCCATTGGTGGCTGCGTGGGAAAAGATGCTAGCCCGAAAAGGCGACGCGCCCGCCGTCTTCGACACGCGCGGCAACATAATTCGCACATTTTTTGAGGTCGAGAAGCATGCGCGAGAGATCGAGGCGAAGATGTCCGCGACCAGTCCGCATAACCTAAACGCAATTCGAATCGGAAATCACGTAAATTGGCCGTCGCTTTTCCTAGCTTGTATGCGCAAGCAGAATGTTGTTCTTCCAATTGATGAATCTCTTAGTCGGCAACAAGCTGACGCTGCCGTATCAATCGCGGCCAACAGTAGCTTCACTAATTGGGGCGAAAAATCGCCGAATCTCTTCAAGCTGACCTCGGGCACGACGGCAGAGCCGCGTCTGGTTCGCTTTCGCAGCGAACAGTTGCTGGCCGATTGCAATCAGATTTGCGACACGATGGGAATTTGCGATGTCGATCTCAACTTTGGCGTGATTCCGATATCGCACTCCTACGGTTTCAGCAATTTGCTTACGCCGCTGATTGCCCGTGGAGTGCCAATGGTCCTTAGCCGCGACCGAACGCCGCGTGCCGTGCTCGCCGATCTTTCGCGAACTGGCGCTACCGTGTTTCCCGGCATGCCGCTTTTCTACCAGGCATTTTCGGAGATGGACGATATTCCGGCGCTTCCGAAACTGCGTCTCTGTATTTCTGCCGGTGCGCTGTTGCCGGTCAGCGTTGCGAAAAAATTTCGGGAGAAATTCGGTTTACGCATCCAGTCGTTCTATGGCGCGTCGGAATGCGGCGGGATTTGTTACGATCGCGAGGGGACGAACGAAGTCGAAGGATTTGTCGGGCAACCGATGAAAGGCGTCGATGTCGAACTTGTCGATCCAACCGCGCCGTCGAGCCAGATTCGGGTGCGCAGCGCCGGCGTGGGCGACGGTTATTTTCCCAAGCCGGACGAAGAAAAACTCGGCGGTGGAATTTTTGTTCCTGACGATCTGCTCGCGCGTGACGGCGCCGGGTTCAGGATCGTGGGCCGGATTTCGGACGTGATTAACGTCGCAGGAAAGAAAGTGAATCCGGCGGAAGTAGAAGCGCACTTGCTGCGCTTTAGCGGGGTGCGGCAGGCAGTCGTGTTCGGTCGTCTGGCGGCTGTCGGAGCATTGCGCAATGAAGAGGTGGTGGCGTGCGTGGTGGCATCACCTCATGTAAGCGACAGCGACCTCGTGCGATTTTGCCGCGGTGGATTAAGCTCCTGGCAAGTGCCAAAGCAGATTTTTATCATGGACGCGATCCCAACAAATGAGCGCGGAAAAATCAGCCGGCGCGACCTGGCGCGGCGGTTCTCAACGACAGGCGATAGTTCCCCGTTGCGAAGATTGGGTTCTTGATAAAGCCTTCACATGGGATTTGCTTAGGACAAGGAGAGATTATGCCGAAATCACACGGCCAACCAAAGCCAATAGAAGCCCATATGGAATCTTCGAAGAGCGAAGAGCGAGAGCAGACCGACAATCCTCCTGTTCCGCAAGAGAACGAACACGAGCCGGAGGCGCCCGCAAATGCGGAGAGTTTCCAATCCGACGACTGGTGGAACCCTTCACCGCCAGCCCCAGATTGGAGCGAACCCGGGACGGAGGCTCCGGCTAAGGACGTCATTCCAGCAAAGGAGACTGGGACGGATGACGTTTATTTTTGCGGTCACACGAGTGTGTTTCCGTTGAACCGCGCTCTGCAAGCAATAGCAAAAGAAAAACTTACCGGCTTGCTGCGATCATCTTGGGATGAGGAGCCAATCGACCTGTTTGCGCGCGACGGCCAGATCGTTCTTGTCACAACCCGAGACCCAGATTTCTATTGTTCGGAAATCCCAACCGCTCTCACCGACATCGACCCAGTAGTTGTTGACAGAGCACGCAACCAACAAAGGGAAACGGGAACTCCGTTCTTCCTGACTCTTGCTCGCGAAGAATCGATAGCTCGCGAGCAGGCGGTGGAACTGATGCAGCACTATGGGCAAAAGCTTTTCTCCGAGCTTTGGACTGCGCCGCGCGCGTGGATAATGTTTGAAAAGAATGCCGATCTGTTAACTGACGTGACGGAGACGCCGGGGGAGGCAAACGTGAACGATTGGGCGCTGGAGACCTTGCGTCTTGTTCAGGATCCAGATCAGCCCGCGAACTTCGAGCCAGCATCCGTTCCCGCTTACACCAAAGACGGCTTCGAGCAGGTGCAGAAGTTGAAACTGACTTCGGACGAGGCCCAATTCGCGTCCCAATTCAATGGCGCCCGGTCGGTACAACAAATTGCCAAGAATCTGCGGCTCGATTTGAAATCTGCCCGACAACTATTGTTCCGTTTTCTCGCCCTTGAAATAGTGGAATGCTGGCCTGCCAGCACGGCGGCGAAACCCCAACAACAAGGATTTTTTCAGCGTCTTGGCCGGTCCAGCCGGCGCGACCGGTAGTTTTACCCCGATGCCTTCGGGGAGCGGTCGCTCATGAAGAGGAAAATTTTGGTCGTCGATATCGGCGGCACACACGTTAAACTGCTGATGTCGGCGCGCGAGGAGCGCGAATTTCCCTCCGGGGCGCGAATGGGGCCGAAACAGTTTCTCGAAAGATTCAAAGAGAACGTGCGCGGTTGGAAATTTGACCGGGCATCAATTGGTTTCCCCGTGCCGATCCGCAACGGCCGGATCACGAGAGATCCAAAGCATCTGGGCAAAGGTTGGATTGGTTTCAATTTTTCCCGGCCACTTGGCTTACCGGTGCGCCTGATCAACGACGCAGCCATGCAGGCGCTCGGCAGCTACCGTGGCGGCGGACACATGCTTTTCCTGGGACTCGGAACCGGCTTGGGCTCAGCTCTTGTCTGGGACGCGACTTTGATGCCGCTCGAGCTGGGGGATCTGCCTTATCCCAATGGCAAGATCATTGAAAACTATCTCGGCATTCCAGGCTTGGGATTGTTGGGCGAAAAAAAATGGAAGCGCGAAGTGCTTTTTGCAGTCATGCAATTAAGAAACTCCTTCATTGCTGATTATGTCGTCCTGGGCGGCGGTCTTGTGCACCGCTTTGGTCGATTGCCAAAGGGAATCGAGCGCGGCCGAAATGAAAATGCATTCCTCGGCGGAATTCGGTTGTGGGAAGCCAAAAGAAATTCGCGCGAACTGAAGTGGCGCGTGATATAGCGCGGGATGTGTTTCCCCTTCCGGCGAAGGCTGGTATTCGACTGATCCCGCGAGCTTGAAAATCGAGTCCCCGTACGACCCGGCTAAATTGTGCCTTTGAGGGCGTTCACTCTCCTTGCGCTGCGCGAGTACCGTTTAAACTGTCATTCAACTCCAAGAGCGGACGTTCATCTAATGCGATCAAGCCGCCACGCGGAGTGTCAATATCAGTGATCAGCGTAATGACGATGGCGACGAGGAGTGGAAAAAGGTATCGCTCAACAATCGCGTGACGCCCGGCAGTCCCCGCTTCGTAACTGGTCAGCCACATACCCCAACCGGCCACGCACAACAGCAGTAGCCACACAGCGCCGGGCACGTGGTTGCGCTTGGCGGCGATGCGCGTTGCCTCCAAATCTATGGTCTCATTGAGACTGGCAATGAAGCTTGCGGTGATCGGTGTGGGTTGTTTTGACGCGGCCGCGAGCGCCTCATCCCACAAGCGTTCGTCAAGCTCTGCGCTGCGCTTGCGCGAGGATGCGAACTGCTTCGAGAATTGCGCCTCACGATGAGCCTGGATGCGCAGCGGAACATATTCCTGAAGCAGTTGCCGAACGTTGGCGGCCTGCGGTTCGGGCAACAGACGCGCTCGGCGTGCAGTGGTGCCGATTGAGTTTGCCTCCTGAACAAGAAGTCCGCGGCGTGCCTCGTGACGGGCCGCAGCGATGGCGAAACTGAATCCAAGCAACAACCCCAACAGGGCCAACACCGCCGACCTTACAGTGCCGCTGCCGTTCTTTTCCGTTTCCGACCTCGTCCGGCGGTGCGCACAGCCTGTGCGCCACGCGAGCCTCGGAAAGACCGATCAACAAAATCACCGGGGTCGCGAACACCATCCACTGACTTGAGAGGAGCTGGCCGACGGTCTGGTCGAGCATTTTCGGGAGAGCCTTCGCTTTGTTGGCTACGGTTGTTTATCGCGGCTCGTAATCACTTGAGCGGACCTGGAACGAGCCGATCATGCACGGTGAAACCGCGCGTTTCCAGTTCTTGCCGCAATCGCGGCGAAACTTGTCCGGAAAGGGCGACAAAAACATTTGAATTCTTGCCGGATTGAGCGGCAAGCTTTTGCACTTCATCAGTGAAACTGGCCGCGCCTGACGTCCAGGCGGCGTAATCCCATTGTAATGCAACCACGATTGTTCCGTCTTTCGCGACGCAGATCGGAAAGTCGTGAAGCATGGTGATGCGAGCGATTGGTATTTTTTCGTGGATCTGATTCATCAAGGCCGCAGTGTGAACGCAAAAGAGAGCATCCGCCTCGGTGGTGCTTTTTTGCGCGGCAACTTTCACGAAGGCTCCGCGATTTGCCACGCCTTTGAGTGACTTGAGATTGACCGCGAACGTCGTGGATTGTGTCGGCGTAAATGCGCCGCCGTGAAGGATTCGTTCGATGTCACTCGCGCTGGCGCCCATTGCGCGGAACGTTGCGCGGTTAATTTGCTCAAGCTCCGAGGGCGATTTTTCACGCAGCAGTTGGTCTACGGTGCTATTGAGATTGGTTACCGTGAGCGCAGCTCCGATCGGGCCACTGACTGGAAACGTAGCGACGCTAAACGTGAATCCACCAGCCCACGAAGCCCAGGCGACATCGTCCAGCTCCTTTTGTAGCACCGTGTTGGTGCTGTATGGGTCGATCCCCATTTGGAGCGCGATCTTTCGTTTTTTATCCGAGTAACCCATCACGTCCTTCAGTCTACTTCCTTCGCCCTCGTCCTCACCGCTGCCCTTTCCGACGTTCTGGACCGTCTTCTTGGCGCGCCCCAGGAATTTCATAATTCCCTTTGGGACATTGGAAATCGCCTGCGCCGGATCCCTCGCGATATTCTTGGCCGAGTTGAGTGGGCTTTTCGCTGCGGCAACCAGTGATTTCTTAAACTCGTCAGTGCGCGAAACGTCCCGCAGCCGCGCGATTGCGTCGATCTCTTTCAGTCGTTGAAGCAGCATTTCGTTTCCGTCTGCTTCAAAAAGACCAAAGTCTGAATCGATCGTGAACTGATTGATGCCGGAGGCCGTGGGCACCGGCTCGCGCACCACATAGTGCGGCCCCTTGAGTAATTCCGGCTTGAGGATCCCGCTCGCTTTGAGCTCGGGCAGCTCTTCAAACGCGGCTTCCGCGCGGCGTACTTCGAATGGTTCCGGCGTTTGCGCGACACATGGTAACGCCACGCTGAGCGCCATCGTCAGAAAAAGAATGCTCGTTTGCTTTGTCATTAGCCTTTGGCTCCGATGTGCTGTTTAAGAATTCTCTCAACCTCGGCGATACCTTCGGGATTCTGGTTTGCGCTGCGGCTCGACGGCACAATCTTTTCGGACTTCGCCGCATCGACATGCGAGCTCCAGTAAGCGACGACTCCGTCGCTGCTCTTCGGTGTGTCTCCGCGTCCGCGATCGCCGATGATAGAGTGACAGGGGACGTCTTTTGGAAGCGGTAGCGTGTTCATGATTTTCACAAAACGAGGCGCATGAGCTCGATCCGATAATTGGCATTCGGATTTCGCGGGGAGGGGCCGGCGACGAGCATCACGCGTTGGGCGATGATTCCGTTCTCGCGCAGCCAATGCGCGGCCCACTGGCGCCAGTCGTCGGGTTCCTCTG
>DASYDT010000048.1:0-3703 GCA_036499425.1 Candidatus Udaeobacter sp. | reverse complement strand
GCCTATAAATATCACAGAGGCACCAGCAAATACATTCTGAAGAAGGCGCTGGAGCCAGTTTTGCCGCGCGAAATCCTGTATCGCTCGAAGAAAGGATTCGGCGTGCCCGTGGCCCATTGGTTTCGGAAAGGGGAGCTGGATCTGGCCGAGGCGTCTCTTGGTTCCTTGAATCCGCGGCTGGTAAAACGGAGAGTGGAAGCGCATCGCTCCGGCCAAGCGGATGAATCGGCTTTTCTTTGGAGTTTTTACGTCTTGAAGAGATGGGCGGAAACGAACCGGGTCTCCGTGTAAGCCGTCCATTGCCCTAACGAATGCGCATCCTGCTGATCACGCGGGCGGAGGAGCGACCACCGCCAGCCAGGCGATGGCGCAAGCCCTTCTCAAAGTCGGACATTCCGTAACCGTTGCTACCGGCCGGTCTGGCGACTCGCCGATGGCGTGGGCGTGAGTTGGAAGTTCAGGAGCTGAAGGAAATCTTTTTTCCCAAGCCTGGGGCATCTGAGGGGAATTGCATGACGTACAGTCCAATCCGAAACACAAAGTCAGAAAACAATTTCGCGTTTTCATGTGTCTGAATGCGTTATGTCGAAAATGAGCGTTTCCTAGAGGAAAAATCGGTTTCTAGAGGTGGCTACCCCGCTTGGATTCGAACCAAGAATAACGCCTCCAAAGGGCGCTGTGTTACCGTTACACCACGGGGTATGCGGGATTTGCGATTTTAGATTGGCGATTTTCGATTCAAGCGCAATGCCCAAAATTAGAGCGGGATTGGGGTCACGCGAAGCAACTCGCTGTCAAAATTGAGGTTGAATCGGTGGCAGCGGGCGCGAGTATGTTGGTCTCGCCGCGGCCAATGTGACCCGGTTATGGAGCGCACAATCTTCCTTCAACACTACCGCGTACGCGTCAGGTCGGACGGCAGTCCGCGTGAAATCAGCCAGGAGGGGGCAGCAATCACTTACGAAGCGGTGGACGAAAGATCTCGTGACTCAGTTGATCTGAAACTCATTCCGCTTGAAAGCATCGACCCGGGCGTCCGGGAGAAATTGGACGAGCAGGCACGGGCCGCACAGATGCTGCGTCACGTGAATATCGCGAAAGTTTACGATTTTGGACGTGAAGGCGGAGATTTTGTGTGCGTCTCAGAGCACCTGCCAGGTGAAACGCTTGCAGCATGGGTAGCCGCTCACGGCCCGATGCCGGCTGACGCAGCATTGCGAGTGGCCGAGCAAATCGTGAGCGTGTTCTCATCCGCGAGTTTTCACAGGCTTCCGTATCCGGCAATTCAGCCATCCGACATCATTGTCGTCCCGGGACAGACTCCCGAGGGCACTTGGCCGCTAGTGAAATTGATTAACTTCGGCTTGCCGACACTTAGGTCCGGCGCCGAGCTCAAGTCTGAAGCCTCACAGACGCATGAGCAAACATCCTCTGCGGAATCCCGACAGGGTCGGGACCCCGAAGAAATCGCGCATGAAATGAGGGACATCCGTTCAGAAATTTATTCGCTCGGTGCGACAGTTTACTTTCTTCTGACAGGTGTTGCACTTTCGTCCGAGGCACTCCAGCGGCCTCCCAAGCTCTCAAAGTTTCCAAAACCGTTGCGAGCCATGCTTGCCCGGATGTTGCACCCTGATCCGAATCAACGGCCAAAGGATTTGGTCGTGCTGGCGGAAACGATCCGCGAATGCCTGCTGAAAATCGAGCGTCGTCGAGCGCTCGCCGATAAGTATGGCATTCCGTACAGGACAACAATGCCGCGGCGAACCGAGGCTCGGCCAAAACGGTTCCTGCGAGTAGCATTGCCGGTCGCGGCGCTGTTGCTCGCCGCGGCAGTTATCGCGGCCGTCTTGTTGCCTGAGCCGATTGGGAGACTCGTGCACCGGACTCGCGAGACAAAACCGATCGGCGTTGTGATTGGCGTCCCTCAATCTTCGGCACCGTCTGGGATTCAAACTGCTTCAACTGCAACGACTCCCTCCGTGTCATCACAAGCTGTAAATTCGGCTCCGCCTCTCGCATACCAACCGACTGCGAATGCGGCGGCGACCGCTTCGAATTCGCCTCAGGTTTCTTCGCCGAATCTTCAGCAAACTCAAACATCAAATGCCCAATCGCAGGTCGCTGCTGCGAATGCTCCCGCAGCGAGTTCGCCAAGCGGGAACCGGGACAATTCTTCCTCGACCGAGGGCGAAACGGCATCAACCGCGAAAGGTACCGAGGCAGCGCAGCCGAGCACTGCCAGTCAGCCGACTTCGCATGGCAAAAAGAAATCTATTGCCTCGACTTCCAGACCAGCCCGCGGGACTCAGGATTTGTCCGAAAACTCGCCGCAACGCCATGTCGGTTCGATCCGCGGTCGCGTAGTTGGTATCACCTCGGACGGGAGATTGATTCTTCGGTTGCCCTCCGGCCGCACCAGGGTTGTTGCACCGGATTCTGAAGAAGACCAATTCGTGCCACGGGGTCGCCGGCGCGTTTTCATTGAGCGCGATGAAGAGACGTTCGTTCCGCCGCCTCGATTTGCGCCGGATTATTCCCCCGACGACTAGCAAGAGGCGAGAACACGCGGGGGCCAGAATGTCGCGGGGAGGGTGAGCGGCACTTTTCCTTGCCCACTTTTTTTCAAAAAAAAGCTTGCCTAACGCTGCGTTTCCCGGCATACCTCGCGTCCGTGGAGAAACGACCGGCCTTTTTGGCCTTCACAACCATATCGCTTCTCGTCATTTCCAGCGGCGCTCTACGCGCGCAGGGATTGGCTCCAGCAACGTTGAATCTTGCGAGCCACGATCAAAAGGCCGCGGACGACATGGTGCAAATCGTCACCAGTAAATCGGTGCAGGAAACTGATAAACCAGTGCACGCGATCACGAAACATCGGGCACCGGTGGTCGCAAAGAAACTGGCTCAAGCGGTTAAGAAAGAGCCGGCGCAAACGATCGCCAAAGATTCGGCGCAAACGTTCGTGGCGGAGCCGGTGCGACCAATGGATCAACAAACCGTAAGCAAAACAACAAAGCGCGTCGGCCTTTTCAGCTTCAAAACGTCGGAGGGCAAAAAAGAATCAATCCCCGTAGTTACGCAGTATTATCCCAAGCAGATCGTTTATCCCTTCGGCAGGGTTGATCGACACATCGATAGCAGGCTGATGCAAGCGGCCAGCATCGCCGAGGAACGCGCCCACGCGCACTCGCGCTCGATGTGCTGGCATTACGTCAAGGAGGCGTTGCTTGCCTCCGGTGCGATCGATTCCCGCCCGAAGAGCGAACTCGCCAGAGACGCTGCTCAAGAGCTCGTTAGCAATTACGGATTCAAAAGACTCTCAGTGACGGATCCATTCTCCGCGCCCGTCGGTTCCGTGCTCGTGTATGGCACCTCACGCAGCGTCGGTCATGTCGAATTTCGCACCAAGGATGGTTTCGTCAGCGATTTCCGTTCAAAAACTCCATCACGCCGTCCGCTGCTCGGCGTTTACGCGAAGCTGTAATTTCCCGTCGACTTCGGAACGCCGAAGTATTTGCACCGCATTGCCTGGCCTGAGCATTTTCCCCCGCTCTTAGTAATTCCTGATCAGGCGAGTCACTGCGATGAGCATCGCCATGACCGGCCAGGCGGCGATGCCAGTGATCAGAATGAAGAACGAAAGCTCGGCAATATAATCCCGGCTTCTTTCTGCGCCCAAGAACTCACTGCTTAATTTGTA
>DASYDT010000047.1:0-14331 GCA_036499425.1 Candidatus Udaeobacter sp. | reverse complement strand
AAGCCGGATCGGCGTCGCATCCATCAAATGGGTCCGGCCGATCTTGATGATGTCCCAGAATTCCTTCGCCTTCGCTTCCAGCGCGCCGTGTAATTTTTCCAACGCCGGGACGAGACAGTTCTTCAACTGCTCCGCGGCGCTAATGTGGATCGCCGACGGAATCACGTCGTTGCTCGATTGGCCCATGTTTACGTGATCGTTCGGATGAACATGCTCGCGCGATCCGATCGGTTTGCCCGCAAGCTGCGCGCACCGGTTGGCGATGACTTCGTTTGCGTTCGTGTTCGTGCTCGTGCCGGAGCCGGTCTGAAAAATGTCGAGTGGAAAATGGTCGTCGAGTTTTCCTTCCACAACCTCCTCGGCCGCTTGCACGATCAACGCGGCGCGCTCGGCATCCAGCAAACCGAGATCATGATTTGCTTGCGCGGCCGCCCATTTGATCAAGCCCAGCGCGCGAATGAACGGCCGCGAAAATCGATAGCCGCTCACAGGAAAATTGAGCACCGCGCGGTGAGTGGAAGCGCCATGGAGCGCGTCCGCCGGAAGCGTCATCTCGCCCATCGAATCTTTTTCTGTCCGCGTCGGCTTCTCGGTCATGCGGAACGATCCGCGCCAACGCCAGCCAGCCTGGAAGAACGTTTGGACTGCGCGGTGCGTCGTTCGCGACCATGCGGCGAGGGCGTTTTGTGAAAGACAGTAATGAACATTGGCGGGATATTTTGCAGGAAATATTCCGATTCTCCGTGCTCGAAAAGCGTGGCGTGCTGCTTCAACTCGTTTGTGACCTGGTAAATGATGAAACTGCCGCTCGGCGCCAACGCATCGTACGTTTTTCGTAACAACGCCCGTTTCTTGTCGATCTTGAGAATACTGAACGGAATGCCGGAAAGGATATAGTCGCAACAAGCGATGCCGCGGCGTTTGAGTTCGTACGGCAAAGAAGCTGCGTCACCATGGATCACATGCACACGCGGATCGTTCGCGAATTGCCGCTCGAGAGCCCGAGAGAACGCCGCGTCGAGCTCGAACAGGAGCAAATGCGAATCCGGACTCATCCGGCGGGCAATCTCACGCGAGTGTACGCCTTCCCCCGGCCCGTACTCGGCGATCACGCGCGACCGGCTAAAATCAATCTTGCTTGCGACGCGTTCCACCAGCGCCTTTGAGCTGGGGATAATGGAGGCGACTTGGAACGGTCGCTTCAGAAATCGCTTGAAAAAAAGTGCGCTCACGGGGAACGAACAGTCGTCTCGCGCTTCCGAGTTGTCCAGTGATGAAGTGGGCCCATATAGGTGATTCGTGATCTGTGATCGGTGCGTCGCTCTTGACTGATCACCGATCACCGATCACTTGTCACGTCCGATCGATGCGCGGTTAGCTCAGTGGTAGAGCACTACCTTGACACGGTAGGGGTCAGAGGTTCGAAACCTCTACCGCGCACCAGTTTCACGCGTCGAGCCAAAAGGCGCTGTCGGAAAACTGATCGCCTTTCCACCATGCGTCTGCACTCGCGCAATGCGAAAAATCTCTTTGCCGCGTGGCGTTGCGACGAGCTGAGCTTTACTTTTAGAAACTCACTTCGGCTGGGGCATCAATGGTGTCGCCCACGCAAAGCTCGAGGGTTTTGTAAGCTCAATTGCTTGTCCACGAGCACAGACCAGATGTACCCGGTTTCCTGATAAGCGATCGCAGTCATCATATCGACGCTGAACGGCGTGCCAGCGACGACCTTCTCCACTTCTGGACCGAAATTCGTTTTGAGCCAAGCGATAGCGTTTCTGGTCTTCATGAGACGAAGTTCTCAGTCCTAGCTGGGAGAAGGCGGAGTCGATGGAGCAGTTGGCAGCGCCGGTGCGCTGGTGGGCCGTTTTTCAATGAGGGTCGCCAAGGCGGGACGCAGACTCGTTAGGTTCTTGAGCAGATTAAACCAAAATGGCGCGCCGAGCGCGAGTAACCCCGCCGTAGCAAGAATGCCAAGCAGATGACTGAACGTATGGTCCATCTGTCGTTGGAGCCGCGGCAATCCGTGCAGTTGACTTTCTATCGGTTGATCCCAGCGGCCAAGAAAATTCACCGGCATAAGGTCGAATCCGGCTTCGCTTACGGTTTTTCTTAGGCGTTCAGCTTGTTCGCGGCTTACCTCTTCCAAGTTCGTCACCGCAAAGGCGATCACCGTATCATGGTATTTAGCATAATGCCTCGGGGTGATTGGGCAGAGTCAGAGCACCAACGGCAAAAGGAAACGCGATGCAGCCTCTGGCGTGAAGAATGGCGAAGGCTTGAGAGCGAGTCTGTTCACTTGGAGGCAGCGTTGGGCCAACCTTTATTGATTGGCGAAACGTCTGACAAGACCAAAATCCAGCAGCGATTTTGATTCCATGCTTATCAAGCCGGCATCATTCATTTTGCTTCGAACGCTGAAAAGTTGTATCAACACCAATCCGTTCCAAACAAAGCCTGCAATCAATGTCTCATCTTCCTCAATTTCGCGACGCCATTGCAGCCGCGACGAAAACACTGCGGTCACTTTCGAGCCTCGAAGCTCGAGTGGTCGAAGCGGGCGATTTGATCGAGCGATGTCTGCGTGCCGAAAATAAGTTGCTTGTGTGCGGAAATGGCGGCAGCGCAGCGGACGCGGCACATTTTGCGACTGAGCTGGTGGTGCGCTTTGTCAAAGATCGTCGTGCTTATCCGGCGATTTGTCTCGCGAGCGACGGCGTCCTGCTCACTGCTGCGGGCAACGATTATGGGTTCGATGAAATTTTCGCACGCCAGGTAGCGGCCATTGGTGTGCAGGGGGACGTGCTGATTTGCCTGACGACTTCGGGCAAATCGAAAAATGTCGTGCGCGCGCTGGAGGAAGCGAAAGCGCGCAAACTGAAAACGATCGCCCTCCTCGGCCGCGACGGCGGATCAACTATCGGCATCGCCGACGTCGATCTTTTGGTTCGCAGTGACTCAACTGCGCGTATTCAGGAAGCCCACCAGCTTCTGCTCCACCTGTTATGCGAGACGATTGAATCCCGTCTTGAGGGAATCTAAATTCCAAGTTCCAACATCCAACATCTAGAGAAGCTCCAATCGCCAAATTTCAATCGAGTTTTCCTCCGCTAGTTGGAGCTTGGGATTTGGAGATTCTGCTTACTCGGATTTTTTCAGCAACCGTTCGCGTTCGCGATCCAGTTGCCGCCGCTCGCTCGGCGTCAAACTTCCAATCCCGAACTTGGAGATTTTGTCTAGAATCGGATCAATGGATGAATAGACATCCTCCGCTTCCGTGCGTCCGCTGCTAGGTCGCGGTCGCGTTTTTGGAACAATGTGATACTTCGGCCTGGGGCCAAACCTCTCTTTCAAGGCATCCCACCAGGCGAATTCCGGCCCTGCCCCGCGCAATTCAATAAAAAGGAACGCAGCGCCGATGCTCGTCCAGACTACGACCAGGTCGCTCCACGCGTGATAGGCGAGAAGTTGGAATGTGTAAACACCGGCCAGAATAAGCGCGATCCATTTCGCCATGATCCGGAGAAACAACTCGACGCGGGGATAGATAGTGGCGAAAGCAACGAAGATCCCAAAGTGCAACGCCGGCGACCCGGCAATGGCAGAACGTTGCCAAAGACCCCAGATCGTGAGCAACGCCGCAGGCGTGATCAATAAAACGAGGTAGAGCGAAATGTAAGCGCGTCGCCCGACAAAACGTTCTACTTCCCGCCCGAACACGAACAGCAAGTACATCTCGATGGCAAACCAGAGCAGCCCCGACGGCGCATGCACGAACGCGTATGTGAAAAGGCGCCACAACTGGCCGCCAGACCAAACGGCGCCGCTGTCGAATTGTAAATACGCCAGGATCGAACCGGCTCCGAATGCTACGAGAATCGCCGCGAGAATTGCGGCTGCGACATGCACCCCCACCAGCATCGTGGTCACATCGACGGGATAGCGACCCATCCACGCAACCGGCCGATAATCATCGGAGGTGGTGACCCCGAACATGTTTTCAATTAATGCCGCGCATCGCGCTTACGCAAGCGTGATTCGCGATTCAACGTGGCGAAGCCGCTCGTTCATGGTTAAGATGAACGTTTTCACCGTATGACAAATTCCGCACCCGTCATATTCCCGCCGAGTGGAATCGGTGACGCGAAGCCGGCCAATCAAGCGGTGCTCGATTGGGTGCAAGACATCGCCACTCTCACCGAAGCGGAAAACATTTTCTGGTGCAACGGCTCAGATCAGGAAAACGACTTCCTGATCGCCGAATCGCTCAAGCCAAACGTCCTAATCAAACTGAATCAGAAAAAAGTTCCGCACTCGTATTTGCATCGCTCCAATCCAAATGACGTGGCGCGAGTCGAGCAATGCACATTTGTCTGCACGCCGACGAAAGAAGAAGCTGGTCCAACCAATAATTGGTCTGAGCCAGGAGAAATGTACGCGAAGCTTCGCGGCCTTTTGAAAGGCGCGATGCGCGGGCGCACGATGTTCGTGATTCCCTACATGATGGGCCCGCCGGATTCGCCGCTGACCAAGGTTGGCTTTGAAATTACCGATTCAAAGTACGTCGTGCTCAACATGCGAATCATGACGCGTATGGGCGAGGTCGCCGTGAAAAGGCTCGGCAGCGATCCCAACGCCGAGTGGAATCGCGGCGTCCATTCGTTGCTGGACGTTAATCCTAAGCGCCGCTTCATCTGTCATTTTCCTCAGGACAATACGATCATTTCTGTCGGCTCAGGTTACGGTGGCAACGTTTTATTGAGCAAAAAATGCTTCGCCTTGCGCATCGGTTCTTATTTGGCGCGCACGCAAGGCTGGATGGCCGAGCACATGCTGATCCTCGGCGTGGAATCGCCCGAGGGAAAAAAGCATTACGTGGCCGCCGCATTCCCCAGCGCCTGCGGCAAAACTAATTTTGCGATGCTCATTCCTCCGGAACATTTCAAAGGCTGGAAAGTAACGACCGTCGGGGACGACATCGGCTGGATGCAGATTCGGGACGGCCGTCTGTATGCGGTCAATCCGGAGAACGGATATTTCGGCGTCGTGCCAGGGACGAGCTACAAGTCGAATTCAAACGCGATGAAATCGATCGCGCACGACACAATTTACACAAACGTCGCGCTCACTGATGACGGTGACGTGTGGTGGGAGGGCAAAGACGGTCCGCGACCTGCGCATGCCGTTGATTGGCGAGGTAATGATTGGACGCCTGAATCAAAGGAAAAAGCTGCCCATCCGAACAGCCGCTTCACCACGCCGATGCGCAACAACCCGGCGTTGGATCCCAATATTGAAAAAGGTGAAGGCGTGCCGATCAGCGCCATCATTTTCGGTGGACGCCGGAGCGATACGGTGCCGCTCGTATATCAGGCGTTCGATTGGGATCATGGAGTTTATTTGGGCGCGACCATGGCTTCGGAAACAACCGCCGCTGCAACCGGCGCGGTTGGTCAGGTGCGCCGCGATCCGATGGCGATGCTGCCGTTTTGCGGCTACAACATCGGCCAGTATTTCGAGCACTGGCTCGATATTGGAAAACGCCTCACGAATCCGCCGCTCATTTTCAACGTGAACTGGTTTCGCAAAGGGGTGAAAGGCCAATTTCTCTGGCCGGGTTTCGGCGAAAACATGCGCGTGCTCAAATGGATTATCAACCGCTGCGAAGGAACTGGCGGCGCACTCAAATCGCCGATCGGTTGGCTGCCCAGCCCCCACGATCTCGATCTCGCCGAGCTCGACATCGACCACAAATGTGTCGCCGAAATTCTCGGTATCGATCACGAGGAGTGGCAAAGGGAATTAGCCGCGCACAAAGAGCTTTTCGATTCGCTGGGCGGCGTTGTGCCCGAGCGGCTCCTCGAGCAGCGCGAACGACTCGCCACGCGGCTCAAAGAATAATCTGTAGGGGACCCTGTTAGCGTCCCCGGGGAAGCCAGCAGCTTCCCGTACAGGAATCACGTACCGCAGAAATTTGCGAATCGCTTGACTGGCAGCGAATATTTCCAGTGGGTTCGAAGATCGGGAACAGAGAAAGCGCTACCGCGGCGTCGCGCACGGACTACATCGAAATTCGCGGGGCGCGCCAGAACAATCTCAAAGGCATCGACATCGATCTGCCGCTGGGAAAACTGACGGTCGTCACCGGACCGAGCGGCAGCGGCAAGTCGAGTCTGGCCTTTGAGACAATTTACGCCGAAGGCCAGCGTCGCTACGTCGAAACTTTCAGCCCTTACATGCGGCAGTTCCTCGACCGCATGGATAAACCGCGCGTGGACGACATCCGTGGCATTCCGCCGGCGATCGCAATTGAACAATCAAATCCCGTCAAAACATCGCGCTCAACAGTGGGAACGATGACAGAGATAAACGATTATCTGAAGTTGCTCTGGCCGCGCGTCGCTCGTGCGTTCTGTCCGAATTGCGGTCGCGAAATTCGCCCTGAAACCGCGCAGTCGGTCGCCGAGCAAATTCTGCGCGATTGCGCCGGAAAGAACATCCTCATTACGTTCTGGGTCGCAGTCCCAGCGAAGACCCCGCCACGGGCATTTTTCGATTTTCTCCAACAACAGGGCTACCTCCGCGTTTGGATCGACAACCAGATCGTGCGCGTGGACGAAGCCGATCCAAAGATCAAACGGCTCGGCGCCCGCGTGCAGGTGATTCAGGACCGCATCGCGATCACGGGAGAAAATCGACCGCGATTAGTCGAAGCAATCGAAACAGCCCTGCGTTTCGGCAAAGGAAAAGTTAACGCCATAGCAATACCGGAAAGCGGAAAGCGGAAACAGGAAAGAGCAAAAGCGGAATCCCGCGTCGAAAATCTATCCGGTATCCGCTCTCCGGTATCCGAAATCCCCTTTTCCACTGGTTGGCATTGTGCTTGGTGCGATCTCGACATTCGCCCGGCAACGCCAGGTCTTTTCAGTTTTAATAACCCGCTCGGCGCATGTCCCGAGTGCCGCGGCTTCGGCCGGACCATCGCCATCGACTTGAACAAGGCGATCCCGGATCGAAGTCTCAGTATCAAACAAGGTGCGGTGCGCGTTTTTCGGGGCGCTGAGTTTGGCGAATCGCAAAAGGATTTGCTTCGAGCGTGCGCGCGCGAAGAGATCGCTATCAATGTTCCATTCGAAGAGTTACCGAAGGCCGATCAGGACTTCGTCATCGAAGGCGAGCGACGTTCCGACGAATACACAGATGAAGATTACGAAAACAATCGGTGGTACGGCGTCCGCGGCTTCTTTCGCTGGCTTGAAAGTAAGACTTACAAAATGCATGTGCGCGTCCTGCTCAGCCGCTATCGGGCCTACGTCAGGTGTCCCAAGTGCAATGGTGGCCGGTATCAGCCAGAGGCGCTCAACTACAAGGTTTCGGAAACCGGAAAGCGGAAACCGGAAAGCAAAGATTTCGCGAGCAAAGCTCGCGACGGAACCCCATCCGGTATCCCGTATCCGCAATCCGAAATTCTGACGCTTCCCGAATTTCAGGCGCTTTCAATTTCCGATGCGCACGATTTTCTTCGCAACCTCCACATCTTTGCAGGCGACAAAACCGCCCAGATGTTGCGTGACGAAATCTGCATGCGCCTCAATTATCTCTGCGAGGTCGGTGTCGGTTATCTCACACTGGATCGCTCGACGCGCACGTTAAGCGGCGGCGAAGTTCAGCGCGTGAATTTGACGACTTGCCTGGGCGCATCGCTCGTGAACACGCTCTTTGTCATGGACGAACCGAGCATCGGATTGCACCCGCGCGACGTCGGTCAACTCGTCCGCGTGATGCACAATTTGCGGGACAAAGGAAACACGCTGCTGGTGGTCGAACACGAGGAACAAATCATTCGCGCGGCAGATAACTTAATCGATCTCGGCCCGGGCCGCGGCGAGCACGGCGGGGAATTGGTCTGGAACGGACCGATCGGTGATTTTGTAGGGCAGGCGCGACGCCTGCCGACTTCTAGAATGGCAAGCGATGCGCTTGCCCTACAACAGCGTTCACTCACGCGCGATTACCTGACGTATCGCAAATCCATTCCGGTGCCAAAATCGCAGCGAAGATCGACATCATCGATCAAGATTATCGGAGCGCGCGAGCACAACCTTAAGAAAATCGATGTCGATGTTCCGCTCGGCGTTTTCACGTGTGTCACCGGCGTTTCCGGTTCGGGCAAATCGACACTGATTCACGATGTGCTCTATCGGAATCTGCTCGTAGCTAAGGGTCAAAGGAATGGCGACGAAGTTGGTGCGTGCAAAACCGTCACCGGCGCACATCGCATTCGCGACGTGGTGATGGTCGATCAATCGTCGCTGGCGCGCACGCCGCGTTCCACTCCGATTCTTTATCTCGGTTTGTTCGATCGTGTCCGGGAATTGTTCGCCGCCCAACCGGAGGCGATGGCGCAGGGACTCACCGCGGGCGCGTTCTCGTTTAATTCCGGCAACGGCCGTTGCGAACGTTGTTCAGGTACAGGCTACGAAAAGATCGAGATGCAGTTTTTAAGCGATCTTTTCGTGCGGTGCGCAGAATGCGAAGGCAAACGTTTTCAACCGCAGGTGTTGAAAGTTCAACTGCGGGGAAAATCAATCCATGAAGTTCTTCAGCTAACCGTCAGCGAAGCGATTCACTTTTTTTTACAGATCGACGATGAGCACGGTGCAAAAATTTCCGATGGACTGAAAGTGCTCGAAGAAGTTGGACTCGGCTATTTACGGCTCGGTCAGCCGCTGAACACGCTTTCCGGCGGCGAATCGCAGCGTCTGAAGCTGGTTGGACATTTAGCGGAAAGCAAAGCGGACGGCCAAAGCGCCGCGGCGTCCGTGGCATTGGCTTCCAGCCAATCTCTCATCGGCAAGATGCCGATGCCACGCGGAAATCTGTTCATTTTCGACGAACCGACGACAGGACTGCATTTCGATGACGTTGCCATGCTCCTGCGATTGTTTCAGCGACTGGTCGATCGCGGACATTCGATCGTCGTGATCGAGCACAATCTGGAGGTGATCAAGTGCGCCGATTGGATTGTCGATCTTGGTCCGGAAGCTGGTGACGCCGGCGGCGAAGTAGTCGCGGCCGGAACGCCGGAGCAGATCGCCAAGATAGAGCAATCGCACACGGGAAAATTCTTGCGACGTGTTCTTTCGGAATCCCCCAAAGCATTGCCTGTCATCCCGAGCCGCGAAGACGGCGAAGGACCTCACAAAATCTTGCGCAAGTCGGAGAGATCCTTCGCTTACGCTCAGAATGACAGCGTTGAGTTAGCGCGAGCCGCGGAAACCGCTCCGCGATTTGGTGCGGATGGCCAGAACGGCGCCATCCACGTCCACGGTGCGCGCGAGCACAATCTCAAGAACATCGATGTCCAAATCCCGCGCGAGCAACTCGTAGTGATCACCGGTTTGAGCGGCTCCGGCAAATCGACGCTCGCGTTTGATATTTTGTTCGCCGAAGGGCAGCGCCGTTTTCTCGACAGCATGTCGCCGTATGCTCGGCAATTCGTCGAGCAACTCGAGAAGCCCGATGTCGATCTGGTCAGCGGATTGCCGCCGAGCGTGGCGATTGAACAACGGGTGACGCGCGGCGGCGGCAAATCCACCGTCGCGACGGTGACGGAAGTTTATCATTTTCTCCGGCTCCTGTTCGCGAAAACAGGAATACAATTTTGTCCAGACTGTGATTTGTCAGTCGCAAAGCAGAGCGTGGCGTCGATTGTGAAACAGATCGAAGCTGCTGCGAAGTCCCGAAAGCTTTCGGGACTGAAGGTCCTCGCGCCATTGGTGAAAGCGCGCAAAGGTTTTCATACGGATGTGGCGCATTGGGCGGAACACCAGGGGTTCGAGACGCTGTATGTCGATGGTCAGCTTGTCCCGATTCGAAGCTTTCGGAAACTCGAGCGTTTCAAAGAGCATACCATCGACGTCGTTGTCGGCGTAATCGATCGGAAGCGAATCGCCGACGCGCGAGAGATTGCCCTGCGCGCACTGAAGATCGGACGCGGTACAGCACGTCTGCTCGATTCAAGAAATCGGCTGACGGTGATGAGTACGGAGATGAGCTGCCCGAACTGTGGTCGCGCATTTGAGGAGCTCGATCCGCGTTTATTTTCATTTAACTCCCCCCATGGCGCGTGCGAGGAATGTGGTGGGTTCGGAGAAATCTGGGACCAAGATGTCCAAACGGCTGCAGAGCGTGACGGTGAATCGGTTCTGGAAAACGAGCTTGCTGCAGAACGCGAGTCGGAATGGATCGAGGAAGGCGAAGCCCGCGAATGTCCGAGTTGTCACGGCTCGCGTTTGAATGCCGTCGCGCGTCACGTGCGGGTGCAAGGTTACACAATCGATCAATTCACGAACCTTTCCGCCGGCGAAGCAGCGCGCAGGATTGACCGGTTGAGATTCAAAGGCACGCACCAAACCATCGCAGCCGGTCTTTTGCCCGAGATCCAACAGCGACTGCGTTTCATGGAAAAGGTCGGACTTGGTTATCTCATGCTCGGGCGTTCGGCAAAAACATTAAGTGGCGGCGAATCGCAGCGAATTCGGTTGGCCGCGCAACTCGGGTCGAACTTGCGCGGGGTTCTCTACGTGCTGGACGAACCAACCATCGGCTTGCATCCACGCGATAACGTGCGTCTGCTCGAAACGCTCACCGCTCTCCGCAACAAGGGCAATTCACTGATTATTGTCGAGCATGACGAAGAAACGATGCGACGTGCCGATCACATCGTTGATCTCGGGCCGCGTGCGGGGCTTCACGGCGGCGAAGTTGTGGCGACTGGAACGCTGCGCGACATCGAGCGAAATCCAAATTCCGAGACTGCGCGCTGCCTTAAAGCGCCGGTGCGCCATCCCATCCGCGGATCGCGCCGCTCACTGCGCGACGTGGAAACCTGGATCGAAGTTCGCGGCGCGTGCGTGCACAACCTGAAGAATATCGACGTTCGTTTCCCGGTCGGAAGGCTTTCGGTGATCACCGGAATTTCTGGTTCCGGAAAATCTACGCTGATGCACGACGTGCTGTTTCCCCAAGTACGCGAGTGTCTGGGGAGCGCGGGCGCCTCGCCCGCTGTGTCACGCGCCTCGCGGGACACTCACCCGGAGCTTTTCGGCGGGGGCGCCGAAAAGAGCGAGCAAGGCGCTCGCGCTCCCCAGATTTTCCGCGCCATCGAAGCGGTTTACGAAGTCGATCAATCGCCAATCGGCAAAACCTCGCGCTCGACACCAGGCACGTACGTGAAAGTGTTCGATGAAATTCGAAATCTCTACGCGCAACTGCCGGTCTCGCGTGTGCGCGGCTATTCGGCGAGCCGATTTTCATTTAACGCCGAGGGCGGCCGCTGCGAGACCTGCAAAGGTCAGGGTGTGATCAAGCTGGAGATGAATTTTCTGCCCAGCAGTTACGTGCCCTGCGAAGATTGTCGCGGCCGGCGGTACAATCCGCAAACACTCGAAGTTCTCTACAACGAAAAATCCATCGGCGACGTGATGGAGATGACGATTGAGGAGGCCGCGCAATTTTTCTCGGCGCATCCGAAAATCGCGCGGCCCCTTTCCCTGTTGGTCGATACCGGCCTCGGCTATCTCAAACTGGGGCAACCGAGTCCGACCTTGAGCGGCGGCGAAGCGCAGCGGCTCAAGCTGGTGACGCAATTGAAACGCGGCGTTGGCCGCGCGGCCGACGAGCGGATAAGAAAAATGCGCAAGCCGGGATCGACATTATATTTGCTTGAGGAACCCACCATCGGCCTGCACATGGCCGACATTGAACTGCTTCTCAACGTGCTGCACCGGCTCGTGGACGAAGGAAACACTGTGATCGTGATCGAACACAATCTCAGTGTGATCGCCGAAGCGGATTACATCATCGATCTTGGCCCAGAGGCTGGTGACGCTGGTGGCAGGGTTGTTGCGACCGGCACACCCGAGCACGTGGCGAAGAATCGCGTCAGCCGCACCGCACCGTTCTTGCGAAGAGTTTTGAACACATCGCGTGTTCTGTAGCCGTCCCCCTGTGGGCGACACGCCCGGTTCGAGCAGCGAAGCGGCTACAGTTTGATTGCGCAAGTTGAGAACGTCGCGCACAATCGCGGCGCAAATGCTCGCGTACTATCTGCACAATCTGGATCCGATCATTTTTCGGATCTACGACAATGTCGGACCCCGATGGTATGGCCTGGCTTATGTGCTCGCCTTCATCTCCAGCTATTTCGTTTTTCTTTGGCTGGCCAAACGAGGGTACGCCGATCTGCCGCCGCAACGGGTCGGCGACTTCATCACCGGCTGCGCGCTCTTTGGCGTGATCATTGGCGGCAGGCTCGGTTACGTTTTCTTTTACAAGCCTGAAATGCTGCGCGAGCCGCTGTCGATCTTGCGCGTCTGGGAAGGTGGAATGTCCAGCCACGGCGGAATGCTCGGCCTGTTGCTGTTCACTTTTTATTACGCCCATCGGCACAAAATTTCGTGGATGAACCTGGGCGACAATCTCGTCGTCACCGCGCCGATTGGATTGTTCTTTGGGCGGTGCGCTAATTTCATCAACGGCGAATTATATGGACGCATCACCACAGTTCCGTGGGCGATGCAATTTCCGAAGGAACTTCTCGATCATCCGCAGGAAGCCGAGCGAGCAGTAGCGGCGTGCGCGCGAATCGATCCGTCGCTGACCACTCCGGACGCAATCATCGGCGCTGTGCATACTCAGCCACAAGTGACGGACACGTTGCGCTGGATTTTGTCGCCGCGCCATCCGTCGCAGATTTACGAGGCCTTTTTCGAGGGGATTGTTTTGTTCGCGATTCTGTGGTTTGTGCGAACGCGCGCACGACAGCCTAACGGAGTCCTGACCGGACTGTTTTTCATCTGCTACGCGGTTTTCCGCATCGTCATCGAAAATTTCCGCGAGCCCGATGCGGAGTTGATCGGCCCATTCACGCGCGGCCAATTCTTTTCGTTCTTTTTGATCGCGATCGGTGTTGCGTTCATTGTCGTCGCGAAGAGGTACCCAAGCTTTCCCAGAAAAATTTCCTCATAGAGTTTGTCATGTCCCTGCGCTTCAGTCGAAATGACAAGTAGCGTTTCCCCAAAACGGCGCTATTACTTATCCCGGTGACGCGGGAATGCTCGTTCCGGAAATCTTAGCGGCCGGCGGCGGTCTCCTGTTTGCGTTCGATCACGCGACGATCGCAGGCAAACTCGTTCTCACTCTTCTCGCCGTCGTGTCGATTTTCAGTTGGTCGATCATGATCACCAAATTGCGCGTGGTCCGGTTCGCTCGAAAGCAGAACGCGCGTTTCCTCGCCGCGTTCAGGCAAGATCGACAACCGCTGCGTTTATTCGAAAAAAACGCGCGTTTTACAGGCTCGCCGGTTTTCAACGTGTATCGCGCCGGGTGCGAAGAAATGACGTTTCACTTGCTCGGCTCACCTGAAGTGGACGGCACCTTTCGCGCTCGACTGGAAATCGCGGATAAAATTTCGCCGGCGCAAATGGGCGCGGTAAACGCGGCGATGGAACGCGCAGTGGGCGAGACGGCGCTTTCACTCGAATCGCAGATGATTTTGCTCGCCACCGCAGTGAGCGGTTCGCCCTTTCTCGGATTGCTCGGCACGGTTTGGGGAGTGATGGACGCGTTCACCGGCGTCGCCGAGGCCGGCTCGCCCAATCTTGTAGCGATGGCTCCCGGCGTGTCCGGCGCGCTTATCACAACAGTCACCGCGCTCTGCGTCGCCATTCCGGCGATGTTCGGTTACAACTTCCTTGTCACCAGCATTCGCGGGATCATCGTGGAAATGGATAACTTCGCTGCCGAACTCGCATCTGAGTTCGAACACAAGTATGTCGATCACGGCGCGCGCGAGGTCGCCTTCCGCAAATGATGGGCATGCTTCTTTCATTCGGCATTGAGCGTTCGGCGTTGGGCGTTCGGCGTTTTCCAAAAATGTTTTTCAACGTCCATCGTCCAACGTGCAACTCCCAACGCCCAATTCGGAGCAGATGAGACGCTACTCACAACGCCAGAGTCTCTCCACGCTCAACGAGATCAATGTCACTCCACTGCTCGATCTGGCGTTTGTGCTGCTCATCATTTTCATGATCACAACGCCACTGCTGGAGAGCAGCATGAACCTCATGATCCCATCCAGCGGCGCGACCAATCCGCCGATCAATAAGTCACAAGTGCAAACCATCTCGATCGATCGCGCGGAGACGATCCGGTTTAATAATCAGGTGGTCGATTTGGGAACACTCACTGCACAACTAAGCGAGCTGAAACAGACGAATCCGGATGTCGCCATAGTGATTCGACCTGATCGCGATTTGCCGGTGCAAA
>DASYDT010000046.1:0-8901 GCA_036499425.1 Candidatus Udaeobacter sp. | reverse complement strand
ACGGTTCTTTCAGGAGGGGTGGCAGAGCGGTTGATCGCGCCGGTCTTGAAAACCGGAAGGCCGAAAGGCCTCGTGAGTTCGAATCTCACCCCCTCCGCCAGTATCAATCCGTGCGGCCAGTTACGCTTTGCGCGTCCCTGAGATTTCATCCGCCCTCATGCAAAACCGCTTTCAGTAGCTGAAAGATTGTATCTGGCCGGCTGCGATATCCGGCCCGTCTACAAATCCAGTCCGGTTCCCGGGATTCAGCGCGATGTGCGCAGGAATCACATTGAAGGCGTTGGAGAAATTTAATCCGTTGATCGACTCGACGAGGCTTCCGGATAGGTTATACACGTGGATGCTGCTGCCACTCGACGCAGTGCTGGAGTTCGGTGTGCCACTAGAAAAAGTTTGTTCACGGGATCAAACTCCACATCGGCGCCGCTGAAGAATTGTTGGGTTGCTCCGGGCAGCGTCTCTGCGAACCCGGTCTGAGTCGCGAGATTGTAAAACTCGACGCTGAAGTCAATCTCGGTTGTAGTGCAGGCGGTGCCGCTACTGGGATCAACCGCCAAGCCGTTCACGTCACCGACACCGACTCCCGTAAATTTGGTGAAGGTGCCTGCGGTGAGATCAACCGTGGCTATCTTGCCCGGAATAAACGGATTTCCCAGGGTGGCGTGACCCAGCACGGCCTGGTTCGTCACGCTATCATAAGCGAAGCCAGGATTGGCCCCGGAATTGAAGTCGGGGTCGGAAACTTCGATCACCGGCCCAAAGGTGTTCGCGGCGACATTCGAGCTAAACACGGTTGGCGGGAAGTTGCCGCTCACGTCAATCGCCCAGACTGCGTTAGTCGAAGTGCCCTGGTTCGGCTCACAAGACTAACCAGATGATCAGTCCCCACGGGTGGCGTCCACGCGCCGGTCACTTGGTTTAAGCTGAGAGGATTTAGGAGAAGGAATGTGCGCACAACATTCCGCAAACCCAACGGATGTTCGCGTTCCACGAGGCCAACAGAGTTTCCTACCACGCCAAGGGTCACGAAATCGTCACGCTTATGAGTCTTCACGATGCCCTTGATGATCTGTCCCGTCGTCTGGCTCAATGTCTCGACGGCAGCTAGCACGTTGCCGTTGCCCAAGTCGCGGTACTCACTCAGGACGCCTTCGTCGCTGGCTTGATCAGTATCGAAGCCCAGGATCTGGCCCCCAAATTTGTCTTGCACAATTACGCTGCCTGCCGGTCTCGCGCTGAGAGTGGGCCGAAAATTATTTGCCTCGGCGACGCGCGGTCTCACGCCGCCAAAGCAAAACAGACCGAGCACTACCGCAGAAATCAATGTGAGAATGTGAACGGCGAACAGATAATTCATTTTCACAGGCGTACACTTAATTCTTCGCAATCCGAGTTACCTTCCAGCCGTGTTTAGTAACCATCCAGTTACTTTTGTCGTCTAAAATCGTCGCGAGCCACAGCGCACGACCGACAGAAGGAGCGTCTGCGTCACGGATATGAGAATGGAGGATGTGAGAAGCCGCGCATAGTGGACGGACGGGCCGTGAGTCCGACTGAGCGAGTGAGCACGAGTTCGCGGAGGGGGGCGACTGATGGGCGCGTCAGGGGCACCGGGTTGAAGCCAAGCTTTAACTTCAGACCCAAAGCATAGCTCTGGATCATCTCAGCACGTCCGCCCGTTCGATGTTCGATGTTTGCTGTTTGACGTTTGATCATTGCGTAACAGCAGGCTTGCAACGAGCAGTGCGCACAAAAATCCTAACACTGCGGCGCAGACGACATCGGATAGATAATGTGCACCGATATACATTCGAGAAAATCCGATCAAGATTGGGATGGCAAAGCAGACGAGGCCGATCCGTCGGCGCGCGAGGAATAGGACGCCAAAGAACGCGGCCGAAGCGCCGACATGTCCGGATGGAAACGAGTGATATTTGGTGCTGAAACGCGGCCCGCCCCAACGAAGCTCCGATTTCACCGAAGGGCGGGCGCGTGGGACCGTGCGTTTAATCACATGGCCAGCAATGCCTGCGATAGCCATCGCCAACAGCATCGACAAAAAAATGCGCGTCCATTTTTTACTGCCGCGCCACCAGGCGATTCCCAGAAGGAGCAATCCAAGCGCAACATGGGAAGGCCAGTCGCCAAATCGGCTGACGTTGTGCATGAAACCGCGCACGGCGCGGTTTTGATGTCGCAGGATGAAATGCCAGACAGTGTCATCCAGATAAAATGCCGCTCCGATCGCCATCGCCGCAACGGCGATGCCGATCAGCCAATAAAAAATGGCCGCGCGCTTCATAAATAAGTTCCCGTAAGTTTTGCCGGACGCTATTTTGAGTTCCGATTTGAAATCAATCAATTATGCTCTGCTTTTTTTTGGTTGCGTCCTTTTTCACATCGCTGGCACGTGGAGTTTGCCGCTAATCGACCGCGACGAACCGCGCTTTGCGGAAGCATCACGCGAGATGATCCAGCGCGGCGACTATATCGTTCCCTACTTCAATGACCGGCTTCGCCTGGACAAGCCTCCCCTCACCTACTGGGCGCAAACAGTGAGCTACCGCATCTTTGGCGAAAACGATTTCGCGGCGCGCTTTCCATCTGCCGTGGCGGCCGCGCTCCTCGCGGTAATGATCCCCGTATGGGGATTACGGATTGGCGGCGAACGGGTGGGTTGGCGAGCGGCAATCATCTTCACGCTTTGTTTGCAGACTTTCATCCATGCAAAGGCCGCAGTGGCCGATATGTGGCTGGTATTGTTTGTGAGTACCGCGCACTGGAGTGGGCTGGAATTGCTGCGCGATGGTCTAACGAATCCGGAACATCGAAGAGCGAACACCGAATATCGGATCTCGATCTGGTGGTTCCTCTTTTACACCTCGCTGGCGCTCGGTTTTCTCGCCAAAGGACCGATTGCGTGGGTACCGCTGCTGACGGTTGCCTCGACAATTTTCTATGCGCCGAATTTGCAGCTCGGCCGCCGTTTCAAATTCGTTCGCGGCATTTTACTGATGCTGGCGATTATCGCGGCCTGGGGAATTCCCGCGTTGATTCAGACGCATGGAGAATTTCTGCGAATCGGAATCGGTCGCCACGTCATCGGCCGCTCGTTGGGGGCAATGGAGGGGCACGGGTGGAACTCGTTAGGCGGATACCTCTTGCTACTGCCGTTTTATTTTGTGACCGTGTTTGTCAGTTTCTTTCCGTGGTCGATCAAACTGCCCGCGCTTCTAAAAAGATTGTGGCGCGAGCGGGACAACATCGACCGTTATCTCCTCTCCGGCATCGCAATCATTTTCGTCATTTTTTCACTCATTAAAACGAAGCTGCCCCATTACACGTTGCCCGCGTTCGGTCTGCTGGCGCTTCTACTTGCTCGCCATTGGCCGGGAGGGGCAGCGCTTTCCCGCGCCCCGCACGCTTTCGGGGTTACAAACCGCCGCTCCTTATTTGGAACGATCGCCGTCACTACTGCGTGCGTGTGGTTCGCCATCGCGCTCCTAGTGCCACCGATGGTGGCGCGGTTTTTTCCCGCGTATCAGCTATTTCAGGTATCACGCGGCGCTTTGCAGCCCAACATGCAATTTGCCTCGGTGGCGTTCGAGGAGCCGAGTCTTGTCTGGTATTTTCGCTCGCGCGTGAAAGGCTTTCTCACGCCGTTAAACAAGCGTCGCGCTGCAGAATTCATGAACGCACCCGGGCCACGGTTTGTCGTGCTACCGATGCCTGCTGCCGGATCAGTGTTCGCGAACGCGCCGCAAGACTGGCGATTTTTTACGACCAGCGGTTTCAACATCGTCAAAGGGAAACGCGTCGATCTCACACTCGTTCTGAAACCAGAATAATTAAAGGGCGCAGAGAACACGGCGATGGAAATAAGGTTTATTCTCTGCACGCTCCGCGGTCTCTGTGGTAAATCAGTTGAGAGATGATCACGTTTTTGGAAGGCAGACTGGTTAGCGGCTTGCCCACACAGGCGATCATCGATGTCGGCGGCGTCGGGTACGAAGTCTTTATTCCGCTTTCGAGTTACGACAAGCTACCGCCGGCCGGGCAGTCCATTCGCATTCTCACACATCTGGCAGTGCGCGAGGACGCACATGTGCTTTACGGGTTCATGACGCCGGCCGAGCGCGACCTTTTCCGATTGCTCGTCAACAATGTCAGCGGCATCGGGCCGAAACTGGCGCTCGCAGTGTTGAGCGGAATGAGCGTGACCAGTTTTAAAGCTGCGGTGGTCAATTCAGATGTTGCCGCGATTTCGAAAATCAGCGGGCTCGGAAAGAAGACAGCTGAGCGAATCGTTCTCGAATTGAAAGATAAACTCGGCGTTGCTGCGGCGTGGGAAGCAGCCAGCGCAGCGCACGCACCCACTCCAGAACAAGAGCAAGCCAATGAAGCCGTGCTCGCGCTGATCGCGCTCGGTTACAAACAAATCGACGCGCACAAAGCGGTGCGCGACCTGCAGGAGAAAGGCGAAGCGAAATCGGCGGAAGAGCTGGTCAAATTCGCACTGAAGAAAATCGCAGCGGGAAGGTGATTGTAGCAAACGCCGAACTCCCAACGTCCAACGCCCAGTGTCCAATTCAGATGTCTGCATTCAGCGTTGGACGTTGGACGTTGGAGGTTGGACGTTTGCTTCATGACTCAAGTGCAGGTCCGAGACGACAGACTGTCTGCAATTCGCGCCGCTTTCCCAAAAGAAGGCCTCTTCGCGGAGAAGGCCTGGCTCCTTTCGCCGGACGCATTTCCCATCGACCAAAAACTTCTGGCCGAGCTCGAGCAGCTTGGTCATCGGCTGTTTGTTTTTCAGCGTGCCTGTAATCAGCTTTATCAACTGAGCGTCAAAGGGAAGCAGCCTGCCTGGATCGCGCGCTATCTCGACGCCGGTAAACCGAAAGAGCTGATCGAATTTTCGCGGCGCAAAGAAATGCGCGACGATTTGCCGCGAGTGATACGGCCTGACCTCATTCTGACCGAGAAGGGTTACATCATTGCTGAGATTGATTCGGTGCCGGGCGGGATCGGTTTAACCGGATGGCTTAACCAGACGTATTCAACTTTCGACAACGCGATCATTGGCGGCGCAAACGGAATGCTGGACGGGTTTCACTCAGTCCTGCCAAACGGTGGCGATATCGTCATCTCGCAGGAATCGGCGACTTATCGGCCGGAGATGCAATGGATCGCTGCGAGGTTAAATCAACATCGAACATCGAACATCGAACATCGAACATCGAATTCCTGGCGCGTTGTGCCGGCGGAGAATTACGAGCCGCAAGATGGACGCGCGGTGTATCGGTTTTTCGAATTATTCGATCTGCCGAATATTCCTGCGATCGAAAATACGCTGTGCGCTAATGCTGAAGGACGCATCACCATCACGCCACCAATCAAACCGTACCTTGAAGAGAAAATGTGGTTCGCGCTTTTTTGGATGCAGCCGTTGCGCGAATTTTGGCGACGCGAATTGGGAGAAAAGTATTTCATCAAGTTGCAGGAGGCAATTCCTTACTCCTGGCTGCTCGATCCCACTCCGTTGCCACAGCACGCCGTCATTCCACGTCTCGAAATTCACGACTGGCGCGAGGCCGCGAAGTTTAGTCAGAAAGATCGCGACCTTCTCTTAAAAGTGAGCGGATTCTCGCCGCTTAGCTGGGGCAGCCGCGGGATCGCGCTCGGAAGCGATCTGCCGCACGCTGAATGGGAAAGAAGGATCGAGCACGCGCTGGCGATCTTCGAATCGAATCCGACGATTCTTCAGAAATTTCACAAGGGCACTTTCTTTGAACACCGCTATTGGGATCCGGATTCTGGCTCGCCCCGTGAGATAGATTCAAGCGCAGCCGCTTCCTCGAGGATGCCTGGTATCTCACGGGGCGAGCTAAAGACGATGAAAGGCCGGGTGCGACTTTGTCCGTATTATTTCATCGAAGCCGATCGCGTGAAATTACGCGGCGCGCTCGCCACAATTGCTCCGGCTGACAAGAAATTCTTGCACGGGATGAGCGAGGCAATTTTGGTGCCGTCGAAGATGCAGTGACTCTGGGGAGCCATAAGCTATCAATCAGCTATAGACTATTAACTGCTGTTTACTTCTTATACGCCGGCGCTTCGGGTAATTCCGGCGGCAGCAAGCCTTCCTCTTCCTCTTCGTTCACCGGCACACCTGCGGGCGTGATGATGCGGGCGGTAACGAACATGACCAGGTTCTTTTTTTCATGCTGCTCGACATTGGTACGGAAGGCTCTGCCAATGAGAGGAATGTCGCCAAGGATCGGGACTTTATCTTCTGTTTTCTGCACGTCTTCGCGCATCAACCCGCCGAGCACGACCGTTTGCCCATCATAAACGCTGACGCTCGTCGTCACTTTGCGCGTGCTAAACACCGGCTGGTTAATCACGTTTGGCGTAAGCTCAATTGGCTGTGAGATCGAAATTCCAAACGCAGTATTGACGCCAACTGCGTTGATGGGGCTGCCGTAATTGATGAACCCTTCGAACTCCACGACTTGCGGAATCAGATTCAAGTCTATCGTCTGCCCATCTCCCCCGACCACCGGTTCCACTTCCAAGGTGACGCCCGTATTCCGGGTCTCCCAATCCTGAGGGGTCGTCGGGGTCACCACAACTGGAACAGCAGCTCCCCCTCCGAGGACAGTCGTTCCAGTGGTGCTGCTAATGCTAGGAACCTGCGGCTGTGTGTACGTCTTCGGGTACCGGAATTCTCTAATAACTTCGACGATGGCGCGCTGGCCGCTCTTGGTGGTTACGCTTGGCGCAGAGAGAAGATCGATCCCCTTTTTCTGGTTCAGCGCGCGGATCACAACTTGAAATTGTGGATTGGTGAAAACGCCGGCCAAACCAAAGATTCCCGGGGCGACGCCGGCCGCCTGCCCCAAACCGGGCATCAAAAGCGCATCAAGCGCATTGGCGCTGATTGCGAAATTGCCGCTGCGGTTGCCGTTAGTGACAGGATTTTGTCCGATGGGATTTCCGTTCGCGTCGTTGAACGGAAAGGTTTGCCCTGCTAGCGGTGCTTGGTTGCCCGCCGTGCCACCTGATCCAAAAACTTTCCCGTTTAAGCTAAACGGGCCGAGCAGCCAGTCGAAACCAAGTTCCTTGAGATTATTCTGGTTGATCTCAATAAACTTCGACTCGATCGAGACCTGCTTCGGCTGTGAGACATTCGCCTGATCGACCAAGGCATCGACGAAGTCCAAATTGTCCTGCGTGTTGCGAACAATCAGTGTGCCACTGTGCGGCCAAAATGTTGCGTTTGCGCCAGGGGGAAACGCAACGCCCATGCCTTCCAACATCGTTCTGGCGTTAGCACGCTCCACCAGTTGACGATCGTTAGACAGTTGCTGCCTCGTTGTCGATATCCCACCTCCACTTGGATTTTGCCTAGCTGCTGGCTGCCCGACGGCCGCAGCTCCCCCGACGGCCCCTTGCGTCTGGGCAGCAGTGTATTCACCGCTCGTAGCTGCGGTATATTGCTCCTGGTCGGCGATCTTCTGCGAAACTGGAGGCAGGGTCGTTGCGTTAGTACTCTGGGTTTGCGCGCTGCCGCTAAGCGACTGAGTAAGATAGTATCCAACATCCAGCGGTCCGCCGAAGAATTCTGGTGGGACGTGATACCGCTTCGTGATCAGCTCGTTGGTTTGTTCGCTGAGAGGGATCACTGATATCGCATACGGTTCGACTTTGACTTTCAATGCGGCTTGATTGGCGATGTAGCGCAACGCTTCACCCAGCGGAATGTTATCCAGCGTCACAGTGATGCGTGCCCCTCCCGGGCCCGCTGCGGGCGCAACAGCCGGCACGCCTCCAGGACGGCCATTGCCGGGCGCGGTTACAGGGGGGCCACCGGCAGCAGGCGCGACAGCCGCAGGAGCGCTAGCGGCACCGCCCTCCGCACCCGGTATCGGCGTACCCGTACCACTTGGCAGCGCAGGTGGTTGAACTGAAGGAGGAGCAATTGCTCCGAGAGGCACGAGCCGCAGCACAATATTTACGCCTCTCTGGCCTTCCGGGCCTGTGTCGTTCTCCGCTGCTTGCTCGCGAAGAACATCAATCGCTTCGCGAATAGTCGCGTCGCGAAATTCAATGTGTGGAATGATGATGCTGTTGAGCTTCCTGCTAATCACAGCTGTTCCACCAAGCTCTTTTTGCGCTCCGATTGCGGCTGACGAACCCGCTACACCGTATTTCCGAACCGGTTGTTGCCAGGCTCCCTCTACCTGCCACAGCTGACGAGCTCGCGTCTCGTTGTACGCTTCTTCGCCGTACTGATATTTGGTATTGTCGATTTTTTCCTGGCCGCGACGGGCCGCTGTGTTGTACGGATCAAGACACAAGACTTGATCGTATCGTTTCCTCGCCAGATCGTACCGGCCGGATTGGTAAGAGCTGTCGGCGTCGGCGAGCAATTCTTTCACTCTCTCCACCCGTTCAGGGAATGGCGGCGCTGGCTTTCCCGCACAGTCAACTTCTCCGCTGCTGACAGTCCTCACGTTTTTGTCGAAGGAACCCGGCTGGCGCAGGCGCATGTAAAGCTCGTGCGCCGGGCGGCATTTCGGGTCATATCGATCGCTCAAAATCTCGCTTAGGATCGCCTCGGCATCAGCGTTTCTTCCCTCAGCGATGCGGGCTTCGGCTAACGCAACGCCGCTTTTGCAGAAGCCATCGACAGCCTGGTCGTGCGTTTTTCCGGAGACAACCGAATCGGGTAGACTTGCCACGGCTGTTTTGAATTCTTCGTGCGCGAGCGTGTAATTTTTCGCTTTCATGGCGGACTTACCGCGCCCCAGCGCAGCTTCGCCCTCTGGTATGGCAGTCTGGCGCCGCTGCACCTCGCGCTCCGCGACGCTGTCCGGGGTTTGCGCAAAGCTCGTC
>DASYDT010000045.1:0-3628 GCA_036499425.1 Candidatus Udaeobacter sp. | reverse complement strand
TATGACGTGCTTTTTTCTCCCATCCTTACCATCCGTCACCATTATTCCGGGCAGGCCCGCGATGAGATTCGCATTCATCATCGTCATGCGCGCAATGAATTGTGGAGCACTCTGATGCGATGTCCTTTTCCCTTCGCACTTGGAATAGTTGCGTGGCGCGTTTTCTCCCAGTTCCGTTATGCGTGCAAGCGAGGCTGGTCCTGGGTAATTCGCGAACCCGCTTGGTGGTGGCAGGCGTTGGCTGGCGTTCCGTATTGTCTTCGAAAGCGCAGGCCTGTTTCATGGGCAAGTTACAAACACTGGCTTTCGTTGCCGTAAAACGGTGAAGTGGCTTTGCTGTCAGCTGGGCGCGCGGGAACACTATGCGATTCCCCGGGCGTTACTCCGCGTGGACATGCTCGCGTATGTGCTAACCGATGCATGGGTCCCGCCCTCGTCTTTGCTTGGGAAAATCTGCGGTCGCGAGTCAAATCTCGCAGAGAGATTTCACGGCGAGCTGCGAGACGCACGAGTGAAAGCGTTTAATTCGTCATTGATCGTGTTTGAGATGCTTGCACGCGCGCGTCGCCTCAGGGGATGGACAAAAATAATTGCGCGCAACGGCTGGTTCCAACACAAAGTCGTGTCCTTTCTCCGCTCTCAACTATCAACTATTAACTATCAGCCGATTTTGTTGAGCTATAGCTACACGGCTCTCGAACCGTTTCGGTACGCAAAAGCACAAGGGTGGAAGACGCTGCTTGTCCAAATCGATCCTGGCCCGGAGGAAGAGGCGATCGTGGCGGAAGAGGCCGCACGCATGCGTGAACTAGCTGCTGGCTGGCAGCCTGCGCCGACCGAATATTGGAGTCTATGGCGTGAGGAGTGCAAGCTTGCCGACCGGATTGTCGTTAACTCCGAATGGTCGCGGGAAGCGTTGATTCGCCGCGGCATTCCACGCGACAAGGTATCAGTTATTCCTGTGGCGTACGAAGCGCGAGAGGTCAGAGGTCAGATGTCAGAGATTACAGGCGCGCGATCGTATCCTGTGCGTTTCACACCGGAGCGACCGCTGCGCGTCCTTTTTCTTGGTCTAATTAATCTGCGGAAGGGCATCGCCAGGTTGTTGGAAGCCGCTCGAATTTTGCGTGGTGAGCCGGTTGAATTTTGGATGGTTGGCCCTGTGGAAACCGCACACGCCAGCACAATCGGGAACGCCGGGCGCGTGAAATGGTTTGGCCCTGTAACGCGCAACCAGGCAGCTGAGTTTTACAAAGATGCAGACGTATTCATTCTCCCGACCCTCTCTGATGGATTTGCCATTACGCAGCTCGAAGCGCAGGCGCACGGCTTGCCCGTTATCGTCTCGAAATTTTGTGGCAAGGTCGTGGAGAACGGCCTCGACGGAATCGTTCTCGAGGAACCGACTGGCGCTTGCATCGCAGCCGCCGTTCGCGATTGCATCGCCGACGCGGATCGGCTGCAAAAACTTGCTGCCGCGTCACGTTTACGTGACGAGTTCACAATCGAGGCTCTTGCCAAGCGGCTGCAAAAACTGAGTGCAGCGCTGTAGAACTCATCACACCAATGACGGTGTCATGTTGAGCCCTTCGACTCCGCTCAGGACAGAAACATCTTCGTCGATCGCCGCGGTGATCGTTCGATCGTCCTATAAACAATCAGAGAATTTTCGCGGAGCCTGTGCTGAGCAAAGCCGAAGGGCATTTATTCACTCACGCGGCTTGCAGCGGGTCCAGGACGGTAACGATGCCTTTAACTTTCCCCTTTTTTACTTATACTGTGCGCCTCGGGTTTGCGCTCTATGGTCACCAATGAACTAACGTTCTATCTTGCTGGCGCCGCGTTGCTGATCTTGACGGTGGAAAGTTGCATCAAGCTGCTGAAGGGGGATAGCTTTGGCTTCACACTTGTCGTCTACATAACCGTTTTCGCATGGTATTTCGTCGATCCTTTTCTTAATCCGGACGATTATAATTACCTCCCTTCTTTTCTGTTAGGCCAAAGTTATGGGCAGGTACTACTGTTTTTAATCGGGTTCCGTGTTGTCGTGCCGGCGGCAGCGCGTTGGATTCTCAGCCGGCGAAGTACTGGCGTTCTTGCCATGCAGCGCTTGACCCCCGAACAGATCTTGATGGCCGGCGGGGCGATTTGGCTTTTGCTCTTTGCGATTGGTATCGCTCGCATGGGTGGTGATGTCGTCGGCGCCGTGTTCCCGGTCGATTCCCGCGCAGGCGTGACGATGTGGGGGCGTGGCGCAGTGGAAAGTTCGGCGACCGGATTTCTAATCGCCTCAGCAGCGTATGTCTTTAACGCCATCGCAGCGTTTCTTGGCGTTTTGGTATTTTTTCAACGCACTACCTTCTGGCGCGTCCTCGCTGGCGCAATGTTCGCCATTACCCTCCCATATTTCTTTTTCGAAGGAGCGCGCAGCCACTTTCTTGCGGTGCTTCTGCCGTTTATCCTGACGTATCTGTTGTATGGCCGGCATCCGCTCGTTGTAAGATTCGTCATTCTGGCGGTGGCGTTCGTCTGCTTGGATCAAGGTTTCAGGTTTGTGACGGTGTTTCGCAGCACTGGCTTCAGAGAGTTGCTGGCTGCTGAGAACCCGTACGAGCTCATGGATGAAGATGTGCGAACAACCGGCCTGAACATGATTCAGGAGCTTTGCTTTGTGAATACTTACCTCGATTCCGGTGATACCTCTCCAGCGTATGGCGCGAGATATTTAAATGAGCTGCTCAATTTCGTTCCGCGCGCGATCTGGCCCTCAAAGCCGTTGATTGGAATCGACTACGCGATTTGGCGCGGGTTCGAAAGCCCGGAAGGTGATCTTGGCGTCTCTACTACCATCTCCACTGGGATGATCGGCGGCGGCGTTTTGAACTTTGGCAAAATCTTTGGTCCAGTGGCAGCCAGCATCCTGATGGCGGTTTGGACTGCTCTGCTCATCCGCTGGTGGGAACAAAGAAAATCGCTGCTGCGCCTGGCGTTGTTCATGATTGGCGCCGGTCTTACCTTCAACCTCGGCCGCGACATCAGCCTGTTGGTGCTTTGGCCTGTCATATTTGCATACTTTTTCGTTCGCCTTACAGAGAGCTGGGCCACGAGGCGATTCGGACAACTGCCACAACTGGCAACTGTTGCCCCCGCTGACGCGCGACCAGTTCAGGTGTGAGCCGTGGCAGCTCTAGCTAGCAGCTGGAATGCTCGCCTGCCAAGCCGTAGGCTTGGAGCGTCGACGGGAATTTGCGACACGCTGTGCGCCTCCGCAGAAGTTCCGGCGTGGCAGCCATCGCTTTCGCTGCGATCCAAGGGAAATCTGGAGGTAAGGGGATTCGAACCCCTGGCCTTCTCATTGCGAACGAGACGCTCTACCAGCTGAGCTATACCCCCACTTTACCTCTGAAGAACGGCTGAGAATCTGAGCCTAAAAATTCCGTTTTTCCACCGATTTTATCCACTGTAGGTTCAACACGCGAAAAGACTGCAGGATAAGACGAGCGCGTTTCGGAAAGTCGGGCCATGTCTCTACCGCTACAGGAACGGCACTTATTATGCACGCATCAAAAGCGGCGGCAAAGAGATTCGGTGCAGTCTGGAAACGACTGATCGTAAACTCGCCGAGCGC
>DASYDT010000044.1:0-2368 GCA_036499425.1 Candidatus Udaeobacter sp. | reverse complement strand
TTTTCTGGCGACCTGAAAATCGACATCCGCTTCGAGCAGCGCCAGACGCACCTGACGCAAAGCGGCGTCGATATTCGACTCGCTGATAATGCCATGCCCACGGAGCTCCTTGAAAATTTCCTGAAGCTTGTCGCTAAGTTGCGGAAACATAATTTGATAGCGCGATCACGAAGGGCGATCGCCAGTACACGAGGGCGCGTGCGTTGCCCAGAATTATTTTTTTGGTGATGGTGTGCCTACTGTCGGTGGCCGCGCGGCGCCTTCTTCGATTCCGAAGGTCCAATGCGCCTCGACCTTCTTGCCCGCAGATTTTGCGCTGACAAATACACTGCACGATTTCTCGCGCAGCTTTTGCGTTACTTGATATGACACGGTGCCTGTTTTTGGATCGTAGCTGGCGGGAACAACGCCGAGGCCGCTCACGCGCATTTGCACACTGCCAGGTTCGATCTGGCCAATGCCGCTGAGGTTGGCTTTGATAAGAGGAAGCGCAGTGCGCACCGTTTCGCCGTCCGCCGGTTGCGTGGAGAGATTAGCTGCGCCGACTTCAGCAACCGCAGGCGCGCCGGGGCCACCGCCCGAAGTGGCGATCATCTTCACAGCATCCTCGAATACCTTTGGCTTGTTTGCTTCAATCGCGTAACGGCCGAGCGAATCGAGAGGCGAGGTAAAGGTGATGGGCTGGCCGTAAACGGTAAACATCGCCTCGTAGCCGGCGTTGCGGGCAACGTCCTTGACATGCTGGTTGTAAAACCCGTAGGGCACCGCGAAACAATTGACCTTAATGCCGAGCCGTTGCTCGAGCAGCGTTTTGCAACCGACCAATTCGTTCTGGAGAAATTGCTCGTATTCGGGACCGGTTAGCTTTTTCCTCGTTTTTTTCCCATCTGGTTCCCTGATTGTGACTGGATGGCCCTCCCGTAAATCCTGGTGAGTGGCCGAGTGCGCCTCAATGTCGATACCGTTGTCGCGCATATCACCCAATTGCTCCCACGTGATTGCCTCTCCACCACCGAATAGACCTCCGCGCACGCCTTCGGTGTAAATGAACATGGTGAAAGTGTAGCCGAATTTTTTCATAATCGGCCACGCCACTTCGTATTGCGATTTCAAGCCGTCATCAAAGCTTACTACCGCACAACGTGGAGGAATGTTTTTCTCGCCGCGTTTCCACGCGAGCAGGTCCTGCATTCCGATCACCGTGATCCCTCGGTCCTTCAGCTCTTTCATCTGCAACTCAAATGCTGCTGGCGTGATTTGGGTTCCAGGAAAGCGAACTTTGTCGACTAAACCGTGATAGCAAAAAATGATCGTCTGCGCCGTTTGATCGACGACCGGCTTCGTAATCTTGGGAGATGCGGCTGCCACCGGAGCGGCGGGCGCGGGCGATGAAGTGCTCGACGGCTGAGATTTCTGGGAAGCAGTTTCGTGCCTGTTGCACATCGAAAAATTGAGCGCCAAAAGCAATGGAACAATCGCAAATCGGATCATCATAAAAGTGGTAACGCTTTAAGCGCAGCGGCGCAAAACACAAGTGATTTTATATGCAATTGGGAGAAACAAATGAACGCTCGCGCAATGCCACGGTCTCACTTGAATTTGGGGAGAAACTTTTTTGTGGATCACGTTTTTTTGGCTATTAGATCACAATGCCGCGGTTGGTAAATCGGATCATTACAATTGGGTTGGTCGCTTTGCTGCCTGCCTGCGCGAGTATGCGGCATCCTGCAGTTAAAAACACGAGCAAGACCTTTTCTATGGTGGTCGTGGACGCCGGACACGGCGGAAAAGATAGCGGCGCTTATCGGCGCTACGGTCCGCCGGAGAAGATGGTTACTCTCGATGTTGCCCAGCGTCTCAATAGCAAGCTGCGCGAATCGCAATTAAAGACAGTGATGACGCGTTCTTCCGATGTTTTCATTCCGCTTGATGAACGGGTGACAATCGAGAATTCGCAGAAAAACGCAGTTTTCGTCAGTATACACTTTAACGATTCGCGCCGTCGCGGCATTCGCGGATTCGAAACGTATTATCATTCCGGCGCGTCATTCGATCTAGCGAGCCGGATTCAAGAAAAGCTGATGACGATTCCCAACTCCACAAATCGCGGGATACACACCGCAAATTTCCGGGTGCTGCGCAATGCGACGTGTCCTGCCGTGCTGGTAGAATGCGGATTTCTAAGTAATCGCAGCGAAGGCAACCAGGCGCGCGATTGGGAATATCGTGAATTACTTGCAGACCGAATCGCAGAAGCAATTGTCGAGCAACGCTTCGGGTCCGGCGTTTATCGCCCGTCGACTCAAGTGGCTGCACAATCGCAGCCAGCAGCGGAATCTCCTCCGAGTGGCGCTGATGCGCCGGCCGC
>DASYDT010000043.1:0-2771 GCA_036499425.1 Candidatus Udaeobacter sp. | reverse complement strand
TTCTCGAAATCTTCTTTTGGAATTCCCGAGTTCAGCGCCATTTCTTCCGGCGTGCTCTGGAGAAATCCGTTATCATCGATATTGCCAATGATTAGCTCGGCAGCTTTGCGATCGCCGGCGCTGAGCACGCTCTGATTCAGTTGACCGATCAAATTTTGCTGAAGGGTTTCCTGCACAGGAATGGAATCGAAAATGAACTGACGCTTTTCTTGCGCTTCCTTTGAGTTCCGAAAGCCTTCGGAATAGCTGGCCGACTGCGCCATGTAATCACGCCATTCTTCATCTAAGCTCGCCAGTTTCTCGAATTCGTTCTTGAAATTGTCGTCCCCGGAAGGTTCAGCCTCGCTGCGTTCATCGGCGCCGGCCTCGGCGGGCAACTCCTCGAGCACGGGATTTGTCTCCATTTCCTGTTGAACGAGATTACGCAGCTCGAGCAGTGGTGTCTGGAGAATGAGCAGGCTTTGTTGCAACTGCGGCGAGAGAACGTGCTGCAGAGCAAGATTCTGTGTCTGTTGCATTCCCTGTCCGGCCACACGCCGAGTTTACCGGCATGACAGACGCCGGGCAAGCAATTCAGCAAACACTTTTCCTGCCAACCGAATTCAGTCGTACGCGGATACCTGGCCTACAGTTTTCCGTTTACCATTATCCAATCGACCGAGCCGTCGAACTCCAAAATTTGCTCAAAAGGACTGTCCCGTTCATTGCATCGAACCGCTATCAGATCGGCGCGAAGGCCGCGCCGGATCCGTCCAAGCGCGTTTTCTTGATGGAGGGCCGTCGCAGGATTCACCGTTACCATTTCTAGGATCTTATTGGGCGAAATTCCGGGCTCGCTGCGCCGAAACGCGCGCATCTCGTCGAACAAACTCAGGCTCTCGTTACTCGCCAGGCTATCTGTGCCCAGGCAAATGTTGAATCCAAGCGCGTGCAATTTTTCGAACGGAAATCGGCTATGCTTGAAATAATCGTGACTGCGCGGCGAGTGCACTACATGAAATCGTCTCTCCGATCTTTGGAGCAGATCGAAGTCGCTCTCCGTCACTTCATTTAAGTGCGCGACGATGCATTGTGGTAGGCCGCGACCAGAACCTGTCCTGAGCGAAGTCGAAGGAAGCGCGCCGAGGAACAGCTCCAGCGGCGTGCCCTTGCCGCAATCATTCATCGGTCGTCCGATGTTCTTCAGAAATTCATAGAGCGGCCCTGAGGCGTCGTGAAACATCTCCATTTCCTCTTGGGATTCGGCCAAATGTGTGGTCAGCAAAACATCGTTGGGTCGCGCGATGTCCTCGCAACGACGATAAAGGTTTTTCGACGCGGTGAACAACGCGTGAGGCGCCAATCCCCAATTGCGCGCCGACTTCAGCGATTCGATCGCAAGATCGACAATTTCGTTGGTGCGGTCCGGCGCGCGAACATCGATCAGCTCGGCAAACCACCACGTTCGGATCGGCGGTCCAGTTTCCGGAATCAAATCTGGAAACGCAGTGAGATCCGCAATGGTCGTTGTGCCGAATCTCTTGGCTTCCGCGAAACCTTCGTTGATCGATACGAGATAATCTTTTGGCAAAAGCTTTGCCTTCTCCGCGTTAATCGAGCGAATCCAATCAGCGAAGGATTTTTGCGGCGGGATTTTTCCGCGCAAACATGTGTAATCGAGGTGGCAATGCGCGTTGATCAACCCTGGCACCAGCGCTTGCTCGCCAAGATCGACAATTTCACCGGCATTACGGGCTCTGATCTCGTCGAATTTGGCGACATCGACAATTCGATTTTCGGAAACAGCCACCGCGCCATTCTCGATCGGCGCGCCATCCATCGTCACGACCGTACGGGCGCGAATGATCATTCGTCTTTCACCACTTTCCGGCATTCGGCGATCAACAGATTGCACGCTTCCTGACAAAGCAGCGGCACTGTAGCCGCTTCGCTGTGCGAGGCGCGCGCGTCGCCCGTAGGTCGGCGGCTACAAGCCCGTGCTTGATCATACCCAGGATCAAATTTCTCTTTCGATAACTTCGTCGATGCAATCGCTCCTTCGGCATCGCGTTTCCACAAGATGGTCCGCAGACAGCCGCCGTCGGATTGGCAGAAGTCCCCGACAAGATCATTGATCTGTGAATCAGAAATCTTTGCCGCGACACGATACATTCCGGACTGTCGTTCCAACGTTTCGCGCAACGACGTGGTTTGCAGTTTATCGCTTTTCCAAGCAGCGAACACCTCGAGCCGTCCGGGATAAAAATGGTCCAGTGCGCGTCTTAGGTCTTCGAGCGTCTCAAGCTCCAGTCGCCAGCCGTGACGCAAGTTGGGCGCGGTTTTAAGCGGCCGATAGTTTCCAGCGTCGTCGTGTTTTGCAATCTCAATCGCGCCTTCGGCGCTTCGAAATATCTTCAATTGATCCGCCGCTTTCTCATCGTGGTTCGATAGCGCAAACCTGCCGGTGCGTGTCTTCCGAATCAGAATTTCTCCTACGCAAAAACTTCGGGAGTCGTTGCAGACGGTTTCGAGGAGTTTCTCGACAGGATCCGCCATTGGTAGAGCGTCCGGCCGCCGTCGGCCCGGTGCGTGCGCGCCGCTAGTGCAGGCAATGTGCGATCAGCCCGCCCGCACGTTCCAGAAATTGTCGGTCTTCATCGCCGAAGGCGTTCAATCTATCGCTCTCGGCATCGAGCATTCCGAGAATGTGCCGGTGCTCATTCTTCATCATCGGGACAATAATCTCCGAACGCGTGGTGTGGAATGCGGGCAGATAACGCCCGTCTTTGTGC
>DASYDT010000042.1:0-7152 GCA_036499425.1 Candidatus Udaeobacter sp. | reverse complement strand
GCGTAAAGCTTCCGCACGCGGCGGGCGGGTGACGAGTCGGCGATCTGGAAGGGAAATCAGGAGGAGGAATTGTGCTTGTCAAAAGGCGCGGTTCGAAAGTAGAACTGAGGAATGGGTTTAATTCTGCTGATCATTCTGATTCTGTTGCTGCTCGGCGCGTTCCCGACCCGTGGTTATGGATTTGGCTACGGTTCGCATGGAGTCCTCGGCACCATTCTTATCATTGTTCTAATTCTCTGGTTGCTCGGGCGCCTCTAGGAGACTGTTGAAATACTGTCAGCACGAGACCGCGCGGAAAATATCAACTTTGCGGTTCGATGCGCTTAATGCCGGCGAATTGGTCGAAGTCGCGATCGAACGACGCGATCGCAATGGATTCGGCGTTGGCGACCGCGGCGTGGTATGCGTCGACGAAGTTGACGCCGGTTTGCGCGAAGTTGCGCAGTGCGTTTACCAGAATTGCCTTGTTTTGCACTTCAACCCCGATGGATTCGATCACGCCTTTGAGGGCAGCAGCAATCGCCGCGCGATCAAGTTGATAAAATGATTGCAGCACCCAGGCGCTTTCTGCCAGCGCAAGGTCTGTAAGAACCAAACTGACTTCACCGGCGGCGGCGCGCGCGAACAGATTCCGGCTGCGCGGCGAATGGGTTGGATGATCGCCGGTGAGGAACCGGATGATGACGTTGGTGTCCAGCAACAGCGTCGCCATCAGACGCCCTTTTTCTTCCAGCGCCGAACAAGGTCGCGTTCGACCGCGGCGCGCATCTGCGCCTTGGTCGGCGGCGCTCCTCTGCGTCGAATATGAGGCTTGAAAATCGCGTAAAGCTCGTGCACCGAGGGCGCCGGCTTGATTGCGACCTTCCCGTTTTCCACTTCGTAGAGAATGCGGTCGTTTTCTCGTAACCCAAGCAGCTTGCGAATCTCTCTGGGTATGGTGGTCTGGCCTTTGCTGGTGAGGGTCGAATAAGGCATATCGTTTTCCTTACCTAAAAATATTTCCTTACCTACGCGCAAAATCAAGGCAAAACTCAATGGTTCCGTGCAGATCCTGCCTTTTGCCAGCTTACCGAAGTCCTTTGGATTCAGTGCAGAAGCAAACGCTCAACCCCGTAAAAGTGAAACGGGGCAGGCTGTCCAACGCTCAACATCGAAAGCATTCGCCCGCCACGCGCCGCCGCGAGTAAACTCTGGGTAAACTGAGGGCGGCGCGGCAAGTGAGTTATGGCGAGGGAAGGCAGTGAACAGGTGGCGGCTGAGAGACTAGTTTTCCGCCCAGACCCCAGTGGCATTTATCGGCGGTCGCTTGCGCAGAATTAAACGCCATTTACGCAGAGCGGCAATGAGATCAGTAAGATCTGCATTGCTGGCAATAAGCTTGCGCATCTCCTCAATGGCCGAACGAAGTTCTGCATCATACGCTTCCTCGGTGTTAAACTGCTCGATGAGCCGACGTATCCGGCAGTTATTCAGATCGTCTAGAGTTTGCATCGAAAAGCCGCATAATGCGCTATCATGAACTTCATAAGCTTTTCTTGGGCCGGTGCCTGGCTGGGTATCTGCCGGGTCGTTCCGCGATGCGTTCGGATGCCGGTTTTCTTCCAGCTTCGAAGACGACGCGCACCTGGGCGTTCAAGACGCGCGCCACGCGGCGAAGCATGCTGAGCGAGTGACCTTCGTAGCCCGGGGATTCGAGCCGGCTGATCTGTTGCTGAGTGGTCTTGAGCCGAGTGGCCAAGTCTTTTTGGGAGAGACCGGCCTTTTCGCGGAGCGCGGCAAGTTGCAACGCTACGTCCCAAGCTTCGCCGGCCCGTTTGAAGCGCTTCGCGAAGTCTGGGTCGCGGAGTTGCTCCTGCAAATATCGATCGAAGTTAGTTCGAGTACTCATAAGAGGTCGGCGGTCATAGACCGCCGCTACAGTGCTTTTCTTTTTAGCCAGTCGCGCATCCGGTCTCGCGCCGTGTCGAGGTCGCGTGCGGAAACAGCCTGTCCCTTATTGCGAATGCCGTGCACAGCGATAATGCGGCGACCTTTCATAAAGAACCACATGATTCGCGTATTGAGTTTGCCAACGTGACGCAGTTCGAACAGGCCACCGCCCAGCGGTTTCGAGAGCGGCTCGCGATGGTATTGGCGATTGCGCAGCTTGGCCAGGCCGGCCATAACCGTGACAAAATCATTCGGATCGCTGGCTTTGAGGTCATTGAGAAAATCGCGGACCGGACATCGTCCATCGTTTGTTTCGTAAAATTCTACCGTGAACTCCATCTGTTGGCAACATCAATATTGATGTATGAGATCAAGCAGGGAAAGTGACATTGATCGGGCTGCGGTTCTACTTGATACCAAGGTTGGTCGGTCAACAAGTTGTCTATCTTCTCGTGCGCGAGCTCGTCTCGGGATTGCATAAAAGCGCGGAAAATAGCAGAAAAGAGGAAAGTGAGAAGTCAGAAGGAAGAATTATGAAACAGCTGGCAGCCAGGAATTAAGAGCGGCGTTTGTTTTCAAACTGCATGGTTATCGCCCTGATCGATGTCGGTTCGACGCAACAAATAATCGAGTCCGCCAATCCGGTACCATCTGTAACCGTAGCCTTCCAGCATAATGCGGTGTTTGCCGGATTGGTTAGCCCGGCTGTGGTCCTCAGCTAGAAGATTAACCAGCAGTTTGCCCTGTTCGCCAGGCACGCCCGGGTCCAACACAATTTCACACGGTTGCTCGTGGAGATTGTGTAAGAACAACACCGAATTATTGCGCCAGTCGTACCGGATGGCGAGTACCGCGCGATCTCGAACATTCAACACGGTGAAATCGCCCCAGCCAATCTCGGGAACTTCTTTGCGCATTCGAATGATGCGCTCGGTCCAGTTCAGCATCGACTCCGGATCGCGTCGCTGGATCGCGGCATTAACGTGTTGATAACCGTACGGTCCCTTGTCGATCACAGGAGTGTGCGGTTTTGCGTTTTTGGTAAAGCCACCGCGCGGTTCGTTGGACCATTGCATCGCAGTTCGCGCGCAACCGCGTTCCGGCAGCGTGAGATCGTCGCCCATGCCAAGCTCGTCGCCGTAACGAACAACCGGTGTTCCCGGTAATGTGAACATCAAACTGTAGGCCAGCTCGAGCCGGCGTTGATCGCCCCCGAGCATCGGGGCGAGGCGGCGTCTGATCCCGCGATCGTAAAGCTGCATGTTTTTGTCGGGTCCGAACGCTTTGAACACGGTTTGCCGTTGTTTCTCCTGGAGACGGCCGAGATCGAGTTCGTCGTGATTTCGCAGGAACAGGCCCCACTGCGCCGTGGCCGGCCGCGGCTTAGTCGCTTTCAATGCTTTGATCAACGGGCGCGTATCGGCGGCGGCTAACGCGTAGAAGAGGTTTTGGTTCACCTGAAAATTGAACATCATGTGCATGCGGTCGCCCTCCTCGCCGAAGTAATCCATGTCGGTGTCGGGAAGGACATTCGCTTCCGCCAGCACAATGCAGTCGCCCTGTCGCCACTGGAGGAATTCGCGGAACATGCGCAGCATATCGAACTGCTCCTTTGGTTTTCGCACATTTGGTCCCTTGGTCGCGATGATGAAAGGCACAGCGTCCATACGAAATCCGGAGACGCCTGCCTGGATCCAAAAGCCCATGATTTTGAGTATCTCAGCTTGTACCTCGGGATTTGAGGTGTTGAGATCGGGCTGAAAATCGTAAAACCGATGAAAATACCACGCTTTGGCTTCGCGATCGTAGTTCCACGTCGTCTTTTGTACGCCGGGAAAAACCATTCCCTGGTTCGCGCGTGGCGGTTTCTTCTTCGACCAGACGTACCAATGCCGATATTTCGAATTTGGATCGGAGCGCGCCTGTTTGAACCATGGGTGTTGATCGGAGGTATGATTCACTACCAGATCGATCAAGACACGGATGCCGCGTTGTTGTGCGCCATGAGTGAACTCGATGAAATCGCCCAGCGTGCCGTATCGAGGGTCGACGTTGTAATAATCGGCGATGTCGTAACCGCCGTCCCGGCCAGGCGACGTTTGAAACGGCATCAGCCAAATCGCGGTCACGCCCAGGCCGTGCAGATAATCGAGGCGGCGCATGAGCCCTGTGAAATCACCGATCCCATCGCCATTCGCGTCCATGTAAGCGTCGACCGACAGGCAATAGATGACGGCGTTCTTGTACCAAAGATCATTGATCATAGGTCATCGTAATGGGCGAGAAAGTCAGCGGGATCGCGGTAGATGGCCACTGCGCCTGCTTCGCGCAAAACTGATTCCGATGTTCCGCCGCAGAGAAATGCAATCGTTTTCAGGCAGGCTTTTCCAGCGGCTTCGACATCGAATCTTGTATCGCCGACTGTCACTGCGGCGGCAGGCGAAATGTCGCCGAGCTTTTTCAATGAAGCGGAAAAGATGTCGGGCGCAGGTTTAGAATTGTCGGCATCGTCGCCGGAGACATATCCGTCAATGAGATTATCTACCTTAAGAAGATCGATGTAATATTTTGTGTCAGCCTTTTTACCCGAACTGGCCAGCACGATGTGTTTGTTGTCGTTGCGAACGCACTGGAAAAGTTCCCGCACTTTTGGAAACGGTCGGACCTTTGGGAGATATTCTTTTCTGAACAGATCGGACCGGTAATCATCGAGTTCTTTTCCGAAACGCTTAATCTCATCCGGCGTAAGAAACTCGGGTAAATATTGATCTGAGCCTTTGCCGATCTGGGCGCGTAATTTTTCCCGCGGAAATTCTTTGCCGAACCGGCGGAAGGCGCGGTCCCACGAATCCACGTGCAGCTCATTGGAATCGACGAGGGTGCCATCGATGTCGAAGATGAAAGCGAGCATGGAGAAGAAAGGCATGTTTTCGAATTAGATCGCCTTTCGACAAGGAAATGCGCTGAGCAGCATTCGAAATTTAAAGCGAGAAAGGCGGCGGGATTGCCTTAGGTGGCGATTGCACCCGCTTCGCGCGAGACTGTTTCCGCTATTCCCGCCAGAGAAACGCAATCGTTTTCAGTCCGGCTGAGTGTGAAGCGGCGATTAGGGGAATAGTGCCTGCCAAAAAACGATCTCACTCACGCGGCGACAGAATGCTGCTCCTAATCGCAGTTTTCAAATTCGTAAAAGGCGCGGCGCTTCTGGCGCTGGCATTTGGCGCGTTGACTTTCCTTCACAAGAATGTGGCGTCGCACGTCGAACATTGGCTCGATCAGTTGCGGATCGATCCCGATAATCAATTCATAGGTGCGCTTTTGAGCAAGCTGCGGCTGGTACACACGAAAGAGTTAAAGGAATTAAGCGCGTTGGGCGCAGCCTATGCCGCGCTGTTCCTCACTGAAGGGACCGGTCTGCTATTCCGGAGGCGCTGGGCGGAATGGCTGACTATTGTTGCGACAAGTTCGTTGATGCCGTTCGAAGTGTATGAGCTGGTCAAGGAATTTACCGCCGTCCGCTTACTCGCCCTGCTGGTCAATGCCGCAGTGGTTTGGTATTTGATTTATCTTGTCCGACAAAAAGAGACCTAAGAAAGGTCCGAGCCGGACTGGCAGTCAGTCGCGGTGGTAGCTATGAGCCGGGCGCGGCGTAGTTCCTCAAACACGGCGACACAGCGCCGTGGCTACAACAACAGAAAAAGCCGCCAAGACACAGGCTCGGCGGCTTTTCTTTGTGAATTTATTTGTTTAACTCATCCCGAGCGAAGAGAGCGTCGGCTCATCAATCACCTCGGTGGTGGTAAGTCCGTTATCGGCCTGGTAGGCGGCGAGTGCCTCGCGCGTTAACGGGCCGAGTAATCCATCGACCTCGCCGTGATAGTAGCCCATCTCCTGCAAGGTGGCTTGCACGTCGGCAATCACGCGATCGGGCGGCTCAGCACTTGAACCGACATAGATCGGCGCGTCGTAGGCGTAATACTCCGCGGAAGGATCATAACCCCACGCCGGAAACCAGTAGCCGTTGTTCCAGTAATAGTAACCGCCACCAATCAGCTCCACCCGATTATAGTGCGAACGGTACCAACCCTGGTCGTGCCGCTCAGGATGGTAGGAACGGTAGACCTCATATTGTGAGCCTTGCCAATGTTCGCTTCCGCTGATGCGGTGGCCCTGATTGAACGTTACGGCCGGGACCTTATCCGGTTTTGCCTGCGCGTGAAAATTAGTGTGCTCTGTCTTGATTTTCTGGACCGTCTGTGGATCCGGCTTTTTCGCCTTAGCATTCAGCTTGTTTTCCTGCGGGTTCGGATTCTTTGCCTGCGACGCGGGCGCAACATTGGATTGTTCACGCTCGGTGGCGGGAGCTGGTCCAGGCGGCTTATTCGCGTCAGGTTCATTAGGCGCGCCGCGCTCTTTCTTGCGCTGTTCTATCTGCTGCTCGCCTGCGTTCGCGTGACCTGGCTCTTTTTCGGGAGCCTTCGTCACGGTGCGCGCTGGGTTCCGCCCACGCGGGCCCAGGGTGGTGGCGCTTTGCTCGCTGGATTGTGGCGCTGTCTCGTGCCCGGGAGCTTTTGTCTCCGCGCGCTGCCTCGGCTGCCTGGGGACAGACTGTGGCTGCGGCGCCTGTCTCGCTTCATTGGCCGGGTGCGATCTTTCCGGCTGCGCCTTCTCTTTCTTTGGTTTTTGCTGCTGTTCGTCCTGCTGGGCGATCACGCTCGCAGCCAACGCGAGCGAACAGCTAATTAATATGGTTATAACTTTTTTCATGTTACCCTTTCGTCGGGGTTTGTTTGTTATTTATTCGAATCTTTCGCGCCACTGAGCGATTGCTCATAAGAGGATTGGAGTGTTTGCTAACCAGATTCGTAAAAACGCTCGCTTCTGGTTCCCTGACGTTGATTGGAAGATTGAATTTCCGTCACAACCCGTAGCTAAGACAGCCGTTGGCCTTTGTCCTAGGTATAAGTCCTAGCGCCTGATGAGAGTTTTTTCCAAATCGCGTGCGCGGAGATCTTCACTGAAACCAAAGGACGAATTCCTGGTTGTGGTGGGTGGTGATGACGGGATTTTATGGTGCGGATGAGGCGGGTTCTAGGCTTCCCGTGCTTAGCACACTTGACACCAGCGGAGGGAGTCACCGTGAACCTCTGCACCCGTCGTCACTATTACTTGAATGCAAGCCATAGGTGCATGATGAAAATTACCGAACAATTCATGATTGCG
>DASYDT010000041.1:0-65877 GCA_036499425.1 Candidatus Udaeobacter sp. | reverse complement strand
TTCTGAGTAGAGGCGGCAACATTTCCATCACGGGCCAGATGCGTAAGGACATCGACCACTTCAGCTTCCGCCATTTCGCGCGGGTGCCGTTTGCTGTGGTACAAGATGAACCGGCGAATCCAATCCGTGTAAGCTTGCTCGGTGCGGATACTGAAGTGTTTGCGCCGAATCACGTCGCGCACTTGATCCAACAACTTAGGATTGCGCCCCGACGCGTTGATCCGTAAACTGGTGGCCATGTTCGGCATTTTTCCAATCCTCCCCCAGGAAGGCAAGCGTATTAGATCGAATTATTGCGTCTTTAAAGGCATAATAATTCGGCCTACTTCTCGTTAGATCGAAACGGCTGCGAATCACGAACATGACACTCATCAGGGCTGTTTGCTGCGCGCAGCGAGGGTGTGTATTATTGCCTCAAGGATCGCTTCATCATTCGGACGTTGCCAATGAGTGTCTCTGCGACTTCCATATTTCATCCGCTTGCGAGCCACAGTCGCTATCGCGACATGGAACCGTTTCGTCCTAACCAATCGATGAAGCCAACGGCCCCATTGCGAAATAAGTTCAGTTTGTTTGCCACGCCACCCTGCCGTGGCTTATCTCCGTCTCGTTAGGCCTCGTCGAGCATGAATACGATCGCGGATATTGAAACACTTTACGCACGTTTAGGCGAGCGCGACTATGAAGCAGTGTTGTCGTATTTAGCTGACGACATTGTCTGGATCGTGGCTGACAATTCACCGTTGGCGGACCGCAGCCCTTATCACGGAATAGCTGAGGTGCGCTCAGGCGTTTTCGAACGCTTAACGGCGGGTTTCGACAAACTCGTCTTCGACGCCGATGAGATCTTTGAGTGCAACGGCGGTGAGAGAGTTGTAGCTCTCGGCTACTATTACTTCAGATTTCACGGGCGAGCTGAGGAACGCAAGGCACAGGTCGCCTACGTCTGGACGATCCGCGACGGCCGGGCTGTTAAGTTCCAGCAATACCTCGACACGCTGCAGGTCGCACGTGACGTGGGACCGGTCCAAGGCTCCATGCACGTTCCGCCGAAGGCCTAACCATACATCTGAGGTAGTCCGTCAAGGGTTTGGGTAGGAGTTATTGGTAAGATGTTCAAGCGGCTTTAGAGGGTTGTTAGTTGAGTTTGCTGGCGAGGTGTGAGCCTCTGCGTTTAAGGCTTTGGAGGTAGGTTGTTTCGTCGTAAGGGACGCGGTCGCGCCAGCACACGAACATGATGCGCTGCCACTTGAAGGCCAAGGCGCGGATGGCAGTGGGATAAGCTTTGCCGCGCGCCATTTGCTCCTTGAGATAGAGCTTGGCCCATTGGCAATGGAGCACCGACTGGTTGGCGTATTCGAAGAAGCTTTGGTGAGTAAAGAGCGGCCGGGCCCAGCGACGATGGACCCAGTGCTGATTTTTGCCGCTTTTCTCAGTGACTGGCGCGGTCCCGCTGTACTGTTGGATAGCGACAGCGCTCTGGTAGCGGGAGCGCTGGGTGCCAAAAGCGCAGGCCAGGCGTGGTGCCAGGGTCAGGCCAGCGCCGGGGAAGCTTTCCCAGATTAAAACATCGCTATGTTGGGCGAAGAGTTTCTCAATCTTGGAGTCGTACTCTTTGAGCGCGGCGCCGAGTTGGAGTAACTGGCGAGCGAGCATCTTGACCTGGAGCATGCTCGGTCCCACCAAGGCGCGATCCCGGCAGAGCGGGGTCAAGTGGGCGATGGCGTCGAGGCGTTTTTCAATCACATCCATGCGCCGGCAATTGTGCGCATAATAAAATTTGCGCACACTTTCCTTGCGCGCTTTCTGCAGCTCCTGGAGCGAAGGCCATTTGAGCAGGAACTGGCAACCCAGCGGAGCAAAGAGATCCTGACTTGCCAATTCCAGGGCCTGGGGATAATAGCTCTTGAGTGCATCGCGCAACATATTGGTAAGAAGCGTGCGCAAATCGACCGCCGCGCGGCGATGTTGTAAGAGACAAGAGAGCTCGCGGGTTTGCCCATCATTGGGTAACCAAGGGTTGAGTTTCTCCCGGTGATGCAGCACTAATTCCAAGCAGACTTGCGCGTCACTGGGATCGTCCTTGGCCCGGCTGGTTTTGAAGGCCATTCGGTAACGTGCGGCCGTCGCTGGGTTGATCGGATAGAGAACAAAAAAGGGATACTCCAAGAGCGCGTAAATAAGCGGGCCTTTGCTTTGCTCCAGACAGAGAGCGATTTGGTTTCCCCTAAAACGCTCTTGCAGCTCCCGCGCCCACTGTGCTATGGCCTCGGGCGTGTGCTCCAGAATGGAACTTTCTCTCTTTCCTGTGGCGCAATCATACAGACAAAGGGCGTGCCGTTGGCTCGCCCAATCAATACCAATTAAAGCCGCGAACTGCGCGGATTTGCTCGTCATGTTCATAAGTGTGTTTGTTTTTACTTTCTTGTTGAGTTTGCTTTGTTCTCGGGGCGGTAGCGCGAACACGCTGGCTTTCATTCGGCGAAGGCATTATTGTCCAAGACCTCGGGAAGGGTTCTTCATCTGAGGATTCGTTCGCAATGAAAGCACGCCCGGCACCACTCGAAAGTATGGTTACAATCGTCGAGCGATCGGCGATGCATATTCGTAGTGGACCGGTGCGTGCCCTCTTTCCCCAGGCCCATTCAACAAGGAGCTTCATCCACTTATCAACCATGATCCTCTCCGCCGCCGCAGAGTTATTCACAGCCTCGCTCCGCCGCATTTTGAGACCCGTTCCGCTCGGCCATGAATAACTGCTGGAGGACCAATAATGCGATGCAGCTAACAGGCTCCGCCTGTACCTGATCTCTTTCTCGTTAGGCGTTTTCAATAGCCTTCAGAGGAGTGTTCGAAATGAGGAAGTACCACCACCTCGGAATTCCGACCACCGAAAAAAGAGAGGGCGAAGTGCATCTGAAGCACTTGAAAATTTATGTGAGCGGTTACAAAGAAAGTCCCTACCATGTCGAATGGATGAGGTACGAACCGGATGCGCCGTATCCGGAGCTCGTCAAGACCCTTCCACATGTGGCCTTTGAGGTCGACGATCTTGAGCAAGAACTCAAGGGCATGAAGGTGATCATCGCACCAAATAGCCCCAGCCCAGGCATCATCGTCGCATTCATCGAAGACAATGGGGCACCGGTTGAGTTTTTACAGATCACCAAGACTGAGGCGAAGGACGCCTAACCACACACTGGAGCGGGACGCTCGTTGCGCTCGCGCCCTTCAGTGGGCAGACCTTAGGTCTCAAAACCGCGCCTCGAACAACCGCAGACCGCTGGGGCTAAGTGCTTTTTTTACACGACATGCGAATATCGAAATTGTGCGGGTACTGTTGGTAGAGGATCACACGGACAGCCGTGTCGTCTTTAATCTGCTGTTGAACCGCTGCGGTTGCCAGACGGTCGTAGCGAAAAACATCTCCGAAGCACGGTCTAGACTGAAAGAAATGCAGTTCGACTTTCTTATCGCTGATTTGAACCTGCCGGATGGTGACGGCGTTGATTTGGTACGCGAAGCTAAGCGAATGCAGCCTGTCAAGGCCATTGCCGTGACCGGTCGCACAAGCGAGAAAGAGCGTGACGCAGCGCTACGGGCTGGTTTTGATTCTTATCTGACCAAGCCTGTTGATTTCCACGAGCTGCGCGAGGCGCTGATCTCCTGAACTTCCATTTCGCCCCTAACCAATCTATGAAGCCAACGAATGGGAACCGCAATGGGGAGCTCGGATATTGAGATGAGCGGCCAGCGTTCAGCGCAGGACTTTGCCGGGCGCGTTGTCATCGTCACCGGCGCCTGGCGTGGGCTCGGGCGTGCCGCGGCGGAGCGCTTCCACGAACGCGGCGCGGCGGTGGCAGTGAATGTGCGCGACCGCGCGCGCGCCGAGAATCTCGCCTCGTCGATTGGCGAACGCACGCTAGCGGTGCCGGGTGACATCGCCGCGCCCGGTATCGCGGAGGAGATCGTGCGGATGACACTTGCGCGCTTTGGCCGCGTCGACGTTGTCGTTAACAACGCCGCGCTCGCGCTCTCCACGCGGTTTCCTGATCTGACTGCGGACGAATGGCGCGCCGCGCTTGAGGTCAATCTCACCGCGCCATTCCTGCTCACGAAGGCGGCACTCCCAGCGATGCAGGCGCAGCGCTACGGCCGCATCATTAATGTCTCCTCGTCCGGCGGCCGAATGGTCAGCACTCTGGGCGGCGCGCATTACACCGCATCAAAGGCGGGCCTGCTCGGCCTCACCCGCGCGGCGGCCAAGGAACTCGGCAAGTTCGGCATCACCGTGAACGCCGTCTGCCCCGGAATGATTGACACGGAGCTGACGCGTGAGAACGCCAACGACGAATTGCTGCAACACCTCGCAGCGAGTTACCCGATCCCGCGTCTCGGCACCGCGCGCGAGGTCGCCGACTTGATTTGCTTTGCTGCCTCGGAGGCCGCCGGCTACATCACGGGCGCATCATTCGATATCAATGGTGGCGACTTGATGATGTGATGAAAGAAAGCACGCGCGTCCTTCTCGCTCTCATCGCCGCGATCCTCCTCGGCGTCCTCATCGCGGCATCGCATAACGCCTTACTGATCTGCGCCGCAGACGCGATCGCGCCGATCGGCACGCTCTGGGTCAACGGCATTCGCATGACAGTGATCCCCCTCGTCATCTCGCTGCTGATCACCGGAGTCGCATCGGTGTCGGACATCAAGTCGATCGGCCGGCTCGGCGGATGGACGCTGGTTATTTTTGTGCTGCTTCTCATTGGAGTCGCCGCCGTCGCGATTCCGGTCGCGCTGGCGATGTTCGCGCTGCTTCCGCCTCACGGCGCACTACAATTTCCACCGGGCGCGGTCGAAGCGGCGAATGAAATCTCTGCGGAAGGACAGGCGCAGACGTTCTCGGCGTGGCTTGTCTCACTCCTCCCTGCGAACCCGGTCGCCGCCGCCGCGGGCGGGGCGATGATGCCGTTGATCCTTTTCACCCTTCTCCTCGCGCTGGCGATTGCGCGCTCTCCCGAGGCATCGCGTCAGACGCTGACGCGTTTCTTTCGCGCTCTGAGCGACGCGATGCTCGTCCTCGTCCGCTGGGTCATTCTCGCTGCGCCGCTGGGCGTATTCGCGCTCGTCCTTCCACTCGCCGTCCATGCCGGCGCAACGCTGGCGGGCGCGATTGGCTTCTATGTCGTTGCCTACTCGGTTGCGAGCATCGCCGTGACGCTGCTGCTCTACCCGGTCGTGGCAATCGCGGACCGCATCCCGCTGCGCCGCTTCGCGCGTGCCGCACTGCCGCCGCAGCTCATTGCCTTCAGCTCGAGCTCGTCGATCGCGTCGCTACCGGCGCTCGTCGAGACGGCCGAGAAGAACCTGCACTTGCCCGAGCGGGTCACGGGATTCGTCCTGCCTCTTGCGGTCTCGACGTTCAAAATTGCGGCGCCGGTGTCGTGGACGATCGGCGCGCTCTTCGTCGGCTGGTTCTACGGCGTGCCGCTCCATGCCGGCAGCGTAGCGACGATCGCTTTCGCTGCAGTGTTCCTTGCCTTCGCCGTGCCGGGCATTCCACGCGGCGCGTTTATCATGCTGACGCCACTCTTTCTGGCCATCGGTCTGCCGGCCAACGGAATCGGGATTCTAATCGCAGTCGACGCGGTCCCCGACCTCTTCGCCACGGTGCTGAACACAACCGGCCATCTCGTTGCAGCCGCGCTCGTCGCGCGAAGCTGCGATGACTGCGTCGACAAGGCTCCGCTGTTCGAAGGGGTCTGAGCTTACTATCGACACTACGCGATCGATTTGCTGTAGATGCGCCAGGTCTTGTAGCGGTGCGCGCCGATCGCTTCGAGGAAGCGGTTGATCATGAAATTGTCTTCCAGCGTCATGCTCAATTCACCCGTAATCCCGCGCTTGATCATTGTTTCTTCCATCACGCGCAGCACGAGCATCTCGGCGACTCCGGCGCGCCGGTATTTTTCAACCACGCCGAGAGCGATCAGGCGCCCCTTTCGGATGCGCTTTTTGTACAACAGCAGTTTGATCAAGCCGATCGGCAGACCAAAGCGAGTCAGCCGTCCGTTGAGATCGCGCAGGAGAACGTTGATGTCCGGTACAGCCAATGTGAATCCGACAGGCTCGCCGCCGATCTCAGCGATCCAGGCGAACTCCGGCACCAGCAGCGGCTTCAGTTCATTAGTCATGAACTCGATCTCCGCTTCTGTGAACGGCACAAAACCCCAGTTTTTTTCCCACGCCTGATTATAAATTTCACGGAGCCGTCTGCTTTCGTCGCGGAGATTCCTGAGGTTGGCTGGGCGAATAACGGCGGGACAACGCGCATTGAAACGCGTGGCGAGCCGTCGCAAATGCGCCACGGCTTTTGCTGGATCAGCAAACCACCACGCGTACCAATCCTTTGTTTTTGTAAATCCGCAGCTCTCGATCAGGTGCCGGTAGTACGGCGGGTTGTGCGCGGTCAGTATGGTGGGCGGAAACTGGAATCCATCGATCAACAGACCGCAGACGTAATTGGTTGAATAATCGATGGGCCCCATCATCTCAGTTCGTCCTTTCATGCGAAGCCAATTGGCCGCGGCTTCAAACAGCGCAGCAGCTACATCGGGATCGTCGGTGGAATCGAACAGGCCAAAACAGCCCACGTTCGATTGGTGCACTGAATTGTAGTTCGGATCATCGCTGGCCATGATTCGCCCAACGATCTCGCCATTTTTCCTCGCCAGGAATAGCGCGGCGTCGCCGTGCCTGAAAAATGGATGCCGCTTGCGATCGAGAAACGCTTTTCGTTCGATGATTAACGGCGGCACCCACGCGGGATCATTGGCATAAATCTGCCATGGAAATTTGATGAACGCGCTGCGCTCCCGGCGCGTCGTTACTTCTGAAATTTCAATCTTCGACACAAATGCAGATGGCGGTTCAGGCCAAGTCTCGCCATTTCTGGGCAACCTCTTGCATCGACTCGGCCATGGTTTCCTCGCGGAAAATCAAATAAACGAACAACAAATTAAGCGGGATGAGCTCGAACCAGAAAAAGTAAATCGGCTGGCCTATGAATAGGAGCGTAAATAAGATGAGCATTCGCGTGTTTGTCATGAGTAATCCCCACCACTTGAGCATCGGGCCAGCCAGATTTCGATAACGTGCTCGTAACCAGTCCGGCATTTGGCCTTGGAACAGTTCGGCGGCTGTGTCGCGCAACTTTTTCAGATGAGGCGCCAGCATTTCCTGTTGGCGAGTGAAATTCAAATATAGCGCGAGCAGAAGTTTGTCCCACGGTGTGTGATGCCAGCTGGGCGTCTGATACTTGGATCGGACTCCAGAAGAGGAGTCCAATCCGGTGCGCGCTCCGGTTCCTGCAAAGTAAAGGTAGGTGCTCCGGTAATAATCAGCCGCTGCTCCTTGCAATGCGTGACTGATTCCAGCGGCAAGAGCAAGAAGCCAGATCGTTGGAGATGGATCTTCGAAGAAACATCGCAGCGTCAAATGCACGTAAATGCTCGCGAACACCAAATGATCCGCGACACTGTCAATAATGCGGCCTTTGCGGCTTTCCCTTTGAGTTAAGCGCGCGAGCTGACCGTCCGCGTTGTCGAGCGCATTTGCGCAAACATGGAGCACCATGCCCACGATGTTGATGCGCAAATCTCGGTAGTAATAAAGGTGCCCTGCGACGACGCCGCAGATGCCGCCGAGCAATGTCACAGCGGCGGGCGTCATCTTGAGTTGCTCGAAAAACTCGGCCAACCGCAACCCGATCGGCCTGTAAAAATACAGATCGAGAACCCCCTCCACCTCGCGCCCCTTGTAGGTGGCTGCGACGCGCGAATGGAGCGTCTCTGTTGGCTGCGGCATCAGGTTACGGCGAACTCCTCGAGATCAGACGCGCGAGTCAATTCAATGACGAATGACGAATTAATGACGAAGCCCGAATGACAAATAATCGCGCAGCAGTCGGAACTCCGTTATTCGGGCGGATGTTTTTCATTAGGATTTCGTCACTCCTTCGACATTCTGCATTCGTCATTCGTCATTCGCCTGCCGCTTCGTAGCGCAGTGAAGGCGGGTGCTTCGTCATTTATCATCACGCGCTTTGCTTTTGTAGCATCGCCGGAACGAGCGTGTCGGCGAGAATGTTCAAGGCTTCGTCCAAGTCCGCGCGCGTATGCTTGGCGCTCACGCAGGCACGAAAACAAATTCGGTTTTGCGGCACAGCCGGATAATCCACCGGAGCGACCCAAAGACCGCGCCGCCGAAGTTCGTGTCCCAGCCGATACATGCGCTCGCGATCACCGATGACGATGGGCATTACATAAGTTGTCGATGCTCCAGTGTCGAGGCCAAGGCTTTGAAGTTGCGCGTGAAAGTAATCGGCATTTTCCCAAAGTTGCGCGCGCAGTTCCGGCTGACTGGTGCCGAGGTCGAGCGCCTTCAGAAGGGCCGCGATCACCACTGGCGGCAGCGCACAGGAGTAAACATAAGGATGCGCGTAGAGACGCAGATATTGCAGCGTCTCCTTCGAGCCCGCGACAAAGCCGCCCAGCGCGCCGAACGCTTTGGAAAACGTTCCATAAACGAGCGGGACGCGATCTTCTACGCCAAACTTCTCAGCCGCTCCACGGCCATGCTCGCCGCATGCCAGCATGGAGTGCGCTTCGTCAATGAAAACACTAGCGCCATGAGATTCCGCCACATCTAGTAATTCCTTCAGATTACCGAAGTCGCCGTCCATGGAGTAAATGCCTTCGATAACCACGAGCCGACGCCGCGCTTTTTGACGGGTCAATGCCACATCAAGCGACACTGGATCGTTGTGCTCGAACTTCTCAGTTCGGCAGCGAGAAAGGACGGCGCCATCGCGAAGACTAAGGTGCGAGCGGTTGTCCAGAAGGGCTACGTCGCTTTTGCGAAGCAGCCCGGAGATCGTGCCCAGCGCGCCGCCAAATCCGCTGTTGAAAAGCATGGCGTCCTCGCGTTTGAGAAATTTCGCGACGCGCCGCTCGAGCTCGCGATGGAGATCGGTCATCCCTGAGAGCATCGGCGAACCGCATGCCCCCATTCCGTGCGTCCTTAGCGCCTGATGTGCGGCGGCCAGCACCTCGGGGTGATTGGCAAGGCCGAGATAATTGTACGAACAGAGATTAATTACCGGCCGCGGTTTCCCGCCGTAATTGATTACCGTGCGAGCATCCGCACTGGCGAGAAGCTCGGGCTCATATAATTCAGCCGCCCACGCGCCACGGCGCACCCAGTCTGTAAAGCTGGCTGGAGCTTGTAGCGGGTCGTCGCTCTCGCCCGCCAGGAAATTACTCAGACTAAATTTTATCGGGTCGTGGTTCATCGAACTGTGCATTGCCTTACGTTCGCCCACCTTTCCAAGGAACGCTCTTCCCCAGCAAAACTGGTAATTTTGTGCTTCACTAGATTCCTTACGAAGTTATCCGCTACATCTGCATACTGCGGAGTTCCGTGTCGGGGCAGCTAATTTAGCGGGGTTCGGTTTCAGGACAAGGCTTTAGTGTGATTGTAGCCACGGTCCTGTGGGCCGTCGAATTTCCCAAAAAACTGAGATCTTATTGCGACCGGCCACAGGCCGGTGGCTACAGCCGGATTGGCCGTTGATTACTTACGCGTGGTCCGAAAGACGTAGTCCCAAAGCGGCGAGCTGATGCCGTATCCGACGTGATCATCCTTGTAATGATGGCGAAGATGATACTGCTTCAGCCACAGCCACGCGCCTCGTTTCATCGGAAAATGATGCGTTGCGTAATGAAGCATGTCGTAACAAACATAACCGAAGACAAGTCCAGCAAACGCACTCGATGCGAAGCGCGCGAAGATCAGCAGAAACACGCCGTAGAAAAAAAACGCAAGCGGCACGCTGATACTAGGCGGCATGACGAGTCTCCGCGCATCGTTTGGATAATCGTGATGCACGCCGTGGATGATGTAGTGCAGCCGTTTTCCTACGCGCGTCCTGGGTTCGTAATGAAATACGTACCGGTGGATGGCGTATTCGAGCAACGTCCAGAGCAAAACTCCTAGCAGAAAAAATCCCGCGACAACCAGAAACGATAGTTTTTGTCGCCACAGCGCCAGGTAGAGCATACAGCCAATTACCGGCAGATATAGAACGAGCGGAATCGCCGGATGCACCCGAGTAAAAAATTCCATGAAATCGCTCTCGAACATTCGAACCGTCTCGTTCTTGGTCGAGACGTAAAGGGGCGCTCTGGCCGCCTTCGCGGAGCTATGGCGCGCCGGGGAGAGCACCCTTCCTTGATCCAGTTGCTCAGCCATAATTAAAAACTAATAGGCCGGGCACTGAGATCAAGGTTGCCGTTCCGACTGTTTGTCGTCTGGGCAGCCGCACGAGAGCCGCTGTCGTGGGATTTTTTCATTCGTTCGACTCGCGAAAAGAGGCTGTATCTCTTGTCAAAAATGAACTGCAAAACCAAGCGGCTCCACGAGGAGTGATATTTCAGATTCTGGTAAAACTCGGGTGCCATGGCGCGCAGCTTCGGCAGATTGTTCCATGGGATCGACGGCAGATCATGGTGCTCATTATGATAGCCCATGTTCAGCGCCACCCGATTGATTGGGCCGTAATAGCTGAAAGTTTCCTGGTCGAAATCGTAGGTGTAATGCTCTTGAATCCAGCGTGCGCCCACTGGATGCAGTCCGATCGAGAAGAGAAACGCGAACACGAGATACAAGAACCCGGCCCACCCGCAGAAATAAACGATCGCCACGTCGTACACGACCGCACACGCGAGATTCGCTGAGAACCATCGGTCCCACATCTTGATTGCCTTCAACCGCGGCGGGCGCGTCACCTGAAAGAACGGAAAGAGCATCAGCCAGATCGCCTTGCGATACCATTTATTGCCCACAAGGCGCGCCTCCCAATGGTTCGCCAGGTCGGCGTCCCAATGGTAGTCGCCCTGGTGCGAGTGATGTTGCAAATGATAAACACGAAAGCCCATCGCACCCGGCGCAAGGTTTGGGAGATCGGCGATGAGAGCCACCATTTTGTTCCAGCCCGGGCGACGGAAAATCAGATTATGCGTCGCGTCGTGAATGATGACGTAATTAGCATGATTGGCAAACGCGCCGACACAAAACGCAATCAGCAGACTGAGCCACCAGTAACCAAATCCAAGCGTGCCCATTCCATACGCGATTGCCGTCTGCAGGATCAAGATCGAGACCGCGAGCAGCGCAGTCCATGGATTGCGCACCATCAATTGGCGAACCTCCGGATGCGCCTTGATGATCGCCCGCGCCCGCCCCGGATGCGGCTGATCAGATTCCGATTGGTAAAACGCGGCCTCCATCGCCCACCACGTTATTGCATTGCAGCCGCATCCTCAATCGCGCTTTTTCAATTGAGCGCCGCCGAGCAGTGGCAGGACGAACAGGTTTGCCAGGATGTCGATGACGCATCCAGCCAAAACCATGAGACCGAACCGTTGCGTCGGCGGAAAATCTGACAGCACGAAAATGGCGAAACCGGCGGCGATGATCACGTCCGAATAAACAATCCCGCGCCATTGTTCTTCGCGCGCGAATACCCACGCGTTCCAGCCTTTCTTTCCGTCGCGTTGCGCGCGGCGGACGCCGAACACGAGATGAATCATCGAATCAATGGCAATACCGATACAGACGTTCGTGGCCGGCGCCGAAATGATGTCCACCGGCACATGGAAACAGCCGATGCCGCCGAGCATCGACAGCGGCACAAGAGTCAGGCTCGCAATCATCGCCACTGCGCCGCGCACAGATCGCGCGACAACCCACGCGATGACAATGAATAACAGATTCAACCAGAACAAACCGGTCACCAAGCTTTCAGCGACCAACTTGGCGAGTCGCCCTTGCAGGTAATAAATGCCGCCGACGAGATCAGCCTTAAATCCATATTTGCGACAGACGGCGCGAAGATCATTCACAACGTCGACACGATATTTGGTGCGACGCGCTTCGATCATTCGCAGCATGAACACAGCTTCCTTCCGATTATCTGTCACGAAGCTTTTCGAGACCCGCGCGTACTTGGGTTGCGCCATGATCTCCATCATTTTTTCGTAGCTGATGAGAAACGAAAACGGCACGCGGTCGCCTTCGGCAAGAAGCGTGGCCAACGAAATCACGGTCCCGACATCTCTCTCATGCTCCAGCGCGCCGTGCAGTCTCCACATCTTTTCGTAAGCCGCGTCCGTGTTCAGCAGCGCGCCGTTTGATGAGGACACAACCAGCGTGAGCGGATTTGAGCCGCCGGTGCGATCAACGTACTCCAAGCCGTCGCACAGCTCCGTGCCCGGCTTGAAATAATCAAGAAGGCTAGGGTCGGTGTTCACTCGGGTGAGACCTAATCCCAAGCCCGCGCCGAGCACAATGACGCCTAACGAGAGCAAGGCAAAACGGCGCGACCAAAATGCGTGCGTAGGTTCTGCCTCAACGATTTTACTTTTGCGCGGCACCGCCCAGCGCAGGAAGGACGGATACATCAAATAGGCGCAACCAAATGCCACCACCGTGCCGAGCACGCCGCCAAATCCCATCTCACGCAGCGGCTCGGCCTGCACAATCAGCAAACTGGCGAAGCCCAACGACGCGCAAACCATCGACCAGAACGACGGCGGAAACGTCATACGTCGTGCGTCCGCCGCGAGATCTGGCGACTCTTTGCCCATGCGATGCGCGCGGTCCGCGAGCGTTCGCCAGTTGAATGTCATGTAAACCAGGTGGGACATCGCAATGACGAACACGATGGTGCCGAGATTGACTGTCAGGATTCCGATCTTGTGGCCGAGCAGCGATTGCAGGAGCAAAGTCAGCAAAACCGCGCTGGCGCAGATGCAAAGCATTCCCACAAACAGCCGAACCGATCGGAACAACGCGGCCATGGTTAGGCCAAACAACACCACCGCCGTGAGTGTGAAGTAGCGGAAATCGTGATCCAAATTGCGCCGCAGCATTTCCACCACATACGGCGGACCGGCCATGTGAATGTGAAAATCGCGCGTGTCCATCTCGTGAACGATTTGCAGCAGACGCTGGATCGGTTTTTCAGTCTGCTTCCCTTCCATGAAAATGATCACGTTGCTGGCCTTTCGGTCGGGCGCGATCAGTAGCCGGTTCCAAAACGGGCTCTTGAGCGCGTCTTCAAAACTTTTCGGTCCCTCGGTCAGGCTCTTGACCGCATTTACCCCGCCAATCGAGTGGGCGCGTTGCGTGAGTTTCTGGATTCGACTCAGATATCGCTGCGAGGAAATATCGCGCGACGACACGGCCAGAATCACTTCCGGCTGCGACGGAAAACGTCGCTCGATCTTGTTGGTCTGGCGGATCCCGGGATCACTAGTCGAAAAGAAAAAATTCTCTTCCACCACCGGCTTCAGATCCACGAATGTAGCGACCAGCACGAACAAGACGCTCGTGATGATCAACATCAACCAGTGCGACCATACCGGGATCGCCTTGGCGCGAATCGCTCGTTTCATGCCCTAAAGTCGAGGTTCACGTAACAGTATCGGCGCTCGGCCCAGCGTCTCGTGCAAGATTGCCGAACAAAATCTGATGAAGGTTCCGCGCGCGAGCCCGTGACGAGTGTTGCCGGAGTGGCGTTCAACAACTAACCTCGGACACAGGAGGAAAATTCATGGAAAACGAAGCCCTGAACGTAGTCGACCAACGCACCAAGGCTACATACAACCTCCCCCTTTCTGAAGGCGCCATTCGGGCCATGGATTTGCGCCAGATTAAGACGGGCCCTGAAGATTTCGGGGTGATGAGCTACGATCCCGCGTTCTTAAACACAGCGTCCTGCCAGAGCGCGATCACATTCATTGATGGCGATAAGGGTATCCTGCGCTATCGCGGCTATCCCATCGAGCAACTCGCGGAGAAGTGCTCCTTTCTCGAAGTCGCCTACCTGGTTCTGTTCGGCGAACTGCCCACTGAGCCGGAACTGAAGGAGTGGACCGACAAGATCACCTACCACACGATGCTGCACGAAAGCACCAAGAAGTTTCTGGAGGGTTTTCATTACGACGCTCATCCGATGGGCATGTTCATCAGCACTGTCGCGGCGCTGTCCACCATTTATCCGGATGCCAGAAATGTGCTCGATCCGGAGGTGCGCAAGCTGCAAATCTATCGCCTCATCGGCAAGGTTCCGACCATCGCCGCTTACTGCTACCGCCACAGCCTCGGCTTCCCCTACGTTTATCCGGACAACGATCTGAGTTACACCGAGAATTTCATGAACATGCTGTGGAGGATGGTAGAGCCGAAGTACCAGGCGAATTCGGCTTTAGCCCGCGCACTCGATATTTTGTTTATCCTGCATGCCGACCACGAACAGAACTGCAGCGCGAACGTGATGCGCTCCGCGGGAAGCTCTCAGGCAGACCCCTTCGTTGCCACCGCCGCCGCTGCCGCCGCGCTTTCAGGCCCACTGCATGGCGGTGCGAACGAAGAGGTGTTGAAGATGTTGGACGAGATCGGATCCAAAGATCGCATCCCTGCTTACATTGAGCAGATTAAGGCAGGTCATGGCAAGCTGATGGGATTCGGCCATCGGATCTACAAGAACTACGATCCTCGCGCGCGGATCATTAAATGGGCGGCCGATCAGGTTTTTCAAGTTACCGGAAGAAATCCCAAGCTGGATATTGCCTTGGAACTGGAGCGAATCGCGCTGGAAGACGAATACTTCATCAAGCGGAAGCTTTACCCAAACGTGGACTTCTACTCGGGGATTATTTACCAAGCGATGGGTTTCGACCCCGCGATGTTCACGGTGCTGTTTGCCATTCCACGCACGGTAGGCTGGCTAGCCCAATGGCAGGAGATGATAACGGATTCGGAGCAGAAGATTGCCCGGCCGCGACAGATCTACATTGGCTACGACGTGCGCGATCTCGTTCCCATTGAGAAGCGGATTGCGGAGCAGTCCAAAGGCTAGGTAGAAGAACAAAGCCAGATCAATGACAAGATCGCCCCGCTCCTCAAGTCTATGAAGAGGCGTGGCGACCCTAACGGGATTCGAACCCGTGTTACCGCCGTGAAAGGGCGGTGTCCTGGGCCTCTAGACGATAGGGTCATCCGGCAGCTGCCGGACGAGCAATATCGGAATTGCCGTTGTTTCACGCAAGGCAAATTGGCAACCTATATTCCCCGGCGTCTGGCACAGACGCCCTACAGCTTATTGTTGCCCTGTTCGGGGCCAAGCTCGTGAATTAGCGCGGCTGCGCGCTCAGTTGCGCCGTGGTGCGCGCTCAAAACTTCACGCGAGTTTTGCACGAGTCGCTGGCGCGCTTCGCCGTCGCGAAAAAGTTCGACGATCACCTGTTCGAGTGAATCTGCGTCACGCACCTGAATCGCGCCTTTCTTTGAAACAAGCGTTTGAGCCAGGGTCGCGAAGTTTTCCATGTGCGGACCAAACACGACAGGTTTGCCAGCTAGAATTGGTTCCACTGGATTTTGCCCGCCGTGCGCAGTGAGGCTTTTCCCCATGAAAACAACCGTGGCGATACTGTACCAGTGTTGAAGTTCACCAGTGGTGTCGAGGAGCAGGCAATCTGCATTGAGTCCGTGACGAGTGGGTGCTTCGCTCGTCAACACCACGCGCAACCGCAAGGCATCCAGTTGCGCGCGGATTTCGCGCAGCCGTTCGACGTGACGCGGCGCTATGAACATTCGCAATGACGGAAATTGTTGACGCAAGCGCAGAAAAATTGTGGCGAGGATTTCCTCTTCACCGCGATGCGTACTACCGCCAAAGAGCACCGGATGCTCCGAACCAGACCTGGACCACGCGTCCTTCAGCGAAGTGGCTACAGAGTCACCGGGCGTCTCAGCATTATTTAAGAAGGTAGGATCGTACTTGATGCTGCCAGTCACGCGGATTCGATCGCGCGAGGCACCGAGTGCCGCCCAGCGGTCGGCGTCTTCCTTTTCTGGTACGCAAATTAAATCCAGAAGTTGGAACGTCGGCGCGATAAAAAATCGGAATTGCCGATATCTTCGCTCAGAATGCGGGGACAACCGCGCGTTGACCAGCGCAAGCGGAATGCGACGCGCGTGCGCTTCGGCGGCGAGATTGGGCCAAATCTCGGCCTCAACCAGAATGATCCGAGCAGGCTGAATGGCTGAAAACGCGCGCCGCATTATGGGCCAGTAATCGAGCGGCGTGTACATGACTTCGATCCAACGCGGCGCGTTTTTGCGGGCCAGGGCGAATCCGGTTGTGGTCGTAGTGGTCAAAACGCAACGCAAATCCGGTTCCAGCCTGCGCAATGCGTTGGCCAATTTTAGCGCGACATTTACTTCTCCCACACTCACTGCGTGCAGCCATGTCGATCTTTGCTTCGACAGGCGCGCGCGCACCTCGCGATCATAAATTCCCAGACGCTGCCCGAATTTTTCGCGGTAACCGCCACGACGAACCATCTTCGCCAGATAACCCGGCAGAAAGAACACCAGGCTGATGGGCCAAAACAAATTGTAAATGAAACGGATCACTTGATTACGGAGAGAAACAAGACCTCGGTGGCACCATATGTTTTTTCTCGGATGATGCGCCAGAGTTTCATTTCAGGAAGAGTTTCATTCGGTCGCTTCTCCAAAACGAAAACGCCGCCGGAGTCCAGCAATCGCGGCAAGGCTTCCTTGGTCAGAAGCTTCGCAGTATAGCTCTCTCCGTGCTTTGTCTTCTCATAGGGCGGATCGGCAAGGATGATTTGAAACGTTTCCGCGTCGGAGGTGAGCCGAAGAAAATCGAAAACGTCCTGCTGTCGGATGCGTCCTTTTAATTTTGTCTTGGCGAGATTGCGCTCGATGATCTCGACCGATTGCTGATCTTCCTCGACAAACACAGCCGACGACGCGCCACGGCTCAGCGCTTCAATCCCGAGTGCGCCGCTTCCCGCGAAAAGATCGAGCACTCGCGCCCCGGCGATGGAATCGCTCAAGCTGGAAAAGATGGCGGCCTTGACGCGGTCCATTGTCGGTCGCACACCGCGCTTGGGAACAGCCAGGCGGATCCCGCCGGCGCTGCCGGCGATCACCCTCATGGCGACGCGATCGGGCTCGATGTTAGGGTGGCTTCCGGCAGCGCTTCTCCCAACGCGGCAGAAGGTGTCGGTGAGGCGGGCATCGCCTCTTCGATCTGTTTCTTCTTCTTTTTCGGTCGGTCCCTTTTTCCCAAAAAGAAGCTGTTGAGCATACTGCTCAGATCGCGACCGACCAGCCGCTCCACCAAATTTGTGCTGGGCCGATCAACGGTGCCGACAACCTGAAAGTCGATGGCAGAGTAACCCGGTTCATTGATGGGCTGAAAATTATCGCGGATCGCTTTGAAAAGCTGGCCGCGAATTCTGTCGTTGATCGCGAGCTGAGAATCCAGTTTCAACTTACCATCAAACGCAACTGTGCCGGACGCAGTGAGGCGAATATTTGGCGAGCGCAAAATCAGTTCATCGACCGTGACCAAGCCCGGACTTAAATGATATTTTGCTTCAGCTTGCTCCAGATGAAGCTCTTTTAGCTCTTCGATCTGGAGGACCTGCCCGAGCAATACGAGCAAGCTATATTGTTGAATTCGCCCGTCACGCAGGAAAATTTCGCCGCTGCCAATGAGTGCATTCGGGTCGGCAGTTTTCCCGGAAGCCTGAAAACTTCCCTCCAGCTTCCCCTTGACGATTCCTTTCGGGCCGCCGGCATTTTCAATAATCTGATCAGCGATTACGTCGCGAAACTTTACGCTGGTAGCGAACGGTGAATCCTCCGCTTCGGGTTGCATGGCAAAATAGCCGTTGATCTCGCCGTTTGCGGCGCGCGCGGAAATCTTGGAAAGCTCCAGCACGTCCGGCTCGTAGCGAAGCAGGGAACGCAGTTGCTCCAGAAAAAAGTGGTCGCGTAACGAAATTCTCGCGACCTCGACGTCGCCGTGAAGCGCCAGCGCGCTGCGGATGTTGGTACGAAAATCCACGCCATTAAAGCTCGCGAGCAGGCGGCCGGCCCGATCGAGAAAACTGAAATTGCCATCTTTAATACTCACTCGTCGAACTTCCGGCGCCACCGCGAATCTCGATTCTGCTCTGGGCGGCTTACTGCTGACGGCGATCTGAGACGCAGTGGGAAGATTTGCTGGTGTGGCGTTAACTAAAGGAGCGGCGTTCGTTTGGACAGATTCGCTTTCTACTTGCGACTGGGAGACGCTTGCAGCCTGTTTTGCGGGAACAATCCCGCCACTGCGGGGTACTTCTTGTGAGCCGGGTAATCTCCATTTTCCTTCCGCGTCTTGCGGCCAAACCACGTTTGGATTGATGAGCGAGACCTCCTTGATCACCAGCCGTCGAGAAAAAAGCGAGAGGAAACGCACGCGCAGTCGAAATGTTTTTGCTTCGAGGAAGTTCCTTGGACCCGCAGAGGAAGTCTGTGCAATGGTAATGCCGCTCAGCTCCAGTCCGCCCCAGGGGGTCACGCTCATGCTGCGAATCGCCAACGGCGTGCCGAGGCGTCTGCTCAGCTCCTGCTGAATCTTTGCTTGTGCGCCCTGCGATTGCACATACAAGTTCACGCCGATCAAGAGAACCGCGCCGAGTGCAATCACCACCCCTGCAGCGATCAGCGTGACCCGGCACAATTTTTTCACCCCTGAGACGTTACGCAGCCCGAGTTTGAAGAAAAGATTAAAGCCCTCCACTACTTTCCCGTGTGACTGATACAATTGTCATTCTCAATCCGACGGCAGGCAGTCCCGAAAGTCTTCGCAGTTGGCAGGAGCGCGTCGAATCGATCGCCCGCGGCTGCTCGATCCACGTTACATCGCATGCGGGCGAAGCGGAAGCGCTGGCCCGGTGCGCCGTCGAGGATGGCTTTGCACGAATCGTTGCAGCGGGCGGCGATGGAACAGTTAATCAGGTGGCAAACGGGCTGGCCGGCAGTAATGCCGCGTTGGGTCTTCTTCCAATGGGCACAGTGAACGTTTTCGCGATGGAGCTTGGCCTGCCGTTGAACAATCTGCAGCTCTGCTGGGACATCATCGAAGGCGCAAATATGCGTCTGGTCGATCTACCGAGCGCAAATGGAAAATGCTTTGTCCAGCTTGCTGGCGTTGGGCTCGACGCACAAGTTGTCAAGGAAACCAGCCTCGCGTCAAAGCGCAGTTTCGGTCCGCTAAGCTATCTCATCTCGGCAGCACAGATTGCCGCGCGGCAACCGCCGAAACTTTATATTGAGTGGGAAAGCGGACCTGTAGGCGAAGGATCGTTTGTTTTGATCGGAAACGGGCGCCTTTATGGCGGGCCTTTCCCATTTTTCAAGCGCGCCGTCATCGATGATGGTTTGTTTGATGTGGTTGTGTTCAAACGGCTCGGCTATCTTGAAATCATCAAGTATCTCCAGGATGTTATATTCAGCTCCGAGATTCGTGTCCCCGAGATCGAATATTTCCAGACTCGCCGCCTGCGCATAACGAGCGAGCAGGACGTTCCCTTGGAGCTCGATGGCGAGCTGGCCGGCAACTGTCCGGTTGACTTCCAAATCCAGCAAAAAGCGCTTCGCGTTCTGGCGCCTCTTCCGGCGTCCTAATCCGGGACAGCGCGTTAACTGGTCTTTCCATAAAAACCGCGTGATGTTTTGCGCGATGGATGGCGGGAATCGTTGGATTCGGGAAAAGGCTGCGGCATCGCTGAGCCCTTCGCAGGTCGAGACCGCTCTGGTGCAGCTCAGGGAACGATGGCCCGCAAACGTGCAGCCCCTTGCCCTCGTCATCGAGCAATTCCCGTTGGGTGAAGCGGCTCTGCTTCATCTTCTCGCAGTCTCGAGCATTTGCGCGACAAGATTGACGCAGAATCCCGAGACGCTCCTGTGGCTTTCCCAACCTGAAGTGTGCCTGGCCTCTCGCGGGTACGCGGAAATGCTTGATGAGTTCCACTCTCTGGCGGGCCATGCCGTCGCAAAGCAAGATTTTGCAGCGCTTCGTTTCTGGAAAGGCCGCGAGATGACGCGCGTCGCGCTTCGCGAATTGGCAAATGTCGCGCCGCTTGAAGAAACGACCTGCGAGCTTTCACAGATCGCGGAGATTTGCATTCGTCGCGTGTTCGAACATTGGAACGCCGACCTGCGACAACGCCATGGATCACCCACGGCGGAGTTTGCCATTCTCGCACTCGGAAAACTCGGCGGGGGCGAGCTGAATCACAGCTCGGATGTTGATCTTCTTTTTCTCTACAGTGAGGAAGGGCAGCTCGCGCCGCACATTTCCTATCACGAGTTCTTTAACCGGCTCGCTAAAAGAATTCTCGAAACATTTTCGACTCCTCATCCAGCAGGATCACTTTTTCGAGTCGATCTGCGCCTGCGTCCGGAAGGGTCGGCCGGCCCGCTCGCGCGGTCGCTGGAGAGCACGGAAAATTACTATGCCGGCTTCGGCGAGACGTGGGAGCGCGTCGCCTTAATCAAGGCGCGAGGCATCGCTGGCAGCCGCGAGCTGGCATATGAATTCCTGCGACAGCATCAGCCTTTTATTTATCCGAAGAGCGCGACGCCCGACTTGCTTGAGGAGATTGCAAACATCAAGCGCCGCATCGAACGCGATGTAGTTGGACCGGACAAGCTCCATCGTGACGTCAAGCTTGGCATCGGCGGCATTCGCGAAATCGAATTCATCGTGCAGGCGCTGCAGCTCACCCACGGAGCGCGGCATCCGTTTCTACAGGAACCGAGCATGCTCAAGGCACTGCGAGCATTGCGTGAATTGGATCTGCTCCCCCCCGAGGAAGTTTTGGCTCTTGATGGCGCGTATCGATTTCTGCGCCGTGTCGAGCATCGTCTGCAAATCGAGGCCGAGCAGCAGACCCACACTGTTCCAGAAGAGCCGGAAGCATTAAGCCGCCTCGCACGCAGCCTACGCTTTTCATCCGCTGAGGACTTCACCGCAGCGCTGCAAACAAGAATGGGAGCGGTCCGTCCGATTTTTCAACGGATCATCTCACAAGCACCTGCGGACCTGACCAAAATCAACCTGGAGATTTTCAACGATCAAAAACGCGCAGCGAAGGCTCTGGAAGATCTTGAACGTGGCCCGGGGAGTTTCCACGTCGCCCCGCGGACCAAACAAATATCTCGGAAGCTGCAGCCGATCTTGCTGGATTGGCTGGCGAAGACAGCGGACCCGGACGCAACTCTCAATCAATTTGTTCGTTTCGTGGAAGCTTACGGCCTGCGCAGTTTGCTTTTCGAGTTGCTCGTGGCAAACCCGAAATTGCTTGAGTTGGTCGTCAAGACTTTCGATGCCAGCCACTTCGCCGGCGACTTGTTAATTCGCCGTCCGCAATTGCTCGAAGAAATCACGCGCGATCCGACTTTCTCCGAGGCCAGACCAATGGCGGAGCACCTGCGGCGCCTCGATTCCCTTGGCGCTAGCGCGTTCCACCTCGATCCCGTCCGCGCGTACCGGCAGCGGCAAATCTTGCGCGTGATGCTGCGCGATGTTCTTCATTCTGGCAGGCGGGCAACCGCGAAGAACCTCGGGCCTGAGCTTTCCGACCTAGCAGAAGCTTGCCTTCTCTTTACAATCCGCCTGCTGGCAGGCAAACAGTTGACTGTAATTGCTCTCGGAAAATTTGGTGGACACGAGCTCAGCTATGGCGCCGATCTCGATGTTTTGTTCCTTGGCCGGGCACACAGTAGTGAGGCGAAGGCAGGCGAAGAAATTCGCGGCGCGCAAAATCTAGTCGTCAACATGGCGCAACCGACTTCCGAAGGAAACATTTGGATGCTCGACGCGAGGCTGCGTCCTGAAGGCGAGAAAGGCCCGCTGGTTTGTCCTCTGGAAACTTATCAGACGTATTACGAGAATCGGGCACAGCTCTGGGAGACACACGCGCTGACTCGCGCGCGGCCCGTCACCGGTCCGCTGGGCGCTCGATTTATCGAGATGGCGCAGCATTACTGGAAAAAAGCGAGCCAGCGTCCGGATCTCTTCAAGCAAATCGACAATATGCTCGAGCGCATTCGCCGCGATCGTGGCAGCGGATCAGATTTTCTTGATTTCAAAACGGGAGTCGGCGGCATAATCGAAGGTGAATTTCTCGTGCAAGCACTGCAAATGCGCGGAAACATCTGGGAGCCCAACTGGGAGCGCGCGGTCGATCAATTGCGTGAGCGCGGAATCCTGAACAATGCGGAAGCCGCGAAACTCAAACAAGCTTATGGCTTGCTTCGCCGGTACGAATCCGCATTACGACGTTACGAGAACAAAACTGTCACAGCTCTTCCCCGCGACGCAGGTGAACAGCGAAAAGTTTCCGTTCGCGTTGGCTACGATGACTTCGAAGCGTTTCGTCGCGATTATCTCGACGCGCGTGAGGCGATTCACGCGCTCTACGAGGAGCATATCAGGAACAAAAGTCTGTAGCCGCGTCTCTGTGAGACGTGCCTCGGCATACAGCTGTTTTCTAGCCAGGAATGCCCTTGAGCATTTCGATGTTCGTCGGAAATTTTTTGACGAACATCAGCAAACGCTGGATCGCTTCCTCTGGTTTGTGACCAGCGAGGCCGCGCCGGATAAGATTGATTTTCTCCAATTCCCACGGTTGCAGCAGCAGCTCTTCGCGGCGCGTTCCGGAGAGGAAGATGTCAATTGCAGGATAAATGCGCTGGTCGCTGATTTTACGATCCAGCACCATTTCCATGTTCCCGGTGCCTTTAAATTCCTGAAAGATCAGCTCGTCCATGCGGCTGCCAGTTTCAATCAGAGCTGTCGCGACAATTGTGAGCGAACCTGCTTCCTCGGTATTGCGCGCAGCAGCGAAAATTTTTCGCGGGATTTCCATGGCGCGCGCATCGATACCGCCACTCATCGTACGCCCCCCGCCGGACATCGCATTATTAAACGCGCGTGCTGTGCGCGTGATGGAGTCGAGTAGGATGAAGACGTGTTTGCCCGCTTCGACCAACCGTTTTGCGCGCTCGATCGCCAGCTGTGAAATGCGCGTGTGACTCTTGATGTCGGCATCATTAGAGCTGGCCATCAGCTCCGCGGTCGGATGCGATCTGCGAAAATCGGTCACTTCTTCCGGGCGCTCATCTACCAGAAGAATGATCAGGATTACCTCCGGATGATTTTTCGCGACGGCATCGGCAATATGATGCAGCAGCGTTGTCTTCCCTGTGCGCGGTGGCGCGACAATCAAACCGCGCTGGCCCATTCCCAGCGGCGTCATTAAGTCCATGATCCGCGTGGTGTAACGGTCCGGCACGGTTTCGAGTTTGATTTTTTTGTTCGGATTGATGGTGGTCAGCTCCTCAAATGGGCGGAGACCTTGATACTTCGGCGGCTCTTCGCCGTTGATGGTGAGAAGCTTCACCAATTGCGGTCCGCGGCTGCCGCGCCGGGTTTCACCGTAAATCCACATTCCGTCGCGCAAGGCGAAACGACGCACAATTTCAGGAGTGACGAAAATGTCCTGTGGCGTCTGCACAAAGTTGCGCTTCGGATCGCGCAGGAACCCGAAGCCTTTGCCGGAAATTTCAATAATGCCTTCGCCAAATTCCGGCTCGGTCTGAACTGGTTCGCCGTTTTCGGCTTCAGCTTGAACGACCTCGGGTCCGCCGGAGGCGGATTGATCTAATGTCTGCACGCCGGTCTCTCCAGCCGCGCCTGGCGATTCATTAGAATTATCGCTGCCAAAGCGACCGCCGCGATTGCGGTAACGTCTTCGCGGAAACCGACGTCGCGGGCGATGCTGGCGTTGTTCCGGCGCGGCGGACTCGGTTTGCAGCGGTACAGGCTGATTTTCGTTTTCTTCGTTCATAAGCTGAAATTGTTCAATACGGCGGGGCAGCGCCTTAACACGTTCCTACAAGCAATCGTTTTCAGGCTGGCAATCTGGCCAGTAATTCGTCGGGAATATCTAGATTTGAATAGACGTTTTGCACGTCGTCGTCCTCTTCGAGCGCATCACACAAGCGCAACACCTGTCGTGCCACGGCCTCGTCACTGACCGCGACTGTAGTATCGGGGATAAACGTAAACTTTTGCCCATCGGCGGTGACGCCTGCTTTCTTGAGCGCCTCAGCTATGGCGTAGAGCTGATCGTGGGAAGTGATAATAACATATTGATCCTCCTCGGTTGTCAACTCCTCCGCACCGGCCTCCAGGGCAATCTCCAATAGCCGGTCCTCGTCAATGCTCAGTCGGGGGACAGTGATTTGGCCTTTCCGGTGGAACATGTACGAAACGCTCCCGCTCGAGGCGAGGTTGCCATTATTCTGGGTGAAAATTCTCCGAATCTCCGCTCCGGTGCGATTCCTGTTGTCGGTGGCAGTCTCAACCATGATCGCCACACCGGCTGGCGCGTACCCTTCGTAAACGATCTCGTCGTATTGTTGGCCGTCCCTGCCCTCGCCCGTGCCGCGTTTAATCGCGCGCTCAATGTTATCGTTGGGCATACTCTGCGCCCGTGCGGCCTGAATCGCGCTGCGGAGACGCGGGTTGCCGTTCGGATCGCCGCCGCCGGCCTTTGCCGCGATGGTGATTTCCTTCGATAGCTTGCTGAAGATCTTGCCGCGTTTCGCGTCGATCGCGCCTTTAAACCGCTTAACCTTTGACCACTTACTATGTCCCGACATACGTGGGGATTTTGTGCAATTGCTGATTGAAACCTGCGAATTTCCGAACAACACGATTCGCCAAGAGAATGGCTAGCGAGAAGGGGAAACTAACGCGCTGTATTCAATCGCAACAACACCCGTTTGTCAAGATGTTGCGAAGCGTTTGTCTGGGAGCAAACTAACCTTCAAATGAAAATTCTTCTTACCGGCATTCTCGGTGGAATCGTCATGTTTATCTGGACGTCTATCGCGCATATGGCGCTGCCTTTGGGCGAGGCTGGCATTCGCGAAATTCCAAACGAATCGGCCGTCCTCAGTGCCATGCAGAGCAACATCGGCGACCAAACCGGCCTCTACATTTTTCCCGGCCCTGGTGTTGGAAAGAACGCAACACGGCAGGAAAAGAACGACGCGATGAAACACATGGTGGAAAAAATTGCGATTAACCCTTCCGGCATTCTGATGTATCACGCCCCGGGCCGGCCGTTCACAATTGGCAAATGGCTCGGGATCGAATTTGGCACTGAACTGCTCGAAGCGATTTTGGTTGTATTCCTTCTGGCGCAAACGCGCATTGCAAATTTTGCCGGCCGAATCGGTTTCGTCGTGGTCGCCGGAATTCTGGCCGCTATCACGACGAACGTTTCCTACTGGAACTGGTACGGGTTCCCCTCCGTTTACACGGCCAGTTACATGTTTATCCAGATCGTCGGTTTCTTTCTTGTTGGAATTGCCGCCGCGCTGCTCTTACCAAAGCACGCTTCCACTCACGCGAATCGCTAAGATTTCGCACTAACTTCCCGCACCGTGAGCGCCGGCCGGCCATTCACCTTTCCGTATGTCGCCTCAGCCTTGCCATCGCTGCGTTTGAAGCGCCGTTTCTTGGCGGTGTTGTCCGGCATCCACGTGCCGCGGGCAGCGTTTGCCTTCAAGAATCTCGTGATCTCTTTTTCGGAAAGATCGCCGCCCTTCACGTTGAAATACGTTTCCGAAACGCTCCGGCCATCAGCAAAGATCACCTGGTAAAGGTAGCGATCTTTATGGTAAAGAACGCTCACCGTTCCGTCATCGCGCAAACGTCGCTGCACCAGGTTGCCGTACGAGTCATCAACTCTGTCGCTGTCGTCGCCCAAATTAGCCCAGCCGCGTGTCGAGGTTGCGAGAATCGCCAGAAGAATAAGGCTGAATTGCTTCACATTATTAAGTCGGACAATTCTCAGAAATCTGCAACCGCGCTCGCGCTATCCAGACAAAAAGCGCCGCATCGTGCTAGAGTTTCCGGCTACAACATGAGCGACAAGATCGATACGCGCGAATTTTCCATCACCGATTATGATGCGGCGGTTCAGATCTGGCAGCGCGTCGAAGGTGTCGAGATCGCGGAGGGTGATGACAGGAAAGGCATCGCTGCATTTCTCGCGCGGAATCCAGGCCTGAGCAGAGTGGCGATCGACGGACCGGCAATTGTCGGAGTCGCGTTATGCGGCCACGATGGACGTCGGGGGCACATTTACCATTTGGCAGTTGATCCCGCTTATCAGAAACGAGGACTCGGTAAGCGTCTGCTGGATGAATGCCTCGATGGCTTGCGCAGAGCTGGGGTGCAGCGCGTCATTATTCTGGTGGCAGGCCATAACCAGCGTGGCGCAGAATTTTGGAAGCGTCACGGCTGGGAGGAAATTCCGGGCGCTTTTCCGATGGGAATTGATGTTTAGGAGCTGAGATCACAATCGCAATTCATGAAGGTGGGCGGCAGACATTTTCGAACGATTTGGGTTACGCCAGACGAAGGTGTCGTGCAGTTGATCGATCAACGATTTTTGCCGCATCGTTTCGTGATCGAGGAAGTCCGCACGGTCGAGCAGATGGCGACGGCAATTCGTGAAATGCATGTTCGTGGAGCGGGATTGATCGGCGTGAGCGCGGGTTATGCGATGTATCTTGCAGCAGTTGAGGCTGCGTCGCGTCGTACAACTGCAAAATTCGATGAGCACATCGCCCGCGCAGCGAAACAACTCAAGGCAACAAGACCAACAGCAGTCAATCTTTCCTGGGCGATCGAGCGACAGCTAAAAAGCATCCGCGATGGAGAAATCGCAGAAAAGAAGGTGGCACTTGCTCTGAGTACGGCTGGACTGATCGCCAAAGAAGATGAAGAGCATTGTCGAATGATTGGGCAACATGGTTTGAAGCTTGTTCAGGAAATCGCTCGAAAGAAGATTGGAAAGCCCGTCAACCTGCTTACCCATTGCAACGCGGGATGGCTGGCGTTTGTCGATTACGGTTCCGCGACTGCGCCGATTTATGCGGCGCACGACGCCGGGTTGCCGGTTCACGTATGGGTGCCTGAGACCAGACCCAGAAATCAGGGCTCAAAACTCACTGCCTGGGAACTCGGCGAGCATGGCGTGCCACACACGGTAATCGCGGATAGTGCAGCCGGCCATTTGATGCAACATGGCGAAGTCGACCTGGTGATTGTTGGGACCGATCGCACCACTTATACAGGAGATGTCGCAAATAAGATCGGGACATATCTGAAGGCGCTGGCCGCGAAGCACAACAATGTTCCCTTCTACGTCGCGCTGCCTTCGACTTCCTTTGACTGGAAGATGCGCGACGGGTTGAAAGAAATTCCGATCGAAGAGCGTGGCGTGGAAGAAATAAAACACGCTGCCGGGTGGTTTGATGGGCAACAGATCGAAGTGCGTATTGCACCAAAAGGGAGTCCCGCCGCAAACTATGGATTTGATGTTACGCCGAGACACTTGGTGACCGGACTGATTACCGAGCGCGGCGTGTGCGAAGCAAACGAGAAAAGCATTTTCTCCCTTTTTCCCGAGCATGCGTCGTGAGCGAATACGTAAAGTTCACAAGTGAACGCACAAACGAAGAACTCGCTCCGTTCGATGGCTTTGGCGAATTGAATGCATACAGGCGGCAGCTTCGTGAGTTGCGACTGATGGGGGTGGACTCGAATAGCGTTGGGTTCGGCAACCTGAGCATGCGAGATGGCGCGACCAAAAATTTTTATATCACCGGATCGGCGACCGCAGGAATACCTGAACTGACGCTGGTGGATTGCGCGAAAGTGGTGACCTACGATTTCGAAAGAAACTGGGTGAGCTACGAAGGGAGCACCGTTCCTTCATCGGAATCGTTGACGCATGCTGCGGTTTACGAATCCGATGCAAAGATCGGGGCGGTTATTCATTGCCACGATTCAGAATTGTGGGCGGTCATTCTAAATCAGGCTCCGACAACCTCGAAGACTGTTAAGTACGGCACACCAGAAATGGCGTACGAAATAATGCGTCTCTTCAGAGTGACCGATGTGCACAGCAAAAGGATTCTTGCCATGGCCGGTCACGAAGGAGGCATTGTCACGTTCGGCACAGATCTTAAAGAGGCACTCACGGTTCTAATGCATGAGCGAAAGGAATCATCTTCTTGCGTTAAGGGCACTTTCCATAAACGTACTCCTGAATGATGACGAACGAATTTCCTGAACCGCACGGAAGACGATCGGTCACCCGGCGAACGTTTCTTGGGATGAGCCTGGCAAGTGGAACCGCGCTTTTGGCGGGGAAATCCGATGTGATCTTTGGAGCTGACTCATTAACGACACCAACAATGGCTGTGAACACGACTTTTAAATTGGGCGGCGACCTGACAGTCAATCGGCTTGGTTTCGGCGCGATGCGCGTTACCGGCAAAGGCATTTGGGGTTGGCCGCCCGATCGAGCGAACGCGCTCAGGGTTCTTAGACGCGCGACCGAACTGGGCGTCGATTTGATCGATACAGCGGATGCGTACGGGCCGGACACGAGCGAATTGCTGATAGCAGAAGCGCTCCATCCCTATCCGGAAGGACTCGTTATCGCGACAAAGGGTGGTCTCACTCGGCCGGGACCCGGCGAATGGGTGCCAAATTGCCGCCCCGAACATCTTAAACAAGCTGTCGAAGGAAGTCTGAAACGGCTGCGGTTGGAGCGGATCGATTTGTATCAATTGCACACTGTCGATCCTAAAGTTCCGATTGAAGAATCGGTCAGCGCTCTCAAGCAAATGCAAGATGCCGGCAAGATCCGGCACATCGGATTATCCAACGTCGATCCGGAAGAAATTGCGCGGGCGCGCAAGATCGTCCCGATCGTGAGCGTGCAGAACCGTTACAACATCGAGGATCGCAAATCGGAAAATGTTTTGGTCTATTGCGAGAAAGAGAATCTCGGCTTTTTACCGTGGTTCCCTATCGGAGGAGGCGGCGGTTTGAAACCTGAGAATCCGTTGAATATGGCGGCAAAGGCGCACGGTGTGAGCGTGTACCAAATCGCGCTAGCCTGGCTCCTTGTTCGGTCGCCGGTGATGCTTCCCATCCCAGGGACATCCTCTTTGGCGCACTTGGAAGAAAATGTCGCCGCTGCCAAGCTCAAGTTAACTCCCGAAGAATGGAAAGCGATCAATGCTTTGGCAGGCTAAGCCGCGCCTAATTCTCAAAGCTCCGCCGCGCGCAGACCTCGGATCTTGGGATTGGAGAAGATTTCTACGCTCGCGCCTTTTAGCCCCCTGGCGTGGGCGTGGCCGTAGGTGTCGGACTGAGAAACGGAAACGGTGTAGTGGTTGCGGCGGGCGTAGGAGTCGCGAACACGATAACCCCACCACTGTTGCCGCCTTCATTGGACTCTTTTCTGAAGGTGATGAAGAGCGTTGCACCGGTTACCGGCGCGACCGTCACGTCAGCCGGACCCGCGATGGTCACTTTGTTGCCAATCTCCGGAAAATTTTGCGAATTGGCTCCGGTACTTAAGTCGGTCCGTGTCGCGACGAGAACGTTGGCCGTTCCACCATTTTCTCCGGTGAAAGTGACTGAAACCACGGCGCGATCAGTTCCTCCTTCCTGGGAGAAATTTTTGATGTTAAGACTCTGATCATCAGCAACTGTGATCATCAAAGGTGAAGTCGTGATAATCCTGCTCTTGAACGGATGGGCAAACGCAAAACTCGCGGCAGCCAGCATCACGATGGCAATCAAACATCGGGCGGCGATTTTCATGGTAGAAAAATACATGCAGTTTGGTCGAAGCCAACCGCAATCGGTTTTACTAGGCTACGGCGTCACTCTTCCGTTCGCGCGGTCTGCGGACCGTGGACGGATGTTTTGGCAAGAATCACGCAAAAAGCTATTTGATCTTCGCGAGAATGCCTTCCATCTCCTTCCGGCGAAAGGCGCGCAGCGTCTGGCTTTTGACGTTGCCAAGTGAGGCGATTTTAAGCGAGAATGCGCTCATCGTTTCGTCATCTGGCGCCTCGAAGAAAACGACAACGTCATAAGCGCCCATCGTCCAGAATTCCTCTACGATCTTCATACCCATTTTCTCCGCTTCACCTATCGCTGCTTCGCCGCGCTTAACTGTCTCCTTGATGTTGCGAATACCCTGATCTGTAAACTGAATTAGACTGACATAAGTAGCCATGATCTGTTACTCCTTTCCTTGTAGGTGCACCTGCAAGCCTATCGCAAATTCGCGTCCACGCAAAAAGACAGAAGACTCTCAACTCGCGATTCTCCAGTAACTCGTCACTCGTCCTGCCCGCCGTAGCCTTGGCGAAGGCTGGTCACTTTGCCTTTAAGGTCTAGGCGCCGGAGTTGGGCGCGGCCGCGGAGTCGGTTCAAGCCTCGGCGTCGGTGTAGGTCTTGGTGTCGCTGTCGGAGTAGGCGTGGGTGTAGCGGGTGTAGGCGTAGCTGTCGCGGTTGCAGTTGCGCTGGCAGTTGGAGTAGGAGTGGCCGTCGCTGTGGCAATTGCCGTAGCCGTTGCTGTTGGGGTTGGGGTCGATGTGGGAGTTGGTGTTGGCGTTCCTACTGATGTAGCCGCACAGTACCTGCTGCCTGTGTTGAAATAGTTGGAGTCTCCGGCATAGCCGCCCCAGACGATCATTTGAGTACCGGTCCATACTGCCGTGTGAGCGTCTCGTCCTGCGGGCGCGTTCGTAGTGCTTGTGGTTGCCCAGCTATTCATGCTGGGATTGTATCGTCCTCCGGTGTTCAAATAGCCGCCGAAGTTACTGTATCCACCCCAAACGATCATTTCACTGCTGGTCCACACTGCCTTATGAGCGTATCGTCCAGTGGGCGCGTTGGTGGTGCTGGTGGCTGTCCAACTGTTGGCGCTGGGATTATATCTCCCGCCGGTGTTGAAATAGGTGCTGGGGAGCTGGCCTCCACCCCAGACGATCATTTCGCTGCCGGTCCACACTGCCGTGTGAAGCTCTCGACCATCGGGCGCGCCGGTGGTGGTGGTGGCTGTCCAACTGTCGTTGTTCGGGTCGTATCGCCCGCCGGTGTCAAAATAGCTGCTGGTAGTACCTCCGCCCTAGACGATCATTTCGCTATCGATCCAGACTGCCGTGTGTTAAGCTCGTGCGCTAGGCGCGTTGGTGGTGCTGGTGGTTGTCCAACTATCGTTGTTCGGGTTATACCTTCCGCCAGTGTCCAAAAAGCTGCCGTTAAATCCGCCCCAGACAATCATTTCGCTGCCAGTCCAGATTGCCGTGTGAAACAATCGCCCGGCGGGCGCGCTGCTGGTGCTGGTGGCTGTCCAACTATCGGTGCTCGGGTTGTATCTGCCGCCGGTGTTAAAATAGGGGGGACCGGCACTCCCGCCCCAGACGATCATTTCACTGCCGGTCCACACTGCCGTGTGATCGGATCGGGCATCGGGCGCGTTGGTGGTGGTGGTTGGAGTCCACGTGTCATCAGTGCAACCACCCGACGGACTCGTTATCATAGGAAGCGTGTAGTTGGCGCTCACTGTCGCCATCGTCACCGGCACTTGCGCTTCGACTTTAGCCAGCCATGATCGCAACGGTTTTTTCAGCCACGCAACTGTGGCCAGTTTCAACCGGTCTTTGCTCTTCTTCATCACCGCCACGGCGTAGTAATGCGCGTCGTCCTCTTGTAGCGGGCTCAACAGGCCGGTCTTAATTTGCGCCCGAGCGTCGGTATCGGGCTGATCACCTCCAACACGGCGACGCAGCGCCGTTGCTACAACGTTTTTTGTAGCCACCTCGCTGTGTCGAGGCGTTCGTCCTCTTCCCGGCGCGCCCGGCGGTCGCGCCCTACCAGCTTTCGTGCTGCCGAAATCTCCCGCGAGCTTGTCGATGCTCTCTTGCCATTCGCTGCCGTTCATCTTCACAGCTTGGACGTTCTTTGTATCAGCTGGAGCGGCACCGTCCTTAGCGGAGTCGCTTTTGATCCAATACATTTCGGTGTCCAAGCCGCTGGTCTGCTTCATTTCCCTCACACTTCCGTGCGCTCGCAGTTCGGCTTCGTCGCGCCGCTTCAATTCACCGTGAAATCTCTGGTCGTATGCGTACAATTCGCTTATTAAACGCTCGGCTAGGACAGGTCTAGCCAGACACTCCGCAATCACGAAGGGATCGTTGCCCAGCGCGGCGAAGATTTCGCGCAATACTCCGGGCTGCTTCGTATGACTGGCGATCCGCTCTATCTCGGCTTGCAGTTGGTCAGGTGTAATCGGCCTTTGCCAGTAGTCCTCCAGCGCCTCCGAGTTGCGCAGATAATCTTCCACCTTTTTCTCAATCGCTTCCTGCGGCATTACTCTGTCGAGTGGCGGCTTGGGGCCGACATTTGCCGCCGGCCAGATGCGATGCCGCCAATAAACTTCCTCGATCGCTCGCTGATAAGCGACGCGATCCGCGAACGTCAGCGTCCGGTTCCTCGAGATTGCAGAAGCCTCCGCTGACGCAACGCTCTCTTGTGCATTTACGCCGAAAGCGGTGTCATTCTCCGGCGTTGAAACCCTCGTACAACGGTTAGGCAGGCTGATCGCCGAGGAGCGCGCGACAATCACGCACGAAACAAGCAGCGCGGCTGCGGCACCGCGGAGAATGTAAGCGCTAATTTTGCTTTTCGTTGTCATAGACTCGTAAAGCCTCCAGATTAACTCCTAACGGATCGGCGTGCTGTTGCCGCCTTTCGCGCCACAATGGCAAGACAAATTTTACTGGAATCGCGAAAAACGGAATCGTCCCACGTTTTGCCACGCGGAGTACAGCTGCAACCGAAGTCTTGCCCGCGAAACACGCGAATGAACGCGAATATGAGAATGCAAAGAGGAGGGTCTCCGGACCGCTAAAGATCGAAGGCCTTGGAGAAGCGCCCTTCCTTAATTCGCGTCAATTAGCGTGATTCGCGGGAAAAAAATGTTGCGCATGCTGCGAAGATTTCGAGAGAGTTGAGCGAACCGATGCAACCTGGCGAAGCTCTTGGCATTGCCGCACAGATCGCGGTCGCGCTAGCTGGTTTTGCCGGCGTGGTTGTCGTTTTCCGGCGCGAATCCGTTCATGAATGGTCGCCGATCGACAAATTCCGACTGCGCGCTTTGCTGCTCAACTCTGTGCTGCCGCTCGGTCTTTGCATGATCGCACTGCTGTTGCTGACAATTGAGCCTACGCTGACTGGGGTTTGGAGATGGTGCAGCGGTATCGCATTCGTGGTTCTTTTGTTCTTCGGGATCGGGACAACCAAGGGTTTTCGCCGCGCCGCTGTGCAGCGGTTACAAGGCAGGGACGGCAACTTCATTTTTTATTTTTTCGCTACTCTCGGGACCGGGGCGATGCTGTTGCAATTGTATAACACCATCTTCCTCGGCGCGTTCTGGCCGTTCTTCACTGGCGTCGTCCTTCAGCTCATCGGGGCCACGTTCCAATTCGCGCGAATGATCCTCGCGCTGCCCGAATAGCGCCGCGACGCTCTGAATTCGAATCTGACCTAGCGGCGAAGATTACGATACCGGTTCGGTATCGTGAAGGCGACCGTAATTCACCGTGAGCCGCCCGCCGCCATGCTCGGTATAGATTTCGACAAAGCGGTGGCCGAATTGAATATCGCGCCAAGTGTAATCCTTTTGCGTTTGAACCGACGCTGCGATCACCGGATCGATTCCAACGACCGATACAATGAAGAGCGCACGGCTGGCGGTGAGAGATTCAACAGTCTCGCCGAAAAGCGGACTCTTGTCGTTGATCGTGTGCCGCAAAGTCAGCGCCGCGGGAAAAACCGTCAGCCGATCGAAATGGAGTTTGAGAACATAAAAGTAGCGGAAATCTCCGCCCTCGAGCAATGGTTCATCGCGCGAGAACATGATCCGGAACTCCGCCTCCACCATGCTGTGCTGATTTTCGTTGCCGATGCGGACCATCAGCGTCGGCGTTCCATTCAACGGCGAAATGACCAACGATTTGCTGAACACGACCCGCGCCGTCGGGCGCGAAAAGCGCACGAAGATGAGACCGGTCATCGTTGCGAGCAAAAAAATCCCAGTCATGATCTCAATGGTGGTGACGATATGGGAGTACAGCGTTTGCGGATACATGTGCCCATAGCCCACCGTGGCCAGCGTTTGCACGCTGAAGAAGAAGCAATCAAAAAACCAATGCCCGCCAGTACTGCCAGCGATACTGTTTTGTTGGACACTGTAAAGCGCGGCGAAAAGAAGATTGATCGTGCCGTAACCGCCAGCGACAAATGCAGCGAACCGCGGCCACCTCAAACTGAGCAGCCAGCGATAGAAATCGCGCCATCTCCAGGCGTCCGTCCCCACTTTGACGAACTCGACCTGACCGGAGCGAATAGAAACCTGACTGGGCTTTCGCCTCATGTTCATCTAATCCGCGACCGGTAGCAATTGGTCAACAAACTTACCGATGGCCTTGAGGATCTGTTGATCGATATCTTCCTGCGTTTTGCTTATTGCTTGCAGTTGGCTCTTAGGCATACGCAGGGAATGGTCGCCGCCTTCAACGGTGTGGAGGAAATTTGGCGCTTTCATCTGCGCTCGAACACGCTCCAGAAGATCCAATGGGCACAGCGAGTCGCGCGTGCCCTGCACAAACAGGATCGGTGTAGTCAGAGCGCGCAAAACTTCATCGCGGAGTTTCGTCCGATCGCCCATACCGCAGAGCGGGTATCCGAGACAAACTAATGCATCCACTTTTTCCTCCAGCGATAAATGGCATCCAACGCGGCCGCCCATGCTCTTGCCGACGAGGATGATTGATTCAGCGCGATGTCGCTCTCGCGCCCGGTTTAATGCTTTTCGATGCGCGGCGATAAGGTGCGGCAAGCGATCGGGTCGCTTTCGGCCTTCGAGCAGGTAGTCGTAATCGAAAGTCTCGACGACGCCGATTCCTGACAAACGCTTTTTCCAATCTTGTATCCAGGGATGCGATGAAGGCGCTCCTGCGCCTGGAGCAAACAAAAGCAATGGTGTCATTCAATCCATCTCCTAAGCTACGAAAGCCTACGTCCCTAGTCAGCGGCTGTTTCAAAAATCCGCAGAGGGAAGGTTAGATTCTTAGGAAAACAGTTTGGGCAGCACATTGGCAACAAAGTCCACCAGGCCGTGGCCGACCATGTTGGCGACCAAATCACGCCGCCACAAATAGAATCCCGTTAAGATTATACCCGCCGCAAGAGCGATCAGAATATTTGCAGCGCCTCCGGACCAATGGCCAAATGAAAAAATGACCAGCGGAATTGTGACCGACCAGAAGCGTCCAAGACCAATCATCCGCAAACGCTCGATAGCGTAACCACGATAAAATAGTTCTTCTACCACTCCGGCGCGGAAAACGATGAGCGTAATTAACTAAGCGGCAGTTTCTCGAAAGCGGCAGATCCGGGACCGTGGCCCTAACCAGTAAGATAAGCCAGCCCGCCGACGGCTGCTGCCGATACAACGGCGATTACGAGCCCCCACAAGATCGACATCCACCAGCGCGCGGTGCCGAGCCCGATAGAGCGCAGGGACAAATGTTCGGCGCACAAGATGATAACCAGGAGAGCGGCTGCACTCGTCCAGATCAACGCTTCCTTCAGAATTGCCCAGGCGAACGTCATTTCGGGTACAAAGAACACCAACGCATATCGAATCACGACCATCGCGAACAATGAGAGGAAGAGTCCGATCCACGTGGCGGGCGAAACCTTGTTCGCCACCCCACCCTCGTTTGTCATTACAAGGGATGCCGCTCGAATATTGTTTGTTCCCATAGGATTCCATTGAGATGCCACACGAGTCAGTTTGGATTCAAGAAAATCAGAGATCCGTCCCCGCGACGTCGGACTCCGGCTGGCAATCGGCTTTCGCCTATTGCACCGTCACAACCGTCCCGACCGGAATTTCGGAGAAAAATTTGCGAGCGGCGTCTTCGGGCAACCGGATGCAGCCGTGTGACGCCGGGTGATCCGGCACGTATCCCGCGTGCATTCCAAAATCAAGGCAGCTCAAGCGCATGAAGTACGGCATCTCCACGTGGTAGATGGTGGAACGGTGGTTGCGCTCCTTGTTGGTAATCACAAATTCGCCCCTCTTTGTCGAATAACCCGGTCGGCCAGTCGAACACTGCGTGCGATACACCGGCACGCCATCCTTAAGGAGGGCGACCCGTTGCAAGGCGAGAGAAATTTCGAGGCGCAACCGATCGGGCGATGGCCCGCCGCCGAGAAGAATTTGTGCGGCCCGCCAGTGACCCGTTTCTGCGGCAATATCCAACGCAGACATCTTGTCCCGACTCGTCAGCCGGTTTCGATTGGCGCCTGCATTGAGCAGAGCGCGCAGATAGTCGTCCTGTCCAAGTCCCGCGGCGAGCATGACGACAGTAAGATTCCTGTCTTCTTCCACGTAGCTGCGAAGCCCCTTCGATGAGAGCAGCGCGAGAAAATCCTTATCGCAACGCGACGGAAGAACGGTGTTCGGATCCGCTCCGCAAGCCAGAAGCGTGCTAAAAAGCGAGGAGTTGTTTCCCGCGATGGAATAAGCAAGAAACGGCACGCTCCTGCCCTCGGGTGTCGGAGGCGTTGAATGTTTGCGAAGAAGAGATCGGATTTGCTCCTTGTTCTCCGCTTGCAGCGCGACGGCCAGAGCGCGCTGCGTACTGGTTTTCCACTGCGGCATCGGCGGTAAGCGCTCGATCACGGTCTTAATGATCTGCGGATTACCGCCATCGAGCGCCAATCCCAGGAGATCCTGCCCGTCCTTCGTCTGAGCTTCGGCATGAAGATTGGTTGAACGCGCTAGGAGCAACTGGAACATTGCAAGATTGCCGTGCATCGCTGCTGCCATGAACGGTGTAAAACCGCTCTTATCGGCAAGGTCGACCTGTGCCCCGGCGTCAACGAGCCGGCGTGCTGTCTTCTCATTCTGTTGCGACATTGCAATCAGCAGCGGGGTGCGCCCTTGCGCGTCGCGCCCGTTTGGATCGACCTGCTCCATCAGGTACAAGTCGATGAGCGAATCGCGCTGAATGGTGACAGCCCGAACCAGTTCTTCAGGGGAGATAGAGATACGCGCAGGCGGCTCGGGGCCAACGGCGATCGCCCAAAAGAATATCAACAGCACGACGCCTGCCGCAAAGATGAATCGCCTCTTAAACGCGCTCATAAACAGGGTTGAGCTAGAAATTATACGAGCTTCGTCAAGTAATGTAGTACTTCTGCGACTGAACTGCGAGCGCGCCTTTGAGTAAGTCCGCCACCGGACGGATTCGCCGTGACGAACCGGTATTGGACGCAGCCAGTTGAACGTTGCATCTTCAGTGCTGTCCAAATTGCAACCGATGCGTTTATCCATTTTCACCCTGTGCGTTGCACTCAGTACATCGTTTGCGACGATACCAGAGGTCGTCCCAACTTCCAGTGTTCCTGCTGCCGCGGCGGAGGCAGGCAAGGACGTCGTTCATCAATTGAACAACGCGTTCGCAAGAGTCTTCGAAACCGTGGCGCCTGGCGTTGTCATTATTGAGATTTCCAAGAAGAACGAAATCAGCGAGAGCTCGCCGCTGGACGATCTTTTCTTTCAAGGGCCGCCTGATGAAAACAATCCGCGGCGAAATCCAGGAGCGCCGCGTTCGGTCCAAAGCGAAGGCTCTGGTTTTATCGTGCGGCCCGATGGCTACATCTTCACGAACTTTCACGTGGTCGAAGGCGCAGACAAGATCGATGTGAAGCTGAGGGACGGACGGAATTTTCCGGGGCGGATGGTGGGCACCGATGAAAAGACCGACATCGCCGTGATCAAGATCGACGCCAAAGATCTGCCGGTCGCTCAACTCGGCGACAGCGACGCTGTGCGAGTTGGGCAGTTTGCCTTTGCGATCGGTGCGCCATTCAGGCTCGATTACACATTTACCTACGGCGTGATCAGCGGCAAAGGCCGAAGCAAATTGTTTCAATCAGGCGGCTACTCCATCTCTGATTATTTGCAGACTGATGCCTCAATTAATCCCGGTAACAGTGGGGGCCCACTGTGCGATATCGACGGCAAAGTGATCGGAATGAACACGCTGATTAACGGGATGAACCGCGGGCTGGGCTTCGCCATTCCAATTAACATGGCAAAAGAAATTGGAACCGAGCTGGTTGCTGGTCACAAAATCATGCGCCCGTGGCTGGGCATTCGAATCGAAACTCTGGGCGACGACCCAGCGATCCGCGATTTGTTCAAAGGCGCTGATAAAGGCGTCGTGGTGCGCACAATTGAAGCTGATGCGCCCGGTTCCAAAAGCGATTTGCGGCCGTTCGATCTGATCACGCAGGTCGATGGAACACCAATCGAAACCGACTCACAGCTTCAGCATGAGATTTTGAAAAAGAAGATCGGCCAAGATGTCCAGCTCACTGTCTGGCGCAAAGGCAAAACTATTAAAGTCCCAATCAAGACTGGTGAATTACCTAACGAGATCGCGCGAGCATCAAATGAACCGGCCCGGCCAGTTCAGCCAGGCGAGTCCCGCGACGGCGCGATCGGCAAATTTGGATTGCAGGTGCAGGAATTGACGAAGGAGGTTGCGGAACACCTGCACGTTGCGGTTGAGCAAGGTGTGGTTGTAACGGATGTGGAGGACAACAGCATCGCCGCAGCCCAGGACATACAACGCGAAGATGTCATTACTGAGGTGGACGGCAAACCCGTCACGAACCTGCAATCATTCCGTGATGCCCTGAACAAAGCCGATCCGAAGCGCGGCGTCCTTCTGTACCTCAATCGCAAAGGCACGAAGACTTTCGCAGTGCTAAAAGCCGGCAGTTAGCTTTTTCGGCCGCCGACGATTACAAGGAGGATCCCGCCGACCAGGCAAATGCCGCTCGCGATCGGCGGAAAAGCGATCCCGTGACTTTCCTTGTGCGTAATTTCAAGCGGACCTAGCTGGGCGTCTTTCTTTTGTGTCGTCCAACCTAGTCCACCCCAGGCAAATCCGATCACACCGACGATGATGAGCACGATGCCGATGATCACGGCTGGTTTCATCGGTGCGAGCTTACAATGGTCGCCGGCCTGAGATCAACTGAATGATCAGCACTATGATGGCAAGGACGAGCAGGATGTGAATGAACCCGCCCAAGGTGTAGGAGCTGACCAGTCCGAGCAGCCAAAGCACCAGCAGAATAACGAATATTGTCCAGAGCATAGGGTTGTTCCTTTCGGTTAAGTCATACGTACTTCGTCTACAGCGACCGCCGTCCGCTCACAAGATTAATGATGAGCACGATCACGGCGATCACGAGCAACAAATGGATCAGCGCGCCTCCAAAATGGCCGATGAAGCCAAGCAGCCAGAGCACGAGCAAGATTACGAATATTGTCCAGAGCATAGGGTTGTTCCTTTCGGTTAAGTCATACCTAGCTTCGCACGAGCCACTTCTGTTGCGCTTATGGGAAATGGAAATTCCTAAAGTTTCTCCAGCGCCGAGCGCAAATTCCAATCGCTCGCTTCCAGCAGATTGCGGGCCGACTCGTAATCGCATTGCGCCAGTTCGGCGAGAACCCGCACTGCGCGATCACGCAATTTAGTGCTGCTAGCGTGCAGATCGATCATCAGATTGCCGCGTACTTTGCCCAGCGCAACCATGGCACCAGTGCTGATGATATTGAGGGCTACCTTCGTCGCGGTCCCGGCTTTCAATCTGGTCGATCCAGTCAATATCTCGGGTCCGATCTCGAGTGTGATCACAAGATCGACATTTGTAGTCCCGACTTGTCGGGATGATCGCGGCTGGCCGGCGTCACCCCGACCAGTCGGGACTACAGCTGGATTGCAGGTGAGCAAAATCGTCTTTGCCTCTAACGACTTTGCCCGGGCAAGTGCGCCGAGCACAAACGGCGTCCGGCCGCTGGCCGTAATTCCAATCACGACATCGGGGCCTTTTATTTTGCGCTCATCCAAAGCCAATGCGCCGGCACTTTTCTGATCTTCCGCGCCCTCAGCACTGCGATAAAGCGCCGTCACGCCACCAGCGATCACGCCCTGCACTAGATCACGCGGCGCACCAAAAGTGGGCGGGATTTCGCTCGCATCGAGCACGCCGATGCGCCCGCTGCTCCCAGCACCGACATAAAATAAGCGACCACCATGTCGCAGCGATTCAGCCACAATCTCAATCGCTTTGGTCAACTCGCCGACCGCGACGCGCAAGGCCTCCTGAACGAACTTTTCTTCCTCGACAAACACTTCGACGAGCTGCTGTGGTCTCATTTTTTCGAGATTCTCCGAGCGCGGATTGCGCTGCTCGGTAAGCGCACCCGCCAAACTTTCGATTTCGTTTTGGGATGCTCTTGGATGAAATGCGGCGTGATCATCCGCTTCTGTTGCCAGCCACGCGGCGCCAAGTTCAGAAGCTCGCTCCGCGACTGTCACGCGCGCATCAGGAAGATTCTTTTTCAGTTTGCGCCGGTATGCGTGCGTGTAAATCGAGTCCCGGTAGAAAAGGCCGCCGATCAACGCGACTTTGGGCGCAAGCAGATGGAGGCGCGACGCGACGGCCTCCGTGTATTCACAGAGCACGCGCGCACCTTCGTCGATGATCTCCATCATGCGCGCATCACCTCCAGTTGCGGCTTCAAAGACCACGGGCGCCAGCATCGCGATCTCCATTTTGTCCGCTGTTTGCACCCAGCGAACCAGTTCATCAAAATTGTTCAACGAAAGCGCGTGCAGGATTTTGGCAGTGAACTGCATCTGGTTATGATGCAAATCGTGTTCGCGCAAGACCAGGCGGAGCGCCTGGATGGAAAGAAAATAACCGCCGCCAGCATCACCCAAGATGTGCCCCCACCCGCCCGCTCTCTCGATTCGGTCGCCACGGCGCCCAGTTACAGAGGAACCACTTCCGGCGTTGACGACGATGCCGTCTCCGTGATCGAGGGCCGCTGCCAGGCCAGAGTCGCGATCGCTGCCCGTGACGATTTTGGCGTTTGGCCAGGCTTCAAGACAGATTTGCTTGAGTGAGCGGCGATCTTCCTCCGTAGCGCAACCGGCAAGAAAAACTCCCGCGCGATCGATTTGCTTGGGCAGCTCAGCGAAGATTTCGCCCAACCGTTCCGGTGTTGTCAGACGCAAATTGGATGGCGGCAGTTTTCCCTGATCGAGAATGCGAAATTCCGCGCTGGCCTCACCGCTCGTTTCCATACCCTCGACCAACACCCAGGCGGTTTTCGTGCCACCGCCTTCTACCCCGAGGATACGCTCGCCGGGCTTCACGATTGTTATTGTAGGACAGGCGCACCGCCTGCCGCGAGTTTTCTTTATAGTTGATTGAAAAAGGCAAGCGAAGCGCTTGGCCTGCAAATGCGCCACCGTTGCCGAGATTTCGCGCGCTCGTATCGTGAGGAATAGTCATGGACGAAAAGGAAGCCGCGAAGCGAATCGAGCAACTGCGGGGAGAAATCCGCAAGCACGATCGGCTCTACTACGAAGAAGCCGCCCCGATGATCAGCGACCGGGACTATGATCGGCTCTACAAGGAGTTGGTCGATTTGGAGTCGCAGTTCCCTGATCTCGTCACGCCAGATTCGCCCAGCCAGCGCGTCGGCGGAAAACCGCTCAAGGCATTTGAGCAGGTCTCGCATCTAATCCCGATGCTCAGCCTCGACAACACTTACTCGGAAGAAGAAGTGAAAAATTTCTACACCCGCATCCAGCGGCTTTTGCCTGACGAAAAAATTCCGGTCGTGATCGAGCCAAAGGTGGATGGCGTTGCGGTTTCGCTCATTTACGAAAACGGCAGGCTACGGCAGGCGGCCACGCGCGGAGACGGAAATGTGGGCGACAATATCACGCAAAATATCAGGACGATCCGCTCGGTGCCGGAACGCCTGCGCGACGGCGCGCCAAAACTCCTGGAAGTACGCGGCGAAGTTTACATGGACAGGAAAGGCTTCGAAAAACTGAATGACGACCGCAAGGAGCAGGGCCTGCCACTATTTGCAAACCCGCGCAACGCCGCGGCAGGTTCGCTCAAGCAACTTGACCCGGCGATCGTGGCGAAACGACCGCTGGGGGTCGTCCTTTACGGGACCGGCGCAACCGACGGCGTGGATGTCGAGCTTCATTCGAAAATTTTTCCAGTGCTAGACGAACTGGGCCTACCGACTACCGAGTGGTGGCGGGTGGCCAAATCGGTGGACGAAATTTTGAAGGCGATCCACGAGCTGGACGGCATCCGTCACGAGTTCGCTTATCAAACCGACGGCGCGGTGGTGAAAGTCAATTCGTTCGCCCAGCGCGAGCGGCTAGGGTTCACGGCCAAATCGCCGCGCTGGGCGATCGCTTACAAATATGCCGCCGAACGCGTCCAGACGCGTTTGAAGGACATCATCATTCAGGTAGGGCGTACTGGAATTCTCACACCGGTCGCCGTGCTCGAACCAGTTCTTGTGAGCGGAAGCACCGTCGGTCGCGCGACATTGCACAACGAAGACGAAATCAGACGAACAGACATCCGCATCGGCGACACGGTTGTGATAGAGAAAGCCGGCGAAGTCATCCCGGCGGTGGTTGAAGTGGTGAAATCGAAACGGCCGCGTAGCGCGAAACCGTTCCACTTTTCCGAGCACATTCACGGCAAATGCCCCGTGTGCGGCGGGCCCATCCGGCGCGATCCGGAATTTGTCGCATGGCGCTGCGAAAATCTTCATTGCCCGGCGCAGACAACACGGCGCGTCGAATTTTTCGCGGCGCGCGGTGCGCTCGATATCGAAAGTGTGGGTGGAATCGTCGCTGACAAATTGGTCGAGCGCGGTCTCGTGGAGGAGCCGCTGGATTTGTTCGAGCTAAAGGTCGAGCAACTCGCCAAGTTGAATCTCGGCACCGAGGACGCCCCGCGTGTCTTCGGCGAGAAAAATGCTACCAAAGCAATTCACGCCATCGAGCGCGCCAGAACTTTGCCGCTCTCGCGTTGGCTGTTCGCCCTCGCCATTTCAGACGTGGGAAAAACCACTGCAACACAGCTCGCCCGATTTCATGAGAGCATCGACGACGTGGCTCGTTCACAATTGCTCCGCGACGTCTTGGATTATCACGAGAAGCAGGAGCACAAAGAATCCGCCAAAGAAATCGCCGAACGATTGATCAAGACCGGGTTTGCCAAGCGATCCAAGAGCAAAGCGAAAAAGGACGGCATCGTCACCGAAGTTGGGCCCGTAGTCGCTGAAAGCGTTCTCGACTTCTTTGCCTCGGCGGCAGGCAAAGAAATTCTGCGGCGGATGAGGGAACTGGGAATTGAGCCGAAGAGCGAAAAAGTCTCGGCGAAAAAAACGGCGGAACTGCCGCTGGTTGGTAAAACTTTTGTCCTCACAGGAACGCTGCCTTCAATGACGCGCGAGGAAGCCACAGAAAAAATTGAAGCGCTGGGCGGCCACGTTACCGGCAGCGTGAGCAAGAAAACCGATTATGTTCTCGCCGGCGCCGAAACGGGGAGCAAGTTCGATAAAGCGAAAGAGCTTAGCGTTCGCATCATCGAGGAAGCCGAGTTTCGCAAAATGGTGTTGCGCTAAACTTTTCGCTAGCGTGTGGCCCCCAGTTAGGGCGTGGTTTGCGCTGCGGACTCAAGCTTTAGCGGAATCGAACGGTTCGCGTCGACTGCCACGGGAACACGCGTGCCGTCGGGGAGCATGGGCACGTTTTTGCTAGCCGGATGAAGTTCGGCTTGCACATGGAAAGTCAGTTTCTGATTCCCCCGCATCACCGTGATCGGAACGTTGTCGCCTGCGGTGATGAAAAACGACGCATCGAGCACATCTTCTGGTTGAGCCACTTTTTTCCGGCCCACTTGTAAGAGAATGTCTCCGCGTTTGATCCCAGCACGGGCGGCCGGTGTGTCTTCCATGATCTGTGTCATCTCCACGCGCGAACCTTCCACAGGTTCAGGCGCCTCCGAAACATTGCCCCCGATCCAGCCGTGCCTGGCCTCGCCGAAACGAACAAAATCGCTGCGGATTTTCTCTGCCGCTTCGATCGGAACGGCGTAACAGGCCGAATTATTCTCCAGACTGCTGACCACGATGCCGACGACTTCTCCCTTCATGTTCAACAGCGGCGCCCCGGCTTCTCCGCGTTGTGTGGGGAGATTGACGCGCAGATGGGTCGTAGAAAAATAACGGCCCAGATATTTCCGGTCGAACCCTGCGATCATCCCGAAATTAGGTGTCTCCGGCAAATCTAAAGGATAACCGACCGCCACGACAGGAGTCGCCACTTCCAGTTCCTCTGATTTACCAATTGGCAGGACCGGCGTGGTCTCATCGATCTTTAACATGGCCGTCCCGCTGCGGACGTCTGCCAAAAGTTGACGCGCCGGATATTTTTTACCGCCGAATTCGATGGTGAAATTTCCCGCTTCACCTCCCACTGTATATGCGGTGTAAAGCGTGCCTGTGGGGTCGATGAAAAATCCCGTGCCGCAAATTTCGCTGTGTTCATCGACGCCATGAATCTTCACCACCGCTTTGGCGGCCCGCTCAAAGACTTCTTTGACCTGATGGCTGATCGCCGTAGCCGACTGCTCCTGCGCAAAGAGCAGGCTCCCGCCCGAGAGGAAGGTCAGGGCGAATGCAATTACGCTGCGCTTAGAACCTGAAACTGGGCTCATAACTCACGGGGACGCTATCGAGCACGTAACGCGGAGGGGCGGCTCGGTGAGTCTGGGCGCTTTCACGAAAACTGCGAACCGGCTGCGTCCTGAGAATTTGCATTGAGACCGGAGATGCAAGGTTCAATTCTTCTCCCTCGGCATTCACCGGCGCCGATATGGCCGGCGGACTCTGGAGAGCGACGCGAGCCGTGTCGGGTTGCTGATAAATCTTTAACGAAATTACAGCGGCGCAAACGAGGACCGCCGTGACGGCAGCGGGATAAGAGGTCAACGAGCGAACATCCAGGCCCAACGTGAAGGCGTGAACGCGTTCCAGGCAGATGCGCCAAAGCGGCTGGCGAAGCAATTCATCGCGCTGCCGGCGATGAAATTCGTGAAGGAAACTTTCAAAGTAACCCGGTGGCGGTTGCTCGAAGCGTTTCAACCGAAGAAGCCTTGCGATTTCCCTATCGTCAAATTCGTCCATCTTTAGCGCGGTTAAGAAACAGGATTTTTCCTAAATTCGTCCAGATAATTTTGCAACTGCCGATTCGCGTAGAAGAGCCTGGAACGTACCGTTCCTTCCGAGACGCGCAAGATTTTGCTGATTTCCGCGTGAGGCATCCCTTGAATATGAAACATGGTGACCACAGCTCTGTGATCATCAGACAATTTCATCATGGCCTCGTTCAATCTTCGCTGTAGCTCGGAGAGATCCGCTTCGCGCACCGGACTGCTCGTCGCCGTGGCTTCCATGAATTCTCTGTCGTTTTGAATGCTCGCGTCCACGTCGTCCAGGCTCAGTTGAAATCGTCGGCCGCGTTTTTTGAGAAAATTGAGCGTCATGTTCACCGCGATGGAGTGCACCCAGGTGTAGAACGACGATTTCCCCCGAAAACCGCGGATCGCTTTGTAAGCTTTGGCGAAGATATCCTGCAAAAGATCGTTCGTATCCTCGTGGTTAGAGGTCATGTTATAGACAAGACCGTAGAGCCGCGGCGTGTATTTGATGACCAGCTCATCAAAAGCGGCCGCGTCGCCCGCCTGCGTGCGCTTCACCAACTCTTGATCTGGGTCGACCCTCGGCTGGTCCATTGTCTCGCGCTTAGACTTAGCACGAGCGTCGAGACCCGACGATAACAAATCGGAAATCCGGCGAGCGGGGAAGGCGAGAACTCGATCCATCTTTGTTGATCCTGCGGTCGATCACCGCCGGTCGCGGAGCGACATCAACCAGAGCAAGTTCCCCAGCGCGGCGATAAATGCCGCTATATACGTGAGTGCGGCCGCGTTGAGCACCTTGTTCACGCCCGCAGTTTCAGTTCCCGGCTGCACAATGCCCATTTCGCGCAAAATAATTTTTGCCCGGCGCGAAGCATCGAATTCCACTGGCAACGTGATGAGTTGGAACACCAGCAGAATCAGGTAGCAGTAAATGCCCAGCGTAATCAGGCCGGTGATCCTGAAGAAAAGGCCGCCGATGATGATGAACGGCAGCATTTGCGATGCAACCATTGTCACCGGCACAATCGCCATGCGCCACTTCAGCGGCGCGTACGCTCGGGCGTGTTGAATCGCGTGCCCGGTCTCGTGCGCGGCGATCCCCAGTGCCGCCACCGACGGCGTATGATAAACATTGCTCGACAGGTGCAGCTTCTTGTCCCTCGGATCGTAATGGTCGCCGAGAAAATTGTTCGTCTCGACGACGTCAACATCTTGAATTTGGGCCGCCTGCAGAATTTCGCGCGCGCACTCTGAGCCGGTGATGTTCGAGCTTGCCCGCACCTCGCCCCATTTGCGGAACGCGCTGGTCACACGGATCTGCGCCCAAATTCCGATGATCAACGGGACACCGATATAAAGCAGCCAGTGAGACCCCAAACCAAAACCGTATGGATAAAACATGTGATCTTAATGTAACGCGGCAAAGCCACTTGTCACTTTGCCGCACCGAAATTAGACGCTCCACCACGTTGCACGTTCATTCGGTGATAGGGACATCGCGCTGCGATGTCCGGTCGGCGCAGTGCGTTGATCCTACCACATTGCTCAAATCTCCATTTGCTTGGGAAAACGGGACAATATTTTGCAACCGGTTTTGGTAACCAAGACCACGTCTTCCAAGCGTACTCCTCCCAATCCGGGATAATAAAGCCCCGGCTCAACCGTGAGCACTTGTCGATCTTTCAGCGTCACTTTCTGCAAACGCGGATGCTCATGAATTTCCAACCCGAGTCCATGACCAGTGCCATGAAAAAATCCGACGCGTCTGCCCTTGCGAATCGTAGTCGGAAAACCGCGCCTGGCGAAAAATTCCTGGATCGCCTGATGAATCGTCATTCCGTCCACGCCCGCTTTGACCTTTTTTAGCGCCAGCGCTTGTCCGGCTTTCACCGTGTTCCAAAGTTTTCGCTGCGCGTCGCTCGCGCGACCGCGCAAAACCGTGCGCGTCATGTCGCCGAAGTATCCGGTCTTCGCATCGCGCGGGAAAACATCGAGGATGATCAGTGAATCGGCGTAAAGCGGTCCGAAGCCGCGCTCGTGCGGGTCGCACGCTTGGTCGCCACCTGCAACGATCGTGCCTGTCGGAATGCCGCCCGCGCGCAAAATTGCGGAATCGATTTCCGCGCGAAGCGTCTCGGAAGTCAGCGCTTTGCCGTTCCAGCGCAATCGTTTTCCGGGACCAACCTTGGACGCTTTCAAGACTTCAATCGCGCGTTTGAGTCCCTTTTCCGTGATCCGCAGCGCCTGTCCCATCATTTCGACTTCTTTGGCCGACTTCGTTTCCCGCTCCGGCCAAAACAATCCGTTCGTCGCGCGGACACGTACTCTGTTCGCAGCGAGTTCCTCCGCGTAACCAAGCGGAAAATTTGCGGGCACAACCGCCGATTTCACGCCGCGTTTTTTGAGAAAATGCGCGAGGACTTTTTCATATGGCGGCGCTTTTTTTGATTTTCCCTGCACTTCGCGCTCAAGCTCGCTGAACATGATGAACTCATCCGCATCGGCCTGTTTGCGCCCGCGATCGATTTCCAAATCGCTCAAGACCAACGTGCGCTTGCCGTTTCGCTGTAGAAAAATAAATGGATCCGGCGCCCAAAACTTCGTCGCGTAAAGCATGTCGGGATCAGTTTCGCTCGCCGCAACGATCAAACGATTTCGGATTTCGAATTTCGGATTTCGGATTTTTGTTTTCATTCTAGCTCCTTCGCACTTCCAGTTGTTTTCGCAAAATCCAATGCAGCAGCACAAGTAATCCAAGCATGGATGCAATCAGAACAGTCGTGTCGAAGGTAAACATGCCGAATTTGAATCCGAAATAACGTTTCTGCGGGCCGAAGAATACGTTCGGCTTTTTATCTCGACGATAATCGTTCTGTTCCATCTCAGCCTTCGAGAGCAAGTCCGACACCTTTTGGTTAACGTAGAGTTGTTCGGCTGTGATAGGGCCCTTTGCATCCTGAAAGAGCGAGGCATCGAACTTCTGTTTCCCAGCGATGACGCGATCTACCAGCTTTAGATCGTGATCGATTTCCTTCGAGGAACGGCCTTCGAGGCCCGAAAGCAATGCCAGAACATCCTTCAAATCATTGAGACGCGCGCGTTGCTCAGGCGTATTTGCTATCGGCGCGAGCTTTTGAATCTCGTCATTAACTCGATCCTGGCGTCGCGTAAGCGGATTCAGCTTGGCTTGAGCGACAATCATCTCTTCGTACGACCAGCGCATGGCGATGAATTGACAGACAAGTGGCACCTGCAGCTTGCTCTCCGACTTTATAGTTTTGTCCGTGTCCGGATGTTCGGTGAACCAATGTGAGAGCGAGTAAAGCAGAGTGAGGTTCCGGTTCATGTCCTCGTATTTGATCAATGCGCCGCCCATGATGATCTGCGGAATTAAAATGAGCGGCACGATGTTCGCCGCGGTTTTCGGGTCGGCCACCAACGAAGAGATGAGCAGACCCAGCGCCACGCCACTCATCGCGGTCATGAACATGATACCGAGATCGATCCAGAACATTCCCCGGATTTGCAGTAGCGAATTGCCGATCAGCACAAAAAGAATGCATTGAACAAGGGCAAAGACGCCGAGGGTGAGCGTCTTCGAAACGACGTAGTACGACAGGCGAACCTTGATATTGCGTTCCCGTTGCAGCACGGGCCGATCGCGGATGATGTCATCGGCGCTGTTGGTCAGGCCAAGAAACATCGCCACGATCAGGCCGAGAAACAGAAACGTCGGAATGTGATAAGCAGAAGCGAAATCGTATGTCCCGTTCTCTGAATAGCGCAGGATCGTCGCAATGAGCAGCGCCAGCACAGGGGAAACTCCGATGGTGATGACCAGGTTGGCGCGGTTGCGCAGTTTGCTTATGAAAGAACGCCGAAGCAGCGTGCGAAATTGCGTCCACTCATCGTGCCAGCGAAGCGGGAGCCGCTTTCTTTGGACCGGCGCAACAGGCAACGGCGCGGCCTCCTCCTGGCGTAGCGAAACTTGCTTAACGTCCTGAATCAATCGGAACGCTTCGTACTTATCACGCCAGAAGTCCGGTGAATAACGCCGCGAGGCGACGAGCTGGCCGCGGCTGTTTTCTTCGTAAATGATATCGCCGCTTAAATCGCGCAGCGGCGTCTCCAATACATCAAAAATGAATTCCGGCCGGGTCGTTCCACACGATGGACACGCGCCCAATTCCGCCCCGAACTGATGCTGGTGCTCCGCCTCGGCAAAATAACGCAGCATGTCGGACGGCGTTCCGAAAAAGACGAGGCGCCCGCCTTTGTCGAGCAAGATCGCCTTGTGAAACATCTGAAAAATTTTCGAGCTCGGCTGGTGAATGGTGACAATGACGATCTTGTTGTGCGAGAGGCCTCGAATAATTTCCATGACGTGCTCGGAATCTTTCGAGGACAGGCCAGATGTCGGTTCGTCGAACAGATAAACGTCCGACATCCCGAACATATCGAGGCCGATGTTCAGGCGTTTCCGCTCGCCGCCGCTGAGTAGTTTTCTCTCCGGGCTGCCGACGACAGCGTCCCGGCGCTCCCCCAATCCAAGCTCGATTAATTTTGCCTCAAAGCGCCGGCTGCGATCACGTCGTGAGAGGTGTGGCGCACGAATCGCTGCCGCAAACTGCAGGTTCTCGCCAATGGTGAGATGTTCGTCGAAGGCGTCCTGCTGGGGCATGTAACTAACGTATTGCTTCAACGTGTCGAGATTTTGGTAAAGCGACTGCCCGTTGAGAAAGACGTCCCCGCTGGTCGGTTGGAGCTGACCGGCAAGCACTCGCAGTAGCGTGCTTTTTCCCGAACCGCTCGCGCCCATCACGCAAACAAGCTCGCCGCGCATGACGCTAAATGAAATTCCGTCCAGGCCAATCACGCCTTTGCTAAAACGGTGCGTGACTTCGTTTACCTCGAGGGCGCGAATGATGTTGCGTTCTTCCTCGATGATTCGTTCCGAAAAGTTGCACCGCAGAATCTGTCCGACGTCGATTCGAATCGTATCGCCGTCCTTCAGTTGCGCGGTCGTGCGCACGGGTTCGTCGCCCACCATGATCGGACGATCCGCTTCGATGACCTCTAATTGGCCGACGCGCTGATCGTAGTCGCAGAAAATCTTGAGCACCACATCGCCGCTTGTGCCCGGGGAAAGCAGAATATCGTCAGCTTGGAGACGGCTCGGATCGTTCGACACCAAATATTCCGATTTGGAAGCTTTGAGTTGGAACCGGCCGCCCAGCGCGCGAGCCCGCCGGCGCAGGTCGCTCAAATCCAATTCGCTGTCGTTATGGAAAATTATTCTGTCTTCCAGCGTCGCCTCGACCTTTGTGCCGGCTTTCAACCTGACTCCGTTGAGCTCCGCGTTTACATCTCGCAATGCTTTCACCCCCACGTTCAATCCGAAGGTTACGCGAAGCGCGCTCTCACGGGTCCGCGATCGCTCCAATTGCACTTCATCCGAATCTCTGTTCACACGGATGAAAATCTGTGGAAGCGAAACATTCTTCTTAGCGTTGAAATATTGCGCCAGTTCCTGATAACTGAGGACCTGGTCGCCTGCCAAAATGCGCTGGCCGGGATAAATTCGACAAAAGCCGCCGCGCACCAATGGTCTCCCGCGCACCGAAACGTTCTGGCCGCTGTAATTTTTCAACAGGATCAAATCGTGATAACGAAAGGCCATCAAACGATCGGTTTCGCTGAGGTTCTTGAGAATTATGTCGGCCTTGCCGTCGGGCCCGAAAGAGAGTGATTCCAGCGGCGACGCGCCATGCTGATAGATCGACGGGTCCGAATCCTCTGACGCGTTGAGTTGATAAACAATGTCGATCGCCTGCGCAGCCATCCCCATCTGCGACATGAACGAATAGAAGGCAACCACCTGTTCCTGTTTCAGACCGGCTTGCGAGATCAGGTCGTAAAGCTGCACCCCGAGCATGATCTTGCGTTCGGTGCTCAGTTGCAGGCCGAGCTTCTGGGCCATGGCTGCGAGGTCCTGCTGCTCGTAAAGCGCTTGCCGGAACAACTGTCGTAACTCGGAGTAAACCGCCTCCGGATAATCGTAACGGAGGAAACCGAGGCTCGAGTCGATCTCCTCCTCCATTATCACGCCGTCCGCTTTCGTGAAACTCGCCAGGACTTGGATCAATAGCGGCAACAGATTCGGCCCCTCCGAAACGCTGCGCGGCTTGCGCAACGCGCGGCGCATCCAGCGACGGCCAGTCCGCCGCACGCGATACGCAAAGGGCGTTACCCGCTGCACAGCGCGATCGATCTTATCTGCAACCGATGAAACGAGCTCTGTCATGTGATAGCCGGTGCAAAATTTACCCGAAACCGGCAAGCGACGCAATGCGCAGCCACGAACATATAAGTGGAAACAAGTGACGAAAACCGAACGACGAAGGTCGAAGGAATGACTAACATCACAGGTGCAAGCTGCTATTTTGCATTGCCAATTCGTTCATGGTAATTTTTAACGTCGTTAACAGTTATGGCCCAGTTCGATCGCAACTCTCAAAAGGAGAATAAGCCCCGCGGGGGCGAGCCCAGTTTTAACTGGCGCGGCGTTATTCTTGTCGTGATCGCTTTCACTCTGATTGCGATGGCGATGGTCTTTTACCGCGGCGGGATGCAGCCGGTCGAGGACGTGCCGTATAACCGTTTTCTTGAGCTGCTGGAGAACAAGCAGATCGTTAACGACAAAAATTATCCGCTCCAGCTGGTCGTGGAGGATGGGCGGCCGACGCAAACGTTGCGCGGCGCGTACGTCCGCCAGGGAACAGGGCCAGCGCCGTCACAGCCGATGCCGTTCCGGACCACGGTCTATTTGAGTTTCACAAATGATCTGCAGAAAAAACTCGCCGACGCTGGCATGCAGCCCGCCATCAAAACGGAATCAAACATGCTGGCGCAAACTCTGGTTGGTTTCCTGCCGATCGCTCTCTTCCTGCTCGTGCTTTATTTCTTGTTTCGCCAGCAAATCCGCATGGCTGGAAAAGGTGCGCTTAACTTCGGCAAATCGAAGGCGCGCATGCTCGCCCGCGACAAAAATAAGATCACGTTTCGCGACGTGGCCGGCGTCGAGGAAGCCAAAGATGAAGTGCAGGAGCTGGTCGAGTTTTTGCGTGACCCGAAGAAATTTCAGAAACTCGGCGGCCGCATCCCGAAGGGCGTGTTGATGGTCGGCCCGCCTGGCACGGGCAAGACGCTGCTCGCGCGCGCGATCGCAGGCGAGGCGGATGTCCCCTTCTTTTCAATCAGCGGCTCAGACTTTGTTGAGATGTTCGTCGGCGTCGGCGCGAGTCGTGTCCGCGATATGTTCGAGCAGGGCAAGAAATCAGCGCCGTGCATCATTTTCATCGATGAAATTGACGCCGTCGGGCGCCACCGTGGCCATGGCGTTGGCGGCGGCCACGACGAGCGTGAGCAAACTTTGAATGCGTTGCTCGTGGAGATGGACGGCTTCGACACGCAGGAAGGCGTGATCATTATCGCCGCCACGAACCGCCCCGACGTGCTCGACCCCGCGTTGTTGCGACCCGGACGTTTCGATCGCCAGATAACCGTCAACCTCCCGGACGTGAAAGGACGCGAAGAGATTTTGCGTGTGCACGCCAAGAAAGTGAAGCTTGCCGAAGGTGTCGATCTCGCTGTGGTCGCGCGCGGCACGCCCGGTTATTCCGGCGCGGAACTTGCCAATGTGATCAATGAAGCGGCGTTGCTCGCGGCGCGTCGCGGATTAAAGGGAATCACCCTCGCTGAACTCGAAGAAGCCCGCGATAAAGTTCGCTGGGGCAAGGAACGCCGGAGCCTGGCGCTGAGCGAAAAAGAAAAAACGAATACCGCCTACCACGAGGCGGGTCACGCATTGTTGCTCGAACTTCTTCCGCACACCGAGCCGCTGCACAAAGTCACCATCATCCCGCGCGGCCCTTCGCTTGGGTCCACAATGTGGTTGCCCGAAGAAGACAAATACACCAATCGCAAAAACGAATTGCTGGCTGGTCTTGCAGTGAGCATGGGCGGACGCGTTGCGGAGGAAATCGTCTTTGGCGACATCACCAATGGCGCGCGCGGCGACATCAAGATGGCTACGTCGATTGCGCGCCGAATGGTTTGCGAGTGGGGCATGAGCGAGAAAATGGGCATGGTCGAATACGGCGATCACGAAGATTACGTTTTCCTGGGACGCGATATCTCTCGCGCGCGCGACTACAGCGAAGCGACTGCCGAACAAATCGATCAGGAAGTGAAAAAACTGATCGATGACGCGTATCAACTCGCTAAGGCAACGCTCACAGCAAATCGCGACAAGCTCGAAGTAATCGCCAAAGCCTTGCTCGAATTTGAAACGCTCGACGGCTCGCAACTCAAAGAAATCGTCGAGCACGGCCGCCTGATTAATCCCCCGCCCGGCGTATCGCCGCCGCCCGGCAAAAAAATGCCACCCGAAAAACCGCCCAAGCAAGTCGTAGCCGCCCCCGATGTCACACCGCCTCTCCCGGGCGCACTCGGCGGCGCGCCAGCTTGACGGACGGTTGAAGGTCGTTGGTTTAGAGTTGAGAGTTACGTCTCGAAAAGCGACCTGCGCAATCCGCTGAGCATTTTGCTCTGTTGCTCAGCTGCCGCGTAGATCCGATCGTAATCGAGTCGCGCGATCATTTTTCGCCGAAGCGCGATCGTAGATTGCGAAACAACCTCGAATAGAGAGCCCGTCGCGATTTCTACAAACCGGGCGAAATCGGTACGCGATACGCGTGAACTCCCTTCCGCCAGATTGGACGAAATAGAAACGGCTGCCCGCCGCATCTGATTCGTCAATCCGAAACGCTCGTCGCCCGGAAAATCGGCAGTCAATTCGTACACCAGGTCCGCAAACTTAATTGCTTCCTGCCACACATCGAGTTTTTCAAAATTAAACATTCCGCTCTTATAATTCCCTCAACTCTCAACCATCAACCCTCAACAAATTAGGGCACCTTTGCGGCGGCTTTCTCCTCGCGAGCCAGTGACATGAGCTTAACTATAGTGCCAGGCGTAGGGTGGTAGCCCACCACCGTTATTCCCAGAATCAGATTGCCATGCAGCGCGCCGAAGCCAATGTGCGTCTCCTCGCCCCGAGTGACGGTTGCTATGAAGGCGTTCTCGCCGAGGTTCGGCGCGGAAATAGGAGTAAAACCTGGAACAGCCTTGCTCTTCCGAACAGCTTCCTCATACGCTGATGACGCATCACTCGAGCTCACGTACTGATCCACGGTAATGGTCACTTTCTTTGAGCTATTGCTATTGGCGTAGATGACGCTCCTTGTGGCCTTGGGAGCGCCGACCGCAGTTAAGTGTGGGCCCGTGCGAGCTTCCTGGTCAACCTGAGGGAAGAAACGTCTAACCGTGCTGATCGGGATGACCACCTCGCGAGCGAGCAGAGAGTCAGAAGCGCTCGCGGTACCAACGCTCGGTGACATGGCTTGCCCGTACGCGGCCATCGAGAGAGTACCAATTAAAGCCATCAACAGTGATGGTAGTGATCTCGCGTGCAATCCGCTGTGCCTCTCGCTAATGGGCGCGCTCATTTGCAGTATGCATGCTCTCTAACAGCCCGCCTCGCAATGGTAGCGCTTGTAGCCCAGGTCTCCGCCAGTCGCAACGAGCAACTTTTTGGGCTTGCTCCGCGGAACCGGGGGCGGTACAGAAGCTAACGCCATGGATCATTTTTAGTGAGCGGCCGCGCTGAAGGCAACTGGATTATACAGATTTTATCTGCAATTGATTGCAGATTTTTGGGGTCGAATTCTCGTTAGGCGATGAAGCGCTTCTCATGGTGGGCATTCATAGTTGTGGCGCTTTTGCACTTCCTTGTGAGTAGTTATTTCGTGGGCGGCGCGATTGGCGCCTCATACGCGCAGGAGCGAGGTGTGCCAGATCATAGCGTTGCGTGGACCGCGGCTTTGTGGATTTGGGATACCGTTCCGATGCTTTTGGTGCCATACTTTCAGCCATTGCGCTCGATCCACATTCTCTGCTTGCTCGTGCCTTGGTCACTCGTCGTTGGAGCGTGCGGTGGATTCCTATTGCCACGTCTATGGAGATTGCGACGCCAAATCGCCTAACCATGCGATGGAGCGAACGTCGGACCGCTGTACGCTCCACTTTTGCGATGACTTCCACACCTCCACTCCGATCGACGCGCGCTCTCGTCCGCCGTCGCTCATCTTGTTCTCGTTAGGCCTATGGCCATATCGCAAATTATTGCCGCCGGTGGCGGGGCGAATCAAGGGGCCGCAATTCTGATTTCTTGGGCTGCGGCGCTGTTGGCTTCAGCTCTCGCGGTGATCTCAAACCGAATGAGGAGGAAGCCTCTTTTGATATTTGCGATTTTGGTCGAAGCAGTCGCGCTCGTTGTGTCCGGAGCTATCGCACACGTTTTTGGCTGGTGGCCCGGGAACATTGTGTCGGCTGCGATCATCTTACTGCCCATGGCATTGGAAGTGTGGGGATGCGTACGTATCGTGCTGACGAGAACTATGCCTAACCAATCGCTCCAGGTTCTTAATCAAGATAAAAGTGTGTAGCTCCGCGTGACCCGCAGCCGCCGACATTTTTATCGGCTGGGGTTTGGAGTTGGAGCGTCTCCGAGGCTTCTACGCAGTTTCTTTGAGCGGCTCGTTGAGCGAGTGACGGCTTCTTACTCTGACGTATCTTCAGGCAGGTTCTTGGGACTCTTTGTCTGGTCCATGATCAGGATGGGAAGATAAGTTGCACCCAGATGCTCCATTCACGCCAAACGGGCGTGGCAAGACCTTGTTGCCGCCAATCGATTGGTCGGGAGTCTCATCCGGGTAAGTCTTCTTTAGAAGCCGATCTTGCTAACCCGCTGATCGTTTCACCAACGTTTGCTCCCCAGGAGTGCTCTGTTTCTTGGCAAATCTCTCCGGATCAAACGGCCGCTTCCGCAGCCATACCATCCACATCGTCTCCAAAATCTTGCGCTGGGTGTTGAGGCGCGTGACGTACACTTCCGGTCCGTAGCCGGCTCTACTGGTAAAAGTCTTTGATCGCGTTTGGGCCGGTAGTGGATTTGCAGGCTGTGCGCCAGGCGTGATAGGAGAGGTTTTTTAATTCGTGATTTCCTCTGCGATCCAGCCGCTGATAGCCCAAGGGTTTGTTGTCGCTCGAGCGATCGGTGATCCCCAGCTGGCTGTATTTCCAAAGCTGATGCCGGTCTCGGAAGCGGCTTGGTTCTTCAATGATTGCGCTAAAGACGTGCGCCGCCATTGGACCTACTCCGGGGATGCGTTGAAATTCGCGCACCTCCCAAAAATCTCTTCCAACCTGCTCCACCTCTTTGAGCGTCTCCTTCCACTCCAATAGCGCGTGATCAAACTGGCGATAGAGTCGCCGCATCATGCGCCGTTCTTCTTCAGCGGGCAGTTGGGCCAGATACGCTTCTCGCCCTTTGATGGAAAAGACTTTGATTCCATGCAACCGCAACACGCCCCACCCACGATACCGCGCTTTAATGAGCGTTTTGAGTTCCCGCTGGGCATCGCGCCAGTTGAGTAGCTCATAGACCAGCGCTCGGTAAATCTCTCGGGTGCGATCGATTCCCATCCATACTTCTTTGAGCTTGCCCAGACGTAGAAGCAAACACATCCCTTCCACATCGGCTTCATCGCTCTTATACGGATTAGAGTTGATGAGCCGATTATGCCTCGGCTCACAGATGATCAGCCGCTCCACCAGTGGTCGCACGATCCCACTGGCCCACCGGGTCAGCGCCCCAGCTTCCATCGTCAAATAGACCAGTCCCTTCCTTTGTCGCAATCGAGTCACCTCTGCTCGAAGCGATTCGGCCTGGGTGGCGAACCGCGTCCGCGGGTGGGTTTTACCTCCGTGATCCATACTGCCCAGCACACTGTAGGCACTGTGCAGATCCAACGCTGCGTAAACTGGTGTCTTCATTGGTTTGATTTTTACCAGCTCGCCCTGCTAAACTCTGCTGCTCGAACCAAACCCCAATTAATGACGACTCAGCCAACCACTGGCCGCTGCGCGGCAAGGATGAAGGATGAATTGTGAAGGTTGAAATGAAAACAGATCGCGTCACCGCCTGCCGTGGCTTATCTCTTTCTCGTTAGGCGCTGACCCACCATGCAGCTTGTCCGCCCTGGTCCTCAACACCTTTCCGGCTATGTCGCAGCGCTCGAACGCGGCTGGTCTGCCGACAACGAGCGAGGCGAGGAAGCCGCGCGTGAGGAGCTGCCACGCATAGAGGCCGATGCAGTCGCGTTTCTGGACAGCATGGAGGACCGCGAGGCGAAGGGACCGCCAGTGACTCTCCCGGACGGTTCAGTTGCCCAGCGTCTTCCTAGTTTCAAGCGCTGGCTGTGGGATGGCGAGTTTTGCGGAAGCATCGGGTTTCGGTGGCAGCCGGGCACTACCGAACTTCCCCCGCACTGTCTCGGTCACATTGGCTATGCGGTCGTCCCTTGGAAGCAAGGGCTGGGCTATGCAAAGTGGGCTCTCCGCCTGATGCTCGCAGAGGTCAGAGCCGTTGGTCTGCCATACGTCGAAATCACCAGCGATCCAGACAACATTGCGTCCCAACGCGTCATTGCCGCTAACGGCCGCGTTCTCGTCGAGCGCTTCACGAAGCCTCCGCAGTTCGGTAGCAAGCCTGGGTTGCGCTTTCGCATCGCTCTACATGAAGGCGCCTAGCCAGTTTCAACACGTAATTATCCTGACTGTCTAAAGAGCATGCGCAAACTACTCTCGCTCACACTCGTGTTAATTGCCGTCCTGCCAGCGCTGGCGAAGCACGACGAAGCCAACATCAAAACGGAGGTGGAGGATCGTTATAAGGAGTGGATCGCCGCGGCGAACAAGAAAGACGCCGAGGCGCTCACCAACCTTTACGACGAAAACGCGGTCCTGATGCCGAAGCAGGAGGAACCGGTGATCGGCAAGGCGGCGATCGGCGAGTATTACAAGAAGCTCGTCGCCGACCCGCACTTTGTGCCGTTCACGGCGACGTTCGAATCGAACAGCTTCCACGTGGTGGGCGACATCGCAATCGACACGGCGGATTTCGATGGCGATCTGACCAGGGATGGCAAGCAGATCCATTTCCATGGGAAGACCCTGCTTGTATGGAAGAAGCAAAAAGACGGTTCGTGGAAGATCTTCCGCTACATGTTTGACGAGATCCCGGCGAAGAAATAATCGGATAGGGAAGCCCACCTGACACGCGGGCCACATCTCAGCGGATACTGACAGCGTAGAGAAAACGGGCTTAGCCAGCCTAGACAGAATCTCGCCTGGCTCGCCACCGACTATTTCGGCGATCGGGTGTTGGCGTGCGTTTTCACATCACGCCTTTGCTTATCCACGACGCGGCGCAACTCGCGCTCCATCGTTTTAAAAGCGTCGTGGATCACTTTGTTGAGCGGCTGGTGCGTGCCGTTGTCCATCTGCCTTTCATCAGCGACCAGCTCGTGGCCTCGCGCCACAGTCACATCGATGCGGCAACGATACGGATTTCCTTTATGATGCGTGTGATTGGTTTGCTCGATGGCCACACTGCAGCGGTTGATGTGGTCGCAAAATTTTTCCAGGCGCGCTGCATATTCCAAAATGAGATTGTCTATCTGGTCGGATTTTTCCAGACCCCGGTACGATATTTTAACAGGCAGTTGCATAGTTGATTAAATAAAATTTAAGCCGCTCGCCTTGCCAGAGCGAACAAAAAAAAGCGCGTCATCCTGAGCCCTTCGACAAGCTCAGGGCAGGCTCCGCTGCCCTGCAAAAATAGCCGCAGCCCTGAGCGAAGCGCACGAGCGCGAAGCCGAACGGGAAAGAACCTCACCCTCGAAGCGAGCGGTACTCTAGATACACTGGGTGACCAATTATCCGGTGTGAGGTCTCTCACTTCGTTCGGGATGACACTTGTTGCGTGCACGAGCGGCTCAAATTTGCTGCAACGAGCGAAACCGTGAAATCAGTTTCGCCGGTTCCACCTTTACCAAATCCGATTTCACGTGCTCGACAATCCGATCACGAACTGCAGGAGGAAGAAGATCAACGATCGCCGCATGAATCTCAGCCGGCGCGGCAAAGGACCATCCTTCCTTTCCATTCTGCGCGACAATTTTTGTAATTTGATCGGCGAGCTCTTTCTGAATGCGGCGATCCGTTTCTGTTGCGAACTGTGTCCGCTCGGCAATCGAAGCCGCTCCATGGTGGGCGCCCGCGCCGTCGCTGACCGCAAAGCGACCCGCCTGATCGCTCACTTTATCCATCAGTCTTCCATGCGCGTCGGTGATGTTGAATGCCTGCACCAATTGCAGGCTCGGTCCGCGTGTTGGCGTATCATTCACCCGATATGCTTTTAAACTGCCTCGATCAGTGACGATCACAAGAGAACTCGGTGTCATAGCAAATCACTGACCAAAAAACTGCCCGCGTGTGATAACACGCGCTTTACATCTCTATAAACTAATTCGTTTCTCGCTACAAGATTGCGTTGGATGAATTTCTATTCTGGGGAGCGCACGCGCCGCGCTCTTTTCGGCGCCTCGCCGAAAATGGGATTCTCGAACGTGACTGGAACGCGGAGGTTGCGGGCCGGAGACAAAAGTTCGCGATGGCGAGGGCGCCATCGCCAGCGAGCGAGGTGCTCGCGCTCCCCAGATTCCGTGACGCCTCACATCAGTTCGTCAACCCGGCGGGACACCCAGAACGCGATTATCTGCCGCGAGCGCGTTCTTCCTCTGCGCTGATCGCCGGGAATTCGACCGCGCGTTTCTTCCATGATTCCTCGCGAGCCTGGGCTTGTGTGCCGCTTACCAGTTGAAGCAAACAAGATGCGCGCCCTCCGAGGTCGACATCGTCGCCGGAAGCGAATTTTCTTGGCTCCGCCAAAAATCCGTTCGGCTCTGTTGTGTCGAGAATCAATTGCCACTCGAGATTCTCCTGGCCGGGCAGCACAAAGGGTATCGGTTCGTAATGAGCATTGATCAGCAGCAGAAACGTGTCGTCGCGGACAGGCTCGCCTTCAAAAGTGAGAACGTCGCTCGTATCGCCGCTTAGCAGCATGCCGAGGCAGCGAACAAACGGCGATGCCCATTCTTCCTCGCTCATCAGGTTACCGCCGGGATTGAACCACATCACGTCCCGAATCTCAGAACCGGGGATGCGGCGACCTTTTAAAAATTTCGGCCGTCGAAACACGGGATGATCTTTGCGGAGCTGAATAAGCTTCCAGGTGAACTCCAGAAACTGATTCTGCTTTTCATCACGCGTCCAGTCGAACCAACTGATCTCGTTGTCCTGGCAATAAGCGTTGTTATTCCCGTTCTGCGTCCGGCCGCATTCATCGCCGCCGGTCAGCATCGGGACGCCTTGCGAAAGAAAAAGTGTCGTCAGAAAATTCCGCCGTTGCCGTTCGCGCAAAGCATTGATCTGCGGATCATCGGTCGGCCCTTCGACGCCGCAATTCCACGAGAGATTATTCTTGTCGCCATCGTTATTGCCTTCGCCGTTCGCCTCGTTGTGCTTTTTGTCGTAGCTGACCAGGTCGTTGAGAGTGAAACCATCGTGCGCGGTAACGAAATTAATGCTGGCATACGGGCGTCGCCCGTTGTGTCGATAAAGATCGGGGCTACCGGTGAGTCGGTAGCCCATCTCGCCGATGCGGCCCTCGTCGCCTTTCCAAAAACTGCGAACCGCGTCGCGGTATTTGCCGTTCCATTCCGACCATGGCCCGGGGAAATTTCCCACCTGATAACCACCGTCACCGACATCCCACGGCTCGGCGATCAATTTCACCTGCGATAAAACCGGATCTTGCTGGATGACTTTGAAAAAGGCGTGGAACGTGTTCACGCCGGTGCCGTCGCGGCCCAGCGCAGACGCGAGATCGAACCGGAAGCCATCCACGTGCATCTCGCTCGCCCAGTATCGCAGGCTGTCCATCACCATTTGCAGCGTGCGCGAATGCAACGTGTCGAGCGTGTTACCGGTGCCGGTGTAATCAAGATAGAAACGCGGGTTATCCGCCAGCAGGCGGTAATACGAACTGTTGTCGATCCCGCGGAAGCAAAGCGTCGGGCCGAGATGATTTCCTTCAGCGGTATGATTGTAAACCACATCGAGAATCACTTCGATGCCAGCAAGGTGCAGGCTGCGAACCATCGCTTTGAACTCCGAGATCTGTTGGCCCATTTGTCCGCTGCTCGAGTACTGCGCATGCGGCGCGAAAAATCCGATGGTATTGTAGCCCCAGTAATTTGTGAGGCCACGATCGATTAAAACCTTATCGTCGATGTGCGCGTGCACAGGCAATAACTCGACCGCGGTTACGCCGAGTTTTTTGAAATAATCAATGGCCGCCGGGCTGCCGAGCGCCGCGTAGGTGCCGCGCAACTCATCAGGCAGCTCATTCCAAAGCTTGCTAAATCCTTTTACGTGCACCTCGTAAATCACAGAATTTTGTAGCGGAATCCCGGGTCTCCGGTCGCCCTGCCAGTCAAATGCCGTGTCGATGACCACCGACTTCGGCACGCCCCACGCGTCATCGCGAAAGTCCTGACTTAAATCTTCCTTCTTATCGCCGACTACATAACCGAACATCTCATCTGCCCAACTCACTTCTCCGGCGATAGCTTTCGCGTACGGATCGAGAAGAAGTTTCGAACTGTTGAAGCGCAACCCGCGCTCTGGATCGTACGGACCAGAAACGCGAAAACCGTACAGCTGGCCGGGCCGCACATCGGGCAAAAACTCATGCCACACCTGGTCAGTGTGTTCGCTCACCGGAATGCGGATGTTTTCTTCGGTCGCCTCGAGATCGTCGAACAAGCAAAGCTCAACGCCGGTGGCGTGCTCGGAAAAGAGAGCAAAGTTGACACCGTTACCCATCCATGTCGCACCGAGAGGATATGGGTAACCGAGGAACGTTCGTACTGAAGTCATAAACGCGCTGCGCATTTATGTCAGCATTGACTGCGCAATGGCAATCACGAATGCGGCTCGCACAGTTGTAGCCGGGGTCGATGACCCCGACAGCCCGTCTACGTTAGCGACACTACGTCCGGACCGGCATCACCGATGCCGGCTACAACAATACGGCGTAGCGTGAGCGCGCTACAAATCCTGCAACGCGCTGTGCGCTTTCTCGATATCCGACGGCCTCAGCACGATGAGACCATTTTCGACGCCGCGGCCGCCAGCGAGATAAACATATTCGATATTCACGTCCGCCTCCGCGAGACGCTCTGCAATCGTGGCGAGCACACCTGTTTGATTCGCAGTTTCGATCATTAGCACTTCGGTCTCGAGCGCGAGCACGCCCGCTTCGCCTAAAAGCATGAGCGCCTTGGTGGGGTCGCTCACCACCACTCGCACCACGGAGTGATCGATGGTGTCGGACGTAGCGAGCGCGATGATGTTAATTTCCGCCTTTGCCAGCGCTTCACACACGCGGGCGAGCGCCCCGGGACGATTTTCAAGAAAGACCGCGAGTTGGGTGGCCGTTTCAATGGAGAGCGAAGGGTTCATGCTGCTTTCAAAGTGATGCCGGGATTGGCTTCTCACAACTCAGGAAAATCGAATCTGTCATGTTGAGCGAAGCGAAACATCTCTGAGCTTTTGCTCCAAAGCCTTGCCGAAACAAACGACCAGAAATTCTTCGCTTCGCTCGGAATGACAAACGGCTCGTTCGCAAATTATGAATGCCACACCGAAACAATTCGCCAGTCCGGATAATTTGGGGATTGTCGATTCAACGATGACCATAGTCGGCGAGCTCCCTTCAGTGAAATCGCCACGCCCACGGCGGAATATTGGCTTCGTGACTGCTTCTTCCATCGTTATCGCCAACATCATTGGCACGGGTATCTTCACGAGCCTCGGTTTCCAACTGGCGGACATTCAGTCGGGATTCCCGCTGCTGATGCTATGGGTCATCGGAGGGATCACGGCGCTGTGTGGCGCGCTTTGTTATGGCGAACTAAGCGCCGCGCTGCCGCGCTCCGGAGGAGAATATCATTTTCTGTCGCAGATTTATCATCCGGCGCTCGGGTTCATGGCAGGATTTGTTTCCGCTACGGTTGGCTTTGCCGCGCCCATCGCGCTCGCCGCGATTGCGTTTGGGAAGTATTTCGTCGGAGTTTTTGGCATCGGCTCGCCGGTCCTAGTGTCGTTTGTCGTTGTCTGGGTGGTAACCGCATTTCATCTTGGGAACCTTCAAGTCGGCAGCGCATTTCAAAATCTTTCTACGCTTGTGAAATTGCTTCTCATCGGTGCGCTTATCGGCGCTGGATTATTTGTGCACTCAAAGCAGCCGATCAGCTTTTTGCCTGCGCACAGCGATGCGATAACGATCTTCGGAGCGCCATTCGCGGTGGCGCTGGTTTATGTGATGTATTCTTATTCGGGTTGGAACGCGGCCGCCTATATCAGTGGCGAAATTAAGCATCCGGAAAAAAATGTGCCGCGATCATTGCTCGTCGGAACTGTTCTTGTGATTGTGATATACGTGCTGCTTAACGCCATCTTTCTAGCTACGACTCCAATCGCAGAACTGAAGGGTCAACTCGAAGTAGCATTGATCGCGGGTAAACATATTTTTGGTGCAAACGGCGGCCGAGTTGCCGGCGCAGTCATTTGTCTCGGCTTGATTTCTGCGATTAGCTCAATGACGTGGATCGGGCCGCGTGTCAGCATGTCGATGGGCGAAGATCATGGACTGCTGCGATTGCTTCGCCGCAAGAACCCTCATGGCATTCCCACCAATGCCATTGTCCTCCAGTTATGCATCGTTAATCTCCTTTTGCTCACGGGCAGCTTTGAGAGCGTGGTGCAGTACACCCAATTTAGTCTGCTGCTCTGCTCGCTGTTCACTGTAGTCGGCGTGATCGTGCTGCGCGCGACGCGTCCAAAAATCGCCCGGCCCTATCGCGTGTGGGCATATCCGCTGCCGCCGATTATCTTCGCTGCCATCACGCTTTGGATGATGTTTTATTTGCTGCGCTCGAAGACAATTGAATCGCTGGCCGGACTCGCGACCGCATTGCTGGGACTGCTCCTCTACTTTTACGCACGAAAACGCTCTGCATGAGAAGCAACCTCACATTGTCTCTGATCATAGGGCTGGCGGTCGCAACCGCGCTCCGCGTCTCTGCGCAAGAGAATCCCGAGATTGCGCCTCGCGCAATCCCGGTAAATGTCGGGCCTAACGATGTCGCGCGTTTTCTTGCCGGGATGCCAGTGCCGGAAGATTCCCCGCTTGCACCGCTGACGCGCGATCCGGCATGGCAGGAACACGCCGCATTTTTTGAAAAGGAATTCTCAAAGCTCAATCTCCAGCAGCTTCAGAAACTACACGCGTGGCAGGAGACGTACCTTCCAGAATCGGCGCAGCCGATCCCTGTAGCGTTTTACATGTTCAGTGGACCTGACTTTCTCTACGTCGATCAATTTTTCCCGAAGGCTTCGGTGTACGTTCTTTGCGGAAAGGAGTCGATGGGGCCTCCGCCTGATCCGTTGCGCATCGCGAATCTTGCCGGTGCGCTTGGAAATTTGGAAAACGCGATGAAGTCCTCGCTTGAGACGACTTACTTCATCACCAAAGACATGAAGATCGATCTGCAACAGCAGAACCTTAACGGCGTGCTGCCGATCCTCTACGCGTTTATCGCGCGCGCTGATAAATCGATCACCAACGTGACCGTTGGCTCGCTTAATGGGAGCGGCGCGTTTCAGGAGGGGACGCGCGGCAGTATTCCCGGAGTAAGAATCCGTTACACCGACAACCATTCGGGCGATTCGCAAACGTTGTATTATTTCACCACAGACATTTCCGACGGCGGAATCAAATCGACGCCCGGTTTCCTGAAATTTTGCGAGCGTCTCGGCACAGGTCCGAGCCTTCTCAAGTCATCGTCGTATCTGATGTTCGAAGAGGGCTTCGCGACGATCCGCAATTTCATTCTCGACCATAGCAACCGCATTGTGCAGGACGACTCCGGAATTCCCCTGGCTTATTTCAATCCTGATAAATGGAATCTGCGTCTCTTCGGCGTTTACCTCGGCCCAATCGAGCTCTTCAAACAACATTTTCAGCCCAAACTGCAAGAGCTCTTCGCTCAAGGCAATCCGCCGCCACTTGAGTTCGGATTCGGTTATCGCTGGAACTGGAAGGAAGCCAACTTGATGGTCGCGGAACGCAAGTAACAGCCCGCGTTGCCTGCGAGTCGTTCGCTCGTTAAAGATGCTCGCTTCATGGCTAGATCGCTCTTAAGAAGTGGATCGTCATGTTCACCGGCCTGATCGAAGAAGTCGGCGAGGTTGTTACGCTACCAGCGAGCGACAGTGGCACGCAATTACAGATTGCCGCGCCGGCCATCGCAAAAAAGTCACGGAACGGCGAGAGCATTGCCGTGAATGGCTGTTGCCTGACATTGACTTCGCGGCGCGGTAATCGTCTCACCTTCGATCTTCTCGAGGAAACAATCGCTCGCACGAATCTGAAAAAATTGCACCGGAACGATCCGGTGAATCTGGAGCGTGCTTTGCCGATCGAGGGACGGCTGGGCGGACATTTCGTGCAGGGCCATATCGATTGCGTGTCGCGCATTGTTGCCTTCGAGAAGAAAGGCGCAGACTTTCGATTGGAAGTCGAGTTGCCGGCCGAGTTTGCGCAGTATGTTGCTCGCAAAGGTTCGATCGCTCTCAACGGAATCAGTCTCACGGTTGCTGATGTTCTCCGAAAGAGCTTCACCGTTTGGATCATTCCCTACACA
>DASYDT010000040.1:0-8502 GCA_036499425.1 Candidatus Udaeobacter sp. | reverse complement strand
ATGTTTGCCTGGTAATCGCGCTCCGGCCGGAAGTTCTGCGCGAGGGCGAAAGAATATTGCGAGGTGAGCAAACCCTTATCACTCTCGGCGACCGCGAATCTGACCACCGGCAGGTCGTCAAACGCGTGCATTCCAAACCCGTTGAGCACGGCGATCGCGATGATGCGCGGAACCCCCACCGTAGCCCAGCCGCCGTTGCCCGGACGCAACGTTGCTGCGTCCTGACTGATCCAAGGAGAAAGAAGAAGATAGTTGGAGAATAGTTCCTGACGTGAACTGCCCGCGAAGCGAAGCACAAATCCGCCGCCGGAAGAGAATCCGGCGAGCGTGGAAGGCTGAGCCAATTTGGTCGAATGGACAAAGTCTTCCATGTCGTCCTCCAGCTGCCCGATATAGGCGATGTGGCCTTTGGTGCCTGATTCGCCGTGTCCGCGGATGTCGAGCGCGTAAGCTGCATAGCCAGCCGCAGCAAATCCTTTGGCCATCAGGTGCATGCTACTGCTACTGGCAGAGGAGCCGTGCACGAACACCACACTGCCTTTGACGGCGTCACCGGCAGCCAGGTAGGCGCGAAAGGCGACTTTGGCGCCATCGCGAGCCGTAAAGTAACTGCGTTCTGGTAAATCGGAGAAATCCACGTTCTTGAAAGGGTCACTTATGCTCGACATTGGGGGCGGCGCCTCGCCTGGTCCGCCAAGCGCGATCGCGAGTCCAAGGGCCGCCAAAAGCACTGCGACAACAATAGGGATGGTGATGAGAAGACGCTTCATGCGATGGACCTAACGAGATTTCTGCTGCTGAGCAGCAAACTATAAACGGGTTTCAATATGAAGAACTTGCGCAGGGCGCGTAATAAGATCAGCTACCGTTGACGGAAGCGGAGCTTTGATAACATCAGAGGTTCTCTCATAAAATTCAATGTGGTCACACACCGGTCAGCGGTTAGCTGCAGCGCCTGGCTAGGCGGGCGGGTGACAGCTCATGGGGATTTGATCTCATTGCCTTCTACATCAAACTGCCGCATCGAGATCACCATCCCGTGCTCGTCGTAATCGGTATCAGTGCGAAACGGGCCTTCCATCGAATATTTGGTTGTATGTCGCAGCCGCCCGTTTTTAGTCATTGTTTCTCCCTCATAGCCAGAATCAATGGGAGAAACCTTATAAGAAATCTTGATCGGCCCAATTTGTTTCTCCATGCGGTCGACCTCCCAGCGGGGGTTAGACACCCAGAGGACAACGAAAAGTTCGCTATTGGACTTCCAGCTAAAACGCGGGACGACATCGGATGACTGGTAAACATTGCCGCCGTGTGTGGGCTTCTGGCCAAAGGGGAGGATAGAAACGCAATGATAGTAGGGGTCGAGCGCTCCGTAGTTGGCCTCAAATCTGTATGCAACATAGCGGCCATCTGGCGATGGCAACTGTTGCATGTCGCTGAAATGATCCTCGCACCCTGAAAGCGTCAAACAGCCGGCTGCGGTAGAAATCAGCAACCCCCAAGCCGCAAACGATTGTAGGCAGCAGCGTATTAGCATTAGTGGCTATTCGGATTCGCCTAACGAGAACAAGATCAGCCACCACCTGATGACGGCGAGCCTGATCTGAAATGAATGCGTGTTAGTCATGGAAAAAGTGAAGCCGTACGCCGTGAAGCGGTTGGCTGCATCGTATCGTAGATGACACGCCGTTCAACCATCGATCATTCTCTTCCCCACGACCAGCGCAATAATGAGAGTGATGGCGAACAGCATGCAGAAGATGCCGTAGCGAATCACCCCCGGCGCGAAATCGTGCTTGTCGGCCGGCGCGGTGATCCCCCACACGATGAAGAACACGCCAAGCGCGAAGAACACAACTGCGCCAAAGGCCAGGAGTACGTAAACCTCGGCTCGAGTAGGCGGGCGCGGAAACCACATCTAACGAGAATAAGATAAGCTACCGCCACTGACACAAAGGCAAATCTGTAATAGAAGGAAAGTAGCTGTCGAAACGGCATCACCAGAACGTACAGCAGTGGAGGTTAGCTTCATCGCCTGGTTAGGCCCCCGGTGTAATGCGCACATGCTCAACAGGCCGCTTCCCATAGTAACCGTCAAAAAGAAAATCAAAGTAGTAGTCCAGCGAATCAGTTTCAGAGGCTGGTTGCTGTGGCGGGATCACGAACTCAACCAACATGCCCTTCTTGTCAGATGAAACGATGGTCGCTGGAATCGACTGGAAGTGCTGCTCTCCGCCATGACGGTAATGGCAAAGTATCTGCGTGTATCGACGGGCAAGATCCCATGAAGTCCCATTACCCCAGACGCTGAAGGACAATGTGAGCACGGTGGGCTGACCCCCGACAATACGATCAGGCGGATGATGATCCGAACCACCACCCCCGGCGCAACCGGTAAGCAATATCAACACGGGGATGGCGATGACAAGCCGCATAGACCTAACGAGAACAAGATGAGCGACGGCTACCGTTGAACAACAATACGGCGGGAGCGGTTCGCAGGGAGCGGACTTTGCGGCGGGAGGTGCCGAGGACACCGAGTGCACCTAGGGAAGCCGGCGAATCAGTTTTGGTGAAAACAGTGCGTGAACGCGAAGACGCGAATCGCACTAGGGAATCATGCCGCTCTGCGGCAAACCAAAAAGAAGGGGACAAAATCGATGCACTAGCGGGAGCGTAAGCCGGGGTCTTGGATGAAATCCAAGCGAGACCGCGCGTCGCTGGAAATGAAAGTGTGGAAGTCAAATCAAGTGTGAACGCACAGCGGTCCGCCGTTCGCTCCATCGCATGGTTAGGTCTTTGCGGGTTTATTGGCGGCCGTGGCGCAACGATCTGAGCGCAGCTCCATAACAAGTTCTTCGCCATCATCGCCGTCGCACATATTCTCTCGTGCAAGTTGGAATCCGCATTTTTGTAAGACACGTATCGAAGCGAAATTGTGCTTTGCCACATGCGCGTAAACTGGCCGCGCCTCGATCTTGGTCAAGAATTGGGCCACGGCCCCACTGGCGATTCCTTTCCCCCAATGGTCCTTGCCCAGCCAGTAGCCGATATTCGGCTCCCCCGCCGCTTCCCAATAGACAACGTTGCCAGCCACGGTGTCGTCTGCGAGGATGGTATTGACGATTCCGGTCGGGTTCGTCTCCTTACTCATGATTTTGGCCCAGTGCGCCATAAAGGCGTCGCGGTCACGGCTGGGGAACGCCGCCATCCGCGTCGCCTCGGCATCCAACTGATGTTCAAAAAACATCGGAAGATCTTCCTGGGTCACTTCGCGGAGTGTAACAGTCATCTGATCAGACCTAACGAGAATAAGATCAGCCACCGCTCGTGAGAGCGAGACTGAACTGAAATGATAGCGTGTTAGTGACCAAAAGTGAAGCCGTGCGCCGTCGAGCGGTCGGCTGCATCGTCTGGTTAGGCCAGTTCATCGCCTCCACGCGCCGTACAAGCTGAGACAGCCTAACTTCATCAATGCGCCCTGCCGCGTAATCCGCCAGTCCAAGGGCAAGCTGTGTAAGCGCTAACGTCTTACCATCATCGGGAGACCGGACAGTCGCATGGAGCCGTTTGTGCTTGCTGCTTGGAAGCGAAAAGTGGTAGTTCTCGCCATCAAGAGGAATCCTGCGATCTTCGGGCTTGCGGGCCTCAACAAGCATCTGTTGCCAAACTCGTTCGATGCGCTGGGCCAGATGCGCGGCAATCGCCCGCGCATCTGTGTGAACACGGATGAGCCGAAAATCGGATGGGGCGTGCTTTTTCATGTCTTGCACGTCGGGATTCTTATCGGGCGGTATTTCTTTGCCGTGTTCGTCCTCGTACTTCATTTGCCCGCTTTCTGCCTGCCAGATATTGAACGTAGTCCAGATCTGCGTTGACGGTTTTGAGGCGAATGCCTCAAAACCGCTGTCATTCTTCCGAATTCCGACAAGCTGCTCAAGCTGGAAAGACGGTAGATACAAGACTTGGAGCAAAATGTCATGGTGCAGGGGCTCGGCAAACACTTGTCGCATCTTGACGTAGTATTGATCTGGGCCGGCGAAAACATCGTCTTCCGGAATGAGATAATCTTGCGCGAGAACAGATGCGGCCGCACAACATCCGATCAGTGTCAATACAGCGTTCTTCACACAGCGCGGCATAGGTCTAACGAGAACAAGATGAGCGACGGCGGACGAGGGCGCGCGTCGCTCGTAGTGAAAGTGTGGAAGTCATCTCAAAAGTGGAGCGTACGGCGGTCCGCCGTTCGCTCCATCGCCTGGTTAGACATGCCGCATCGCGCGACCCACAGCGCTGAGTGTAGGAATAACATTGTTAATGGCGTGAATGGACACGAGCACCCAGTAGGCTTCCTTCCAAGATGCGCGGCGCCAGTAGAAATATGAACCGGCCTGAATCAGAAAGGATGGCAGCACGATGATCGCATGCGGCCACCAAGGCCAAACATGTAGCTCGCTGATAAACAAGGCTGATACGACAACTTGAACCCACGCCGGGGCACGCACCCGACGCACTAGCTCGAACACTCCAACGAGCATAAGCGACTCAATCAACGGGGCCAAAATGAGTGCGCCGATAACGTCTGAAGCGTCGCCTCGTAAGTAGAACGCGCGCGGCGGACTCGACACGCCAGCAACCCACCTCCAGGTCGCCATAAGGGAACCAACTGCGATGCAATAGCAGCCCACAACAAGCGCAAACACGAGCTTCGATCGGCTGCGCGGCAAAAACGAGGTAAGCCGGATCGGCACCATTCGTTGCTTCGACTCGATCTCCTGCGTGACTGTCGCAGGAGTTGTATGCTCAACTGGCGCCACCTCGTCGCCCTGTCCTAACTCGACGAAAAAGCACTCGCGACAAACGCCGTGAGCGCTCACGGGCGTCGTGAACTTGCTGTATTTGCGACCACACGTTTTGCAGATAGCCACGTCAGGCAGGTCTAACGAGATCAAGATGAGCCACCGCTCGAACTGCGAGTGGCGTTCATGTGCAGCGAAATCTGGGCATACGAACGGGTCGCGGTTGGCTCCATCGCATGGTTAGGTCGGTTGGGATCTATGCAACTTTAGACTAAACCGAACCAAAAGAATCGTGCCTACAAAACTGATGAGTCCGGCAAGCGGAGTAATGGCGACGTAAAGCCATGTCAAAACATGCGAGATAGAGGATGAGAAAAACTGAGCGTGCATCAAACCGGATAAAACTAGCGTGGCACCATAAGCGCTTTGGACAGTGAACGCGAGCGAGCCGACACAAAGAACCAGAAAGAATATTTGGCGAGAACGGGTGTATGCATAAATGAAGAGGCCCACTAGCGCGAGATCGAGAATGATCCCGAACGCACCTGCTGCGAACTCTGATAGCAAAAACACTGTAGGCGATGGCATGAGACCTAACGAGAAAGAGATAAGCCACGGCACGGTGTCGTGGCAAGCACGCTGACGTTGCATCGCAATGGGGCCGTTGGCTTCATCGATTGGTTAGGTCTGTGAATTAATATCCTACTTTGCCTGCGTAAATTTATGATTGACGATACAGCCATTTTTTGCTCAGACTCCGAGCTTATGAAACGAATCGCTCTTTACATCCTTCTCCCCATTGCCCTGCTTTGCTCGGCCGCCGTAGCCGACGCGAACCTCATCACGAACGGTGGCTTTGAGACCGGCGACTTTACAGGTTGGACAGAGGGAGGGCACGTCAGTAACATGTTTGTCACTGGTCCGTTCGTTTTCGCCCCCCATTCTGGCAGTTTTCAGTCGGTTCTGGGGCCAGTAGGCTCCGACGGAACTCTCTCCCAAACGCTAGCCACCACGGCTGGCGGCCTCTACACTGTGAGCTACTGGTTGGCGAACACCGGGGGGACGCCCAACGACTTCTCAATGTCGTTTGGTGGAGTGACAATCCCAGGATCCGTAATTATCGATGGGGGCGCATTCGGCTATACCCAGTTTACCTTCAGCGGCCTTCTGGCGACGACCGGCTCCACAGTGCTGGAATTTTCGTTTCGCCAGGACCCCGGGGACTGGGGTCTCGATGACATCTCGGTAGATGCCGCCAGAGGCGTCCCGGACACAGGTTCGAGCATGCTCCTCCTGGGTCTGGGCTTAGTGGGGCTTTGCTTGGCGCAGCGCACTCTGCGGTCGCAAAGGATCCTCCTGATTCGCCACTAATTTACGCGCGAACGCGCGTGCGCGGGCTTTCGGCAGTCTTCAAATCGGGCCGGCAACAGTGCCCGATACAGGTTCCACTTTTGGCCTGCTCGCTCTCGCTTTAGCAGCCTAGCAGCCTTAGTGGGCGCGAGTCGTTTTCGCGCTCTTCGGTTGGCCTAACGAGACAGAAGTGAGCTACCGCCACCGACGGCGAGCGGTGCTCGAAGTTGAAGTGGTTTAGTCATACAAAGCGTGAGCGCAAAGCGGGTGGCGGTTAGCTCCACTGACTGGTTAGATGCGCGCGTGATCACCGGAGAAGACCTCGCACACCAAAGAAAGCGAGGAATAATACAAAAAGGATCTGCAAACAGAGTCGAATTAGGAAAGCGTTTGGCTGATCATCGCGATACACTTTCCGCCAGAATTCTCCATACACCCAGCCCTGTTTGTAGCTGTAATAGGTTTGTAAGGCTATAGCGAGCGCGCCAGCGAGCAGGAACGTTCCGAACATGTGAGGATCGAGCGATGGCGGACTCTCGCCTCTCGCCGCTCGCTCAGCACGATAATGATTACCGATTCGGCCGGCGATAAATGCCACCGCAGCGAGACCGATAACCGCCGCAAGCGGTAACCAGCCGCGAAAACTTGGCTCACGATCCTCACTCACAGCATCTAACGAGAATAAGATCAGCCACCGCTGATGACGGTGAGGCTGGATTGAAATGAGCGCGTGTTAATCATGCAAAAGTAAGGCTGTACGCGGTGAAGCGGTTGGCTGAGCCGTCATTAATTGGGGGATTGAATTTGGATAGCGAAGTCTAGCAAGACGAGCTGCTACAAATCAAATCCTATGAAGAAAGCTTCTCTTTACGCAGCATTGGATCTGCACAGCGGGCACAGTGTGCTGGGCAGCATGGATCAGGATGGCAATGTGCTTGGGCGAAAACGTTTTGCCACCGAGGCGGAAAAACTCCGGCAACAAGTCACTTTATTGCGCCAGAAGCGGCGGCCCGTGTATCTGACACTGGAAGCGGGAGCTTTGAGTCGGTGGGCGGTAGGGATCGTGCGGCCGCTGGTGGAGCGATTAGTCATCTGCGACCCTCGCCACAACCGCTACATCAATGGCAATCCAACCAAGGGCGATGAGGCCGATGTGGATGCGTTGTGTTTGCTTCTGCGTTTGAACAAGCTCAAAGAAGTGTGGATGGGAGAAGATCGCACCCGGGAGATTTACCGCGCGCTGGTTTATGAGCTGTTGAACTGGCGCGATGCCCAGCGCGAACTCAAAGCGCTTATTAAAGCGCGCTATCGTGGGTGGGGGGTGCTCAAACTCAATGGGCTGAAGGTTTTTTCCAAAACGTTACGCCAGGAGTATCTGGCGCAGCTGCCTGGCGAAGAAGAACGGCGCATGATGTTGCGCATTTACGGGCAACACGATCACGCGATTACACAGTGGAAAGAAACCCTGGGTGAGGTCGAGCGAATCGGTAAAGACTTTTGGGAAGTGGGCGAGTTCCAGCGCATCCCGGGAGTAGGCCCGATCGCCGCGCACGTCTTTAGTGCGATCATCGAAGAGCCGGAGCGTTTCCCGACCAAGTTCAAACTCTTTAAGTACAGTGGGCTTGGGATCACCGAGCGCACCAGCGATAACAAACCACTGGGCTACCAGCGACTGGACCGTCGCGGCAACCGTGAGTTGAAGAACCTGAGTTACCACGCCTGGCGCACGGCGTGCAAATCGACCACCGGCCCCAACCCGATCAAGAGTTTTTATCAGGCGAGCAAAGGGCGAACGAGTGTGCGCCATGCGCGACTGAACACCCAGCGTAAAATCCTCGAAGCGCTGTGGCAGCTGTGGCGTCGCCGCCAGCCTTTTGATCCAAACAAGTTTTTCCCAACAACAGCAACCGCTTCCGCCCAGGGAGCCAAAGCAGCGCCGGCGTCGTTAGGCTAGGCCCTGACGGAGCAAGCCTCGTAGTATGACGCGGCGGTTTTGGGAAAAGACCCGGGAAACTCCCGACCAAACGATTGGTCTGACCAGGAAACTGGTCAAGCCCGATTAGCGTGAATGAAGACTCGGGTCACACTTTTTCCACTCTTCCCCATCACGACCATGCACGATCCGGAACAAGGATCAGTCCCCAGAGCCTGCATGAGGGAATATCACCGTCAGATAACACCGCTTCGTTAGGCCGCTTCCGCTCAATCCTACTGCCACCCGCAACGACCGCAGCCTGCTTCTGCCTTCCAAAAGCCAAGCGAGACGCAACCCCAAACCCCAGACGGAAAAAATGTCCGGTTCTCGGGGCCTAGGAAAGGACTACACTTTTTCCTTGATTAAGAGCCTGCATCG
>DASYDT010000039.1:0-5224 GCA_036499425.1 Candidatus Udaeobacter sp. | reverse complement strand
CGCGGTGCAAAGCCGCAAACTCGAGCAGGAAAATCGCGCGCTACGCGAGCAGGTGGACGAACGCTACGGACTCGAAAATATCTGGGGCGACTCGCGGGCATTGCATGAAGTGCTTGAAACTATTAAGCAGGTCGCGCCCTCATCAGCCAATGTGCTGATCGAAGGCGAGAGCGGCACCGGCAAAGAGCTCGCCGCGCATGCCATTCATAATTTGAGCCGGCGTAACAAGGCGAAATTCGTCGTTGTACATTGCGCTGCGCTTTCGCCACAGCTGCTCGAGAGCGAGTTGTTCGGGCATGAGAAAGGCGCATTCACCGGCGCGCACGAACGGCGCATCGGCCGGTTCGAGCAGGCCAACGGCGGCACGCTTTTTCTCGACGAAATCGCAGAGATCGATCCGAGCACGCAGGTGAAATTGTTGCGCGTGATGAGCGAAGAACGCGCATTCGAGCGAGTCGGTGGCAATCAAACGTTGCGAGCCGATGTGCGGCTAATCGCCGCTACCAACAAAAACCTCGAACAACTTGTCCGCGAAGGAAAATTCCGCGACGACCTTTATTTTCGCCTCAACGTGGTGCGAATTGTGATGCCGCCATTGCGCGAACGGAAGGAAGATATCCCGATTTTGGTCCGCGGATTCCTTCGCCATTTCTGCAAGCAAAATCAGAAACCGCTTCTGGAGCTGGCGCCGGACGCTATGGACGCGTTGCTTACGTACGATTGGCCAGGCAACGTCCGCGAGCTGCGCACCGCAATCGAACACGGCGTCGTTATGGCGACTGGGAAACAAATTACATTACGCGATCTGCCAATGGCCGTTCGTCAGGCCGCAACGGCAAAGTTGCCTGGTGGCGTTTCACCAACTGAAGCATTCGGCGAAAAAACCAGCCCGCTCGATCTGCACGAGACGGAAAGAAGATTGATTGCCCAGGCGCTCGCAGCGACGAACGGCAACGTAACCGCTGCGGCGAAAAAACTCGGCATCAGTCGCCGCACGCTCCATCGGAAAATCAATGAAATGGATTTGTCGAAGAAATCCGGACAAGCCACGGACGATCACAAGGAGGGACGACTTGGGCAGCCGTCCATTTAACCACGACGGCTGGGAAGCCAGTGCTCCTTGTTTGTTCCTTACAAACTTTCCCGTTTACGAATTAGCTCTGGAGCGTTTCAATTAGGGCCGTGACGGAACAGAAAAAGATTTTTGGAACAGATGGCGTCCGCGGTGTTGCGAACGTGGAGCCGGTTACGGCGGAGACGGCGCTGAAACTTGGACGCGCCGCGGCCTATGTGTTCGCGCAAATGAATCCCCGCCGGACACCTGACGGTGCCCGTCCCAAAATCGTGCTCGGCAAAGACACGCGTCTTTCCGGTTACATGTTGGAAAACGCGCTCGTCGCTGGAATCACGTCGCTCGGAGTGGATGTCCTGGTGATCGGACCGTTGCCTACGCCGGGCGTTGCTTACATCACACGGTCGCTGCGCGCCGACGCCGGCATTGTGCTATCCGCGTCGCATAATCCGTATCAGGACAACGGCATCAAATTTTTCCGGCACGACGGCTACAAACTCGATGATCAGATCGAGGAAAAAATCGAAAATCTTGTTTTCGGTGGCGAAATTGATTCGATCCGGCCGACCGCCAACAACATTGGGCGGGCGACACGTATCGACGATGCGTTAGGGCGTTACGTCGAATTCGCCAAGGCGAGTTTTCCCAAGGGGATGTCGCTCGAAGAAATGCGAGTTGCCGTCGATGTGGCAAACGGTGCCGCGTATAAATCGACGCCGTGTGTTCTGCGCGAGCTGGGTGCGGAGGTTGCTATTGCGCATAACGAACCGAACGGGATCAACATTAATGACTCCTGCGGCAGTATGCATCCGGAGGAGATCCAGCGCATTGTTGAAGTCAGCGGCGCAGACGCAGGCGTCAGTCATGATGGCGACGCGGATCGCGTTTTGCTTTGCGACGAGGACGGCGAAATTGTCGACGGCGACGAAATCCTGGCGATTGCCGCGTTGGATCTTTTGGAAGCCGGCCAACTGGAGCAAAACACCGTGGTGGCGACGGTCATGAGTAATTTTGGCCTGGACGAAGCGCTCGCATCGCGTGGCGGCAAAGTGGTGCGCACGAAAGTAGGTGATCGCTATGTCATCGAGGAGATGGTGCGGCAAAGACTCAATCTTGGCGGAGAACAAAGCGGACACGTCATTTTCCGTGACTTCACCACAACCGGCGACGGCATTATTACCGCGCTCCAGATTTTGCGCATCATGCATAAGACCGGCCAGCCATTGAGCAAGCTCAAAAGCTGCTTGCAAAAATATCCACAGGCACAACGGAATTTGGACGTGAAAGAAAAGCGGCCTCTGGCGGAGTTGTCTGGGGTGATGAAGCTCGTTGATGAGGCGGAGAAAGAGCTCTCGGGCAAGGGTCGCGTGCTTCTGCGGTATTCTGGCACTGAGCCAAAAATTCGTCTCCTGATTGAAGGGCGTGAGTTTGAAGTGATCGACAAACAAGCAGATCGGATCGCGGATGCGATTCAAAGCGCGATCGGAATATAGGGCACATACGCCAGATGACTCTCATTCGCATTATTGAGGCGCTGCTGTTCAGCGCGCAAAAGCCGCTCGCGATTCGTGAAATTACGACAGCAATTAGAGGGGCGAAGGACGATCTCGCAAGTGGGACGCCTAACGAGTTTGCGCGCGTGAGAGACGCAGAGGTTGCCGCGGCACTCGAACAACTAAAAGTGGAATACATCCAGCAGGGCCGCGCCTTTCAACTGATTGAAAAAGCAGAAGGCTGGCAACTCGCCACCGATCCAGCTCTTGTCACCTGGGTGCAGCAGCTTTTTCCCGCGCCGAAGCCGGCACGATTGAGTGCGCCTGGGCTGGAGACACTGGCGATCATCGCGTATCGCCAGCCGATCACCCGCGCGGACGTCGAGGCGGTGCGTGGCGTGAACATCGATGGTGTGCTGCAAACACTGATGGAGCGAGGCTTGGTGAAAATTGCGGGGCGCGCCGAAATCCCCGGCCGGCCGCTTCTTTACGAAACGACACAGTTTTTCCTCGATCACTTTGGCCTGCGCAACCTCGACGAATTGCCAAACGCAGAAGAGTTGCGGAGACGGGATTTGCCAAAGGCGCCTGTTGTAGCGGCCGAACCTCCACCTTCAACCACGGCCGGAACGGCAAATTCTGGGTAGCGTGTGCGCGTCGCTTTCTGGGGAGCACAGGCTGCGAGCCTGTTGTCGTCGGCAGCTTGCCGACCACTTCCAGCATTTTGCACGAACCTTATGCGAAGAACGTTCGATGAGCTTTTCGGCAGGCTGCCGAAAAGAACAGGCTGGCAGCCTGTGCTCCCCAGAAAAAACACCGGTGCGGTACGCAATGCGCTCGGCATCTGCCAGCTGCTTGTTCATTGCGCTTTGTCTTCTCCCCGTAACATCGGCTTCTGCCTCCGCCGAAATTCGCCCCGCTGATTGCGCGCGTGCGGCAAAATATTCCGAGAGCAAACACGGCACCGCGATCCTCGTGCTGCAAAACGGTCGGACAATTTTCGAGCATTACGCTAATGGGGGCTCGGCGAGTCAAAGATGGCCTATCTTTAGCGGCACAAAAAGCTTTTGGGGAATCGCCGCGCTGGCGGCTGTTCACGATGGGCTCGTTCGGCTCGATGATCCCGTGTCAAACACCATCACGGAATGGAAGAATGATCCCCGGAAATCACAGATCACTATCCGCCAGTTGCTCAGCCAAACCGACGGCATCGAAGGCGCATCGCGCCTTCAGCGCGCAACCATTCGAGATCGAAACGCGATGGCCATTCAATTGCCTGTGGTTGCCAATCCTGGCACAGCGTTCATCTATGGCCCGAGTCATCTTCAGATTTTTTCCGAGTTGCTGCGCCGGAAATTAAGAGGGCGCAGCGTTATCAGTTACTTCGAAGCGCGTGTCGCCAACCGACTCGGACTGCGCGGTCTTAATTTCAAGAAAGACGCGCGCGGCAATCCGCTGCCGGCGACCGGCGTTGAATTAACCACGCACGAATGGGCCCGACTGGGAGAGCTCGTAATTGGACGCGGCAATTATCATGGACGCCAAATTGTGCCGACAAACTTGTTGCGAGAAGCGTTTGCCGGTTCGCAGGTGAACCCGGCGTACGGACTCACGTTCTGGTTGAATGAACAGTCGCCGAACGGACGTGAGGCCGACATGGAACGAATGCTCGATTTGCCGTGGCAAAGCGCCGAATGGCGAAACGCGTGTTTTTGCAAGGATGCGCCTGCGGACATGGTCGTGGCGGTCGGCTCTCATTACCAGCGTCTGTTTATCATCCCGTCATTGAAAGCGATCATTGTCCGGCAAGGTTCGGGCGCGACCTTTTCCGACGCCCAGTTTCTAAGACTGGTGCTTGGCGGATCTTCGTAACATCTTAAACGCATCTGTCATTCCGAGCGACGTCGAGGAATCCCAAACTTACGGTTCTGCCACGGGTCCCCCGATTCCGCTTTGCTGCGCTCGAGCTGACGATCGCCGCGAGCGTTGTTTGACTTGCTCATTGGTCTGGCAAACGATCAGATGTTGTGAACCAACAGTCAGAGGAGGAAAAGACGCTTATAAAGATTCAGAACGAATGGGCCGAAGCGCGCATGAAAGGTGACAGTTTATACACGCGACGGCTTGAGGCGGAAGATTGCACAATTGTCTGGCCGGACGGTAGGATCGTGAACAAAAGCGCCGACTTGGAAACGATGACTGGCGACATCGTTTTCAGTGAATTCAAAATCAACGATCTTCGAGTGCGTTTGTATGGCGATACTGGAATAGTTGTCGGCGAGGGCACCATCAACGCCCGAAAAGGAACTCAGGATCTTCTCCGCGGAAAATTCGTTTGGACCGATACATTTGTAAAACAAAGCGGCCAATGGAAAGTGGTCGCATCGCAGATAACTCCGGTCTTGGAAAAATAATCGCCAGCCGTTATGCATAATCATTTATGAACAAATTCGCACTTGGTTGTGGCGTCCTCATAGCCATTCTGCTCTTCGTCGTTGTAGTTGCTGCGATCGCGATTGGCGGCAGTTACAATCGTCTCGTCCGCCTGCAACAGGCCGTGGATCAAAGCTGGGCGCAGGTGCAAAATGTCTATCAACGTCGCGCAGATTTGATCCCGAATCTCGTGAACACAGTGTCGGGCGCGGCCAATTTCGAGAAA
>DASYDT010000038.1:0-43720 GCA_036499425.1 Candidatus Udaeobacter sp. | reverse complement strand
ATCTACCTGCCCGTGTTGCCCTACACTCCGAACGATGCAGAATCGATTCCCGGTACCATCGGGATCACGAACGAGCTGCTCGCTGCCATGCTCGAGCGCATCGCGGAGCAAGCGGCCCTCAACGGTTTCCGCAACGTGATTCTGATGGGCGATCACGGTGGCGGCCAGCCGCAGGTCTACGAAGAGGTCGCCAAGAAGCTCGACGGCAACCTAAGCGGAGGAGCTCGTGTGTTCTACTGTGACCAGGTCTATAGGCCTGCCAATGATGCGTTCGATCGGTACCTGACGCAGCACGGCTATCCACTCGGCCTCCACGGTTACCTTTTTGACACCTCGGAAATGATATATCTCGACAAGGACAACACATGGGTGCGCGGGGATCTGGTCTCCTCTGCAGTGGGAGATCCCGTCGTCGGTCACACCGCCGGGGATGGCAAGGCGCAGTTCGGTCCGCACAGTCCACAAAACGGAATCCTGGGTGACGCGCGCCGCTCAACGCCGGAGCTGGGGAAGCGCGCATTCGACATGAAGGTCGATTACGCGGTGAGGCAGATTCGCAGCCTCCTACCCGGGAGGTTACCATGAGCAAGACCGCAGTTACCTCGCCCGAACTCGCGCCGCCGGTCGGCCCGTTTTCCCAGGCGATCGAAGTCGGTGGTTTCCTCTATTTCAGCGGTCAGGTCGGCCAAGACCCGGCCACTGGCAAGGTGGTCGAGGGCGGTATTGTGGCCGAGACGGAGCGCGTCTTCCGGAATCTCTCGGCGGTTCTTAAGGCGGCCAGCAAGAGTTTCGATGATGTCGCGCGCGCCGGTGTGTATCTCACGAGCATGAGTGACTTCGTGGCGCTGAATGGCATCTACGCAAAGTATTTCAGTCCGCCCTTTCCGGCCCGCACGATGATCGCGGTGGCCGCGCTGCCGCTCGGGGCCTGCGTTGAGATCGAGCTCGTCGTCAAGGCTTGAGGCTCTCATGAAGTAGCGGTCGGAGTTCGAAGCGCTCGTCCAAGCCTGTGAGCAGTTAGGCGTCGAACTCGAAGCTCGGACGGGTCACAAAGCCGTTCAGTACGTGAAGATCCGCACGGTTTTGCGGCACTACGATGATGATGGGGAGATTGAGGAAGGACCCGCGAAGGGCATTGTGCCCGCCGCGCGATTTCCATGTCCACGAGTTGCTCGCGGTCGTTGAGGCAAGGGCAAAGGTAACTCTTTCGTTACTGTTAGATTCTTGATGGGGTTGCAAGGCGGATAGACTTTGGAATCGGTCTCCAAGGGGGCGCGGCGGCTTTCGTTTTTTCACCGGCGCGTTCCCATTTTCACCCGCGCCTCCCTGGTGCTGGGATTGTGCTACAACTTGCAAGGTTAAAAGGCAATCTCCCTCTGGTAGCGAGGTTAATCCATGCGGGTTCGAGCCCGTAGGCTCCGGATTGTCCGTTTGAATCGAGACACGTCCAAGTTTGCCGCGTCGCACGTTTGGAATGTTAATGAACATTGGCGCCACGGCTCTCAACGCACGGCACACTCTCGATCAAACATTGATGACGATACAGGAAATGGAACGTTATTGCGCAGCGCATCCCAACAGTCCGGTTGCGATACGTCAGCCACGACTCTCCATTCGCGGCCGGACTTTCGTCGCGTTACTGGGCCCAAGTATCGAGGAGGGCATTGCTGGGTTTGGCGACACTGTCCAAGCGGCATTGCGCGCGTTCGATTTGCAATATTCGCGCTCTCTCACACCTGCTGATCGCGATTAGGATCGATAAACCGCACCAGGACTGTCGCCGCAGGGCATTCGTGGAAAGAGATGGCGGATAACGTTGCTAAATTTTCGGCGTGAACTGCGCAAGATCGTAAATGCCGAGGCGCTTCTCGATCCCCGCCACTTTGTCCACCACCTTTTCAAATCCGTCCTCGCCGAAGAGTTCGTCTTCCTTCTTCTCGAAATCTTCGCCCAGAGAATCAAATTCATGCGGCGAAACGATTTTATGAAACGCGGGGAAAAGAACCGTATCCTCACGCGCTTCATGCGGGTTGTACATGCGGATGAACTGCTGCATCGAGCCGATGAGTTGCGTTCGTTCGGCGTCGTTCTTCAATGATTGCAAATTCGCAAACCGCAGGGTGATGTCCGTAACGCGTCGTCCGGCCTGGTGCTGCGTGCGAAGCACTTTCACCAGATCGACCAGTTGATTGGCCTTCTCAAAGCGCGGGAAAAGAAAATCTTCCTCGAGCTTCTCGTGATAGTCTTCGACAAAGCTGCGAATGATTCCCGCAGCATTGGCCAACGCATCCGGCGGAAAATCCTGTTTCGCGTCAAGCCGGCGCAACGCTTCGCCGTATATCAGAAGGACGCGTTTCAACACTCCGTGCTCGCGCATCAAATCTTCCGGTGGACCAACCTCGATTTCCTTTGCCTCACTTTGTTTCTCTTTCTCCGCGCCACGCAGCAGTGCCGCTCCTGCTAAAGCTGCGCCGCTGAAAATGATTCCGCTTCTGAGAAAAACTCTGCGATTAACAGCGCGCCTCGCATGACATAGATTCTTCATGTTTTGATTCCTCATTTATCTAAACCGGGGAAGCGAGTCCTACTTCACCCACGAGCATATCAGGGGAGAGACCGTCCGTCGAGTTCACCGCCGCATGATGTGGATGGAAAGAATGCGACTTTGATGACGCGCAAGCAAATAATCGACAAAGTCGCCAATGATGGAATTCGGTTTGTTTCCAAGTCTCGTGACGACCCGGCAAATCAAAGTGCGACTACGTCCGTGCCATTCCAGATTGATCGCGCCGTGCGCGGTTTCGCTATGGATTTTCGCCCAGCCGTGAGGGCGACCCGGGCGCTGGTGTTCGGTGGGAATTAGATCAAACCGCCGGAGTTGCGGATCGGTCATGATCTTTTCCCGCAGCGATCCGCTTCCGGTTGTGATGACTTGGATCACGGTTTGCATTGCACGCCTAGCTTCAGCAGAAAATCAGTTCTTTTACAATGCTCCTTTAGACGGTAGAGCGCGACCGCCGGCTGCGCCGAACGCGACGGACGGCCCAGCGGTTCGCCCCCGCCGTTACGAACCTGTTAATCTCAAAGCAGCGAGCGGTACATGACGTAAACATCGACGTATCCTTGTTCAGGATTGTGAAACGCACCAGGTAGAACGCCGACGATTTTGAAACCGAGCTGCTCCCAAAGATGGATCGCCGGCGCGTTCGTAGAAACAACGAAATTGAATTGCATGGCTCGAAAACCCATTCGGCGCGCCTCACTCAAACAATGTTCGGCCATTTTGCGTCCCACTCCCAAGCGCTGTGCGTCTGGTGCGACCATGAACGCCGCATTGGCGACGTGCGAGCCCGGACCTGGTTGATTCGGTCTTAAAATGTAAGTGCCCACGATGACACGATCTTTTGTGCCTGCTGTCGGGGACGGCGTTGCCGTCCCTGGGAAGCCAACGGCGTCCCCTACAGATTGCCGATCAAGCTCTGCGACGTAAGTATGCGCATCGCCTCGAAACCAATAAGCCAGCGCCTCTTCGCGGGACATTTTCGGATCCAACGCGTAGGTATCACCCACCGCGACGATCGCATGAAAAATATTCCAAATCGCGTCGTGATCCGCTTCGGTTGCTGCGCGGATTTTCATTATTGGTGATCCATATTGTAAGGAAAGTCCCGAAGGTTTGGATTTCTGCGTTTACGCGGCCGGGGAACGCGCGGACGCGGTACGCGCCCTGAAGGCGGAACTCCAAACTTCCCTTGAAAGCTAACAAAGCGCGAGCCAAGCAGCGAGCGCGGCGAGTTTCTGTTCTACGCGCCACGGTCCTTTCGTATCTTGGCCAAAATTCTGAATCATACGCCGCACGTTTTCATTCGATTCTTTGAGTTTCACGGCGCCTTGGGCGTACACATCGCGCTCGATGAGAACCTCCGTGCGAATGCGTTGTGCCTGCAAGGCTTCATCAAGCACCGAGCGAAACAACTGGCCTTCGAAGGCGTGCGCGCGGATATGGGGATTCGCGATTGAGGCAGGATCAAGTTGGCTTCCGACCACAAGGGCCGCGCGCGTGATCGCGTAACCTTTCTGGCGATAGCCGGCAATAAGCGTCGCGATCGACTGTTGTGCCATGCCTCGCACGACTCGCATGCGCCGATTTATTTTTGTCGTGTCCGTTTCAAGTTTGCCCATTGTCGCGTGATACGGTTGTCGCGTTTCGGCAAGCCCCGGATCGGATAAGTCTATCCGCCGGACATCGCAGAGCCGAGGCGAACGAGCTGGACCCGTCAGCAGCACTGTAGCCGTCCACCCGGATTTCACCCGAAAGCCGAGCGCCGCAGGTTGCGGCTTCATCTGGTTCTAAATGTCACCGGAACTGTCACGACCCACCCCTGGCCCGGTGAACATTTCCATTGCCGAAGCGTTTGAATCGCAGATTCGTCAAAGATCCGGTTTCCTGTGGATTGGATGAGTTGGATATTCGTTACATTTCCCTGCGCATCGAAACTTAGCCGAAAGCGGCCCGTGCCCGAAAGGCCGGCCTGAGCGACCCTCGGAGGAAATGCCGGCGCAGGCGCATAGATTAATCGCGGCTTCGGTGTTGGCCGCGGTGTGGCGCGCGTTTCGGCTGGTGCTGCCCAGTTTGGCCGGGTGTCATCCGCAGCACGAGACAACAACGAATCCAAGGCGGCGGAAGGACGAGCAATGGTTTTTTCCCCGGCTGAGGTAACGACGCCAACTACGTCGCCATCTCTGTTCACAACAGGAGATCCGACTGAACTTTGAGGAATCGCTCCAGCAATTTCCAGACGCTCGGGATTTTGTGAGGCAATCGTCGTTTCACGAACGCTGCCCTCGTTTCCGGCCAATGCACTGCCGATTACCATCACACCTTCGCCCGGAGACAGATGGCCGTTCTTATTTGATTCAACAAATGTGACCCGCTTTACTTCGGCCTGTAGAACCGCGAGATCCAATGCTTTCGAGGCGGCGAGAATCCCACTGACATTGTAGATTCCGCCGTCTCCCGTTTTTGCGACAGCATTGATTCCGCCTTCGATTGTATGCTCCGTAGTAACGAATCTACCGTCTGGGGAAACAAAGAAACCGCTCTGCGTTCGCAGCAAATTCCCCTTTGCATCAAAGACACTCACCCAAATTACCGCCGGCCGTACCCTTGTTTCCAGTCTCGCTAAATCGGACGATGGACTTTGATTGGCTTTTGCTTCAGGCGCCGGAATGGTTGGCGGCACGACATTCGGCGATCGCGCCGGAGTCATCACCGGCGACATTGATGGCGAGTGGGACTGGCCGACAACCTGGCTTGTCGATGTTCGCCCGTATCCCACAGCCGCAAAGACAGCCAGCCACAGCGCGTATCGAAGCAGCGGCAGTCGGAGATTCATTTGCTTCCTTCGGATGTATTGTCGTGCCTTGGATCATACTTGATCAAGGCCACGAAATTCTACCTGTCTTCGCGGCTACTCGAGAAAATAGACGTCAGGTTTGTCGCTTACTCCCCCTTTTTCCATCGCCTGGCGGAGGTCATCCGAAGCGGCGAACGCTTTCGCCTTGTCAGGATCTTCCACTGAAAACAGCAGGATGACTTCATTTGGATTCTCGATGTTGCGCAAAAGATGAACCTCTTTCAGCCCGGCCTTCTGTCGTGCCGAAAGATGGTCGTCGTAAACGGGTTTCCATTTTGCGAAATCAGCAACTTTGTGGCGAACCAGCATGTGCATATCGATTGGCTCCTTTCTATCACTGTTTTATCGTCGCCATCAAAGGAGTCAATGGCGTTTAAAGTACTGCACAGCCTTCTCGTGTTTTTTCGCCCCAGCTTTTGTCTTGAAAGTGCCGAGATTTCTGCGTTTACCCGTCTTTGGATTTTTTTTGCGGGAATACAGCCGGTACTTGCCGGATTTCAGCTTCCTGATCATAAAAATTTCTCCGCGGTGCGCGGCTCGCCCATCCAGAGCTTGCTGTCGCGCGTTTGCGTTAGACAAACCACGCTCCATCTAATATTCGCGAACGGAATGGAGCCCGCGCTCCTGCCTACGGACATGAAATTCTGTGGGGTGCTAAAGGACAGCTTTTCGTCTAGCCGTACTTAGAAAGAAAAGCACGAGCAGCGCGGCGAGAATTCCGAGATTAGTCGCCAGATGAGCGGGCAAACTCCAGTGTTGGCTGGCGTGACCGAAACAACCGCAGGTGATATCGAGTCCACGAGCTTTCGCCGCGATAGTCGCGAGCGTGAAGACCACGATCAGGACGGTTAAAATCGATAGCGCGCCGCGATACAGAAATCGGAAGATGAGTCCGAGACCACACAAAATTTCCAGCCACGGCAGATAAAACGCCAGCGCGACGCTCAGAGTCCACGGCAAGATCCTGTAATTATTGATGTCGTGGGCAAACTGAGCCGGATCGAGCATCTTGAGCACGCCAGCATAGATGAAAATCGCGGCAACGATGAAATCGATGATTCGCCAAACGATGTTTGATCTTCGATGTTTGATGTGTGATGTCGTACCGTCCTCGGAAACTTCGGCGTTGAGCATTCGACGTTGGACGTCTTGCTCGCGGATACTTTCGGAGTTCGGCGTTTGGTTCATCCGCTCTTCTTCACCCACGCTTCCCAACCGCCTTCGAGCACGAACACGTCAGGAATTTGCGCTTCCTTACGGAGTCGTTCGGCTACTTCGCGGGCGAGGTCGCAACTTTCCGCACTGCAATAAACAACAACCCGTTTACCCGGCGACCACCCGTCCAAAAATTGCGGCAGCAGTTCATTCCACCGGTCTTCATTTAATGAGAGCGCACCCGGAACGTGATCGCGCGCGAAGTCCTGGTCCGGCCGGGCATCCACCCAGATAACGTTTTCGCCCCATGCGCGCGCTTGGGCGACGCTCACCAATTCCGAACGCGGGATCGGCGATTGCCACGAAATCTTATCGCGAAAATAAATCGCCTGCCCTACGCCGGGAAGAAGCGCAAACGCCGCAAGAATGAGCGCCTGGCGTGGAAGCGGAAATTTCAATGTGTTTGACCACCCGAAGCAGTCGGGCGAGCCGCGGCAGTCGGAGCGGCAACCGGCGCAACCGGAGCTTTCTGACCAGCCGGAGCAACCGGCAGAGTCGTCGGCGCACCGGTAATGCGCGCGGTGGCATAGAATACCTTCTGTGAATCATCCGGTTGAATCGTCAACGTCGAAGCAGTAACGCTGTTCGTGTCCTTGGGTTGGACGTTGATCTTGAACTCGCCCTTGCCGGTTTCCTCCACCTTGGTTTGATAATCCGGACTCGATGACGTGACCTTGATATGGTTCACGGTAAATTCCTTGCCCACTTTCACGGTGATCGCTTTCGGCTCCGGCTTTTCGCCTTGCTTCCAGAAAACAAACGTTGGCGTTATTTCCAGTTGCTGCGGGATGATTGTCCGGAGCGTGAGTACGGTCTTCGGATTCGCGGCATCATCGGTTTCCACCGTCACCGTTTTCACCTGAGTGCCAGTGCGATCGCCGATGTTGAATGTGGCCGTTACCTCGCCTTTTTCGCCAGGCTTCACTTCGTCCTTCTGAGTTTGTGCAGCCGTGCAGCCACAAGACGCCTTGACAGATTTGAAGTGGACTGGCTGCTTGCCGGTGTTCTGATACGTGAAATGGCCTACGGCCTGTTTATCGGCAGGCGCCGGATGCAACTCGAGTTCAGTCTTATCGAATTTCAATTCGGCGTGTGCGCCAAAGCAAACGGTGATCGACAGGGTAAAAGCTAGGATGTGTGTTTTCATTTTTTGGAATAGAAACGCGTAATATAATCATCAACGGCGTCTCGCCAAGTGCGAGGTGATGTGCCGGTCAGTTGGGTATATTTGACGGTGGAAAGCACGGAATAAACCGGACGGCGCGCGACCCAGTTGACCATGTCTTTTAATTTGCACGCGCCAACGGTCTTCGCCTTCAGTGAAAGGCCGCCCTTGTCACAACAATCCAGCGCCCATTGTGCGTACTCCTGCCAACTGCATTTGCCCGCATTGGCGAAATGCAAAATGCCGCCTTCGACGGCGCCATCGAAAAACTGAGGCAACATTTTGGCAACGTCATGAGTGCAGGTAGGCGTGGAAAATTTATCCGCGATTGCATCGACTGTTTCATTTTCCTGCGCTCGCTTGATTATTCCGTCGATAAAACTTGGCCGGTCAGGACCAAATACCCAGGAGACGCGCACGACGAGATGCCGATTTTCCGTGGCGAACACATTCTTTTCCCCTACGAGCTTCGATTCGCCGTAAACGCTGATCGGATTCGCTTCATCTTCCTCAGTGTACGGCGCGCGTTTCTCCCCATCGAAAACGTAATCCGTGCTGAAGTGAATCAGCTTCGCGTTTTTCTCGCCACAAATTTCGGCGAGCACACGCGGCCCTTCGGCGTTAATGCGAAAAGCCTGGTCAGACTGTGTCTCGCAGAGATCGACATTGGTAAACGCGGCCGCGTTAACGAGCACGTCGAAATCTGTCTTACCGAGCTTCTCGCGAATCTCTTCAAGATTCGAGAGATCAAGTTGCGCGTGGGTGAATCCAGTGACATCGAATTTGTCTCGGTATTCGCGGATCAGCGCCGCCCCCAATCGCCCGCCCATGCCGATGATCGCAATTTTCATCGTCTTGTAACCGTGCTCTGTGATCGTCGTTTCTAGTGTCGGAGTCGCAGACTGACACAACAGTTCAGTATCTTCCGGCGCGCTCCAGCAAAGGCTGCCACCAGGATGGATTGGTGACGTACCACTGAATCGTCTCCTCCAGGCCTTCGGTGAAATTACGGCGCGGTTTCCAGTTCAATTCCCGTTGCGCGAATGAAGAGTCGATCGCATACCGGCGATCGTGACCAAGTCTGTCGGGCACAAACGATATGAGGCTGTGTGGTTTGCCCAGCTGATCAAGAATCGTTTTTACAAGGTCGATGTTCGCCATCTCGCTGTCGCCGCCAAAATTGTAAATTTGCCCCGGTTTCCCTTCGAAAAGCGCGGCGACGATCGCGGCGCAATGATCGTTCACGTGGATCCAGTCGCGCACGTTCATCCCATCGCCATAGACCGGGAGCGGCTCGTCGCGGAGCGCCTTGATTATCATGAGCGGAATTAGTTTTTCCGGGAACTGATACGGCCCGTAATTGTTCGAACACCGGGTCACGATTACTTCCTGACCATACGTTTTGAATGCGGCGAGCACGAGAAGATCGGCACCAGCTTTGCTCGCTGAATACGGCGAACTGGGATCGAGTGGGGATTGCTCGGTGAATTTGCCGGCCGGCCCAAGCGAGCCATAGACTTCATCTGTCGAGATCTGGACGAAGCGTTGAACGCCGTGGCGGCGCGCGCAGTCTAACAGCACGCTCGTGCCGATAACGTTTGTGTGAATGAAGTTCAAAGGATCGTTGATGCTGCGGTCCACATGCGATTCTGCTGCGAAATTGATCACCGCGTAAAACCGGTGCTCGGTCATCAGAGCGTCCATTTGGTCGGCATTTGCGATATCGGCTTTGAAAAATTCGTAACGCTCGCCATGTTCTTCGACCACGCCATCTAGATTGGCGAGATTGCCCGCGTAAGTGAGCACATCCACATTGGTCACGTACGCCGGCTTGTAATGTTGCAAAATATAGCGAATAAAGTTGCTCCCGATGAATCCGCAGCCACCGGTTACAAGGATGCGCATGGCAGCGCGTACTAGCAGCGCCGACAAGACCGCGCCAGCAGAATCTTCTCCCGTAATCGCGGGAGTGCGCCGCTACCTGGAGCAATGGCAGGATGCGCTGGCGGGAACCGATTGGGTCCCGTGGGCAATTCTAGGGCTCGCAGTCTTCCTGCGCTTTCTGCTTCTCGGTATGAAGCCGCCGCACTTTGATGAGGGCATCAACGGATGGTTCGTCGATCAGGTAGTGAAGAACGGATTTTACAGGTACGACCCGACGAACTACCACGGGCCGCTCCACTTTTACGTCCTGCTGCTTTTCGAGTGTTTGTTTGGCCGGAACCTGTGGGCGTTGCGACTGCCCGTCGTGCTTGTGAGCATCGGTTGTGTCTGGCTGACATTGAAGTTCGAGCCGCTGGTCGGACGAAACGTGAGCCGTATAGCAGCGCTGGCCATGGCCATCTCGCCCGGCTTCGTCTTTTACGGGCGTTACGCAATTCATGAAGTGTGGCTGCAATTATTCTCAACCATGTTCATCCTGGGATTGCTTGGTTTGTGGCGATTTGGAAGACTGAATTACCTCTGGTATGCCGGCATGGGTTTAGCCGGCATGATTCTGACCAAGGAGACCTACGCCATCCATGTCGCCTGCGCGATTCTCGCGATTCCGACCCTGGCAGTTTCCTATGCGCTAAGTCGCGTCCCGGACGCGAAACCGGCAAAGCAAACCTGGACGTGGATCGATCTTGCAATGGTTCTCGGTGTCGGCGCCGCCGCGATCGTTTTTTTCTACTCGGGAACTTTCTTCAACTGGGATGGTCTTAAAGGTCTTTATCTGGCGTTCAAGGCGTGGACCGAGACCGGCGAAGCGGGTCACGGCCATGAAAAGGCCTGGGACTACTGGTTCAAAATGATGGGGCCATCCTGGGAAGCTGGCGGAGAAAATTTTACCGCCTACGAGCTGCCAATGCTGGCCGGATTAATTTTGTGCGTGTTTTGCCAGAAGTTTAAGAACCTCAGCGTGCGTTATCTGGCGATCTACGGCGTGGGAAGTCTGGTCGCTTACAGCTACGTCAAATACAAAACGCCCTGGTGCATTATTAGTTTCGGATGGCCGTTCCTGTTTGTCTTGGGGGCGTGGGTGCTGCTCGTTCGACCAAAAAATCTTCGCAAAGTGTACGTGACGATAGGCGTTCTATTGTGCCTTTCGCTTGTTCGATCCGTTTGGCTGAACTACTTCCGATGCTCGTCGCCGACCGAGCCGTATGCGTACGTGCAGACATACAACGACATTTTTAAGCTGAGCAAGCCGCTGCTTACGTTGGCAAAACGGGATCCCTCTTACTATCACCTCACCGGTCATCTGATCCGATCCAGCGTTTACCCGCTTCCGTGGACGCTGGGCGATTTCGATCGAGTCGGCTACTACGAAGGAGGCAACATGCCGGCAAACATCGACGGCGATTTTCTCCTCGTGCAACAAGACAAAATCAAAGACGTCGAATCAAAGTTGAAAGGCGCGTATTACACCGAGATGATGACGCTTCGTAATTACCAGGAGCCATCCAAGATCTTTTTCAGCGCCAAAGTGTTCAAAGAATTTTTTCCGGGTAAAGCGCCGGACTTTGTTGGGAACGCGCAGCTCCAGCAGACACCGCAGCCACAACAGCAACAGGCCACAAAACCATGAAGTGGCTTACGGCAGTTCTCACCTTTGTTAATTTGTCGGTGATCAGTGGCCTTTTTCTTGGCATGGCCGGAAGAGGCTTGAACACGTTGACGGCGGCTCTCGCATTGGTATGCGGCGCTGCGTTTGCGGTTGCAGCGTTCCTTGGAACTTCTGATCCGGCAGGTCGCGGGAAAACTGCAAATCCGCCGGAAACGGAAGGCAAGCCAAATACTCCCATTCGGTCGGCACTCATGCGCTACCGCCGTGTGTGGTTCTGGGCAATGGCCGTGTGTTTCGCTGTGTTTGCTGTCCGATCGTTTTGCTGGTTGTTTTATATCGACGGCAGCGACTACAAAATCCAATCGCCAAACAATCTGGGCGATCTCTCGCTGCATCTGACATTGATCAAAACTTTTGCCAACGGCGTTCCGCTCTGGCCCGATAATCCCATCTACGTCGCTAGCAAACTGAGGTATCCGGCAGGGATCGATTTATTCAATGGGCTGCTTTCGCTGGTTCACGTCAATCTGATCACCGGCTTGACTTGGGTCGGGCTGGTTGCGTCGGCTGCAACTTTCTACGGGTTCTACCGCTGGGGCGGCAGCTTCGCGGTTGCAGGTTTCTTGTTCAACGGCGGAATAGCCGGTTTCCAGTTCTTCAAGACGTGGAAGGTTTTGGATTATCAGGGCACAGCGGCAGATATCGCCCACAAACCGATCGCGTGGAAAAGTATTCCGTTATCCATGTTCGTGACGCAGCGCGGCTGGCTTTATGCGATCCCGGCAGCCTTGGTCCTGCTCTGGCACTGGCGAGAAAAATTCTTTCGCCGAGACGTTGCAGTTGCGGGCGATCCTTCCGCCGTCCTGCCCGCCGGAGCGTCGGCAAACGCGGGAGCCGCAGCGAAGCCGGATGGCTCTGGCCAACCGATCGCACTCGAAGTCGGCGGCTACCGAAAGGGCTCCCTGCCCTTCTGGGCCGCGCTCTCCATTTACGCATCGATGCCTCTGTTCAATCTCCATACGTTTATCGCCCTGACGGTCGTCCTGGTGTTTGCTCTGGTCCTTGAACGCCCGAGCGAAATCAAGTTTATAGCGGATTTGGCTCGCAACGAAGGCAGCTCCGGACTCGGTCGCCTGATTTCGCACCCGAAAATGTGGCCGGAAATTTTCCGGGGCGCGCCGATTCGCAGGCACGCGGCCGCGATGCTGGCGATTGCATTAATTCCAGCAAGTTTTTTTGTCTGGCTGGTTACCGATCACTTTCGCGCAGCGTCGGTGCTCCAATGGCATCCCGGCTGGGCGCAGGATTCGCAGGAATTTGCAGCTCCATTTTTCCGGATGGGTGGCACTGCGAATTTTGGATCTTCCACGATGTTTGGCTCGCTGTTGCAAAAAACTTGGAATGGCGTCATCGCCCCGTTTTTTCAGTTTTGGCTAACAAACTTCGGCTTGTGGATTCCCCTGGCGCTAGGGCTCCTGGGCTTGGTAGGCTGGCGTATTTGGAAATCCGGATGGCGCTGGGGTGACAGGCCTCCAGCGGATGTAGCCTTTGTCGTGCCTGCCGTTCTGATATTCGCGGTGGGTTATTTTTTCAAAACCGCGCCATGGGAATGGGACAACCTCAAGCTCATGGTCTGGGGTTACTTTCTCATTCTGCCCTTTCTGTGGAGCGACATCCTCGGGCGTTGGGCCTTTCCGGAACGAGCGGCGATTTGCATCGCGCTGTTTGGTTCTGGATTTGTCACCTTACTCGGCGGCTTGTCCGCCGGGCACCCGGGCTTCGGACTCATCGAGCGCGCAAGACTCGACTACGCCGGCACTGCGATGCGGCCTCTGCCGCTAGAAGCCCGCTTCGCTGCATACCCGACCTTTAACTGTCCGGTCTTGCTACAAGGCCGCAAAGCTGTGGCTGGATACCCGGGTCATCTATGGACGGAAGGATTTGACTTCACAGAGGTGAACAATCGGCTGACGGCGTTAATGAACGGAGCTGCAAACTGGCGCGACGCCGCGCAGTCCTTGGGCGTGCGCTATATCTTTTGGGGCCAGGACGAAAAGGCCAACTACCAATCAAGCAGCCGTCCATGGGAAGCCACCTCCTTCCTCGTTGCATCCGGCGATTGGGGCGCAATTTACGACCTGACGGTGCCCGCTCCTCACCAGTGAGGCGCGACGCGCGTTTTCGACCTCATCGCGGTCGCAATTTTCCGCCGTAGTCGGAACGGATGCTGAAGGAAAACAAAATAGATTGCGCTGAGAAGGTCGCCGAAACTACTGGAAGGACTCGTTAGGCGCAATGGGCCGTTGCGCAAGGCTGCGAAAACATTTTCGACCGTAAGCGCAGGCGGTCGCGGGATGCTCGTGTAATGCTGCCCAAAGGCATGCAGCCGGTGCGCGTCAGAAGTAGCAATTAATGGTTTGCCAAACCGGCGTGCCACTCGTTTCGCGCGCCAATTTGGATTGAACAAGCCAATGTGAAAATGGCAGAGCTCGATCGCATCGAAGCAATCGATTTCCGTAAACAGGCGCGCTCCGATTGAACCGCCAAGAACGTAAAACGGGTGCGGCGCAACAGTGAAGATGGAACTTCCCCGCTGTGCTCGCAGCCGTCGCAGATCATCGAAATTTCTTAACTGCGCGACTTCTTCGGAAGTCACATTCAGCACGATGACGTCCGCACCGCACAAACGCATCTCGGCCGCGGCAATAAGCAGAATGCCCATTGCCGCCGCGTCGGCGTAAACTTCCTTTCGATCGAACACAGCATCGTGCAGCGTGATCGCGAGGACACCAAACCCAAGCGACGCCGCGCGCTCCAGTAATTGATGGGCGGAATAATCTACCGCGTCCTTCGGATCATCGAGAGTGTGAATATGCAGATCGATTTTGACCCAGTTCTCTTCCGTGCCCGTGTTCGTACTCATACTCAAATTTCGATGCTTGATCCTCGATCCTTGATACCTAGATGAAAGCGAAACAGCTCCGCCAAGCAAACATCGAGCATCCCAACATCCAGCGTCCTCTTTCCGACATGATCCGACAAAGCGCTTGCGAGCCGCTCTCCTCCACTTACCATTCACGAGTCACCTTCTCACGCTCGGGTGGTGGAATGGCAGACACGTACGTTTGAGGGGCGTATGCCGAAAGGCATGCGGGTTCAAGTCCCGCCCCGAGCACGATTTGAAGTCCTTGACCTGAGACGAGTCGATCTTGTGCTCCTCGTCGCCCTCGAAGAGAGGCTGTAGGGGCACATCGACGACGAAAACGAGATCGAACTAGCGCCGCAATTAGACCTTTGCTCACCATTTCGCTTCCGATAATCTTCGCTCCGATATGGAATCACTTTATCTGATTGGCATCGCGGTGCTGGCGGTCTTCGCGTTCGTGCTGGCCGTTGTTCTTTTTAATTTTTTTGGTCTGTGGCTCAGGGCGCGAATCGCAAATGCACCGGTGAGCCTCGGCAAGATGATCGGGATGCGACTGCGCAAAGTGCCGGTCGGTTTGATTGTGGACAATCGCATCACCGCTGTGAAAGCGGGTATCGATGTTCACAGCGATCCACTGGAAGCGCATTATCTTGCGGGCGGCGACGTCAGCCACGTTGTCCTTGCCCTGATCGCCGCTGACAAGGCAGGCATCACCCTCGATTTCAATCGTGCTTGCGCCATTGACCTTGCTACAAAGGGCACTGGAAAGACGGTCTTGGAAGCGGTGCGCACGAGCATTAATCCAAAGGTGATCGATGCGCCGAGCCCTAACATGGGCCGCACAACGATTGACGGCGTCGCGCAGGACGGAATAGGTGTGAAAGTCAAAGCGCGCGTGACCGTGCGCTCGCATCTTGATCGATTCGTCGGTGGCGCGACTGAAGAAACAATCATCGCGCGCGTCGGCGAGGGCATTGTGAGCGCAATTGGCTCCGCCCATTCCTATAAAGATGTGCTGGAAAATCCAGATCGCATTTCCAAGACCGTGCTGGCGAAGGGACTCGACAGCAATACAGCGTTTGAAATTCTGTCGATCGACATCGCCGATGTGGATGTCGGCGATAACATCGGCGCGAAATTGCAGACCGAGCAGGCAGACGCCGATAAACGCGTCGCACAAGCAAAAGCCGAAGTGCGCCGCGCGGCGGCGGTCGCCGTGGAGCAGGAAATGCGCGCCAAGACTCAGGAGATGCGAGCCAAAGTGGTCGAGGCTGAAGCGCTCGTGCCTCAGGCAATGGCAGACGCGTTTCGCTCAGGAAACCTCGGCGTTATGGATTATGTCCGAATGAAAAATGTCCAAGCCGACACCTCCATGCGCGAATCAATCGCCGGCGGAGACAAGCCGCGCACTGATGCAACATGATTCGGTTAAATCGTTGCGTTAAAGTGGTGAAGAGGGCGAGCCTTTCATTGTCATGTTGAGCGAAGCGAAACATCTCAGATTGTGGGCTTATTCTTTGCGGGAGCATTGATCAGAGCTTCGCTTCGCTCAGAATGACAATACATTTTACTAACGCTTTAACGAGGCGATAGCCAATGCTCGCGGCCCATCTTGGAAATCTGCTTTTTCTTCTCCTTCTGGCCCTCGCCGGCTTGTTCCAGTTGCTGGGGAGGGCGGCACGGAAGACGAGTGCAGACCAGGAAGAACCCACATCGAAATCTGCACCCAGAATGGCGAAGCCAGTTCCATGCGCACCAGCAGAATCGGATGAAGAACGCATCCGCAAATTCCTGGAAGCGCTTGGTCAACCGGCTGCCTCAAGGCCGCCTCCGCCTATGGCGCCTCGCACAGACATTCCACCCAGACCGCTGGCACCGGTGAAGCCACCCACGGCATATCCCCTGCCCCCATGGAAAAAATTAACGCCAGAAGAACGGCGGAAAGCAGTTGTCATTTTAAGAGAAAGTCCTCCGTCGGCATCTGCGAATCGCCCGGAAAAAATCTCCCCGCCAACGATGACGACTGCGCCTGCGTTCGAAATTCACGAAGGACCGTTGCCGGTCGAACCGCAGTCGATTATCAAAACACCGATGGAACCTTACGCGGCGGCTACGCGCCCAATTGCCAAAGGGACAGAGTTGAAAACGGACATCGCGGCCCTGCTCGCATCGAAATCTGGTTTGCGCGACGCAATCATTCTGCGGGAAATTTTTGGGCCGCCGCGAAGTCTGCAACCTCTGGATCTTCGAACATAGGCTTTCAGCCTGTGCGCCCAGCCGGCTTTCAGCTCGGTGCTCTTCTTGCCGCCCCCAGAAATTTGCGGAGCCGAGGCGACCAAAATAGTTTCTGAATCCGAACTCAACTTTTAATCGTCTGTTGGTTTCTACCCGGAAGTGAAAAACCGTGGACATCTACGTTTACATGCAGGGGCAACGACGCGGGCCTTACGAAAAGGCGCAACTGGAAGAAATGTGGAACCGCGGCCAACTTCCCAAGGACGCATTGTATTGGCACGACGATATGTCCAAGTGGGCGGTGATCTCCGAGCTGTTCGCAAACAACATGATGACGCCTCCGTTGGCCATAGATCCCGGCAACGCGGAGTCGATGACGTTTCCCGCCGCATCGTAAACGCGGATTAAATCGACGGTGCCTGCCGTCTGGCTACACAAATCAGGGTCAGCTCGCAGCCAGCGCAGCATCTACATCTGGGAAAATCTGAAATATTTGATCAAGCCGCGAAGTTTCGAAAATCGAGCGCATGGTTTCGTGCACACCAGTCAGGAAAAACCTGCCACCATAGCCTTCAACCTTTTGCATGGCTAGAATAAGAGCTGCCAGGCCTGCGCTATCGATGTAAGTCGCGCCGGAAAGATCGATCACGATTCGTTCCGGTCTTTCCTCGGTCATTGCATCAAGTGACTGCGTGACACCAGGCGAAACGTGCAGATCGATTTCGCCTTTAAGCGGCAGGACATTCCGACGGTGTTGACGCAGCACTGGAGTGGCTGGGAAAGCGCTTTTCTTCATTTAATGGCTTCAATCGTCAATGCATCACCATCCGAGCGTATCGATTATGTTTTTCGCATCTGAAAGATCATCCGGTAATGAAACTTGAAACCTTATGAAGGAGAGAGTTTGCACGTTTACGAAGTCCGGCCCGCGCAAAGATCATCACGGCGTCGATCTATTTCCGAGTTGCTGCCATTCGGTCGGCTGTCGTACGGCGAACCAAATGCGATCGACAACGCGATCGGATAAGCGATGCACCGCAACCGTTCACATGATGCAGTTATCCGCGTTTATGATGCGGCTGGCAATGTGATCGAAACGCACGAGCACGCGGGGGATTTTAAAGAATGGTAGCACCGTAAAAATTGTTGCAACGACTGGGTTAGTCGGCCATCCTAAAGCTAACGTTGCTACGAAATAATTGGCGATGGAGGAGCAAACCAAAGATAGCAATATCAATGTGATCCGCTCTGTTTGGCGCAGAACGAAGAAGGGACACATCAAAGTTCCTGACCTGCAGCCAGAAAAAGACGTCAAAGGTGGTGGCGGTGTTACGGGCAAATCCAAACCCATCACGGGCGGCACAGGCAGCACGGGTACCACAGGCAGCCACTAATCGGCTAAAGAGTTGCAGACTGTGGTTTGAGACCCGCTATGCGTGTTTTTTCTACGATGCGGTCCGCAGCGTGATCGAGGCGCCAACCGTAACGATGAGCACTGCGATCCTAGGGAGTAAGAAAAATTTTGCCAGTGTAAGGATCTTCCACCGGGGTTCCAGGCGGAAAACCGGTGACATCAACGTAGCCGCTATCTGGCGCGAACGGACTCGTAACCAACCATTCTTTCCCGGGCACGGGAGTCCCATACGGCAGGTTAGTTTTTTTCTGGTTCGCCTCTGAGGCCGCCTTCGCCATGCGGACATTGCGCTGATCCGGAGGCGCAGGGACTGGTGCGCCCGCACTCTGATTATTCGAAGCATCGCTCGGCGGAGTTTCATTATGCTTATGAGCGGTCCGGTGCCGTCGCGGCTTTTCGTTCGGGTGCGCGATTGCGCTACGTAGCGCGGTAAAAAAATCTCGGAAGGGCCCGGCTTCTGCCAGATCAATCGCGGTAATCAGGCCGAAAATCGATAACCAGACGCCAATTCTGCGGACCGACCGTTTCACGAGGATAATATCGTGCGCGCCACGTGGCATGCGTGTCTATCGAGAGATGACGCCTTGTTTGTTTCGTCTCGGTCCCTCAGCGAGCTTCACGCTTTTTTTGCGACCGTTGATCACGAATGTATTGTTTTCTCCTAAAGTTGACCACGCCCCGCGCGGAACTTCGCTAAACTCCACAAATCGCCAGTCTGTGACGTCTGTTTGTTTCAGCCCAAGATAATCTCTCACGGCAGGAGAAACATCGAGGCCCGCGCCGCCGTTCAGACTCGGTTTCGGACGTTCATCGCCAAACACATATTGCCAATGGTCGGTTCGAAATGGCCCAGCGTCTTCCCATTGCGCATAGACAACTCGATCGCCCTTGCGGATTGCAACCCATCGATCCTTGCAAGTGGAAACAGCCGGCCCCCGGTATGCGTCTTTGAACCATGGAATAACCTTCGGGGCTTCCGGCCTATGACCAGTGTGTGCTTTGTCGTTGTAGGGCAGTGCGCAGTAAAATGGATTCTGACGCGGTGTAAATTTTACCGGCAAATAATGACGGCGCTGACCAGGATCCGGATCATCGAAACCACCGTAGCTTTTTGACCATTGTTTGTCCCAGGCACTTATGTGATTCGGCACGAGATTGTGCCCACCCGGCTGTTCGCCGACCCAAAAAATTGTTGTGACGATGTTTGTTTTCCAACGATAACGCCCTGCGGGCCGAGCAACTGACGATTTTCTAATCAGAGGTTTTTGTTTTTCGCTGGTCGCTTCGTTTTGAGCAGCGTGCGCCGGATCAAATGCGATGAAGAGTGCGCAACAAAAAAGGCCGAGCGAGCAGCGTTTCTCCATCACTTTCGAATCAAATCCCGTTCAAACCCTGGGCGGAGCCGCGAATACTTACTTCACGTTTCGGGGTCTAGATTATCACTTTAGACAAGATTAAAAACTGATATTTGTTTGGAATGCAACGAGCACAGAATGCAATCGGTAAACGCAATCAACAAATTGGCCGCGTAAAATTTTTATACCGATTGATGCGGGGGTTAAGCAGTGCGGCGATCATCGTACTCTGCTCCGGCTGCGAAGAAGTTCCATCCTATGTACAGCATGTTCGCGCCGGAGTTTTTCCTTGGGCTGCCGCCTCTGGTTATTGGAAAGGCGACGGCGTACCCGGGTCACCCAAGATCGTGGTCCATCTGAGGGAACAAAAGGCTTATTTCTACAAGGGCAAACGTGTGGTCGGCGAATCGACTGTCTCGACCGGCAAACCGGGGTTCTCGACGCCTCCTGGCCGCTATCAGGTTATTTCCAAGGACAGGAACCACGTCTCAAGCGAGTTCGGCGATTACGTCGATGATGCCGGCAACGTCGTGAGATCGAACGTCGATGCGCGAAAAGATCCTCAACCGCGCGGGACGCATTTCGATGGCGCGCGAATGCCCTATTGCATGCAGTTCAACGGTGGCTACGCAATGCACGAGGGCTATGTCCCGCCGTATGCTGCGTCGCACGGTTGTATTCGCTTGCCTAAACGAATGGCTGAGCGCTTTTTCGACGCCAGTCACGAGGGCACGCCGGTGATCGTGAAAGAGTAGGAGTTTTTCAACCGGATCACACGATGCCGTGATCCGCGTTGACGCGACTGGCACCGTAATCGAAGAGGCGATTTCAACGCGCCATAAAGCTTTTTGCTCGCGTCACATTGCACTTCCCGCTAAAATGAATTTCCATGAGCCTGCTTTTATCGGGCGGTCACGATTAGACACCTGGCAACCCTTATGCGACAGCTCACTGTTATAGTGACCGCACTAACGGTTGCCACATTCCAAACGCACGCTGGAAGTCTCGACTGGTTTTTTGATGTTGGTAACAACGATGACATCGCACGGGAACAAGCCCAATTCTTGGTGTGGGATGGTGTGTCGCATCCCTTGTCAGTGAGTTTCGAGAAGGTAAACATTGTAGAAAAAGATTGGCCTTTTTATCTCTTTCACATTGTAATCACCAGTCCAGGCGCTGGAGTAGAGCGCGATCGCAGCTCATACCTGGTCTGCTTCAAGCTGACTGAACGTGCAACAGAATTCCGCATAATTCCCGTGATTCAATACGCTTCAGACCCGCCGACAGAAAACGAGATTGCGATAGATAAGCGTCTTAATAGATGGCCAGTTTCCCCGCCTTGGAAAGCAGGAGATGAGCTACCACACAATATCAAGCCCCCTGGTTTGAGCATCGTGTTAGACGAGTGTCGCGCAGGATCAGACCAGTAACACCGTAAGCCTTCCTACAGTAATATCCTCTATGAAGCACAGGCAAGCAGAGGCGCATGTTATTGGCGCCGCACTGCCATGTGCATGATGTGCGGGAGGGTCGCCGGGACGGGGTGCGGGAGGGAAGGCCGCGCAGGCGCTCGCAGGTGTGGGGTGACAGAATCAGGGAGCGGCTAGGGTGAGCTACACAGGGCTATATCCCTAATGTAGGCGCCCTGTCTCCCTCCCGAGCATCTCCTCATCCTACCGTAGAGCTGGCGAACCCTACAAAATCAAAAAGAGTTTTTGATTTTGCGCCAGCGCCTGCCGGTAACGCAGGTGCAATTCATCTCACGTAATTGCAACAATGTTCGCTCTTACTTGCAAGCGGCCCGATCACGGATGAATGGCGATTACGAAATCTCAGTCCTGACGCGACCGATCTGAAATGAAAAAGAGCGGCTTGGAAATACCCTTTCAAGTTCAGCAAACGCGGTCAGCTTTTCATCCGCACGCAAAACGAAATGCTCTCTGTGCTTTTAGGCCATCCCAAGTGCTGCCAGTGTTGGTTCGTCGACTGCGGATGTAGTGTTAAGTCCATTGTCGCGCTGGTAATTGGCAAGCGCCGCACCGGTAGCCGGATCCAAGAGACCGTTTATTGCGCCTTGGTAGTAACCTATTGCTTGTAATGCGGCCTGAACATTGGCAACAACCTGGTCGGGAGCCAAGTCATTGTAGGCATAGATCGGGCCGTCATACGGATAGTAGCTATTGCCGAGATCGTAACCCCACGCCGGATACCAATAACCACCGTGCCACCAATACCATCCACCTGCGATCAAAACGATACGAGGGCAATGGTGTCTCCACCACCCCCGGTTGTGCCACTCGTGGTGATAATTGCGGAAGGCAGCGTATTTTGGGTCGATCCAGGTTTCGCTCCCTGGGATGTGACCAGTACCTCGAAACGTCACACCTTTGATGGCCGGGTCGGGCTTGTTTGGCAGATTAAAGTGCTGTGGGCGAAATGGATTCACCTTTGCCTGGGTTAGAGGCGCCGCGAGCTTCGTCGCACGATCGGTACTCACCGCTCCACGTTTTTTTGCATCTTCAATTTCGGCGTGGCGAGCCGCAGCCGCGCCAGCGCCGACATTGTTAGGGGCTGGAGCACCGCCAGGCGATTCTTGAGTTCCTAGTGGTCGTCCATTTCCAATTTGTCGTGCAATAGATGATTGCTCTTCAGGCGTTAGCGGCCTTGTGAAATCAAGTCCGGTAAGACCAGATTTCGTCGGAAAGTTGTAATGGTAAACAGGCACAGGTGGAGCGGCAGCGGCTTTAGCAGCAGTGGCACCTGAGGCAGCGGCACCCGGGGCAGCAGTCTCAGGATGGCTTCCCGAAGCTGTCGGTCTGATCGCGGTGCCGCCCGCCGGAGCATGTCCGCCAGCGGCAGCGGGACGCTGAGGCGCTTGCGTATGCTCGACATGCGCCGCGCCACCTGTCGGCTGTCCGCCGGACGTAGGCACGTGCTGTGGCGTTTGCGCGTGCTGGACATGAGTCCCGCCGCCTGCCGGATGTCCGCCAGACTTAGTAGCATGCTTTTCTTCAGCACCGCTGGCAACACACACGAGCGCAAGGCTACAAATCAAAACGAAAAATGTTCTCACGTTTGGGGATCCTGCCTCTTTTGCGCTCCACAGGGCAACTACAAAATCATACCAACGGTCGCAATTGCGCGCGAATCGCTGATTCGAGCTCCATAAACGCAGTCAACTTTTCATCCGCACGCACAACGAAACGTTTTCCGTTGCGGTGCGCGTCAGCAATCGAGATTGGTTGGCCTTTACAGTCCACCGCCGAAACACCCACAACTCCATCCGGCTTTCTTGAGCTTGTCAGCGATTATCTCCCAGTTTTTCATTTAGACTTTGCTCGCATCGTTGCTTGTCATTGAGAACGACGACGGACGATAGTAACCACCACGCCGGCAATGATGATTGTCCCGGCAACGAAGATGACAATAGCCCTCGGATTTGCCATCAGCGCTGCCCAGCCCTCTGACTTGATCGGCACGAGCTGGTGCTGTGCTGCGGCGGTCTTTGCAGGAGTGGGATGAAACCGTTGCTGAACGTCACCAGGGAGTTCAAAGAAATAGACCTTAGAAATTCCCGTTTTGGTTTTAAGCACAATCCCATCTCTTTCGACACGCATGATCGTGGCGTCCTTGTATTCTTTGCCCTTAACGGTTTTGAAGTCCTCAGCCATCGCCAGTGTCGCTGACAGAAGTATCAAAATTGCGAGCGTGGTTGCACACTTCTTCACACTGGGCGCATTATGCTTCGTTTGCTCTCCACACTGCAACGACAAAAATGATACGTGAACGGTAAGTGATGCGTAAGATGCAAGCGGATAAGATCGAATTATTCCGCTTTTAAAACCCGGAAGAATTCGGCACAATTCCAATCACAGAGCGCCAATGGAAGAGTCACCTCACGAATGGATCCTTAAACGTCGACATGAGGATTTGAGTCTGACGGTACGGACAAGTTGGTCGCTCTACATACAGTTCTATACAGTATTTCTCACTGTCAGCGTCATCGGTCTCGGCTGGGTGCTGACGCGCCCTGCTGACGCTCCGATAGTTCCCCGCGCGAAACACGTTATTGCCATTGTTTTTGTGATTCAGACGCTCCTAACCGCGATCACAAGTGGCGCGATGGCACTCTATACATCACATGTCGCACGTCAGCAGGAGGAGATCGAGAATTGCCTGCTTCAATCACATGCTACCGCGCTGCCTGCGTGCGGGCCGGCCGTTCCCACATCGTTGGCTCGGTTCGCAGGCTGGTTTAATTGTGCAGCTATGATTGCCATGGCCGCTTTGTGGCTTTACGTCGGTTTCATTTCCTAGCCGCGTCCGAATGCCCTTGAGTCATCTGTGGCACAACGAGCCGTCGAACGACATCGCGTTCACTTCGTCGCAGCGCACGCGATTAATACTTCCTATACTCTGAACGAATTATGATCCCATCCGAACGCGAACAATTCCTCCAGCGCCTGGCTCTATTTGGCGATCTCGAGGCCGGCGAGCTCCGCGCGCTTGCCGAGGTCGCCCAGGTCGTCCAGTTCCCCGCCTCGGCGCTCATCTTCCGGGAAGGCGAAGCGGGCGACTGCGCCTACGTTGTCGTCCGGGGTTCGGTGCAGGTCTTCGCCATCGATCGCAACGGTGACGAAGTCGTCCTGGCGCAGCTGAAGGAGCTCGATCACGTCGGCGAGCAGTCGTTGTTACCCGGCCACTCCGGTCGTCGCAACGCGAGCCTTCGCGCGTGTGAGGACACCACGCTCCTCCGAATCCCCAAGGCCGAGTTCCAGAAGATCCTCACGCAACGACGAACACTGAAAGACCTGTTGTCCGCGACAGGACAACAGCAGGTCCGGGCTAACGCGATCCGCACTACGAGGTTGGCCCGGCTGTGGGCGCTCTTCATGTTCGTCAACGGTTTCATCAGTATCGGCATCCTTTGCGGGCTGGCGATGCTCTTCCAGACGCCATTCATTTTTCCCTCACTCGGGGCCACCGCGTTTTTGCTGTTCTTCACGCCCACAACTCCGGCGGCGAGTCCGCGGAACGCGCTGTGCGGTCACGCCATCGGTATCGCGTGCGGCTACGCAGCGCTATGGGTGACAGGGTTGCAGCACGCTGGGCCGGCGATCGTCACGGAATTGGGCTGGGCGAGGATCCTGGCAACGGCCCTGTCCCTGGCTACGACGGGAGCGCTAATGATTCGCCTGAACGTTCCGCATCCTCCTGCGGGGGCGACCACGTTGATCGTGTCCCTTGGCCTGGTCAGCAGGCCCGCGTACCTCGTTGTCCTTGAGGTCGCAGTCGGTCTCCTCGTCTTACAGGCGATCATCATCAATCGATTGACCGGTGTGAGGTACCCTTTCTGGGCCAGCGTTCCCGCGCCGAAGATCGGAGCGCTGGCCAGCCGAGGCGCGCTGCAGCGGTTCACGCGGTTCCTCTGGCTCGGTTGATACCTCAGGATCGGACTGGCGCGATAGGCTGATAGAGGCAGTTGTTATTAACCGCCTTTACTGATTGTCTGCGCTCAATCGTGAGCTTTGATCGGCCCTTCGATAATCTCGGGTTTCTGAGTGATAAATTTAGACAGATGCTCCTGGACGTAGTCCGCAGCCAAGTGCACCGACTCATCAGCACCGGCTTTGTCCCTAAAGACGCTGACCGACGCGCCCTCGCCCCTACCAGTATCAAGCCAATAGTAGCGCACAAACCCCTTCGCCTTTTTAACGATGGGCACGAAGTCCTCGCGCACCCGGCGATCAATCTCTGCACTGTCCTTCGGATTAAAGTGGTAATGGCGTATGACGGCGAACATAATGTTTCTCCTTAGTTTAAATTTTCGGTTTACAACTCTATTTCTCGGATATGTCCGCTGCGCGGCTCGTGTCAATTCCGAATTACTGATTCGAGTTCAATAAACGCAGTCAGCTTATCGTCAGCGCACAACGAAACGCTTTCCATCATCGCGATGTGCCTCTGCAATTTCCGAATACGTCATGCGCGACCTCAGTATACTTAACGAGTTGCTATTGACTCAATAGGAGGCCATCCTGATGCCTATCCGATCTCTAATCATCTTCGCAATCACAGTCGCGTTACCCGTCGGCATGTTGGTGATGCCTGCGTACGCGCAAGATCCGGCCATCGTTAATTCCAAGACGATACGCGTTAGGTTCGAAAACGATCGTGTACGTGTACTTGAAGCTATCTTGCCGCCCGGTACCAAGGAGCAAGTGCACTCGCACCCCGCCTACGTCATTTACGTTTTAGCCGGAGGCCGGTTTCGCAACTACGCAGCAGATGGCAAGATCACGGAGGGCACGTTCCAAACGGGCGACGTTATCTACCGCGACCCTTTGACTCATGCCGCTGAGAACATTGGCGATAAGCCTATGCATCTGATCCTCGTCGAGCTCAAAACCGAGGCCGGCAGCGGCACGTCAGCTCGTCCCTGACAGCTAGGAAGTGGCCCAGCGCCAACCGGTCTTCGGTACGAGGTCAGTGACGATTTCGTAGCACTTCAGATCAGAACTGCGGAACGGATTCGCGGGCTCTTTGTTCCTTTTCCGCTTTGAGTTTCATTTCGTATTCGTGCGCGGCAGGAAGCTCAAGACGCACAACGATTCTGCTGCGCAACCATAAGATCGCGCCGTCGCTGCGTTGCCACATCTTTTCACCAAGTGTTCCTGCAAAATAGCCCTCGAAAATTTTGCTCAGACCATTGTTGGGCGAATCAGGGTTGTTGTACATGATTTCTTTCCACGATATCACAACAAAAGTGACAAAACTGTTACTTAATCCTTAGTTGCCCGCAGATGGCCTCGCGCGAATCTCTTTTGTAGGGAGGGAGCAGTTCGCGATGTTGCCGATACTTTTGCCGCATCTTCACGATACGGCTCCAAGCTACAAAGGCACCGCACACACACTTCTGAGAAAGGAACCACCAATGAAAACCAGCTCGTCTATCAACTATGAAAGTTATGTCCGGCAGCTCGTGAAGCTCGCCGCATTCGCCTTCCTCGTAACGCCAGTGTTCGCCGAGACCTACACGATTACAGATCTCGGCACGCTAGGCCCAAACAGCGATGGAAATTTCAGCGTCGCCTACTGTATCAATACCAGCGGAGAGATTGGGGGAGAATCGAGCGCGCCGTCGAGTCAGATGAGCGACCCCGCCTTTCTTTACAGCAATGGTCAACTGATCAATATCGGTACACTCGGTGGCGAGGATGGCCAACCGCGCGGGATCAACACCTCCGGGCAGATCGCCGGTTACTCCACTCTTGCGAACGGTTCGTATCGCGCCTTCCTCTACACAGGCGGTCAAATGGTCGCGCTCGGCACGTTGGGCGCCGACTACAGCGTCGCCTATGATCTGAATGACGCCGGTGACGTTGTCGGCGTGTCCGAGCATGTCGGTGGACAAGAGCACGCGTGTCTCTTTAGCAACGGGCAGGTAATTGACCTCGGCACTCTCGGCGGCGACACGAGCCAGGCCTATGGTATCAATAACCTCGGCGTGATCGTCGGTTTAGCCTATAACGCCGCCGGTGACTTTCTCGGCTTTACCTACCAGAACGGCACCATGACTGCGATCGGCACCCTCGGCGGCAGTTGGAGCATCGCATACGCGATCAACGACCAGAACCAGGTCGCCGGACAGGCTTACACCAGGGGCAACCGCGCCGCGCACGCGTTCCGCCTCACCAACGGGCAAATGGTTGACCTGGGCTCGCTCGGCGGATCGGGTGGCTGGGGCTTGGCGATCAACAACAGCGGCACCGTGGTGGGCTTCGCGACCACCCGCCGCAACGACTATCACGCTTTCATTTCCACTAATGGCGGCAGAATGCAGGACTTGAACAGGCTCATTCCGGCAAATAGCGGCTGGATCCTGGGGCAAGCCAATGGGATTAACGACGCCGGCCAAATCGTAGGCTACGGCACGATCCGCGGCCAGACGCACGCCTTTCTTCTCAAGCCGGTGCAATAATTTGACCTAGCCTTCTTTCAGGGATCGTTCCGGAATCGCTCTTCCCGATTAATCCGCGCGAACGATGAAACCATTCCGTTGCAGCGATGCGCGTCGGCGACAAAGTCCCTCGCCCGCAATAACCGACAGCTCAGACCCGCCCAAGCTCCATCGCCCGTTGTTGAGATTGTCAGCTCGGAGGTGAATACTGCGGATCGGAAACGCTTGAGCTTCGCTTTTGATTTCGTAGCTTCAGACTTCTTCTCGCCGGCGTGGCGGAATTGGCAGACGCGCTGGACTCAAAATCCAGTGATCGCAAGATCGTGTGGGTTCGAGCCCCTCCGCCGGCAGCTCTTTCGTTCGATGTTGGACATTGGATGTTGGGCGTTCGGCGTTCGGCGTTGAGCGCACGCGGACTCAGTTCGTTTGGCGCAAAGAAAAATCGAGAGATGCCTCGACTTCGCTCGGCATGACAACAATTACGAGACCGAGCGGGTTCGAGGCTGCATCGTAGATTTCAATCGACCGCTGGCGCTGTTGAAAACAACGCCTTCACGGACTCTCGCGAGAGCACAATAATCGTGAAAACTCCGAGAATTGTTCCAAAGGGAATGAATAGGCATTCGATGCAAGCCATCACGAGGGTGAACGAGTAACATTTGCGGTGAGAAAGGCATTGACCAGCAATCAAAATACAAATCGCCATAGTGATGCCGAGTAAAAACAAGAACGAACCGAGTCCAACAAAAATCCAGCCGAGAAATTCGGGCGGCAATTCTTCACCGGGTTTTGGTGTATCGTGGCGCGCAACGAATATGAAAATCGCGCCGATCGTCGTGTAAAGAAGCGGGAAGAACGAGAAGAGCACGGCGAGCCCAGCCACGATGTAGTGGAATATCGCAAGCAAGCGGAGGTGTTCTTTATCCTGGTTCATTTATCCTAGAGGCTGCTCTGATTCTTGCGCTTGCTCCTGCTCTTACTCATGCTCGGCCGCCAGTTGTGATTCTAAAGAGCATGAGCATGAGCACGAGCAAGAGTAGGAAGATAACTCACGAAGTGATGTAGCCTTCTTCGCCGTGTTGATTAATGTCGAGCCCCTGTCGCTCGATTTCCGGGGCGATGCGCAGACCGATCGCGCCTCTGACGATCGCACCGATGATCGCACTTCCCACGACGGCCAGCACGATCGTAATCACAATTGCTTTTAACTGTTCGATCCACAACGTGTGACCAACAATTCGCGCAAGACCGTTTTGCGTAGCAGGATTGAGCGATCCACCGAGACTTAATGCGAGATTTGGATTCACACTCGCAGTTGCGAACACACCGGTGAGAAATGCGCCGAGCGTCCCGCCCACCGCGTGGATGCCGAAAGTATCGAGCGCGTCGTCATATCCGAGCCAGGATTTTAATTTCGTGCAGGCAAAAAACGGGACGATTCCCGCAGCAACCCCGATAATCACTGCGCCAGTCGGATCGACATATCCGCAAGCCGGCGTAATCACGACCAGCCCGCCTACCGCGCCGGAACAAAATCCGAGCACGCTGGGTTTGCCGCGCAGCGCGTACTCGAGCATGGCCCAAGTGAAAGACGCCACCGCCGTAGCAAGCGTAGTGCTCATGAACGCGTTGGCAGCTATTCCGTCAGACGCAAGGGCGCTACCCGCGTTGAAACCGTACCAGCCTACCCAAAGCAAACCCGTGCCGACCATGCAAAGCACCATGCTGTGCGGCGCCATGATTTCTTTTCTAAATCCAAGCCGGTGTCCGAGAAGAATGCACAGGACGAGCGCCGACCAACCCGAACTCATATGAACGACGGTGCCGCCGGCGAAATCGATGGCAGTAATTCTCGCCCCGGGATTCCACACGCCGTTCATCCAGCCATCGATTCCCCATACCATGTGCGCGATTGGAAAATAGACGACAAACATCCAGACCCCGACGAACACCAGTACCGCGGCGAATTTCATCCGCTCGGCAACCGCGCCGATGATTAAGGCCGGCGTGATAATGGCAAACATCAGTTGATACATGGCGAAAACGTTCTGCGAAACCCAGTACGAATAATCGCTGTTTGGTCGCGCATCGACGCCGTGCAAAAACGCGAACTTCAATCCTCCGATGAACGGCGATCCACGGGAAAAAACGAGAGAATAACCTGCCGCCCACCAAAGGATCGTGACCAGCCCGGCAATGCCGAGACATTGCGCCAGCACAGAAAGGACGTTCTTTGCGCGGACGAGACCACCGTAAAAAAGAGCTAGCCCCGGCAACGTCATGAAAAGGACCAGCGCTGCGCACGTCATCATCCATGCGTTGTGGCCGGGGCCGGGGCCCACGATGTTCGACGCCATTGGCGAGCCGGAATCGGCGCCGCGCGCCGAATTATTTACATAAGCTTCAAGATCAGAAACGCGCTGCTCGAGCGACGGTGAAGTGGAAGGTGCCGGTGTTTGCGCATGCAGCGGAGAGACGAACGCAGTGATCCCAATAAGAAAAAAGATCCGCATCATTACGCGCTCCCGTTATAGCGCGCGGATTTATCACGGCAAGAAAAATGGCGTTATGCGATTCTCACTGCGGCGCCTGTGTAGTGTCCGTTGTCCTAAGTGCATTGGCTTTGGGCAACGCAACTCCTTCGTTGAAGGGTATCTGTTTAGCGTCAAGGGCGCGGTGTCATTGCTAAGCCTGGGACAACGCCCCAGGATTTGAATACAAATTGAGCAAGCGCTGAAAGCGCCATCAACAACGTCGGTGGTCGTAATCAGGCGCGGCAACAGCGGGGTCGCGCAATTGACTCGCGCTTTCAGCGCTTGTCGTATGATTTCTATTCCATTCTGGGGCGTTGCCCCAGGCTAAAATTGAGGCTGCGCCTTCGGCGTTGAAAAGATACCGCTGAGGACAGCGGACACTACCGCGCAACAAGAGAAAACTCCGCCGAGCGGCTGCCTAAACGACGTTAAGGTGCTCGGCGGAGTTCCTCCTCTGCCTCAAATTAGATTCATTCAGGCGAAAGCTGCTCGGCAAAACGATTTGAACGAAACTTGCTGCGACAATGGTTCACGATTTTCTGCGTCGTCATCGTCGTCATCGTCATCATCCGCATCCGCATTATCGACATCGGCTCGCGGCGCGACTTCCGGCAAGTCGTTCTGCTGTAATTTCTCGTACCGCTCACGAACGTCGGCCGGCAGTTTATCGAGGTCTTCTTTCGATTCGATCGGTCCGCTAAAGAGCAATTTGCCCTGCGGGTCTTTGACCGTGAGCAATTTCTTTCCATCCACGTTTTCCAATTTCATCTCGCCTTTGTCATCGGAGAAAACGATTTGCGCGTTGCCGAGGTCGATCTTCGTGGCCCTGAGCGCGCCGTTGTCTCTACTCAAAATGCGAATCTCTCCCGCCGCGCGACGAGCATCTTCCCGTGCGCGTCGCGCTGCCTCATGAGCTTGCATCACCGCCCCACCGATGATGCCGCGCTGCGCGTCGCCCAATTGTTCCTTCAACTGTTCTTTCAATTCTTGCATTTGTTCGCCGACATCGCCCGTCTCGTCGAAATCCCAATGCCAATCGTGGTTTCCTCCGGGGATCATGGAGTGACGCTGTGGCACTTCTTTCTTAGCGAGCTTAGCGGTGATCTTTTGCTCTTTGCCCTTGCGCAAGATCGTGAGCGTCACCTCTGTGCCTTCAGGGAAAGTCTGCAGCAGTCTTCGCAATTGGCTGGGTTCGATCAGAATTTGGTCGTTCAACATTTTGAGGATGTCGTTCTGCTGAACGCCTGCCGATGCGGCAGGGCTATTCGGCTCCACGTACTCGACGACCAACCCAAGGCCTTTAGCCAGGCCGAGCTGTTCACTGACGACATCTGGAACCTGCGATGTCTCTACACCGAGAAATGTCATCGGGACTTTCGGCCCTCTTTCATGACGACCTGGCGGCCCTGGCGGATGGGGCGGAGCAGGCGGCTCTGGCGGCGCCGGTGGTGTCTGAGCAAACCCTAAGATCGGCAACATGCCGATGGCTGCGATTGTAGCGATGGATTTTATTTTCATATTTTTGTTTTGGTTAAGGCGATTCGAGTTTCATTCGCCGGAGCAAAAATTGTAGGGCACGCGCTCCGCTTGCCACGCCGAAGCCCAGCAAAGACTGGTTGCTTGCCAGGGCCGGGCAGGCGATGCGCCCCGCCCTACAGATGTTCCAGCCTTGGTAAAATTGGGAATCATTGGCCCGAAACCGGAATGAGGACGACTTCCTCGCTGGGATAAGAAACGCGGAGTGATGCGCCCGTCGTCGGATTGCGCCACTGCCACGTCTGATGCGTTTGATAGCGAAGACGGCGCAGCGGTTGCTCCGAGCCCCTTGCAAACTGCAATCCTTCGTCGCGCGTGTTATAAACGACCTGCGTCGCGCCGGCAGGAACAAATCGATTAGAGGATGTAGATCCGCCGCTCCCATCCCGGCGCGCAGGCAGAACAGAGCTTGTTTCGGGCGCAGGTGAATTTTGCGCGATCTTTTCGCCTTGCTCCTGCCGGCGTTCCAAATTGATTGCCGCGAACAAAACCAAAACCGCCGCGGCCGCCAGGCCGAGGCCTAACGACAACCAATTGTAGGGCGTTTCTGTGAAACGCCGCCAATGTGTGGCGTCCGCCGCGGCGGACGCCCTACAATGTTTGCCCAGCGCTTCATCGACGCGCTCAAATAAGATCGGCGATGGCTGCGCCGGTCGCAGCTTCTTGAGTTCATTCTCAAGCTCGGAGAAATCGTTCATTGCGGTTGCAAACTTTTCTTCAAGTTGGCTAAAGCGTATCGATAACGTGACGCGGCCGTGTTCTGAGAAATTCCCAGCGCACTGGCGATCTCGTTAAAGGTCAGCTCATTCCAAATCTTCAAGACGAGCACCTCCCGTTGATCGTGCGGCAAAGAACCCACTGCTGCTGCCAGCGCTGATTGTGTTTCATCGTTCCATTCAAACTGCGGCTCCATAGCTGGTTCGGTTTCTGCAAAAACAGTGGCCTCGCGTCGCGCGCGCCGTTTGTCGCGACGGATAAAATCGAGAGCGATGGAGCGCACAGCGGCGTAAAGCAACGCGCGGTTCTCAATGTTGTGGTTGCGCCGCCAGAACTTGACGAAAGCTTCCTGGACAACGTCTTCCGCGTCGGCGGCTGATTGCACCCATTGCCGGGCAAAGAGTAGTAAACCCGGAGCAACTGTAGAAAAGCAACTCTTCCAATCCTCATGGCTGGCGATGTTGTCCATGACCTTTTCACGGTCTTTATATCCAAGACGCTGCCAAGTGCGCATTTTGTCTATGAACGCGAACAAAATAGTAGGGCGAGCCCGCCGCGGCGCGCCCGACGGTCGCGCCTTACTGGGATCACCTTTTCGGAATCGCACGCAGGATCAAATCGCCCAGCCAATCCGGATGCGCGACCCCCTCGCGATAGGCGTTGAGGGATTCCACGGAAGAATTGACGCGCAGGTTGCTGTAAGAGCCATCGGCGTTTTGCCAGCGCTCGTGCCAGTAAACCGCTGCTTTAATCCGCGGGTAGCGCGTGCGAAAAAGTTTCAGGCCTTGCTTAATCCATTCCGGTTTATGCAGCGCGCTCGGCTCGGCACTCGCGAGCGGGAATTCACCAGTCGCCCATTCGGCAATCATGATCGGCTTGTTCGGATCGAGTTTGGACATTTCCTGATACGGCCAGTCCACCAGCGAAGGGATATCAGGATTCGGCTCGTCCTTGTATTGCTGTCCATAAACGCTCAGGCCAAGCCAATCGACGTAGTCCGAACCGGGATAGTACGCAGGCGCACAGTTCCAAGTTTCGTAAGGATAGGGATAATTGTTGGTGTGAAACATCCACTTGATGTTTGAAGCGCCGCGGGCACGCACGCGATCTACGACGTAACGATAAGCCGCCCGAAATGTTTCCGGGCCTTTCCAATTTTTCCGCTCGGGGTCCCATTGGGCGCCGCCGTAGTAAGCGCCCGACCATGGAAACCACGTCCCATTCATTTCGACGCCGAATACGACGATTAATGGGTGACCAAAATCTCGAGCGGCGTCTCCCCACTTATCGATGTACGCGTCCCATTTGCCTGCAAGGATCTCAGTTAAACTGAACTTGTCGGGCCCGTGATCTTCCTCGTAGGGCTTGTCCCATGGCGACCAAAAAACAAGTGGAAGCGACCTGTGCCGCCAAATGACGTTGAGATTGGCCACGGGAAAATTTTGCTCTCCCCAATAGCTCGACGAAGCGATGATGGCCTGATGTTTCCCCACCATCTGCTCGAAATCCTCGATCGTCTCCAGCGTTACATCGTCTTCTTCATCGCCAAAATCCATGAATGCACCCGTGTACGCGCCGTGCTCGGGGATGACTACCTCGACAGGGCCGTTCGGATCGACTTGCGCGACCGCGACGTGTTGGCGGCATCCGATCAATGCCAGACTCAATCCAATTAACGCGATGGTCGCCTTCAAAACTGCATCGATAGGCATTCGATTTTGAAAGTTCTCTGCGCGGCGACTGTTGTCCAGCACTGCACTAGAAGCCATCTTACAATATCATTCTGATCCCGCAGTCTCCGGAGAAGAATCCCGGATCACTTTTGGGCCAATCGCCCAACGGAAACAGACAAGAGATGTTTCGCTTCGCTCAACATGACAATTAGCGAGAATCTCCTTGACCTGAGAATCCCGAATATGAGAAGAGAAAGTGCGATTCAAGCTGAGGCAAGTGAACACAAAACTCCTCACAGTTTTGATCTTATCTTTCGCATCAGCCGCTTTCTCTGAAGATTTCAAAACAGTTAATGGCAAACAATACAAAGACGCCACTATCACCCGCGCCGAGCCCGACGGCATCGTGATCAAAACGAAATCAGGAATCACAAAAGTTTACTTCGCGGAACTCCCAAAAGAACTCCAGGAACGCTTTCATTATGATCCTCAAAAAGCCACCGCATACTCTGGCGAGCAGGCTGCTGATTACGCCGAATATCAAAAACATCAGGCGGAAGCTCAACGCCAACGAGAGGACGCGGCAGCAAAGAACAATGCGATCTTGGTCCAACAAGAAGCGGCTCAAAATCGCACTCAGACTTTGCAAGCCCATTACAACGAACTTCAGCGGCAAGAAGACGACCTGCTTCTCCAGATAGGCGAGGCGAAGCAGCCCGGACCCGCATACTATAGTGGCAAGAACAATAGGACTCTGCTTCACCACCCGAACCCGCAAAAATCCCAGCTGCCACTTCTGCAAAGCCATCTAAGCGATGTTCGCCACGAAAAGGAGCAGGTCAGGAAGCAACTGGAGAAAGCGCAGCGGTAAGCAACAAAAAGCGGCGCGCGGACGCGCCGCAGTCCAAAAGCTATCGCGAAACCTCAACGGCGCATGTCGTGTCATTTTGCACGAAGTACCTTGGGAGTGCCGAGGCGTCTTCGCATCGCTTTCATAATTGGCGATCCGCATTTACATAGCACGCCGTGGACAGTCGCTGGCTCGCAAGAGGGAATTGGCTGCTTGGTGCAGTAATTATTTCGACGCTTGTCCATTTAGCATCACCAGTAGAAATACGCGGTGGCGAGAAGCCGCTTATAGTCTCCGCTATTGTCTCCGCGGATCATCCTGTAAACCAGTGCGTTCCGACACGAGTGATCGGCGCGGGCATTGACGGTCACGAGAAAGGTGAGTGCGCGCGGATGTTTACGGACAAAAACATTGGCGAGATGCTATCAGCCGGGTTCGGGCCGCTGACGTATCGGTTGCGCACCGACCTTGCCGGCGACGCCTGGCATTGGAACCCGCGCGGCACGTGGAGTGATCCGGTTCATCAATGTGGATATTGGGCGTCGGACGATTCTCTGGGTGAACCGATCAACGTCTCCTACGGCTATCGTTTGCCGCGACGCGGAAACACCATCGATCAGGCGAACGACGATGGTTATTCACGAATCACCGACGGCGATCACGATTCGTTTTGGAAAAGCAATCCGTATCTCGATTCGCATTTCACCGGAGAGCCCGAACATGCGCATCCTCAGTGGGTGGTGATCGATCTCGGCTCGCAAAAGCCGGTGAACGCCGTCCGCATTCACTGGGGCGCGCCGTACGCTGAGCAATACAGAATTGAATACTGGCCTGGTGACGATCCAATGCATTTGCAAGCGGACGACGATAAGGACTGGCGGCCATTCGCGCAGGGAAATGTTGATCATGCTCACGGCAATGATGAACTGATTCGACTCGCTGAGCGCCCGCGTTCGGTTCGATTTGTGCGAATCGTAATGAGCCAGAGCTCGCGAAGCAGCGCGCAAACCTCAAATGATATTCGCGACCGACTCGGTTTTGCGATTCGCGAGATCGAACTCGGCAATATCAATAAGCATAATCATTTTCATGATCACGTTCGTCACGCGCGCGATCGGCATCGGCAGACAATCATTTACGTATCATCGACCGATCCGTGGCATCGCACAGAAGACATCGACTACAGCATCGAGCAACCGGGGTTAGATTTCATTCTGCGAGGTAAGCTCACGAACGGCTTGCCGGTGCTCGTGCCAGTCGGCGTGTTGTACGATACGCCGGAAAACGCCGCTGCTGAGATCAATTATCTGCTCCGGCGCAATTATAGTTTGGAAGGAATTGAACTAGGTGAAGAACCCGATGGACAATGGTGTTCGCCCGAGGATTACGGCGCGCTCTACGTTGCAGTCGCTAGACGGCTCACTGCGCTGAATTCGCGTCTAAAGCTCGGAGGACCCAGCCTCCAAAATTTTGAGGACCAATTGCTCACATGGGCGGACGCGTCGGGCAATCGTTCCTGGATGAATCGGCTTTTGAAATACATTCGAGGCGCCGGAGCGCGCTTCGATTTTTTTTCGTTCGAATTCTATCCGTTCGATAACATCTGCGCCAACCCTGCGTCGCAATTGCTGGAGGTTCCAAAACGTCTAAGCGCAATGCTCACCAGTTTGCGCGCGGACGATGTGCCTTCCGATATCCCGTGGCTAATGACCGAATACGGCTATTCTGTTTTTTCAGGGCGTGCTGAGGTGGACATCGAAGGCGCGCTATACACAGCAGACACTGTGGGAACGTTTCTCAAACTCGGCGGCGCAAAGGCGTACCTCTACGGATACGAGCCGAACTATCTCCAGGACGAACTCAAATGTTCCTGGGGCAATCTGATGATGCTTCAGTTGAACCCAAAGAGCGACCAACTAAATCGCCTATCCGGTTACTACGCGGCCCAACTCATCACCAAAGAATGGATGCAGCCAACAAACGAGACGCAGGAAATATTTCCTGTAACGATCAAGCAAAAAAAGCCGGCGACATCGTCTGTCGTTATAGTGTACGCGGTCCGACGACCGGATAAACAGTGGTCCCTGCTTGCAATCAACAAGCATCCCACCCGCTCGGCCCAACTTAATGTGCAGTTCAAGTTTCCTGGCGCACAGCAGGCAGTCTCTTTCGCGGGACAGGTTGAGGTAATCCAATTTTCCCGACAGCAATACGCCTGGCACGCTGACGGCCCAAACGGTCACCCGACTCGCAGTCTCCCGCCCGCATACTTTGCGCGCGAAGCATCTTCATCCTACGAGCTCCCGCCATATTCGCTGACTGTTCTGCGCGGAAGACTTCCCGACTCGTGACGCTTCAATAGATGCTTATGGGGTCTCTGCAGTGTCTTGTTAGGGCATTATTGGTCTGGCCCACTCTCGACCATCTTTTCTAGTAGCTTATTGTCCTTATCGTTGGCCTCCCTGATGTGACCTACGCTGTTCCTAAGTTTTGTTCCATCGTATCCAACGAGATCTGCGGCCTGCAGAGGCTTTGTGCTGTCATACAATTCACTTTTCCTTTGAGAATTGGGATCTGTAGCAGCAGTCTTCTTCTGACATCCCGATGAAACCAAAATCGTCGAGAAGACGATTGCAACGAACGTTAAGGGAGGCTTCCTTTCCATGGGTCTAACGAGAACCAGTTCATCAACCGCTGGTAACACCGAGCGTTAATTGGAATAAGTATGTTCCATTGCTCGAGCACCGGACTGATCTCCTAACAAGGCTAGCCGCCTGCATTGAATCCGGCGCCGACGAGGCCGGCATTTCATTTGCCGAACATTCCCGAAAACCACCCCTTTCTCTGGGACTTCAAAGCTTTCTGGAACTCCTCTTTCACAAAATTGGGGTCCCTCGCGTGCGCCATCGCGTCCATGAGACTGATGCGCTCAGCCAGCAGCAACTCAATAAGACTAACGTCCACGGTATGCATGCCGTCGGCATGTCCGATTTGAATTAATCCTGGTATCTGCGAAAGCCGCCTCTCCCGGATACAGGCCTCGATTCCCGAGTTCACGATCATCAATTCTGTGGCCAAAATCAGGCCTGGCTTGTCGCCGCTTAGCGGCAGAAGATACTGGCACAGCACTCCCAACAACGACCACGCAAGTTGGGCCGCCACAAATTGCTGACCGTCCTTGGGAAAGGCATCAATGATGCGCCCAACAGCCGATGGCGCATCGTTCGTGTGCATGGTTGCAATCACGAGGTGCCCCGTTTCCGCCGCCGTAATCGCGGTCTGCATCGTGTCCGTGTCCCGCATCTCTCCCACGAGAATGACGTCCGGATCCTGTCTCAGTGCGTTCTTGAGCGCTCCCGCGAAGTCGTGCGCGTCGGAACCAATTTCGCGCTGGTTGAACAGGCTTCGCCCGTGCGAATGAACAAATTCGATCGGGTCCTCAATACTGACGATGTTGACAGAACGCCGCGTGGCTATCGTGTGGGCCATGCTCGCCATCGTTGTGCTCTTGCCTTCACCGCTGGCGCCAGTCACCAGTATCAGGCCAGCTCTCTCGTCACACCACTTATCTACCACTGGAGAGTGTCCCAACGACTTTAGATCGCCCACCTCGAAAGGGATACGCCGGAAATTGGCCTCAATCGCGCCTGACACGTAGCAAGCATTTCCGCGAAAGCGCCCGATACCCTCGACCTGCAACGCGAAGTCAAGCTGCCACTCGTTTTCCAGCTTCGCCCGTTGTCCCTCCTTCAGGGTATCGATCACCATTCTTCTTGTATCCTCTGCGGACAGCGGCTCTTCCGTCAGGGGCGTGAGAACGCCGGCGACCCGCATCATCGGTGGTGCCCCTGCTGTCAGGTGAAGATCAGAAGCCTCCTTCTCGGACGCAAGCACCAGAAGATCGATCAAGTCATGTTTTTTCATAACAATTCAAACAGTGGATTTGTCATGTTGAGCCGAGCGAAACATCTCTGTTTTTTGCTCCCGGCTCGTCAGTAATCCAGAGATCCTTCGCTTCGCTCAGAATGACAGTCCTTAGGAGGAAACAAATTTCTGTAGTGGTTGGATTCATCTGTCATACAACACTAGGCGATTCCCCTCATGGCGCGACGCAGCTCGGACTCATTGCTGACTGAAGCCAGGGCCGTCGCTTCCGTGATGACCTTCGCCTGCAGAGCTTTCAGCGTCGATTGCAAAAATGAAACGGCGGCCGGGTCCGATCCTCGGGCGATATACTGATCGATGTTAGACAACTCTCGTCTCGCGATCCAGTCCCGCATGGCGCCCGCATTTTCGACGTGCTCCACCAGCAAATGCAAGCCTCCATCAGCAGATGGGACCAGCTTCTGGCACAGGACGCCGGAGAGCTGGTTTGCCAGAAGGTTCACACCATGCTTCTCGTCTGCGGCCGGAAAAAGATTGATATAGCGCTCCATCGTGTCCGCAACCTTCTCTGAATGCAGGGTCGAAACAACGAGATGTCCTGTTTCCGAAGCCTGCAGCGCTGTCAACGCCGTCTCGTAATCCCTGATCTCGCCAACAAATATGACATCCGGCGCCTGACGAAGCGAACTGCGCAATCCCATTGCGAACGTGCTGGTGTCGCGCCCGACCTGTCGCTGAGTGAAATGACAGCCCTTGCTGGTGAAGTGATACTCAACGGGATCCTCGATGGTCACTATATGTCGCGCCTGGTTCTCGTTCATCCATTGAAGGAGAGACGCGATGGTGGTGGATTTTCCCGAGCCGGTTGGTCCCGTTATTAGAATCAGGCCGTGCTCGCGAGCGCCCCATCTCTGCAGGAGCCATTCGGGCGCCCCGAGCGATTTCAAGCTCGGCACCTTGGTCTTGATGCGGCGCAGAACCGCACCGAGCCGGCCCATGGTGCGGTGCAAGCTCACCCGGTAACGTGTGTGCGTGCGCGAGACGAAGCCGGTGTCGCGATCCCTGTCGCCGTCGTCCTGCGCGTTCGCGCCGCACGCCTCCCAGAAGGCAGTCAGCTGCGCCCGCGACATCGGTTCCTCTCCGAACACGCTGATTTGTTCGTTGACCTTAAGCCGTGGCATCTCGTTCTCCTGAAGAAATACGTCGCTCGCCTCCCGCTGCTCCGCGGCGTCGAGAATGCTGTCGATTCTTTGCTCCATGGCTGTTGCAACTTCTACCACGGCGCGGACACGTGGCAAGCTTTGCTGACTGATCTGGAAGGCCGAAATAATCTTGACATCGTGCATCCAATCACGTGTAAATGGACAAATCGGGGAGGAGCGTTATGGAGAGAGAGACCCTCGCTATTAAAGTCCACCTGATTCGAAGCGCGCTTGACTTGCTTTTATTCCTGGCTGTGAGCGTGATCGCAGTCGCCCTGGGCACGCAGCAGGCCCGGGCACAATCGTGTGGCGGGCCAGGCTGGTTAGCTGGTCCAGATATGCCGAGTACCGGGGTTCGCATGGTTGGAGTCTATTTTCCGGCGAACGGGAAATTTTACGCCGTAGGCGGACGCAGCATGGATGCAGTCGGCACCGATTTCGCTCACCCGTTCGAATATAGCCCGGGCGCATCTTGGACTATCAAGTCAGCCACCTTCCCTGATAACCAGGTCAGCAACATGGCGTGCGGCGTACTCACCGACTCTGGAACACCCTATATCTATTGCGTAGGCGGCTCAGCAGGCGGCCAGGCAACAGCTACTAACCGTGTTTTCCGTTACAACCCGGTCACCGACACGATTCAGACCATTGCCACTCCGTGGCCGGGGGATAGTGACGGAATAACTCTGCCAGGCGGGTTCGCGGTGTTCAACAACAAGCTCTATATCCTGGGCGGGTTCAAGGTCAACACGGCGATGACCAATCAGATTTGGGAGTTTACTCCCACGAGCAACGTCTGGGCGCTGAAGAACGCCGTGTTACCCGTGGCACGTGGTTATATACCAACGGCGACTTACTTTAACTTTATTTACACCGCCGGCGGCAGCGATTGGAATGGCACCACACTTGTCGATACTAGCGATTCATTTAAATACGACCCGGTAGCCGATTCGATCACCACCGTTTGCAGCATACCGCGTCCCACAGCTGAGACCCGGGCGCTTAAGTTCGCGGGCTTTATGAGCCGGTGTGCACCGTCAATAGGGATTATGGGCGGTGGCAGGACTTCGCCGAACCCTTCTAACGAAGTGGACGTCTTCTGTCCTGATACTTTATGGTCAACAGGTATCCCATTTGTTACCGCGCGGCGCAACTTCCCGGTCGACACCGACGGCGGGGGCTTCTCCGGGACCGGCCATATCTGGCTGGCAGGCGGCTATGCTAGTGACGGGGTCACGCCGCTGAGCTCGATGGAGATCTACTGTAACCCGGTGCCGACGCCTAGCTCGGCTCCGAATATGCCCGCGTCAACGCGGACATCTACTGCAACCGCAACCACCGACAATAACAACAACAGCGACGGCAACTGCAACCCGACCGCTACGCCGACGTTTACTCCAACGCCAACAGCGACATTCACACCGACGCCAACGGCTACAGTGACTCCGAGTCCGACAGTGAGACCTCCGCCCGCTCACCGGCCTCGCCCCAGTCCCGCACCGCGCCCGTAAGTGGCAAGCATTGCTGACTTGGCGAGGAGCACCGCGACTCAGCAGCAAAGCCGTCGCCGCTAGCGCTCGCCCACGGCAAGCCAGGGCATGTTGCGATACGAATCCGCCACCATCCAGGCGCCGGCCGTCAACGCCCAGGAGTCCAGGAACTCGCTCCATTGAAAGGCCTTGGGGCCTGCCGCGACGATGGGTACCCACACGAGCAGCGTAAACAGGCCTAGCTGGATCGTTGAGAGCACAGCTGCCAGCCGTGCATACACACCGATGAGCACCGCCACGCTCGCTGCGATGAATGCACCGCCGGTGAAGTACGCCCAGGCCACGTGCCATGGCAGCCAGCCAGGCACCAGCGGAACGGTGTCCTTGAGATTGGTAAAATGGGCAACGCCGAAGGGGACCAAGGCCAGGCCGTAGAGCAGCCGCGCGATGCGTAAACCTCGATCGCCGGTGGCGAAACTAAGGCATGCGTCTCGGTCATTGGCGAACCAGGCGTACAGAACCCAGGCGCCCGCTGTCATCACCATGGTGTCACCTAAGGACCACCAGGTATCCAGCGCAGTGGGAGCGCGGAAAATGTTGGGCAGTCTGAACAGCAGCAGCCAAATGACGAGATAGATGAGCAGCACACGGGCAGCGACGATGGCTGTGCGCTGCCAGAGCAGGCCTATGCCAGTCGCCAGAGAGACCAAGGCGCAGAGATAGGCCAGTACCTCGCGCAGAGGCACACTCTTGGGCACCCCTGCCCATGTCGGGGTGAAGTTGCCTTGGATCAGGCCGAAGATCCCGAGGGCGATCATGGTTGCAGCAAAGAATGCATGACCCACGCTTGCGACGCGTATCGCTCTATCCTCTGTGCTATTCAAGGTCGATCAATCCGTTTGCTCCATATTCAAACCTCAGCCTAACAGAAAGAGATCAGTCACCCAGCCACTTGAAGCAAAACTGTTGATTTCGCGGCAGGTGTAACACAAGTGGCTGGGTTGGCTTCATCGTTTTGTTAGACGACTATAAAACGAACATTTTCTTATTTGTTCGGAAAGCCCGATTAATCTTTTAAAAGGCAAAATTCGCCAGTAGCACTCCGGTGATGAGGCCGGTGATAATGCTCATCGGTACGACGTACGGCGCGTCTTTAGATTTGAAAGCGCCTTTCGCGAGAAAGATCACCAACCCAAAAGCAAAACCGTAAAGCATTCCAAATCCGGCGCCGCGTAACCACGAGCTGCCCGCGGCTAACGAAAAGGCGGTTAACAGACTGATGAGGATTCCCTTCAGAGTCGCGGCCAAAAGGATTTCGATCTTGTACGGTTCGCGAGGTTCAAAAAAAATGCCGACGCCGTTGACCGCGCCCATGAGCGCTCCAATGATGAACACCAATAAAATGTTCATTCGGAAAAGGTCAGATGTGGCGGGCTAGTCGCAATCATAAGCGGCGACACAACAGTCCGGGCGATAGATTTCCTCATATGACCATCTAACGAGAACAAGCTCAGCCACCCAGCACTTTGGCAATAGAATGTTGCAGCTCCGGGGCTTTCACAAAGTGCTGGGTTAGCTCCAGCACCTGGTTAGATCGTTTTCGTGTCATGGCCTGCCCGAATAATACCTAAGAGTGCATGAGGAGGATAGGCCGGTCGCAGCGCTCCAGGAGCTTATCGGTGCAGCTGCCAAAAAGAATCTGCCGACCGCGCGAGCGACCATAGGCACCCGCCACTAACAGACTCGCGTCGCAGTCTTCCGCCGCGGCCGCGAGCGCGTCGGGGACGCTGCCTCGGCTGGCCGGAATGAACTGCGCCTCGGCCTCGATCCCGCCAATCTCCCGGGCGGCGGTAGCCATTTCGGCGGCGAAGCCAGGATCGCGTTTCGCGACCCTGACAAACAGCACCCGTCGCGCCTTGGCCAGGAGAGGCGCCGCGGCTGAAACAGCGGCGGCCGTATTTCCGGCGTCTTTCCAGCACACCATAATGGTGTCGGTTAGCGTCCGTGGCGGCTCCGAAGCCGCAGCCAGGACAGGTCGCCCGCTGCTGCGCACCATATGCTCAAGTGTATCCGGAGCGAGGCCCTGTTTCTGCCTCAGGCGTCCCATGACGACCATGTCGCGCTGGGAGGCATGCGCGCTCAGGCACTCAAGGTCGTTGCTCGCTTCCTCGAAAAACCTTGCCGTCACATTTTGGGTTCCGGTTGGCCGGTCGCACATCTCGATCGCTGCGGTCGCGCAAAACGCGCGGACGTTCTCTGCCGCGAGACGCGAGAAAGTATCAGCATTGACGTCCAACCGGACGAGCGCCTTCTTTAAGCCGTCACCCATCGCGTAGTCGAGGTTGGCATGGCCCAACGCCAGCGTCGAGGGCACATGGGCGTGAAGGAAATCCAAATGTGCGGAGAGTGGGATTGCTGCTGAGAGCGCCGTCTCCAGAATTACAATATCGCGCTCACCGCCACCGACGAATGTCAAAATGGTCTTCATAAGGTCTTTCTGTCCGCCTCACCTGACTTCAGCATCTAACGAGAAGGAGATAAGCCACCCAGCACTTTGAAGTTCACCGTGCGCATCGACCCAAAGCTTAGCACAAAG
>DASYDT010000037.1:0-15427 GCA_036499425.1 Candidatus Udaeobacter sp. | reverse complement strand
AGACTGCTAACGATGATATCCAGCGCGCTACGGACAAGCAGGTCCGCACTGGCATCGTGAAAGCTCGCCTGGGCAAGTTGGCGATCGGCAGTGGTATGCGCGAAATAAGCCAGTGCCAGCCCCGTTAAAAGAGCCATAAACGCAAGAACGATTATCAGCGCAGCGGCTTGGTTCGGAGCTCGATCAGAGCCGCGTAAACGCGGGTATCTGTTTGGCGCCGAAGGTGCAACCTTAATATCAGCCTGGGGCATCGCCACAGGAATTCGATTGCATATAACCAAGCGCTGAAGGCGCGATTCAGTTTCACCGTTGGTTTCAATCCCAGACATAACGCTCCTCGAAATTAACACCATGCCTGCGCAACAGCTCGAGGTATTCCTCCTGAAACGTGCGAGTGCGATGATGTTCTTGTTGTGTCTCTACATATTGCAGCACAGCATCGAGCTGGCTCGGGCTTACTGAAAATGCCCCATATCCGCGCTGCCAGAAAAAGTCGCGATACCGCGAGTCAAGCGCTTTGATCCATTTTGAGGAAACTTTCTTTATCTGCTCGATCATTTGAGCTTGAGAAACCGTTCGCGGCAATGTCGTGACAATATGAACATGGTCAGCCACACCGCCCACGTGGACGAAGTCCGCGCGGAGGTCGCGGCAGATTGTCGCCAGGTAAGCGTGCATGCGCGGCCGCGCATCTGCATCGAGCCAAGGCTCGCGATTCTTGGTGCTAAAGATGATTTGCAGGATGACTTTACTGAGTGACTGGGGCATGGCGGGAATGATGATCGAACTAGTGCCGGAAGTGAATCGCGCTTTCAGCGCTGGCGCTTGGGATTTCACGAATCTTGGGGCGTTGCCCCAAGCTAAACAATGAGGCGGCGCCTTTGGCGCTAAACACGTACAAACGCGGAACTCCAAGCGGAGGAACGATTATCAGCGCAGCGCCCGTCTGGTAGGGACGCCCCGCCGGGGCGTCCGGACGGCGCAGCGCGCCGTCCCTACCAAGGCGCGGGATTACGCGTGCAGAGGGGCATTTCAACCGTCTCCTACAAGACGTATTCATAAGCTTGCAGGCGAAAGATAAAACGAGCGTTCATAAAGGCGCACACTTGAAAGCGCCGGGCGCGGCAAGGTTCTGTTTCCATCCAGAGTAGCTCGCCAACCTGCCAGCGAACCTCCAGGGGCTTGTCCGTTGTAGTCCGCCAGGTCTTCTGCCAGTCCTGCAATGTCCGAGTTACTAAAAAGCACTCTGCTCTTGGAATCGATCACCGCGACGTCCACGATGATTGCAGACACATCTTGCAATCCACGCACGCTCGAGGTCGCGTACCACGGGGTGGAGGACGAATCTCCATTTTTTAGCAGGTAATAATATTCAAACCGAAAAACATCGCGGCCGATAATGTCGAACGGATTGGTGGTTAGAGTCGCCCACGGGTTCAAGGGTGCCCAGAAAATAACCGATGCCGGGCGGCCATCCGACCGTGTGTCACTCGTGGCGCCGTTCCACACCAAAGCTTCGCCCAATCGCTCCAGCCTGTTGGACAATGTTGTCGCGCTCACATTGATCCGATATCCGATAATCGAGACGGGACCCTGCTGCGCTCCAGTTATGGCCGACCAACCTGGGACCGTGCTATAGAATGCTATCTCATCGTTCCCTCGTTGCCTGGTACAGAGCCTGCAGTCATTCGCGGTGGTGGAAGATTTAAGGTAGTAATCGACGTCGGATCTTCTGACCATCTGTGCGACATCGATAGCCATGCGGTCGAACAATTCACGGGCCTGTGAGTCGGCATCCATTTGCCTGTGACCGAGCGTCATGATTGTCGCCGCGCTGTTAAGAAGCTGCGTAGCTAGCAAGGTAAGCAGCACCAGCACGCCGACACTGACGAGGAGTTCGGCCAACGTAAAACCCCGAACGCTTTCGGGGTCACGTTGTTTCGCCGCTAATGCACGGGAGCGGTTGGCTGTACTGTGCGCTGCCTTCAGTATATAAATGGTAGGGACGGCGCGCTGCGCCGTCCGGACATCGCAGCGCGATGTCCCTACCACATCCGCTACAGCACTCGATCGATGGTCACGCATGGCGCTAGCTCCGGTCGAAGGCGGCGAATATTTTTACGACGCCGCTTGGCGTTGTTGTTGCAGGATCAACTGACGCCGGCCACGTCACTTTTAGAACGGCATAGTTCAATCCAGTAGGAGCAGAATTCCACGTGATACTCAATCGATAGCGTGAGTCGGTGCCGAGAGATGTCGAGGCCTGCCCGGAAGCATCAAAATATAATGTCTTATCGGTCCCAAAAGTTATAGCGAACTGTGGAGAAGTCGTGGCCGCGGCGGGCGTCGTCCGCAAATCCGCCACGATAGCAGCCATGATGTTGGTGGCGGCGGTCTGTGACGTGGCGTTGCGATTTGTCTGCACACCGACCGGCATCAAGCCGACAATGGCGATCAGGCAAAACGCCGCAACGCCAAGGGCCAGGACGATTTCGACCAGAGAAAATGCCGCAACCTTAGAGTTAGAACCGGTTCTATAAGAACTGTAGCGGCGGTCTGTGACCGCCGATGTATTTAGCGCTGAAAGCGCTGATTCAATCGAAGCCTTGGGCGTCGCCCCAGGAAATTGGATTGAAATTGTAGGTGAGCGCTGAAGGCGCGACTCATGGTGTTCATGATACGCGCTTTCAGCGCTAAGGTCTTCTTGGTCCATAATCCCTGGGGCGTTGCCCCAGGCTGACCTGAACGGAGCACCTTTGGCGCTAAACACGGACATGACCGCCGACGATTCGAACTTCCTCGGGTCACGGCGGCGCTCACAGAGCGCCGCTATAGCAGCACGCAGCCTTCTGAAACCGTTTGTAACGATTCTCATGGCCGATAGACCCGGACTGCGCCGCTCGTAGTCCCAAGTTGTATCACTGCATGGCTACCTATGTCCTGGTTGAAGTCAGGAGGCAGCGGCTGGAAGACCGTCCCATGACTGGGTTGAAAATCGATTTCGATAACATGGGCAATCGCGTCGCCGTTCGTCGAGGTGGCGATCCGCGTGATGCCTGTCTGATCGAAGTTTATCACGCGATCAAATCGATACTGATAGCCGGAATCCAGCGGTGATCCCAACGGCCACGTGAATGGTGTTACCGAGCTGGAAAGCGCATGGCCCAAAATGTACGGTGGACCGGTTGGTTGATACCTTGCCATTTTGGAGTTCGGATGCGCAGTGGGACTCCACGATCCAAAATCAACTGGCACAAAATGTAGATTCTCATAGGTCTGTAATTTCCCAACCGCTATGAGATGAGCGCCATTGCTATAGCTAGCTGTCCAGTCGTTGCCCTGATCGCTCGTGGCGTATTGGTATTGTGAAGTGCCGTCTTTCGACGCAACCACGGCCACCGCCACTCTGCCGTACGGTGTATCGCCAGTCGTGATCTGCGGACTCACCAAGGGGTCAACCGAAGAATCCACCTCAGTCAAACCAACAAAGACACAGGTGTGGTTTGCCTTTGCGTATGCTCGTGCGTTCTCGAGCACTCCCTTTACTCCATAAATGGCGCCGCTGACGTCGGTCCCGCGTGTTATTGTCGTGAACGCGGGGCCGATTAACACCAGCAGAGTGGCAATGATGCCGATGACGACGAGCAATTCGAGAAGCGTAAATCCGCCTTCGCACAAGCCGCCTCCGCTTGGCTTCGGTGTAACACGGGCTACTCCGAAAGCTTTCGAGAGCACGCGGCCGCGACAAAGTCCCCGAAGGCTTTCGGGGCCATGCTCTCTCAAGGAGATCAACGGCCGGAGATCAGATGTCCGACAGAGTGCACGTAGCGCTTGTGCACAATGCAGTTTTACGCGTTCTGAGTTCTGATGTCCGATGTCTGACATCTTTTTGGGGAGACGCCTTATATCAACAACCAGGCCAACGTGGCAAGTGCTTAGTTTGAAGGGATTTTCAGGGACCGGGCGTCAGGCGCCCGGTTGCACGCCAACCTCGGGAGGGGATCTCCAGATCGCTCGAGCTGCGAACTGGACGCCGCCACTCCTGCATTAATATCCTTAGTCTGAGTGGTGAGCGCGTGCGCAGACCCGCCACCCATCGCGCTATGGCGGTGCGTGGTGATAGGCCGCTGGGATTAGGGCGCTCGGCGGCATTTCGTTAGCGCGGGTGTGGCCTTATCCCGGCGGGCACTCTCTCGCAGCCCCGCAGGAAGAGGGACGCGGGTCTGCGAGGCTCAAACAAAAAAAAGCTTGAACTCTCTTACCGCGCTTGGCGAAAACCGGATATTTTTGCAGTGGAGCCCAAAGCTTTTTTTGTTTGAGTCGGTGCCTGCCCATCGGCCATTGAAGCCCGCCCCGTCTCCCGGCTGTTCTCTCGCTTGATAAGCTGCGGTTAATATGGGAATATGGGTATCGATGAAGACGACCATCGAATTACCGGAAGCGCTTTTCCGTCGCGCTAAGAGCATGGCAGCGCAGGAAGGAGTAACACTGAAACAACTGTTAACCGAGGCGCTGGAGTCGCAGCTTGACGCGAGAAGGCAAGCGCGCAACGGGAAGGCTGCTCCAAAGTGGATGCGAGCCTATGGCGCGCTGCGGCACTTGCGACACGAGCGCAAGGCAATCGAGCGCGCGATCGAGTCTGAATTCGAGAAAATTGAACCCGAGGATCGTCTGTGATCCTCGATACGAACGCGCTTTCGGCCTTGCTGGATAAAGATGCCGCTCTGCTGGAGGTGATTCGGCAATGGCGGGAGCTCTCTTTGCCCGTGATTGTGCTTGGCGAATTTCGTTTTGGCATCGGCGTTTCGCGGCGACGTGATCAATACGAAGCCTGGCTGAGGCGAGATCTCGCCCTGTTTCGTGTGCTTCCCGTAGTCGAAGAGACATCTGTTCATTACGCTGCAATCCGATCAGAACTAAAAGCGGTCGGCTCTCCGATTCCCTCGAACGACACTTGGATCGCCGCACTGGCTCGACAGCATCGGATGCCAATCGTTAGCCACGACGCGCACTTTGACAGAGTTAGAAACATAGAGCGACTCGATTGGAGCTAGACTTGCAAGGAGATCGCACGCATCTCCGGCGCTGAGCCACCTTATCCCAGCGGCCTGCGCTAGTAAGACGCCTTCGAAGCCTACCAATTATCCAGAAAGCGAACTACCGCGCCGGATTCCTTCAGTTCCTCCAGGAGTCGCCGCACCGTTTTGGCTTGCCCGGGCAAGACCAAACCGGGTCGGATGTCGGCCAGCGGCTGCAGGACAAACTTTCTCGAGTGCAACCTCGGATGCGGCAGTTGCAATCGCTGATCTTCAATTTTGCGGTCGCCGCAATAGAGCAGGTCAATATCGATCATTCGCGAGACATTTTTTGGATGATCGCGTCTCCGGCCTAGTGCTTCCTCGATGCGCATGAGTTGCTCGAGCATGCTCGCGGGATCGCCTTCGTAATCAAATTCAACGACTGCGTTCAAAAATTTGTCTGCCCCTGGTTCGCAATCGACCGGCTCAGTTTCGTAAATTGCCGAGGAAAGAATCGGCGGCTTCACATCTGAGAGACCGAGAATTGCACTTCGTGCTGCGCGTAAATTCTCCAGGCGATCACCAAGATTGGATCCAAGCGCGACGGCGGTTCTCATTTTAATGCCGTCATGTCGAGCGAAGTCGAGACATCCCGCGATGAAACCTTAAAGCCAGCGCAACGGGATTCCTCGACTCCGCTCGGAATGACAAAACAGCTATAGCCCGAGCACATCTTGCATCGTGTAAAGACCTGGCGGTTTTCCCATGATCCAATGAGCCGCTCGCAATGCTCCGCGTGCAAAAATTTCGCGATTCGCTGCCCGATGCGTAAGTTCGAGGCGCTCGCCAGGTCCCGTGAAAATTACAGTGTGCTCACCGACTACGTCGCCTTCGCGAATGGATTGAATCGGTATTTCTTTTTTTTGCGCGGTTTTCAAAACGTCAGCGAGAGTTTTGGCTGTGCCGCTGGGCGCATCTTTTTTCATTTTGTGATGCGTCTCGATGATCTCGGGACTGAAATCCTGCCCAAGTAATTCGGCAGCTTTGCGGGTCAGCCAGAAAAGCACGTTTACGCCGACGCTGAAATTAGACGCGAAAACAATCGGCAAAGATCGCGCGGCCTCTTCGATTGTTCTGCGTTGCTCCGGAGAATGAGCAGTCGTGCCGATGACTAAGGGTTTACGGTTATTTAACGCGGTGCGGCAGACTTCGGTGATGGCATCAGGCTGGCTGAAGTCGATGATCACATCGCAATTTTTCATGGCCGGCTCGATTGAGTCGCCCAGATCGCATTGCGCGACGATGTCGATCTTCGGATCGGCTTTGGCAAGATCGGCAACGCTTCTTCCCATGCGTCCGGCCGCGCCAACAAGCAACACGCGCACAGGCGAGCTCATGTATTTTGCTCGAAGTCTTTCAGCGTTTTGCGCAAGCGCGCCTGGTTCGCTTCGCTCATCTCGCACAACGGCAAACGAACTTCGCCTGCGATCGCGCCGCGCCAGCCGAGCGCAGTTTTCACCGGAACGGGATTTGGCTCGATGAACAAATCTTTAAGCAACGGCAGCAATTTCCGATGCAATTTTGCCGCTGATTTCAAATCGCCTGATTCGCAGGCGCGGACCAGCGCACAAACTTCAGAGGGAAAAAGGTTCGACGCCACGCTTACCACACCGACTGCGCCGACGGCCATGAATGGCAAGGTCAACGAGTCGTCCCCGCTCAAGATTGTAAACGATTCAGGCAAACGTCGCCGTAGTTCGCTGACGCGCTCCACGCTCCCGCTGGCTTCTTTGATGGAAACAATGTTGCGACATTCTTTTGCCAAACGCAGCACGGTTTCCGGCAAAATGTCCACACTGCAGCGTCCAGGAATGTTGTAAAGCATGATCGGCAGCGAAGTGGCGTCGGCGATGGTTTTGAAATGTCGAAACAAACCCTCCTGGCTTGGCTTATTGTAATACGGCGCAACAAGCAGCGCGCCATCGACGCCGAGTTTCTCAGCCGTTGTCGTGTCGGCCACCGCATGTTGCGTGGCGTTTGAACCTGTTCCCGCAAGAACCAAGCAACGTTTATTCGCCGTTGCGACCGAAAGTCGAATTACATGTTCGCGTTCGTCGTGCGAGAGCGTCGGCGATTCGCCAGTGGTCCCGATCGCGACAATTCCGGTGATACCTGCGGCGACTTGTGTCTCGATCAGTTTTTTGAAAGCCGAATCGTCAATGCCGCCATTGCGAAACGGCGTGACCAATGCAGTAAACGTGCCGCGAAACATTTTTTTTAAGCCACAGATTTACACAGATGAAACACGGATAAGAAAGCTTTCAAGATTCAGGCTTCAGTAGTCTGTGGAAATCTGTGTTCATCTGTGGCGAAACACCGTCGATCTCAAATCGCAATCGACCCTTCGAACACGAACTCCGCTGGACCGGTTAGTGTAACGTTGCGAAACTGATTGCTTGCCACGCCGGCGCGCAGCGAAGGCGGGCCGCTCTTTTCAAAGCCCACCTGTAGTTCGTCGCCGCCTCGCGCGATTACAGCGATGGGGCCGTTGGTGTTTTCCGTGGCGGCGAAGATGAGGGCGCTTGCGACAATCCCGGTACCGCACGCCAGCGTTTCGTCCTCCACGCCGCGTTCATACGTGCGGACGGCGATTTTCTTCGGCCCGCGTTTCTCAATGAAATTCACATTCGCCCCCTTGGGCGAAAACATTTTGTGATAACGAATAGCTGAACCTTCTCGCCGCACATCGACATCGTCGATCCGGGGAACGAGAATGACCACGTGCGGCACGCCGCTGTTAATGAAGTGAACGGTTTTGTTCTCATTCGCCACCGGGAGCTCGATATCCAGCCGTAAATCAGTCGGCTCGGTCATCTGTAGCGTGACGAGATCACCCACCAACTCCGCTGAAATTACGCCAGCCGGTGTTTCAAAAGAAATTTTTGGCTGCGCTTCAGCAACCTTGTTTGCAAAACGGGCGAAGCAGCGGGCGCCATTGCCGCACATCTCTGCTTCTCCTCCGTCGGCATTAAAGTAGCGCATGCGAAAGTCGGCATGGTTCGCTGCCTTTTCGAGCAACAAAATTCCGTCCGCGCCGATGCCGCGATGGCGATCGCACAGATGCTCAATTTGGCTGCGATCCAGATGGATGTCCCCTGCCCTGTTATCGATCAGGATGAAATCGTTTCCCGCGCCGTTCATTTTTGTGAAACGCAGCATGATTTTAATTGTAGTGGCGGCCGTGCTCGTTGTCATGTCGAGCCTTGGTCGGAGACATCTCATTATGTCTTCTTAAAATTAGAGATTCCTCAACTTCGCTCGGAATGACAGGAGGGCGTTGCCAGACGATGTTTCGGCGTTTACTTATCCGCCGTGAAAAAATCTGGCGTAACGATTGTTCTAGCGGTTTTCGCCCTTACGCTGCGCCTCTGTTTCGCCGGCGATTGCAATGACCTGATTCTCGATCAGATCAAAAAGATGCCGCAAGGCGGCCGCTATTCTGTTTCGCATTTCGCCAAGATCCGCCTTCAATCTTCGGCACATTTTGAGTCGGGAAAATTTTTCGTTCTGCCGTCGGGGCCAAGCTTCTGCTCGGGCGCAACGTATCTGGTGTTCATCAAGGCAATCGAGGCTTTGCGCGCGCGAGGCGACCTTCATCTCGATTATTCCACTCTGGAGCGGCTCATCATTCGGGATCAACGCGACGGCGAAGGCATCTGGGGCCGTTGGAATGCCAACGGACCCGGCACGGCGCGTCTTTTTCACGAGCTCGGGCTTGGCCAAAACTTCGATAACTTCGATCAGGCCAAGCCGGGCGATTTCATGAAAATTTTCTGGTCGCGCCAGGTGGGGAGAAACGAACACGGACATTCCACGGTTTTTCTCGGCATGGAGAATCGTGCCGACGGACAGTACGTCCGATATTGGTCCAGCAACATTCCATCCGGCTACGGCGAGAAGAGCGTTCCGCGAAGCAAGATCGCGTACGCGATTTTTTCGCGTCTTCAGACACCCGCAAATCTGGCGCGAATCGATAGCGCGCCTTACGTCGATACTTATTTGGCGTCTCTCCTTCGGACTCGATCCAGCCTTGCCGAAGCCAGTACAAAGTGCGGACTGTAGGCGGATAACTCTTGGTAGGGTCAACGCGCTGCGTTGAGCCGGACGGAGCAGCGTCTCGTCCCTACCACAAGCGCAATGCAAATCGAGCTTGCCTCTGAAAAGTCCGACCTCTAAAACGGGGACATGCTTATCGAAACTGTAAAACGTCATTGGTGGGTTCCAGTGATACGGGGTATTGCTGCTATTGTTTTCGGAATAATCGCGTTCACGCATCCCGTTATGGCTGCCGCGACACTCGTGCTGTTCTTTGGAGCCTGGGTGTTGGTGGATGGTGTTTTTCGGGTCGTAGGCGCGATCGGGCACCGTGGTTCCGACCCGGATTGGGGATTCAATCTGATCATCGGAATTCTCGGGATCATCATTGGTTTTCTCACGTTTCATGCCCCCAGGATTACCGCGCTGGCCCTGGTTATTTACATCGCGGCCTGGGCGTTTATGATTGGTGCAACAGAAATTGCGGTGGCAATCAAGCTGCGCCGGGAAATCAAAGGCGAATGGTTTCTCATCCTCATGGGCCTAGCCTCAATCGTCTTCGCGGCCCTTCTTCTGTGGAATCCGCTGGCAGGCGCGGCGGCGCTGATCTGGATTATGGCGTGGTACGCTGTGATATTTGGTGTTCTGGCGATCGTTTTTGGCTTTCGCTTGCGCAGCTTGCCGACATTTGCTGCGCATTAGTCAGTAGAACGCCTCTTGTTATTTTTGCTCTTCCTCGTGAGCCAACGACCTCACGCGGGTGGACTGTACCTCTCGTTCAAGGATTTTCTCGCCAGCGCGCTTTTTTTGCGCGACCAAATCCCGGAGGCGACGGTTTGTTGAAGAAAATGCGTCCTGGTGCGATTGATGGGGCGATTACTCTACGGCGCTGCAATATGACCGGTCCGATCTTACGCGTCGAATTCGCGACGGCGAAGAAACGCCGATCCTTTCCAAGGATCCCCACTCTATGAAGAAAGCTCCCCGTGTTACAAAGGCGCGACCGCGAAATGGCGCGCAGACTAACGGAAGTGAATTCGACACCAGGCAATTGCTTGCGGCATTGATGGCGTTCAAACGCGGTGATTTTTCCGCGCGACTCCCGGAGGATTGGATCGGCGTGCCGGGTAAGATCGCCGACACGTTCAACACGGTGATCGAAACCAACGAACGCATGACTCAAGAATTGGAGCGGATCGTGCATGTGGTCGGAAGAGAAGGCCGAATCACAGAGCGGGCATCGCTGAGCAACGTGTCCGAGTCCTGGGCCGACGCCATCCATTGCATCAATGTTTTGATCGAGGATCTACTCCGTCCAACAAGCGAAATGGCGCGCGTGATCGGCGCCGTCGCGAAAGGCGATTTGTCCCAAACGATGGCCACGAAGATCGATGGACAGCCGCTCAAAGGAGAGTTTTCGCGCACGGCAAAGATCGTCAACACGATGGTCGATCAGCTCGGCGCATTCGCGTCGGAAGTGACGCGGGTGGCGCGGGAAGTAGGTACGGAAGGAAAGCTCGGCGGCCAGGCAAGAGTGAAAGGCGTTGCCGGCACCTGGAAAGATCTAACCGAGAACGTCAATTTAATGGCCGGCAATCTCACGGCTCAAGTCCGCAATATCGCGACGGTCACAACTGCAGTGGCGAAGGGCAACCTGACCAAAAAAATCACAGTCGATGTGAAAGGTGAGTTTCTTGAGCTGAAGGACACGGTCAACGTGATGGTGGATCAGCTTCGCTCGTTTGCATCCGAGGTAACGCGCGTGGCGCGCGAAGTGGGTTCTGAGGGAATTCTAGGCGGACAAGCTCGCGTGGAAGGGGTGTCCGGTACATGGAAGGATCTGACCGATTCGGTTAATTTCATGGCGCGCAATCTGACCGGACAGGTGCGCAATATTGCCGCCGTCACGACCGCGGTCGCGCGAGGCGACTTGTCGAAGAAGATCACAGTCGATGTGAAGGGTGAAATCCTCGAGCTGAAAAACACGATCAACACGATGGTTGATCAGCTCAGTTCGTTTGCATCGGAAGTGACACGAGTGGCGCGCGAGGTAGGCACTGAAGGAAATTTGGGTGGGCAGGCCGACGTCAAGGGCGTCGCAGGCACATGGAAGGATCTCACCGACAGCGTCAATTTCATGGCCGGCAACCTAACTGGCCAGGTGAGAAACATTGCTGAGGTAACAACCGCAGTCGCGAATGGCGATCTTTCCAAGAAAATTACAGTCAACGTAAAGGGCGAGATTTCAGAGCTAAAAAACACGATCAACACGATGGTCGACCAGCTCAGTTCGTTCGCTGCGGAAGTGACCCGCGTGGCTCGTGAAGTCGGTACAGAAGGCAGGCTTGGCGGCCAGGCAGACGTGCGGGGCGTGGCCGGCACGTGGAAGGACTTGACCGATTCAGTGAACTCGATGGCCTCCAACCTGACGGGCCAGGTTCGCAACATTGCCGATGTGACAACCGCCGTGGCCAAAGGTGATTTGTCCAAAAAAATCACCGTGGACGTGCGCGGCGAAATTCTCCAACTCAAGGACACGATCAACACCATGGTGGATCAGCTTCGCTCGTTCGCTGCGGAAGTGACCCGCGTGGCGCGCGAAGTCGGCACAGAAGGAAAACTGGGCGGCCAGGCGCAGGTGCCCGGGGTCGGCGGCACATGGAAAGATTTAACCGATTCGGTGAACTCGATGGCGTCCAATCTCACCGGGCAGGTGCGCAACATTGCCGACGTGACTACGGCAGTGGCCAGCGGCGATTTGTCCAAAAAAATCACCGTGGACGTCCAAGGTGAGATTCTCGGGTTAAAGAACACCATCAATACCATGGTGGATCAGCTTTCATCTTTTGCAGCGGAGGTAACGCGCGTGGCCCGCGAAGTCGGCACGGACGGAAAACTCGGTGGCCAGGCGCGCGTCCGCGGCGTTGCCGGCACGTGGAAAGACCTGACCGACTCCGTGAATTCGATGGCGTCCAACCTTACCGCGCAGGTCCGCAACATTGCGGCTGTAACCACGGCCGTCGCGATGGGCGATTTGTCCAAGAAAATCACCGTCGACGTTAAAGGCGAGATTCTTGAACTGAAGGACACGATCAACACAATGGTGGGCCAACTCCGCTCGTTCGGGTCGGAAGTCACCCGCGTGGCGCGCGAAGTCGGCACCGAAGGCAAGCTGGGTGGACAAGCCGATGTGCGAGGTCTGGCAGGCGTATGGAAGGACCTCGGCGACAACGTCAACTTCATGGCGTCCAATCTCACCACGCAAGTGCGCAACATCGCTGCAGTGACCACTGCCGTTGCCACCGGCGATCTAAGCAAGAAGATCACCGTCGATGTTAAAGGCGAGATTCTCGAATTAAAGAACACGGTCAATACGATGGTGGATCAACTGTCGTCATTCGCGGATGAAGTCACTCGCGTGGCACGCGAAGTGGGTGTCGAAGGCAAACTGGGCGGGCAGGCTGTGGTGAAAGGCGTTTCGGGAACCTGGGAAGATCTCACCGATAACGTCAACGTGATGGCTGCGAACCTGACTGATCAGGTGCGTGGCATCGCCAAGGTGGTGACGGCAGTAGCAAACGGCGATTTGAAACGGAAACTTTACCTTGAAACAAAAGGCGAAATTGCCCAACTCGCTGACACGATCAATAACATGATCGATACCCTCGCGACATTCGCCGACCAGGTGACGACGGTGGCGCGCGAAGTGGGTGTGGACGGCAAGCTCGGCGGTCAGGCAAACGTGCCCGGCGCCGCAGGCACATGGCGCGATTTGACCGATAACGTCAATCGGCTGGCCGCAAACCTGACGACGCAGCTCCGCGCCATCGCCGACGTTGCGACAGCGGTGACCAAAGGCGATCTCACCCGCTCAATTCAAGTGGAAGCACAAGGCGAGGTTGCGTTCGTCAAAGACAATATCAACGAAATGATCCGTAATTTGAGGGATACCACGCTGCGAAATGAGGAGCAGGACTGGCTCAAGACAAATCTCGCCAAGTTCACCCGAATGCTGCAGGGACAACGCGATTTCCTGACGGTTGGCAAACTCATTCTATCCGAGGTCGCTCCGCTGGTTTCAGCGCAGCAAGGCGCTTTCTACATGATCGATAATTCTGACGGAGAATCGGACCTTAAGTTGCTGGCGAGCTACGCTTCCCATGAAGGCAACGGCGCAAAGAGCCGCTTTAAACTGGGTGAGAGTCTGGTCGGACAAGCGGCGCTGGAAAAACGGGGCATTCTTCTGAGCGATATACCGGGCAACTACACGAAACTGAGTTCTGGCCTTGGAGAATTTCACCCGACGAACATCGTTGTCCTGCCGATTCTCTTTGAAGGCGAAGTAAAAGCAGTCATGGAACTTTCGTCAGTTGAACGCTTCAGCCCAGCGCACCAGGCGTTCCTCGATCAGTTAACCGAGAGCATCGGCATTGTGCTCAACACAATCGACGCGAGCACGCGAACGGAAAACCTGCTCAAACAATCGCAATCGCTTGCCGCGGAGTTGCAGAAGACAAACCTGGAACTGGAAGAAAAAGCGCGTTCGAATCTGGCGAAAGACCAATTTCTCGCCATGCTCAGCCACGAATTGCGGACGCCTCTGACGCCGGTGCTCGCCTCCGCTCTTGCATTGGAGAGCGAGCCGGAGTTGCCGAAGGAAATTCACGAATCGCTGCAAATGATTCGCCGCAACGTGGAATTGGAAGCGCGGTTGATCGATGACTTGCTTGATCTGACGCGCATCGGTCAAGGCAAGGTGCAGCTTAATTTTGAAGTCGTTGATGCGCACACATTGTTGCAAAACGCCCTCGAAATTTGTCAGGCGGAAATCGATCGCAAGAATCTGGCGCGCGTCCTCAACCTAAGCGCACGAAAGGTGCATATGCGGGCAGACCCCGCGCGATTGCAGCAGATCTTTTGGAACCTGATCAATAACGCGGTGAAATTTACTCCGAGGAACGGGCAAATTATCATTACCACCAGCAACGATTCCAAGGGACGACTGCGTGTTGAAATCGCTGATACGGGGCTCGGGATCGAGGCGGAAGCTCTCCCGAAAATTTTCGATGCGTTTGAGCAGGGCGGCCGCACTCAATTGGGAGGACTGGGGCTCGGACTCGCCATCAGCAAGACCCTTGTGGAAGCTCACAAGGGAACGATCACCGCGCAAAGCGCCGGTCGAAATAAAGGCTCAACGTTCACCTTAGTTTTTCCCACGTGCGAAAAAGCGGAAGCGCAAATCGCCCCAGCGGCTTTGCCCAGGCTGGCGGAACGTCAACCCCTGCGAATTCTCCTTGTTGAGGATCACGAAGATACAAATCGCTCACTTACGAATTTGCTTCGGCGGCGTGGCTATCATGTGCAATCAGCGCTCAATTTTCAATCTGCCGTCAATCTAGGCACGAAGGAGCAATTTGACGTGCTCATCAGCGATCTGGCTTTGCCGGATGGAACTGGGATCGATTTGATGCAGAAGCTCCACTCCACGCGGCCGCTTCTGGCAATTGCTCTCACCGGTTTCGGGATGGAAGACGATGTCCGTAAAAGCTACGAGGCAGGATTCCAGCATCACCTGGTAAAACCGATCGATCTAAACAAGCTCGACTCCCTGATTCAAGATGGCGCAGCAGCGTTGCCGACCGCGTAAGCCCCAGTCCTCGGCGGTCTGTTTTCGTCTAGAGCGGTTTAAATAAATGTTGTAGCCACCGGCCTGTGGCCGGTTGATCTCTGCTGCCTGTCACATCAGGGAAGGACGGCCCACAGGGCCGTGGCTACAGCGGCTGCAGTTTCATTTAAAGCGCTCCATCTTGAGGTTTGGGCCATAAACCAGAGATTTCGCGGCAAACTGTCCCACTTAACTTCAGATTTTTCGGAACGAATCAGCGAAGCCGTTGCCCCGCGGAGCAAAGTTCCCGAAATTTTTCAAAAAAGTCTTTACTCAATTTCGCGCTTCGCGTAAAAGGGTGCCCGCCCGGCCATGTGTGCACACCCATACACCCGACGGGTGTACCACAATGAAAAAACAAATTAATCCCTCCATTAAGGCGCACTTTCCCTGGAGCGCGGTCGTTGTCGCCATTTGCGCGATACGACGCCCGTAGCTTTTTCTGATGACACCCAAACGCACTGCTCAATCTGGTTTCTTTAGTCCGCGTTTTTTAACTGGCTTTGCTTTTTGCGCAATCGGTGTCCTCTTGGCACTGCTGGTCTTCGCGCGGCCAAATCAATTGGTCGAGACGCAAAATCAATCGGTCGGCCAGCAAAGCATCCCGACATTTGTCGGGATCAAGTCGCCAGCGCCACTGGGCGTGCCG
>DASYDT010000036.1:0-25383 GCA_036499425.1 Candidatus Udaeobacter sp. | reverse complement strand
GCCATGCGCGCGCCGCTGTTGTCCGCCACATTCAGTCGTGATCGAAGTTGTACCATCGAAATCTTCCTCTTAGTCCTGCTGTTGCACTTACTTCTGGATAACCTCCACAAGACGCCATCGCTTCAGCTTGCTCAGCGGCCGCGTCTCCATGATGCGGACGGTATCGCCGGTTTTTGCCTGGTTCTGTTCATCGTGCGCGTAAAACTTTTTCATCTGCTTGACGATCTTGCCAAACTTCGGATGCGGGACGCGCGTGACCGTCCGCACCACAATTGTTTTGTTCATGCTGCTGGAAATCACTTGGCCGGTGCGTGTCTTGCGTGAACCGCGAATCACGGACGCGGGCTGCTCTGAAGCAGCTAACGAAGCTTCTTGGTCGCCCATAATTTATGTTTTCTCCTCGCGTTTAGCCCGCTGAGTCAGGACTGTTTCGAGCCTGCCAATATCGCGCCGCAGTAAACGTAATCTGCTCGGCTGCTCGAGCTGGCCACTCTGCTGTTGCAAACGCAAGTGCAGGCTTTCCTGACGCAAGTCGCGTCTCTTGGTCAATAACTCGTCCGTGCTCAGCTCAGTGATCTCTTTCATTTTCATCGTTTTTAAGCGGCTCTGACGTGGTGTCGTGTAAGAAACTTCGTCCGCACCGGCAACTTGTCCGCTGCAAGACGCAGGGACTCCCTTGCAACCGATTCCGGCACGCCATCCAGTTCAAACAAAATGTTGCCAGGCCTTACCGTGGCGACCCAGTCCTCAGGTTGACCTTTCCCCTTGCCCATCCGCGTTTCCGGTGGCCGGGAGGTTACCGACTTATCAGGGAAAATGCGAATCCACAGTTTGCCTTTGCGCTTCATGTTGCGAGTGAGCGCGACACGCGCGGCTTCCAATTGCGTGTTAGTAATCCAGGCACGCTCGAGTGTCTGCAATCCGAACTCGCCGAAATCGATTTTGAGATTGCGTGAGGCAGTCCCCTTCCGGCTTCCCCGCTGGGACTTTCGATACTTCACACGTTTTGGCATCAATGCCATAGATTATCTCCTTCAGACTTTGACCGGCTCGGCTGGCGGTGGTGGTAGCGGCGTAGCTGGCTGAGGGGCTGGTTCTTCTTTCTTACAAATCCAACATTTTACACCAATCTTGCCATAGACTGTGTTTGCTTCTGAGAAGCCGTAATCGACCGACGTGCGCAAGGTGTGAAGTGGAACTTTTCCCTCCCGATACCATTCCGAGCGCGAAATCTCCGCGCCATTGAGTCGGCCCGAACACCGCAGACGAATTCCTTCCCCGCCAAAATCCATCGCGGTCTGGACGGCTTTTTTCATCGCGCGGCGATAGGCAATCCGCCGCTCGATCTGGAGAGCCACGTTTTCGGCGACCAGCTGCGCGTCGAGTTCCGGCGTTTTGATTTCCTGGATATCGATCTTGACCTGTTTGCCCTCCGCCATCTTGGAAATTTCTTCCGTCATCTTCTCGATCTCTGCGCCCTTTCGTCCGATCACGATCCCGGGACGCGCGGTGTGGATGGTCACACGAATGGAATTCCACGCGCGCTCAATCACAATTTTCGAAACTGCGGCGAACTGCAGCTTCTTCTTCACGTAATTCCGAATCTTCAGGTCGCTGTGCAAAAATGACGGGAATTCCTGCGACGAAGCGTACCAGCGCGAACGCCAGTCACGATTCACGCTCAGGCGAAAGCCAGTTGGATTAACTTTTTGTCCCATAAAACTTACTTCTTTGCTTTTGTACTCGGCTTCGACTTCGCGGGTTTTTTCTCAGCCGCAGATTCCGCGTTTTCACTCGCCTCGTTCTTGATCTCCTTCTTTGCAGCTTTCTTTTCCTGTTCGCGTTTCGCTTTTCGCGTTTCTCGCGTTTCAATTGAAATTTCGTCGGATAGGACGATGCGAATGTGACTGGTGCGTTTCTGGATACGGCTCGCGCTGCCGCGGGCGCGCGCCATGATACGCTTCAGCGTTGGCCCCTCTCCGACAATCGCTTCCTTCACCACCAATCGATCTAGTTTCAAATTGGCGTTGTTTTCCGCATTAGCGATTGCGCTCTTCAACGTTTTGCCAATGAGAAACGCCGCCTTCTTCGGCGTGAAAGTCAACAGATCGAGTGCCGCCGAAACCGGCAGACCCTGGATCTCACGCGTGACTTCGCGCACCTTAAACGGCGAAATCCGCGCATACTTATATATCGATCTGACTTCCATTATCTTAAACTAACATCGGACTGCGCATCCACCTGGAGGCGGTCCCCTACTTTTATTTTTTCCTTCTCAGAATCCATTTCCTGAATCACCGCACCGCAAATCTTCCGTCGCACATCGACTACTCTCAAGGTTGCGATTCTTTGATCGCCTCGCATCACCCGCATCGGCATTCCAATCTTTACCCCTTGTTTTTCGCCAAGATTGCCGACTACAAACGACCACTCGCCCTTCACGCTGATCACGCTTCCATCCATCAAGCCGGGCTCAGGCGTGTCTGGAGCGCTGGAGGATTGTGCGATCAAGGTATTCACGCTGCGCAGCTGCGCCTCCACGTCCATTCGCGCCTTCGCATCGCCGGCCTGCGACGTTTTCAAATAACACAATACCGCTTCATTGAGGCGCAACATCTGATCGCGATACTCGTCGCGCTCTTTTTGCGCCAATTGAAGATCGCTAACGGCCGCCAGCAAACGTTGCTCCAGCTTCGCGCGGTCCTTGCTTGCCGAAGCCAATCCCAGCGCTTCCATTCGCAATTCCAAATCGGAATACTTGCGCCGAAGCTCTTCCGCTGCTGCATTCGATTCCGCGAGGCTGCTCGTCAACGCCTTGAGCGATTCCTGCGCAATGGACAATTGTTTTCGCAATTGTTCGTTTTGCTCCAGCAACTGTGCAGCCGTCGCCGTGTGCGCCGCGGTATCAATTTTGGGTTCTGACAAAGAACTGTTCCCTGTATCGCTGCCGTAGCAGACCAACGCCGTGCCAACTGCCAACCCCAAAATAATTGGGGCTCGCGAAACTCTTCGGAGTTGCCAAATGCCAATTGCCAATTTCGGCAACGGCAAATTGCAAATCGCAAATCGCAAACTCACTTATTTCGTCACCTTCGCCGTATGCGAACCGTGTTTCTTAAACACACGCGTGGGCGAAAATTCGCCGAGTTTGTGACCAACCATGTTCTCAGTGACAAAAACGGAATGAAACGTCTTTCCGTTATGCACCAAAAACGTGTGGCCGACAAAATCCGGAGTCACCATCGAGCGCCGCGACCAGGTCTTGATCGGTTTCTTGGCGCCCGAGCTGTTCATCTTGTCGATCTTCTCCAGAAGATACGACTCGACGAAGGGTCCTTTCTTTAATGATCTAGCCATAAAAATCAAGTGAGAGGTGACTCGTGAGAAGTAAATCCACCTCTCACTTCTCACCATTCACATCTCACATTTTCTTCTTCGCTCTTTTCCTTTCCAAAATGAAACGATCGCTCGGTTTATGTTTACTGCGTGTCTTAAATCCTTTCGCCAGTTGCCCCCACGGACTGACTGGATGATGACGGCCGCCGCCGCCTTTTGATTTCCCCTGGCCGCCGCCCATTGGATGATCGATCGGGTTCATCACCATGCCGCGCACATGCGGCCGGCGCCCCTGCCAGCGAGTGCGTCCTGCTTTTCCACTCGACACATTCATGTGATCGACGTTTCCCACCTGGCCAATCGTGGCGAAGCAGTTTTCGTGAATCCGTCGAATTTCACCGGAAGGCATTTTAACCAGCGCGTAACCGGCCTCGATGTTGGTCAACGTTGCCTGTTGACCAGCACTGCGCGCAACCTGTCCGCCGCGGCCAGGAGTCAATTCAATATTGTGAATGTTCGTGCCGAGGGGGATGGCGCGAAGCGGCAGCGCATTTCCCAACTCAGGCGCGACATCGTCCCCAGCGGCAACCATCGATCCGGTTCGAAGTCCGTTCGGCGCGAGAATGTAACTCAGTTCGCCATCGGTGTATTTGATGAGAGCTATGCGGGCGGAGCGGTTCGGGTCGTACTCGATCCCGATAACCTCCGCTGGGACACCGCGCTTGCGCCGCTGAAAGTCGACCTTGCGATATTTCTGCTTATGGCCGCCGCCGATGTGCCGTGACGTCAGCCGGCCGCGGTTGTTCCGGCCACCGCTTCTTTTCTTCGGCTCAAGAAGGCTTCTTTCAGGGCGCCACTTCGTGATTTCGTCGAAGGCAGGTAGCGACTTGAAACGCAGCGTCGGCGTTAATGGGCGAAATTCTTTTAGAGCCATAAGTAAAATGACGAATGACCAATGACGAATGACGAATGAAATTCGAATGACCAATGACGAAACGTTTCGGGCTTCGTCATTTCTTCGTCATTCGGCATTCTTGGTTCGTCACTCATCCTTATATCAAATCGATCTTCTCGCCTTCTTTCAAGGTCACGATTGCTTTCTTCCACCGCGGCCGTCGTCCCAGAGGTCCCCGCACACGTCTCTCCTTGCCGGTGTAATTACAAGTGTTCACGTCCACGACTTTCTTTTGAAACAGGCGCTCAACTGCGTCCTTGATTTGAACTTTGTTTGCCTTCGGACTGACGCGGAAGACATACTTGTTATGCTTCTCACTCATCAAGGTTGACTTCTCGGTCAACGAAGCGGTGTGAATGATCTCGTGCGGCTCGTTCATTTCGTCCTCTCCGCCAGTTGTTCGAGTGCTTTCCGCGTAACCAGGATTTTTTGGAAGGCTAGCAATTGTTCCGTGTTGACGTCGGAAGCGGTCGCGAGCTTCACTGGTTTGACGTTACGCGCCGACTTGAAAGTATTCTCGTCGAACGAATCGGAAACGATCAGCACTTTCTCGGCATCCGTTTGTTCCCTGAGCAGGTCGACAAACAATTTTGTTTTTAGTTCGGGCACGACAAATTTGTCGATTGTCAAAACGTCGCCGGCATTGATTCGCTCGCTCAATGCCTTTCGAAAGGCAAGACGCCGCACTGATTTTGAAATCTTTTTGGAGTAGTCGCGCGGTTTTGGCCCGAACACGACGCCACCCCCACGCCAGATCGGGGACGACTTATATCCCGCGCGTGCGCGGCCGGTTCCTTTTTGCCGCCACGGTTTTGCACCTGACAGATCTACCTCCGCTTTAGTTTTCGTATTCGCCGACCCGGAACGCCGCGCCGCGCGCATGGCCACGACTACGTCGTGCACCGCCTGTGTGCCGCGACCATCTTCGATGATATCGATCTTCGCTTCTTTCGCTGTGGCCTTGGTTAAAACTTTCGCACTCATTTTTTCTGTGCCAACTCAGCTATGGTTTTGGGCTTCTTCGCCTTCTCTTCTTCCTCGTGCTTTCGGTGCTCAGCATGTACTGCCAGTAGACGTTCGGGATGTTTAATGGCCGGCCGAACGATCACATAACTGCCGTTCGCTCCCGGCACGGCTCCAGTAACCAAAATAATTTTTTCAGCCTCGCGCACTTGCATCACTTGGAGATTTTGCACCGTCACGCGCTCGTCACCGAGATGCCCTGGCATCCCCTGGTTTTTCCAAATGCGGCCTGGTGTAGAACGATTGCCGACTGCGCCAATGCGGCGGTGCGTTTTCGAACCGTGCGCCGCGCCTTGTCCGGCGAAGTTGTGCTTCTTCATCACGCCTTGAAAACCTTTTCCCTTCGATCGGCCAATCACATCGACGTAATCGCCTGCCTGAAATTGCGTCACGCTTAGATTGATCTCGCCTTCTGGAAGATCGCTGGCCAGGCGAAATTCCCGCATAAACCTCTGAGGCGCGACTCCGGCTTTCTTGAATTCGCCGAGCAAGGACTTGGTAACGCGCGATTCCTTCTGCGCGCCGAAGCCAACCTGCACCGCCGAATAACCTTCGTTTTCTTCGGTCAACCGGCGCAGCAAAACGTTATCACCGGCCGCTATCACGGTCACGGGACACAATCGGCCTTTGGCGTCGTAAACGCTGGTCATACCGATTTTTTGTCCAATAAGTCCGATAATCATGACCGTGCGATTGCAATTCCTTCAGAAGCGCCTCCGCTTAAATCTTAATCGTAATGTCAACGCCCGCAGGCAAATTCAGTTTCTTTAATTCATCCACCGTCTTCGCCGTCGGCTCGATGATGTCCAGCAGCCGTTTGTGGGTGCGAATTTCAAATTGTTCCATCGACTTTTTGTCAACGTGCGGAGAACGATTCACCGTGAACTTCTCGATCAATGTCGGCAGCGGAATTGGCCCGGCCACTCGGGCGCCGGTTCGTTTGGCGGTTTCTACAATTTCCACGGCGGATTGATCCAGCATGCGGTGATCGAACGCCTTCAATCGAATTCGAATGCGTTGACCATTGCTCATTTGGCCTCTTTCTGATCGAGAATGGCCGCAACGAGGTTGGCCGGCACTGGTTGAAAATGGGAAGGTTCCATCGAGTAACTTGAGCGGCCTTTGGAAAGTGAACGGATGGCAGTCGCGTAGCCGAACAACTCGGCCAGCGGAACCTCGGCATGAATGATCGCTAGATTGCCTCGCGTTTCGATGCTGTGAATGCTGCCACGACGCCGGCTCAGGTCGCCGCAAATGTCGCCCTGATACTCCTCCGGCGTGATGTTTTCGACCTTCATGATCGGCTCCAACAGAATCGGTTTGCCCTGCTTAAATCCATCTTTCATGGCAAAGATCGCCGCCAATTTGAATGCAAGTTCGCTTGAATCGACTTCGTGGAACGAACCGTAAACGATATCGACTTCTACATCGACCACAGGGTAGCCGCCGAGCACGCCGTTGAGCACCGCTTCCTGGATTCCTTTTTTGACAGCTGGAATGTATTCACGGGGAATGATGCCGCCGACAATTTTATTCTCGATGAGGAGACCTTTGCTGCGCTCGGCCGGACGCACATCCACTTCCACGTGTCCATACTGACCCCGGCCACCTGATTGTTTAATCAACTTACCGACCCCGTGCGCGTTGGTCGTGATCGTTTCGCGGTACGCGATCTGCGGTTTGCCCGCGTTCGCGTCTACTTTGAACTCCCGGAACATCCGGTCGCGAATGATTTCCAAGTGCAGCTCGCCCATACCAGCGATGATTGTCTGGCCAGTATCTTCGTGCGTATAGACGCGAAAGGTAGGATCCTCTTCCGCCAGTCGCTGGAGCGCAGTGGCCATCTTTTCCTGATCCAATTTCGTCTTCGGTTCAATGGCCATTGAAATCACCGGATCAGGGAAAGACGGCGGTTCGAGAAGGATTGGGTGATCCTCATCGCAGAGCGTGTCGCCGGTAGTGATATTTTTAATACCAACGATGGCGGCAATATCGCCGGAGTAACATGTCTCGATGTCTTCGCGTTTGTCTGCTTGAATCTGGATCAACCGCGAAATGCGCTCGCGTTTGTTCGTGCGCGGATTGTAAACCGTGTCGCCTTTGCTCAGCGAGCCGGAATAAGCTCGGAAGAAAATCAGTTTCCCGACAAACGGATCGCTCCAAAGTTTGAACGCTAGCGAACAAAAGTTGCCATTGTCATCTGTCGGCGCTCCCATCGGCTCGCCTGTATCAGGGTCCTGACCTTTGGCCGGCGGAATATCGAGCGGGCTCGGCAGATAATCGACCACCGCATCGACCAGGTACTGAATGCCGATGTTCTTCAACGCAGAGCCGCCGATGACCGGAACGAATTTGTTGGCGATAGTTTGCCGCCGAATGGCAGCTTTCAACAATTCCGGTGTGACCTCGCGCTTTTCGAGAACCGATTCCGCGATCTCGTCATCGATATTGGAAACCTGATGGATCAAATCATTGCGCGCTTTCTCGACAGCATCGACATACTCCTTTGGCACGTCGGTAACTTCATAGGTCGATCCACGCTGATCATCCTCGGAATAAATGATCGCCTTCTCGTTGATAACATCAAGCTGGCCGCGTAGCTGGCCCTCCCTGCCAAGAGGCAGCAAAACTGGCCACGCGTTCGCGCCGAGTTTTTTGTGAATGCTATCGACCGACATTTCGAAGTCCGCACCGACACGGTCCATTTTGTTGATAAACGCCAGGCGCGGCACATTGTATTTGGTCGCCTGACGCCAGACTGTTTCGGACTGCGGCTGCACTCCAGCAACACCATCGAAAACTGCGACTGCGCCATCGAGTACGCGCAATGAACGCTCTACCTCGGCGGTGAAATCAACGTGCCCCGGCGTGTCAATAATGTTGATGCGCTGCTTAACGCCTTCGAAAATTTTGTAAACGCCTTCTTCTTTTTTCTGCGACCAACTGCACGTCGTCGCCGCGGAAGTGATCGTAATTCCGCGCTCCCGTTCCTGCTCCATCCAATCCGTGACAGTCGTGCCTTCATGCACCTCGCCCATCTTGTGAATCATACCCGTGTAAAAGAGGACGCGCTCGGTGATCGTCGTCTTGCCGGCGTCAATGTGCGCCGCGATCCCAATGTTCCGCGTTCGTTCCAGCGGAAACTTGCGATTCGGCGAATTTGGATTTTTTGCCGCAGCCTTTTTCTGTTCCATCGTCGCCGTCGCCATAATCGTCACCATCTAAAATGCGCAAACGCGCGATTCGCCTGCGCCATTTTATGTGTATCTTCGCGTTTCTTGATCGCGTTCCCCTGTCCCACTGCGGCGTCCTTAATCTCCTGAGCCAGTGCGTCCGCCATTGGGACTCCCTTGCGATTATCCGCGTATTGCACGATCCAGCGCATCGCGAGGGAAATTTGTCGCGCCGGCGCCACTTCCATCGGCACCTGATATGTCGCGCCGCCGACCCTGCGCGATTTTACTTCCAGCCGCGGGCGAACATTTTCGAGCGCCTTGTTTACAACTTCCAGCGGATCGACTGAATCAGAGCCTTCGCGCGATTTCTCGATCGCGGTGTACACGATTCGCTCCGCGAGCGATTTCTTGCCGCGCTTCATCACGGTAGTAATGAGCCGGGCCACTGCCGGACTCCCATATCGGGAATCGACGTGCTCTTCCTTTTTGTAAACTCTCCTCCGTCGGGACATTGTCGATCTTCCTATTCAAAATTATTTCTTTTCTGCCGCAGCCTCCTTCGCTGCTGCTTTCGGTGCAGCTTCCCTCGCCGCGCCACCTTTCGGACGCTTCGCTCCATATTTGGAGCGACCGCGCCGCCGCCCATCTACGCCCAACGCGTCGAGCGTTCCGCGCACAATGTGATAGCGAACGCCGGGTAAATCCTTCACGCGCCCGCCGCGCACGAGCACGATGGAGTGCTCCTGCAAATTATGCCCCTCGCCGGGAATGTAGGCAATCACTTCCTGGCCATTCGTCAACCGCACTTTCGCTACCTTGCGCAGGGCAGAGTTCGGCTTCTTTGGGGTGCGCGTCATTACTTGTACGCACACACCGCGCCGCTGCGGACAACCGACCAGCGCCGGTGATTTCGACTTCACCGACACCTTCCGGCGTCCTTTCCGAATCAATTGATTAATCGTGGGCATGTTCCAAACCTAAAAAACAAAGCGCCGCCAAAACCTCATACTCCGGGCGACAAAAAACCCGCTCAGGCCGCGCAACAAACTCTCTTACGCTCCTGTGCGGTAAGCCGCGACTATAGAGGGGAAATAGCGCTTCGCAAAGAATATTTTGCGCTGCGTTTGTCATTCGGAGCGAAGTCGAGGAATCTCTAGTTCGGATGCAGAAAAACTTCGAACTTATGACGACCGATCGCCATTCGAAGGGGAGACGCGGACGGTTAACAGCGGCGCATGGCGCAATCGAAACGCCAGCGTTTATGCCGGTGGGAACGCAAGGTTCTGTGAAAGGCGTCAGTCCACGCGAACTGCGCGAGATGAACGCACAAATCGTTCTCGGCAACACGTATCATTTGTTCGTACGGCCGGGACTGGAAGTGATCAAACATTTTGGCGGACTCCACAAATTCATGAATTGGGATGGGCCGATCCTGACCGATAGCGGCGGTTATCAGATCTTTTCGCTGGCTAAGTTGCGCAAGATCACAGAGGAAGGTGTGGAATTTCAAAACCACATCGACGGCGCGCGCGCGTTCATTTCTCCGGAGATCGCCATGGAAATTCAAGCAGCGCTCGGCGGCGACATTGCCATGGCACTCGATGAGTGCGTTCCGTATCCATGCGAATACGATTACGCGGCGCAGAGCGCGGAGATGACCACGCGTTGGGCGAAGAGGTGCAAACAATGGAAAGAAGAAAACGCCGAACGTCCAACGCCCAACTTCCAACGCCGAACGGGAGAGTCTATCAACTATCAACCATCAACTATGGACTCTCTTCTCTTCGGCATCGCTCAAGGCGCGATGTTTGAGGATCTGCGCAAACACAGTGCGCAGGCAATCGTGGAGCTTGATTTCGATGGCTACGCGATTGGCGGCGTCAGTGTGGGCGAACCGGAAGAGGAAATGATGCGAGCGGTCGAATCGGCTGAACCGTTTCTGCCCAAAGACAAACCGCGTTACGTCATGGGACTCGGCACGCCGCCGCAAATGCTGGAGATGATCGCGCGCGGGATGGATATGTTCGATTGTGTGTTGCCGACGCGTCTGGCGCGGAATGGAACGGCGTTCACCGCGGCAGGCACGCTCAATCTAAAAAACGCCGAGTTCGCGCTGGACAAACGTCCGATCGAAGAAAACTGCGCGTGTCCAGCCTGCCATGAATTTTCACGTGGGTACATTCGTCACCTCGTCAAGGCGGAAGAGATTCTCGGGCTTCGTCTGATCACGCTCCACAATTTGCATTTCTATTTGAATCTGATGAGCCGAGCACGCGCAGAAATAGAACAGGGAACGTTCGACCAATTTCGCAAGGCGTTCGTTACAGAATACAAAACGCGCGATGCAACGACAGTCGGATGATTGGTAGGGACGGCGCGCTGCGCCGTCCGGACGCCGCAGCGCGGCGTCCCTACCTTTATGCTTTGCTAGCTGCCTTCAATGCGGCACGAAGATCCGTGACGAAATGTTTGTATTCGCGTTCGCGCGATGCTTCGTCGGGCTGCCGAAGTAGCGATGATGGATGAACCGTAGCGAGAACCCTCGGCGCAAGTTTGGACGACAAAACTTTGCCACGCTCGCGCGTGACGCGAAACGACGGGCCAAAAATCGTTTGAGCTGCCGTTGCGCCCATAGCGACGACGAGCTTTGGCTTAACGATTCGCAGCTCCGCTTCCAGCCATGGACGGCACGCAGCAATCTCCCGCGAATTTGGTTTCTGATGAATCCGGCGCTTCCCACGGGGCTCCCACTTAAAATGTTTCACCGCGTTCGTGACATAAACTTCTTTGCGATCGATTCCGGCTTCTTCGAGCGCCTGGTCCATGATTTTCCCAGCGGGTCCAACGAACGGTTTCCCCGAGACGTCTTCGTAATCTCCCGGCTGTTCGCCGACCAGCAGGATAGAGGCGCTCTTTGGGCCTTCGCCAAACACGGTTTGCGTGGCGCGCTTGTAGAGATGACATGCGGTGCAGTGACGCGACGCTTCGCGCACTTCGGTCAGGCTTGATGTATCCGGCGGCTTCGCCGGTCGCGCATATTCGTCGCTCTCTTTTGGCATCTCTATTATGAATCGAAATTCGTTGCGCGTTCGTGTTCATTAGCCAAATGCCGATTCTCGAAACGCCACGCCTTATTCTTCGCCCGTTCCGCGAAGAAGATATCGATCGTCTCGCAGAGCTCATGGCGAATCCCGATTTCATGCGCTTCTCGCTGGGTCCGTACACGCGCGAGCAAACGCAAGGTGTCCTGGACAAATTTCTCTCCCGGGAAAAGGCTGGTTTACCTTCGCCGTTTGGAGTTGTTCTTCGCGAAAATACTGAGGTGCTTGGTTATTGCGGTTTTCTCGAGCACGCTGAAGTGCCCGGGGAGGTCGAGATTGGTTACCGGCTCGATCCTGCGTATTGGAACCGCGGTCTAATTACGGAAGCCGCGCGCGCCGTGCGCGACCACGCATTCGAAGATTTAAAATTGCCACGCGTCATTTCGCTCATTCATCCAGAAAATATTCCATCACGTCGCGTGGCGGAGAAAAATGGAATGAAAATCGAAAAGGAAATCACGTTTCGCGGATTTCCGACGCTGGTGTTTGCGATAACGCGTGAGCAGTGGCTTGCGTCGCGTGCCGCTTGAGAAATTCCTTCGCTAGCGCGCGGTACGCCTGGGCGGCAGGTCCGCTCGAAGCGTATTCCAGGATCGATTTTCCAAAGCTTGGCGCTTCACTCAAACGCACGCTGCGCGGGACCACAGTTTCATAAACGCGTTCGCCGAAATGCTCGCGAACCTCCGCCACGACTTGTTCGCTAAGATTCGTTCGAGCGTCGAACATTGTCATGACGATGCCCGCGAGTTCGAGGCGCTTGTTCGCGCCTGAATCTCGCACTTGCTCCACCAGTCGAACAATTTTCACCAGGCCTTCCAACGCGAAATACTCGCATTGTATCGGCGTCAACAGTTCGTCGGCGGCGGCAAGCGCGTTGCTCATCAGAATTCCAAGCGACGGCGGGCAGTCCATGAAAACAAAATCGAATGCCTCATCGGCGTGCAACGGCTTCAGTGTTTCTGCCAGACGCGTGAGGTGATCCGGCATGCGCGCGATTTCGACTTCGGCCCCGGCCAAATCGAGATCGGCGGGCACGATAAACAGGCGGTCGCGCCGCGTAGGAAAGATTTTTTCAGTAATCGAAGCTTCGCCAAGCAGGGGTTCGTAAAGACTGATGTTCTCCACTCCTTGCAAACCAAACGAGCTGGTTGCGTTCGCTTGTGGATCAAGATCGATAAGCAAAATGCGATGGCCCAGTTCCGCAAGAGCAGCGCCGAGATTCACGGCCGTGGTCGTTTTGCCGACGCCGCCTTTTTGATTTGCTATCGCGACGATTTTCATTCGGTGCTGCGCATTCGCTCAGGTGTGCGGGATTTGCCAGATGATGTTGCCGCCCACGGCAAACGAAAACTAAATTTTTCGAATTTCGGATTTGGTTGTAGCGTTTAAGCGTCTCCGTCTGTGAAAGCTTCTACATCAATCGAAACGGCACCGCTCCCAACGGTTTTCGCGAGCGAAGAGCCAGTCGTTTTGCGCAGTCACGACGCGCGCGGCGTAGTGACGTTAACACTGAACCGGCCGCACGCCTTCAATGCTTTGTCCGAGGAGATGCTGGGAGCGTTGCAGCGGGAGTTCGACGCGATCGCCCGCAATGAATCGGTGCGCGTGGTTGTTCTCGCCGCCGAGGGTAAAGCCTTTTGCGCCGGTCATGATCTGAAGGAAATGCGGGAGGCGCCGTCGCTCGAATATTACGAACGCCTTTTTGCACGATGCTCTGATATGATGCTTACCATCCAGCGATTGCCCGTGCCCGTGATTGCGCGCGTCCAGGGGATCGCCACCGCGGCGGGTTGTCAATTAGTGGCGATGTGCGATCTCGCTGTCGCATCAAGCACAGCAAAATTCGCCGTCAGCGGCGTGAACCTTGGTCTTTTTTGCTCAGCGCCGGGCGTCGCGCTTTCACGCAACGTTTTACGAAAAGCCGCGTTCGAGATGTTGGTGACCGGAGAATTTATCAGCGCTCAGGAAGCGAAGCAGCGCGGCTTGGTCAATCGAGTTGCAGAACCTGAACAGGTCAATGCCGAGCTCGAAAAACTGGTCGCCACAATCGTCGCCAAGCCACGCATCGCAGTGGCAATGGGGAAGGAATTTTTTTATCGCCAGGCCGAACTGGGTATCGCAGCCGCCTATGAAGCAGCCAGTCAGACCATGGCCTGCAACATGATGGACGAGGCGGCGCTCGAAGGCGTGCAGGGCTTCATCGAAAAACGTCCGCCACGCTGGAATCAAAGCTCCCAGCGGTGACATCTTTGGTAGGGCGCGACCGCCGGGCGCGCCGAAACGCACGGTCGGCCCGGCGGTCTGTCCCCACCATTTTATATGGTTCAAAAATTCTGATTCACTTAGAGTATTGCCCGTGACTTTTACTGTTCGAGAGCTGGCGAAAATGTCCGACGGCGAATTAATTGGCGATCCATCGGTGCAAATTACAGGCGCAGCATCATTGGCAGAAGCCACTCCTGGGGAAATCAGCTTTTTCGGAAATCGAAAATACATTGGCCTGCTGCGGAAAACGCGCGCATCGGCAGTTTTCGTTCCGGCCGATTTCGCTGAAGTGATCACTCCCGCTCAGATTCGCGTTTCAAATCCAACCAAGGCTTTCGAGCAAGTCGTGCTAAAATTCGCGCCGAAACCGATCGCGTTCGCGGCTGGCATTCACCCAAGAGCTGTTGTTGATCCAAGCGCCCAGTTCGGAGAACGTGTGTCGATCCAGCCTTACGCAGTCATCGAAGCCGGGGCAAGAATCGGCGATGACACAATCATCGGCGCAGGAAGTTACGTCGGACATGAGACGGTGATCGGATCGGCATGCCTCATTTATCCGCGAGTCACCATCCGCGAGCGAAGCCGCATTGGCTCGCGCGTAATTATTCACAGCGGCGCAGTGATTGGTGCGGATGGTTTCGGATTTGAAATGGTTGAAGGCCGACACGAAAAGATTCAGCAATTCGGCATCGTTCAGATCGACGATGATGTGGAGATCGGCGCAAACACAACGGTTGATCGCGCGCGTTTTGGCCGGACGTGGATTCAACAAGGCGTGAAGATCGACAATCTCGTGCAGATTGCGCACAACGTGGTCATCGGGAAAAATTCCGTGATCGTGGCGCAGACTGGAATCTCGGGCAGCACCCGCGTTGGCGAGCGCGTCACGATGGCGGGTCAAGTGGGCATCGTCGGCCACGTCGAAATCGCCGATGGCAGCGTGATCGCAGCGCAAAGCGGTGTTTCCAAGAGCGTGCCCGGCGGCGTGTGGTTCGGCTATCCCGCAAGACCGATCCAGGAAACAAAGCAACAGATCGTCTGGATCCGCTCCCTGGGAAAACTCTTCGCGCGGGTAAAAGAAATCGAGAAGAAATTGGGACTCTAAACTCAGCAGAGCGCTGTAGAGGCAGCCGTGTCGGATGCGGCATTTGGTTTTGCAGGCGGCACGCCTGCCGCTACAGCTATTTCCTCGCAAGAAGCCCACGCAACGCTTCGGGAGAAATCCATTCTGCGCCGCACGCATGCACAGTCTCGGCTTCCATCGAATCGGACGTGGCAACCATCAGCTCGAACTGTTTGGCGTACTTGCTCGCCAATCGCTCAATGATCGCATCTGCTGATTGCCCGCTGCGCGAATAGAAAATCTGCACATCGCCGGGGTCAGAGGTCGCTTCGACCTTTTTGCCTTTTCCATCGAAAACGACCACGACACGCACGCCGGTCCAATCCTGATAATCACGCAACTGCTTGACCAACGCTTCGCGCGCCAGCGAAGAACGGCGCGCCTGCAGCTTGCGCAGCTCAGGCCACGCAAAAATAACGCTGTGCCCATCGACGATTAGATAATGGGGACCCTCGGACATCGTACGGTCTGTTTAGCACCAAAGGCGCTATCTCAAGCTATCCTGGGGCAACGCCCCAGGAATGCAAATCGCCATGTAAACAAGCACTGAAAGCGCGCGTCAATCGAGCGGACAGATCGAACCTGTGCTGAAATTGAATCGCGCTTTCAGCGCTCGCGCCTTTGACTTTATGAATCCTGGGGCGCTGCCCAGGCTAACGGTGCATGTCGCCTTTGGCGCTAAATTGAAAACTACTCCGTCGCGTTCGGCTCCTGTTTTGCCCGCTGCTTAGTCGGCGCCGGTCGCGTCGCACTGGCTCGCAGTGCTCCCTTCTTGCGCTGCAAATACGCTCTTCGCCGCTTGCGTTTGGCTCGTACACGGTGCTTTTGTCCCACAGCATTGTCTATCGGTTGAAACGTGGAAAAACGCAATCTTGGATTGAAAGCTGCAACCGGTCCGCCACTCGCCGAGCCAAAATTGTAATTGCATCTGCGCATGATTCGCTGTTAGAAAGCACGCGTTTATGACGCCCAGGGAGTCGGCGGTTTTCGGAGTCACTGCAAAAAGCGTGACTACGCTTGCCATTGCGTTCCTCGCGGTCGCGGCTTTTTTTGGCTTTTTAAATATCCAAAAAATAAAAGCAGTTCGCGCGAATGCAGCGAACGCGCAGAGCGGGCGCGATACGTCCAAGCGTCCCCAGGCAAACACGAAACTAAACGCGCCAACCGGCGGAACGGCCGGAGCCGAACAACAAGCCAAAACCGCTGAAGTAGAAAATCGAGCGACAAAAGCGGAAGCAGAGCTGGTGCAAGCTCAAAAAGAAAAGGCTGATCTGCAAGCGAAATTAGACGCTAGCCAGCAAGAGATCGCTTCGCTGCAAAAGCGCGTGGAAGAAGCGGAGAAGAACGCGAATGCTTCGGTCGATGATCTTCGCCATCAGCTCGACAGCGCGGAAAAGGAAAAAGTTTTCCTCTCCGAAAAACTCCAGGATGCACAGGGGCGAACGGCGCAGCCGAAGGAAGGAAAGAAGCCGCGGGAAACCGCCACCACGCAGGGGGAAACCGTCAGCCCCCGCCGCACAGGTGTGCGCGGCACTGTGCTGGCATACAATCAAGTCTATAATTTCGTGGTGCTGAATCTTGGCGCCCGCAATGGAGTCGAGTCAAACTCCGAAATGCTCGTTCTGCGGGAGGGAACGTTGATCGGAAAAATTCGCATTTCTTCAGTTGAACCGGCGACGGCTATCGGCGATATCATCCCCAGCAGTTTGGCTCGAGGCGTGCAAGTGCAATCTGGAGACACTGTGATTTATGCTGGCACAAATCCGTAAGTATCGAAGAAAAATTCTCGCAGGCCTGTTCTGCACAGTCGCGATAGCCTTCGCCTCCTGCGCAAGTCAAAAGGACTCCGTTCGTCTGGTTGCTGACCCCGACGATCGCGGCGGTTCATCGATTCCCTGGAATCGCCAGGAGCAATGGGAAGTCGCCCCGGACACCAACGCGCTCGGGCCCACGGGGTCCAGCGATACTCGTCGATAGCCCGGCGACGCGCCCCGGAACAAACAGGAAACATGGGAACCGGGTTGGCAATTCTCAGGCCACCGACCGTGACTAACAACCGAGCCGGGATTGGACCCAAAAATTGGATGTTTCTCCTGAAAGGTCCAAAAACTGGGTCGAATTCTCGTTAGACGTAACCACACTTATAGAATGAACATGGGTAAAATGAATCTTGCAGATGCTACTATTACACAGCTTCTCATTCCAATTGAGGACTTCGAGCGAGGCGTGGCGTTCTATCGGGATGTTCTCGGTCTACCGTTTCTATTCGCTGCTCCTCCTCAGATGGCATTTCTTCAGTGCGGAGCTGTTCGGTTGCTCGTCGGTGTTACTCCGGCCGGTCAGAAAGCGCAGCGCGGTTCGCAGATCTATTTCGGAGTGAAAGATATTCAATCTGTTTACTCATCCTTCAGCGCTCAGGGAGTGCAGTTCAAGGCGGCGCCGCACGTCGTGAATCGATCAGCCACGTCCGAAGTGTGGCTCGCGGAGTTCGTTGATCCCGACGGGAATCAGCTCGCGCTAATGAGCGAAGCACCGTCTAAGTGACGTCTAACCAGCCGATGAATCCAACGGCCCCTGTCCGAGATGTGTTCAGCGTGTTTGCCACGACACCCTGCCGTGGCTTATCTCTTTCTCGTTAGACCTCATGCGCCCCTCATGACGATTCGTGAACACCTTAACCAGCACATTCGCCGAGCGACGATTCTGTGTTGGGTCGTTATGCCGGTCGCGCTCGCGAGTCCATTCGTCTGGCAGCATGACGCCGTTCGAGTTTTCGCGCTGGTCGTTGTAGCCATTGCTCTCGCCATTGGCTACTATCTCATGTTTAGCGTTCGATGTCCGCGCTGCAGGACGCGCCTTCTGCTGACGCTCGGTACCTTCGGTGTTCGCCTTCGCATTCCTCCATGGTATACAGCTTGCCCGTCCTGCGGCCTTTCATTCGACACACAGTGTACTGGAGCGGAACAGGTCTAACCAAACGATGAAGCCAACGCGCCCTTTGCAAGAAAATCTCAGTGAGTTTGCCACAGCACCCTGCCGTGGCTTATCTCTGTTTCGTTAGGCCATCGGCGCGATGCACGTTCGGAGGCGAGAATTTAAATCCAGAAGCCGGCTGGGATGACGGCGTTTTTCGGGATCACCACGATGCCGTCCCGGATAAAGTAATTATCTCCATCCAAGTTCGCCGATTTGCCTTCCGGCGTAATCACAACGCCGTCGCTGATGCGCGCGTTTTTGTCGATGATCGCGCGATCGATCACGCAATTGCGCCCGATGCCGATGGGTGGCTGTGACGAATCGGTTTGCCCCAGTTCAAAATAATCGGCACCCATGACGATGCTGTTCCTGATGGTCGCGCCGCTTTGGATCACGCTGCGTATCCCCACGACGCATCGCTCCAGATGTGCATGCGAAATGATGCAACCATCGGAAACGATCGCCTGCCGCAGGGTGGCGCCGTTGATTTTGCTGCCCGGCAAAAAACGCGGACGCGAATAAATCGGCGACTCCGGCTCGAAGAAGCTGTATTCCGGCACGAGGTCAGTGAGGTCCAGGTTCGCCTCGTAAAAGGCGCGAATCGTTCCGATGTCTTCCCAGTAACCCTGGAAGATGAACGCGCTGACGTGCCGACCTTTGATCGCCGTCGGGATAATGTGTTTTCCGAAATCGGCCAGGTCGTTCTCCAAAGATTCTATGAGCACGTTCCGGTTGAAAACATAAATCCCCATCGACGCCTGAAATAATTCCTCGTCTTCGTTGGAGCCAATGGTGCGGAGCAGTTCCCGGCTCATCTTCATTTCCTGCAACGCGGTTTCATCCGTGGGTTTCTCGATGAACCCCGTGATCCGGCGATCGACGTCGCTCTGCATAATGCCGAACTCTGAAACCTGATGCTGCGCCACAGGTTTGGTGGCCAAGGTGATGTCCGCGCCCCGTTGAATGTGCTGATGCAGAATTTCTCGAAAATCCATCCGGTAAAGCTGGTCGCCGCTCAAGATGAGGTAATAATCGTACGGCCGCTCTAGGAAGTAGCGCATGTTTTGCCGCACCGCGTCGGCGGTTCCCTGATACCATTGCGAGCCGGCGGGCGTTTGTTGCGCGGCGAGAATGTCCACAAAGCTGCGCGAAAAATTATCGAACTTGTAGCTGGCCTGGATGTGCCGATGCAGCGACATGCTGTTGAACTGCGTCAGCACATAGATCGAGCGCAGCTGGGAGTTCAGACAATTGCTGATGGGGACATCGACGATGCGATATTTGCCACCGAGCGGCACAGCGGGTTTGGCGCGATCTTTCGTGAGCGGAAACAAGCGCGTGCCGGCGCCGCCGCCCATGATGATCGCAAGCGTTCGCTGCATCGTCCCCGGCGGCAACGCGGCGGGAAGCCCTTCTGAACTTTTTTGAGGTAGATCGCGCTGCGCTCGGATCTGCATTGCGGTCAATCAACCCCGAACGCTTTCGGGGTCAATAACCTGACACTCTGTCATTCCGAGCGAAGTGAAGCAGAGTCGCGGAATCTCTTAGTTAGTCGTATACGCATTTCTAACTTGTATGACCAAACACCGATTGTGACGTCCCTCGCGTTTGCTCGGGATGACCGTGGAGATGAGGTTCGCGTGTTTCTGGAATTCACCATTATTTCGTCATTCGTCATTCGTGCTTCGTCATTGTTTGCAGCGTGCGATCCAAGCCCGCTCACGGTTGTGAATCTTGCGATAACGAACAGCCACCGCTAAAGTTTCACGATTATGTGTGGAATTGTGGGATACGTGGGGCGCGCTGAAGCGGCGCCCATTTTACTCGACGGGCTGCGCCGTCTGGAATATCGCGGCTACGATTCCGCCGGTATCGCGGTCGTGCAGAGAGGACGCTTGGAAACGCGCAAATGTGCAGGGCGTATCGCGTCGCTCTCAAAATTAGTGAAGAAGGAACCGGTGTCCGGTTCGCTGGGCATCAGTCACACGCGCTGGGCCACGCACGGCAAAGTGAACGATGAAAACGCGCATCCGCATTTCGACGCCAGCGGCAAACTCGCGCTGGTGCACAACGGCGTGATCGAAAATTATCAGGCGCTAAAGGATGAACTCATCCGCGATGGCGATACGAACTTCCGCTCCGAAACCGACACCGAAGTGCTCGCGCATTTGATCGGAAAACTCTACGATGACTCGTGCGCAAGCACGGCGGACGCTCCCGGGAAAAAAGCCCGGCTCTTTGACGCTGTGCGCACCGCGCTTCGGCAGGTGATCGGCACATATGGCATCGCGTTGGTGCATGCGGATGTACCGGATTTCATGATTGGCGCTCGACGCGGAAGTCCGCTCGTGCTCGGGGTCGGCAACGGCGAAAATTTTCTGGCCAGCGATGTGAGCGCGATTGTCGCTTACACCCGCGACGCAGTTTATTTAAACGACTTCGATGTGGTCGCAGCGGGGACGGACAAGTTCGAGATCAGTTCGCTCGCCGGAGACAGCACCGAGCATCCTGTCAGCAAAGTCGAATTCACCGCCGAAGACATCAAGAAGGGTGATTTTCCCCATTACATGCTCAAGGAAATCTTTGAGCAACCAAACACGGTGCGCGATGCGATGCGCGGCCGTCTGAACCAAGACGAATGCACCGCAAGATTGGGCGGCTTGAACATGACGCCGTCGCAATTGCGCGATGTTGGGCGCATCGTTCTCACGGGTTGCGGCACCGCGCTGCATGCCGGCAGAGTCGGCGAATACTTAATTGAGCGTCTGGCGAATATTCCCACCGAGATCGATTACGCCAGCGAGTTTCGCCATCGGAATACGCCGATGACTTCGGAGACGCTCGTCTTCGCCATCAGCCAGAGCGGCGAAACTGCGGATACGCTCGGTGCATTGCGCGAAAGCCGGCGCAAAGGTTTTCGCACACTGGGAATTTGTAACAACGTTGCGAGCACGATCGCACGCGAGAGCGACGGTGGGGTTTACATGCACGCCGGACCGGAAATCGGCGTGGCGGCCACGAAGTCGTTTACCTCGCAGCTTGTTATCCTCGCGCTGCTCGGGCTGCTCTTCGGACGGATGCGCAATCTTTCCGCGGCTGAAGGCAGTCGCGTCATCGAAGCATTGGAAGCATTGCCGGAACAGGTCGAAGCCGTTTTGGACCTGAACGATCAGATCAAGGGGATTGCCAAAAGGTACGCCAATTCGAATGGCTTTCTGTTCTTTGGGCGCCAGTTTAACTTCCCGATTGCGCTCGAAGGCGCTCTCAAAATGAAGGAGATCACCTATCTCTTTGCGGAAGGGCATCCGAGCGCTGAGCTCAAGCATGGGATCATCGCATTGATTCGTTCCGATCTGCCTTCAGTTTTTATTGCGCCCGATGATTCGGTGTTTTCAAAAAACGTGAACAACATCGAGCAAGTGAAAGCCCGCAGAGGACCCATCATCGCGTTGACCAGCGGAAATTGCGCGAAGCATCTCAAGGAAATTGCGAACGAAATCATCGTGCTGCCGGAAGCGCCCGATTACGTAATGCCGATCCTGAGCGTCATCCCGCTTCAACTTCTCGCGTACCATCTCGCCGTCGCATTGGGCCGCGATGTCGATAAACCGCGCAATCTCGCCAAGAGCGTGACCGTGGAATGATTATTGGTAGGGACATCGCGCTGCGATGTCTCCCCCAAGGCTTTCGGGACGGCGCGGCGTCCCTACCTACTGCGGCTGGAAAATCACGCAATTTGCGGTAAACTGCGCGCCAGCAGTTTCCACCAGTGCAACAAAACGAAGACTACGTGCTCAGAGTCCTCAGTGATGTAGGACTTGTCTCGCGCCAGCAGATCGACAGTGCGCACTCGCGCCTGAACGGCGAGCCCGGCGTGATCGATGTTTTGGTCAATGACGGAATTGTGTCCGAGGTGGACGTCTCGCGCACGCTCGCGGCGCAAGCGCACATGGACTGGATCGACATCTCCACCATGCTTATCCCGCCGCAAATCATCAGCCAGATCCGCGGAGAAGATGCGCGCCGGTTCAAAGTGATTCCGGTCGCTTTTGGCGAAACCGGGCTTGTGGTCGCAGTGGGCAACCCCCTCGACATCGATACGATGGACAGCCTGAGTTTCCTCCTGCAGCGCGAGTTGGAACTGATTTGCACCAGCCCCAGGAAAATTAGCGAAGGCCTAATCAAATACTACGGCACGGCCGACGAAGCGGCGGACGTCCTGCAAAAAGAAATTGGGGAAGACATCGATCTGGGTTTGGAATTTGGCGATGGCGCGGAATCGATGGCAGTTGATGAAGCAGACGCGCCGATTGTACGGCTGGTATCCATGTTGCTGATCGAGGCGCACCGCGCTGGCGCGAGCGATATTCATCTCGAACCGCTGGACAAAAAATTTCGCGTCCGATTTCGGATTGACGGCGTGCTGCAGGAAATGCAAGCGCCACCGAAGCGTCTGCAATCGGCCATTATCAGCCGGCTCAAGATCATGTCCGGCTCGATGAGCATCGCGGAGAAACGTTTGCCGCAGGATGGTCGCATCCAGGTAAGGATCAAAAAGAAGCCCATCGACCTGCGCGTCTCGACCATGCCGACCAATCATGGCGAGAGCATGGTGTTGCGGATACTGGACAAATCCAGCCTGAAACTCGGTTTGCCAGAGCTTGGATTTTTTTCTGATGATGAGGAAATCGTAGAGCGCCTCATCAAACTGCCGGACGGCATTCTCCTCGTTACCGGGCCGACTGGTTCCGGCAAGACGACCACGCTTTACGCCTGTCTCAATTACGTTAACAAACCGGACCGCAAGATCATTACCGTTGAAGAACCGATCGAATATCAGATGACCGGGATCAATCAGGTGCAGGTGAACACGGAAATCGGCATGACCTTTGGCGCCGCTTTACGTTCCATCCTGCGACAGGCGCCGAACATCATCATGATCGGTGAAATTCGCGATCTCGAGACTGCGAGCATTGCCACGAACGCCAGTCTCACCGGCCACCTTGTCTTCAGCACACTGCACACCAATGACGCGCCGGCTGCCGTTGCCCGCTTGATAGATATCGGCGTGAAACCGTTTCTCGTTGCGTCCTCCGTACGCGCGGTCATGGCGCAAAGACTCGTCCGGAAGTTATGTAGCAACTGCAAACAATCTGGCGAACTCACCGACACCGAGTTGCGCGCGCTGGGAATCGAGCCCGGTCAGCTTGCCGACGCGCAGGTCATGAGACCGAAGGGATGCGAAGAGTGCCGTCAAATTGGCTACAAGGGACGAACGGGAATATTCGAAATTTTTGTGATCGACGATGAGGTGCGCCACATGATCAACAAATGCAGCTCGAGCTTTGTCCTCCGGCAGCGAGCTCGCGAATTGGGCATGCGAACGTTGCGCGAAGACGGCGTACGCAAGGTACTGTCAGGGGTCACTTCCGCGGACGAAGTCATCTCCATCACCGTGGGTGACGTGAGCTAGTCGATTCAACGATTTAACGTTTTAACGAATCATGAAGGATAAACAGCTGGCCGAATTTTTCGTGGAGCAGCGCGTGCTCCAGCCTTCGCAAGCCGAAGACGTGCTGGGCGAAGTGGAACTGAACGGAAAGACGGTGGCGCAGGCAATGGTCGATGGCGGCTTCATCGACGAGCCGGGCTTTTATCAAACAATCGCCAGTGGCCTCGGCACCGATTTCATCGACCTGACCGAATACGAGATCGCGCCGGAAATTCTGCGTTTGATTCCCAGTGGCCTGGCTCGGTTGCAGGGCGCGCTTCCAGTTGAAATGAACGGAACCACAATACGAATGGCGCTGGTCGATCCGTTTGATCTCCAAACCGCAGACGACCTTCGTTTCGCGCTCGGTAAAGACATTCAGGTAGTGGTTTCGCCGCCCGAACAGATCGAAGAGCTGATCAAGCAGCATTACGGCACCGACACGACGAACATGGACGAAGTTCTCAAGCAGCTCGGCGAAGCTGGGGAGCTTCTGCAATTGCGCGAGGGCGACGGCGAAGCTGTGGTTGAAGCCGAGGCGAACGCAACGCCCATCATTCGCTTTGTCGATCTCATCCTTTACCAGGCGATCCAGGATCGCGCGAGCGACATTCACTTCGAGCCGTTCGAAAACGAATTCAAAATCCGATACCGCGTCGATGGCGCGCTTTACGAAATCTCGCCGCCGCCGCGGCATCTGGCGTTGCCTGTGATTTCGCGGGTGAAAGTGATGGCGAACATGAACATCGCCGAGAGACGGCTCCCGCAGGATGGCCGCATCCAGAAGCATATTGCCGGGCGCAATGTTGATCTTCGCGTTTCAACATTGCCAACCCAATTCGGCGAGAGCCTTGTGCTGCGCGTGCTTGATCGCAGCATTGTGAACCTCGACCTCGAAGCGCTGGGAATGCCCGATTACATCTACAATTTTCTGCTCGAAATGATCGAGCGGCCCAACGGCATTTTTATCGCGACGGGTCCGACAGGTTCGGGAAAGACCACCACGCTTTATTCCTGCCTGCGCAAGATCAACACGATCGATTCCAAGCTGATCACCGCAGAGGAACCGGTTGAATACGATCTGGAAGGAATCGTGCAGGTGCCGGTGAACGAAGCCATCGGCCTCACCTTCGCGCGGGCCTTGCGCTCGTTCCTGCGACAGGACCCGGACCGCATCATGGTAGGCGAGACACGCGACCTTGACACGGCGCAGATTGCCATTCAGGCCTCTCTCACGGGGCACTTGGTTTTCACGACCCTGCACACCAACGACGCGCCTGGCGCGATCACGCGCTTGATCGATATGGGCGTGGAACCGTTCCTGATTTCGTCAACGCTGGAGGCTGTGCTCGGTCAGCGGTTGCTGCGCAGCATCTGTCGCCAATGCCGCGCAACGTATCAGCCCAACGAAACTTTACTGGCCGAATTGGGACTTTCGCGGCAGGACACTGGCGATAAACAATTCTTCTACGGCAAGGGTTGTGACGCTTGTAACAACACGGGCTACAAAGGACGAAAAGGGATCTACGAGCTGCTGAAGGTCACCGATCCGCTTCGTGAATTGATCAATGACCGTGCGCCCACGGTTACGATAAAACAAAAGGCGATCGAGCTTGGAATGGTCGCGCTGCGCCAGGACGGTTTGCGCAGCATCTTCGCCGGCGACACCACCCTCGAGGAAGTGCTCAGGTACACGTGAAGAAATGACGAAGCACCCGCCTTCGCGAAAAAGCTACGGCGCGGCAGGCGAATGACGAAGTGATGACGAATGCCAAAGCACGAAGTAAAGAAGTCGGTCAGCGATTCTTTTCGTCATTCGCTCCATTCGGGCTTCCTTCGTCATTCGTCATTCGATATTCGTCATCCTTGAGGTTCACCAAATCACCACGCTCGACATAACATCTTTAGCTAGTTACAATACCCCCCGCCATGCCACG
>DASYDT010000035.1:0-86215 GCA_036499425.1 Candidatus Udaeobacter sp. | reverse complement strand
TAGATAGGCAATATAAAGCAGGCAAGACGGACGAGTTCATGCCGTCGTTGATTTTTGGGTACGCCAACGAGCAGCGCGTGCGCGATGACGATTCAGTTTTGTTTTTCAACTTTCGCGCGGATCGAGCGAGACAATTGTCGCGAGCTTTTTTGCTGAAAGATTTCGACGGCTTCGACCGCGAAGTTTGGCCGCAAGTTCATTTTGTAAGCCTTACCCAATATGATGTCCGGTTTTCTTCGCCGTTTGTTTTTTCGCGGCAGGACCTTCCTAACATTCTTGGCGAAGTAGTAAGCGCGGCTGGCAAATCGCAACTGCGCATGGCGGAGACGGAGAAATACGCGCACGTGACTTACTTTTTTAATGGTGGAATTGAGAAATCGTTTCCACGCGAAGACCGCAAACTGATTCCTTCGCCAAAGGTCGCCACCTACGACCTCAAACCCGAGATGAGCGCCTTCGAAGTGACCGATGGACTGCTCGTGTGTATGGGGAACTATGATCTCATCATCCTGAACTTCGCCAATCCCGACATGGTGGGCCACACCGGCGTCGTCGAAGCCGGTATCAAAGCAGTTGAGACAGTGGATGCGTGTTGCGCGCGCATCATTCCCAAGCTTTTCGAGCTCAACGGCAAGGCCCTGGTCACTGCGGATCACGGAAATTGCGAGCAGATGCGCAACCCCGACGGTTCGCCGAACACCGCGCACACGAACTATCTAGTCCACTTCGTTTATGTCGCCAAAGACGCCGCAAAATTCCGCTGCGAAGATGGAATCCTGGCCGATGTCGCACCCACGCTTCTCTTTCTGCTCGGACTCCCGCAGCCAAAAGAAATGACCGGTCACAATTTGCTTGTGCCAGCTTAGGGCATCGGCAGGAAGATACCCGGATCATGCAGTTTTTGATTTAGAGATCGCGTTCCCGCCAGGGCGATTCGGTGCAAAAGACGGATGCGGTGCTCTTCTGGAATTTCATACCAGACTGGTTTGCGGGCGAGTATGAGCGCGCCGCTTGATTCCACGAGCGCACCCCAGCCCGCCGGGATTTCCGGATCGCGGAATAACTCCTCACGCAGAACAAGGAAAAACAAATTCGCGCAGCGGTAGCGAGTTAATTTGTCGAACTTGGTGCAATCGTAGAGACGATTTTGAAGTGCGCGCAACTCACGCAACAGGCGCGAGTATCCGTGGTGGCCGATCGCAATGAAGTTCTCCAAATCGAACTCGGGGAAGAGCGAGTCACCATTCCGCAGGTTCGGATAGTGCGCGTGCAAGCGTGTTTCCAAAACCTGGCGGCGTTGGCAGATTGCTTCGAGACGTCGGCGCGCGGACTCGCTCTGGCAATTGTCTCGTCGCAAATCACAAAGCGCTTGTTTGCACTCAAAGATCGCCGTCGATCCAATCTGTTTCTGCTGTCCGCGGTACGCGGCTACGTCGGCCCGATACCGGCACTTTGGCAAACTCACTTCCATTGCGCACGCGGAAAATCCATGCGCCTGCGCCCACAGGAACGCGAGTCGCTTCAGGCGGGCATGCTGCGCGGTTTCACCATTGGCGTTTGTTACTCCCGCAGCCATTTCGCGAGTTCGCGTGCCCAGTAGGTGACAATAATGTCCGAGCCAGCGCGCTTGAGCGCAGTCATGATTTCGAGCACGGCCGCGCGCTCATCCAAGAGCCCTTTCTCGACAGCGCCTTTGACCATCGCGTATTCGCCGCTGACATTGTAAACTGCAGTGGGCTTGCCAAAGCGCTCATGGACGCGCCATAAGATATCGAGGTAGGGCAACGCAGGCTTAACCATCACGATGTCCGCGCCCTCATCGATGTCCAGGGCTACCTCGCGCAGCGCTTCTTCAGCGTTAGCGGGATCCATCTGGTAAGTACGACGATCGCCAAACTGCGGCGGGCTTTCGGCTGCCTCACGGAACGGCCCATAAAACACCGACGCAAATTTAGCGGCGTAACTGATGATACCCGTTTGATCGAATCCATGCGCATCTAGCGCCTCGCGAATCGCGCCAATGCGCCCATCCATCATGTCGCTCGGCGCAACCATGTCTGCGCCTGCTGCTGCGTGAGAAAGCGAGGTCTTCACCAACAGTTCGATGCTCTCGTCATTGAGGACATGAAAATGATCTCCGTCAATTCGAGTGACACCGCAGTGGCCATGGCTCATGTATTCGCACAGGCAGACATCGGTGATGGCGATCAACTCCGGACATCTTGATTTGATCGCCCGCAGCGCTTTTTGAATAACTCCATTTTCTGCGTAAGCGCCCGTGCCCTGTTCGTCTTTGTGTTCCGGAACGCCGAAAAGCAGGACAGCTTGTAGCCCGAGATCGTGAGCAGCGCGCGCTTCATCGGCAATCTCTTTCACAGACAACTGAAAAACCCCGGGCATGCTGGCGATCGGACGGCGCTGCTCCAATTTTTCACTCACAAACAGCGGGAGAATGAGATCGTGAACGCTCAATTGTGTCTCGCGGACGAGATTTCGCAGAGCGGGAGAACGCCGCAAGCGTCGCGGGCGATGCACCAATCTTCTCACAAATCGAGGCTACGCGCTGGCGGGAGCGTCGCAAGCGCGTATGCGCCGAACAGCTCGTATGAGACGGGACGCTTGACGCGGGTAACAGTTCTGTGTCTGCATCTTAGCGTGGCGCGTACCTGCGATTACTTGTTGATCGATATCAGCAATTCGTACGCAAAGTTTGCGTTTGCTTCGAAGAGACGAGTTTCCGCCCCTGCCCGGATCGCTACCAATAAGCTTTCGACCGGTGTGGTCGCTGGATTTCTTGCGGAACGAAATGTGCGGAAGGTGGTCGTCTCGTCGGTGGTGCCGGCAAAAAAGTCTGCGATCTCAAGGGCTGCTAGAAAAACGGCGAAAGTGCTCTGGCTGGATTGGAAGCTCAAGCTGGGTGTGAAAATCGATTATCCCCAGCCGCGGTCTATCGGCGCAGATCGGCTGGCCAACGCTGCCGCAGTTGCGGAGCTTTATGGATTTCCGGCGATCGTGGTGGATTTCGGCACCGCGGTAACTTTCGATATCGTTTCCGAGCGCTGCACGTACATCGGCGGCGTGATTGCGCCGGGACTTGAAGCGATGACGAACTTTCTTTATCAACGAACGGCGCTCTTGCCCAGGCTTTCGTTGAAAGAGCCGCGACGCGCGGTGGGTAAAACGACGATCGAGGCAATGCTATCCGGCGCCGTGTTCGGGTATCGTGGGCTGGTTCGGGAAATCCTTGCACGAATCAAGGCAGAGCAGTTTCCGCACAAAAAGGTTTACGTCGTAGCGACGGGCGGCTACGCGCGCCTGATCGCCGGACGCTTGCCAGAGATCGGCGTGGTTCGTCCTCACCTCACTTTGGAAGGTCTGCGGATCGTGGCCAATCTCAATGATTGAACCAGCATAAGACGACTAAGCCGGTTGGCGCTTTTTCCGAAGGCGGCTGAAAAATCGAAGCGCAAAAGCAACTTTCCACTTGTCAGATGCCCCGAACAAGGCTTCAATCGCTACCGCATGAGACTCTGGGGGATGGCGGCAGTGGCCGCGCTGGCGCTTATTTCACTCGCAGCAAAATCATTTGCGGCGGACAATGTCGCTCCGACGAAAGCGGAGCTGGAAGAGATGTACAACGCCGCTTACCGGGCGTTCGATGCAAAGAAGTTTTCAGAGGCGCTAAAGGAACTCGACGCCATCGATGCTCGCCAGCCTGATCTTGCCGCGTCAAAAAATCTGCGCGGCGTGATCCTCATGCGACAGGGCAAATACGATGACGCGGAAACTGCCTTGCAGGAAGCGGCCCGGATCGATCCAAAGTTTTGGAATGCGCGCTTTAACCTGGCGGAGATTCCGTTTCTCAAAAAGGATTGGGCTGAGGCGAGGAAACGCTTTGAGCAACTGCTCGCCAGTGGTGGATCCGATCTGGCCAAAGAAGCTTCACAGCTGATTCAATACAAAATTCTTCTGACGTATCTGCAGGAAGGCAACGGGAACATGGTGGATTCGATGCTGGCCAAGCTGGAGCTATCGCCCGATACGCCGGCTGTTGACTACGTGAAGGCAGCCGTCGCGCTCCAAGCGAAGAATCAAAGCGAAGCCAAGGATTGGATTAGCGCAGCCGAGAAGAATTATTCGCCGCAGCTAAACAAACTTTTCGTAGAATCACTTTATGAAGCCGGGTGGCTGGAAAAGCCGTCCGGCGAAGGGCGACCTTCATTGCCGCTGATGACGGCCGCCGAACGCTCGGAAAAGACCAAAGCCGCTGCGCTTTCAAAGTTCGAGCAATCGCAACAGGCCTTTCGGCAAGGTGATTTCGCTAGAGCCCTTAAATTGGTCGATGAAGCCGACCAGTCGGCCCCGAATAAGCCGGCTACTCTGAATTTACGTGGAGAGATTCTGATGCAGCAGCAGCAATTTGACCAAGCCGAAGCTGCATTTAAGAAGGCAGCCCGGCTGGACCCGAAACTTCGCGAAGCCCAATACAACCTCGCGCAGATTCCGTTTAAGAAGAAGGACTACGCAAAGGCGCAAGAGCGTTTTGAGGCGCTATATAATCGGATCCCGGGCGGCGATAAAAATCAGGCGGCGGAGCTCATTAAATTCAAGATCTACATGACGCTCTTACTCGAGGGAAAAGAGAGCCGGGCGCACGCGATGATGGAGGAGTTTCAATTCACCGGAGATACGCCGGCGCTTTATTATGCCCAGGCAGCGTGGGAATATAAGCATAACAATCCGGCGAAGGCCGCCGATTGGACCAGTTCGGCGGACAAGATTTATTCGCCGGCGCTTAACACTGTTTTCGCCGACGCCTTTTATGATGTCGGTTGGATGCAAAGGCCGGAAGGTTCAACTGCGCCTGCGCTGGCATTCGACACAACAAATGTCGTTGCGCCCCAGGCGGAGGGTGGTCCCGCAGTTGAGCCGAGTCCTATTGCTGCAGCAAACAAACAAGGCGAGACCTCGAAGGAAGAAACGCTTTCCTTAGGCCCGACAGCGAACGAGCCAAATGCCGGGACGGAAATTGCCAGTGCTGAGACAACGACTGGCCAGCCGACTTCGGCCTCGAGCGAATCAACTGCAGAGACTAGCCCTCAGCCACAACAACCGGCGTCCGAATCGCCCCCAGCTGGCAGCGAATCGACAACTGTGGCGCAAGCTGGCGGCGAATCGACGACTGCGGCGCAAGCTGTCGCAGCCGAGACGCCGCAGGCTTCGTCTGCTTCTAACGAACAGAACAAGCAGCAGGCCTCTGTCCAAACAAGTCCGCCGGAAAAACCCCCTGTGGTGCTAGCGCCCGCGAACGTCACAACATCCGCCACTGCTAGCCTGGCGAGCCGAAGGTTGGCGATTGTTGGTGGCTTACTATTGGCGGCCATAATCATATTGGCCTGGGTAATCGTGCCCGTTATTCGCCGGCACGCTTTCAACGTCCCGCGTCACATGCGGCTTGAGCCTCCCACGGGTGCTACTGCTGGCAGCGCTCCTGTCTTCAAACCGAGAGTCGCGCCAGCGCAGACCGCTAATGTGCAAGACAACGGCTTTGTTGGGGGTCCCCGTCAGGTTTCGGTGGAACTAAAACCGTGGCAAGCTCCGTTGCGACACACTGCCGTACCTGCACGCAAATTGAGCGGCGCTTTTGATCGATTGAAAGAACGCAGAGCAAAGGCCTCACAAGCCCCGGCCCGCCGCGAACCCGAGCGCGAATTGACGCCAGTTGCCGAGCCAGACTTCGAATCTGTAGGACCAGTAGTCGAACAAACACCGGAGATCCTGCAACCAGCCGTCCAGGAAGCTGCTGAAATGGCTACGGCTTCAGCGACCACTGAGTTTGGCGAAGTTTCTGCGTTCGTTCCGCAACAGCCGAATGAGATCTCGGAAAATGGAGAGGAAGTCACATTCTACGCGCAGGAGCCGAGCGAATTTTTCGGAGATGTAAAAGAACCGGTATTGCCCGCGGAGGAGGAGCCGCGTGAAGCGGCGTTTGCGAGCGCGGAATTTGCATGGCCCGCCGCAGAACCGTCAGCAGAGTTTGCAGTTGAACCGGTCGCAGAAGAGCTACCTGACCAGATCATCTCAACTGAGAGTCAATTTCCACTGAGCGAACCCGCTACCGAATCCGTGTATGATTTTCCAAGTGCAATCGAACCTGTATTTCCGCAAATAACCACACCCGACACCATGCCAGAAACAACCCAAACTCCAATCGCTCCAATACACAAAGCCCCGGCCCCGCCCGTGGCCAAGCCACAACCACCTGCTGCCACGATGCAAACATCCGTGCAGCTTACTTTCTCTTTCGAGATCGCTGCCATGCAGCTGACGCCGAGCTTTAAGATGGGTGTCTTGAAAGTGCGTCCCATATCGAAGCTTGTCACGATGCGTTTGCCTTCGCCTCAGCGCGCTCAATCTGCGTTGAATTTGCAGGTTGCTTTTGAAATCGTAAAAATTCAGCCTGTGGCCGGCGCCATAGGCACCATTCGCGTCGTTCCATCCCAGCAACAGAGACCTACTCTGACTGGCATGCCCTCAATCGCAGTGGCAGGATTGCAAATAGTCCCTAATTCTGAGACAGCACCGGTGCAGCTCACCCCGTCACCACAGGGGCGTGCTTCGGTGTCTATCACGATTCCGTTCCAGATCAGCACGCTTGAGTTTTCGCCGTCGCTCGAAATTGCATCGGTCATCCTAAATTCCAACTCCAAGCAGGTCATCGTTCAGTTGCCTGGCGCCGGCCCGAGTCCCACCGAAGGCGCGCCCATGTTTGAAATCGCCAATCTCGAGCTCAACGAGCATGGCGAGATCGCCATGGTGCAGCTAAATCTTCTAGGCGGACCGAAGCGCGCCTAGTCAATTCCGGTTCAGCGGACGCAGTTGCTTGGGCAGAAACTCGCCATCTTTGCGAATCAATTTGCCGTCGAAGTAGATCTCGCCGCCGCCGTAATCGGGACGCTGGATGCTGACCATGTCCCAGTGCACCTGGCTCCGGTTTCCGTTGTCGGCCTCCTCGTAAGCTTGTCCCGGGGTAAAATGAAACGAGCCGGCGATTTTCTCGTCGAACAAGATGTCGCGCATCGGTTGTAGCACCCGCGGATTAAAACCGAGCGAGAATTCACCTACGTAACGGGCGCCCGAATCTGAATCGAGAATCTTATTCAGTTTTTTTGTCTCGTTGCTCGTTGCAGCGACGATCTTTCCGTTCTTGAATTCGAGACGGATGCCATCAAAAGCGATTCCCTGATAAATGCTTGGCGCATTAAACGTGACTTGACCTTCCACGGAATCTTTCACCGGGCAGCTGAAAACTTCGCCATCGGGAATATTGCGATCGCCACCGCAGATCACAGCTGGAATTCCCTTGATACTAAAACGCAGGTCAGTGTCGGGACCTTTGATCTCGACACGGTCTGTTTTCTCCATCAAGCGCTTCAGCGCCTTCATGCCGGGCTGCAGTTTGCGATAGTCCAGTGTGCAGACGTCGAAATAGAAATCTTCAAATGCTTCCGTGCTCATCCCGGCAAGCTGTGCCATTGACGGCGTCGGCCAGCGTAAGACGACCCACTTTGTCTTTTTAACCCGCCGATCCTGCACCGGGCGCATTTTTTTGCCGACCAGTTTCATCTTCTCCGGGGGCACATCGGCTAGTTCGGTGATGTTGTGGCTGCCGCGCACGGCGATATACGCATTCATTCTTTTCATGCGCGTCAGCTCGTGGCTTGCCATCAGGTTGAGTTGTCGATCCGAGGCTTCAAGAGCGAGCGCGCGGTTCACACGGGTTTGATAAGTCTGCGCAAATGGCACCCCGTCCGCTTTCCGCACCGCGCGTATTAGCGCGACCGTCATTTCGGCAGGAATATCGAATGTCTCAATCAGGACCGTTTCATTGCGCTTGAGACGGGTGGAATATTCCACCAGGAGTTTTGCGAGTTTGTCGAACCGGGCGTCGTGCATAGGCGCTAATCATTCCACCAGCCGGGCCGGATGCAACTCGTACGACCCCAACGTTTGGAGTTCCGCGTTTACGCGGCTCTCAGGCAGAAACCGCCTAAAGACGGAGCTCCAAATTTTAGGCGGCCCGAACAAGTTTCGCCGCAAATGCGCCGTCTAAGCCGTCGCGAAACGGCAGCGAATCTCTTTCCGCTTCTAAACGCAGAATCGGCGTCTCCTCGAGGATGCGGCGAACGACCCCTTCATTCTCTTCCGGCTCAAGGCTGCATGTGCTGTAAACAAGCGCGCCCTTCGGTTTTAGTAGCGGGATTAGCGCGCGAACAATCTCGATCTGCCGTCGCTGCATGCGATCGAAATCCGTTCGTCCTAATCGCCACTTGAGATCGACGCGCCTGCGCATCACTCCGGTGTTGGTGCACGGCGCGTCAATCAGGATGCAATCAAATGGCGCCACCGATGCGATTTCCGGCGGTACGCAACCATGTGTCCAATCGTGCCCCAAAGTCTGCACAATGCCGACGCCGAGGCGCCCCATGTTCTCCTTCAACATTTCCAGCCGCTCAAGATCGCGATCGCATGCCACGATCGTTCCCAGGTTTTCCATAAGTTGCGCGACGTAACCGGTTTTCCCGCCGGGCGCTGCGCACGCATCGAGAATTTTTTCTCCATGCTTTGGGTCTAGCAACTGACAGGCAATTGTGGTGCTCGGGTCCTGAATGTAGCAATGACCCCCTTCTAAAGCGTCGGAGGGTAACGAACTGACTTCCACGAAGTTCGGCTTGTCACGGACAGGACGCGATCTGGGATAAGCCCGGAGGAATTCTGTTCGATCGATTCTCAACAAATTGATGCGCGCGTAAACTGGTGCGGGAAGATTATTCCATTCACACAGCTTTTCCGCGTGTTCGGCGCAGAAGTGCTGCTGCCAGCGTTCTACAAGAAATTGCGGATGCGACTTTCGAACGAATAATGGCTGCGCCTCGACGCGCGCGAGCAGTTCATCTGCCTGCCGCACCGCAGCGCGCAGCATCGCATTGATGATCGGTCTCTGCCTTTTCGGCGTAAGCTCTACCGTTGCGTGGACTGCTGCGTGTTTAGCGGTTTTGAGAAGGAAGAGTTGATATAAACCGAGTCGCAGAATATCGCGGAGATCGCTCTCAACCCGCGAAGCACGCAGGCAAGCGGTCCAAAAATCCAGCAACGTTAAATTGCGCAGGACGCCGTAAAACAATTCGAGCGCAAACGCGCGATCGGAAGAAGTGAGGTCGGTGTTCGCAAAAAGCCCCGCGATGATGGAATCGGCGAAACGCTTTTGTTTTCGCCACAGCCGCAACGCCTGCAGTGCGATTTGGCGAGCAGAGAGCTGCGCCATATTTCCTGTTGTTACTGCGGCTTCGCGGTGGCGCGTCCGATCGAATGATAATGAAATTTCAACCGCCTCATCGTTTCAGGATCCAGCAGGTTTCGCCCGTCAAAGACGATCGGTGTCCTCATTTTTTCTTTCACCACCGTGAGATCCACGTTGGCAAATTCACTCCATTCTGTGGCGATGACCAGCGCTTCAGCATCGCTCACCGCTTCGAGAGCCGAGGCAGCAAATTCCGCATCCGCAATCGCTTTTATGGCGCGTGCCTTTTGCATTCCTTTCGGGTCGTAGGCAACTACGTGCGCGCCTTCGCGCAGGAGGGTTGTCACTAGCTCGATTGCGACGGACGAACGAACGTCGTCTGTATCTGGCTTGAAGGTGAGGCCCCAGACTGCAATCCGCTTTTCCCGCAACACCCACAGAGTCTCACGGATGATCTTCAGAAAACGCTCTTTTTGAGCATTGTTTATCCGTTGCACTTCCTTCAGCAGATTGAATGGAGTGCCAAGCCGCTCGCTGATCGTGATGAACGCAGCAATATCCTTGGGAAAACAGGAACCGCCATATCCAATTCCAACGTTCAGAAAATCACGGCCAATCCGATGATCCATTCCAATTCCGTCAGCGACCTTTTCGACATTCGCGCCGCTCGCTTCGCAAATCGTCGAGACCGCGTTGATATATGAAATTTTCAGCGCCAGGAATGAGTTTGCGCAATGTTTGATGAGCTCGGCGCTGTTGATATCGGTCACGAGTATCGGCGCCATGAATGGCTCATAGACCTTCTTCATGAGATCGATGGCATGTTCACTTTGCGCTCCGATCACAATCCGATCCGGACGCATCAGATCGGCTACTGCACAGCCTTCGCGCAAGAATTCAGGATTGCTGACCACATCAAACTTCGCGCCATGGCGGTTATATCTTTTGATTGACTCCGCCACTTTTTCGCCCGTCTTCACTGGCACTGTGCTCTTGTCAACGATCACCCGATAATCGGTCAACACGCCTGCGATTTCCCGCGAAACTTTCTCCAGAAAACTAAGATCGACGTCGCCATCCGGCTGCTGCGGGGTAGGAACGGCGATGAAGACGATTTGTGAGTGGTCCACTCCGTCCTGAATGCTGCCGGTGAAGTGCAGCCGACGCGCCGAGACATTCCGATGAATTATTTCTTCAAGCCCGGGTTCATAAATCGGCACCTCGCCGGCTTGCAGTTGTTTGATCTTTTGTGCGTCGTTATCGACGCAAATGACATTATGGCCAACATCGGCGAAACAGGCGCCGGTAACGAGGCCGACGTAACCGGAACCGATGATCGCAAGATCCATGATTGGAAAAATGCTGCGGGCAAATCAGCGGCAGCACAAATGGGCTAGAACATCCTGCGGCCTCGAGATTATTCGCGCGTGTTCGTTCATTGCCCTGAGGAAGTAGGATCAAAGTTCAAATCCCATCCAATCTTCGGGAATGCCTTCAGCGTTATGGTAAACAGAACGCCATACTCCTTCACACCATTATTGTCGCGTATGACGCCGCCGAAGGACGCCACCCAGCTCGAGAGGTCCCGGTAAATGGAATAGCGTTGTTCCTCCAACGTGCTTGTTGTGGCTTCATATTGCTCCTGGGCTCCAATACTCCAGTTATCGTTGATTCGATAATATCCGCCAACAAGAAACAGGCTGCTGTTGAGAAAGAAAGGATTGTCGTTCAAATAGCGATGCCCGACGTTTAATTGCAGATTGGCTAGCGGTTGCACGCTCGCAATCGTATTCACTTCGGTAAAACCCTTCGAGAAGGCCGGTACCTGTGAGTTGACTGAAAGCGAGACCCACGGGAGAGGCGTAAACCGAATGTTGTTAAAGAAATTTGAGTAGTTGGTACGATCGTAGGGGTTGTCGAAGTTCACGTCAAAGAAGCTATCGAGTTCAAACCACGTCATCGTTGCGTCGTCGCGCCGCGTTTCCAAGCGGTTGCGAATGCCAACGCGCCACACCGTCCAATCATCGATTGAGTCGATCGTCGTAAATTGGGGGAAGTCAATCGCCCGAAGCTGGGTCGAAGGTTCATACCGATCAAACCCCAAAATTGCCGTCGGATTGGCTCCGTTCTCATCCACGTACGAAAAGTTTGTGAATGGTTGAATAACGTGCATGAGTCCATCCAACCCAAACGCGCGGCTTTGCACATTCTCCCATGTTCGCGAGATCTTGAATGAAGCTTCTGCGCCGGTGTTAAAGACCGTCCGAAAGGTATCGCCATCAAACTTAACGGGATTAGAAGTCGTCGGAGGCGGGAGAATAAAGTCAGGCACGAGCGGATCTGATGGGGGCACAAAGGTCGTTGATCCTAAGTCCCATGTCTTGCCATAGTAGGTGCCGCGAAAGCCAACCCGCGGCACGATCGAAAGCCATCCAAAGTATGTGTTTGGATAAGTTAGTTGATGGAAGGTATCAAACCGAGTGGTGCCGTAATTCTCAAAACCCGAACCCTGGGGGAATTGTAACCGCAAATCGGCAAAGCCGCTCTCGCCCTCGTAAAAAATGGGTCCACCGAAAAGTGCGTGACGTTTAATGTCCAGTACCACTTCCGGCGTACGTTCTGTGGTAGAGAAAAACTCGTTCGCCTGGAAACGAGCGATGCCCGTGATGGTGAAAAAAGGATTCGTCTTCGTTACTGCGACTACATTGTCTGGAACGGGATCGATCCGAAACTCGCCCTGATAAAAGTCCTCCATCACATACGGATCGCTAAGCTTGGTGATGTTAGCGATGCCGTAGATGTCATCGGTAAAGTTCGTCCGATCTTCCAAGCTAAGCCGGTATCGCCCAGTAGGAACACCGTGCCGCGGCACGGCCGTTTGATTCAGGTTCGGGTTTTGATCCTGAATGTAAAAGGTTTTTATCCTCGCCTGACTGTTCTCGTCCTTCCCATAATCAATAACGGGATCGAAGCCGATGGCGGGTCCGCGACGGCCAAAGTAATCGAGTCGGAGGCGTCCCTTGATATTATCCGTAATCGGAAACACCACCTGAGTCAGAAGCGATGGTCCCCATGAGCTCAAATACGCCGGCGAAACCGTAAAACTGAACGTGTCACTGAGGGATTCGTACAGATAAGGCCACCAAAAAACCGGCACCTTCCCGATATATGCCGTCACGTACTGCATGATCACGCGGTCCTTCTCGTAAATGCGGATCTTTTGCGCGTGAAGATGAAAATCGGACCTCGCAGAATCGTCCGTCGTAAACGTACCGTTTCGTATAAGATAACCATTGTCGGAAATTGAACTCACATCTCGGCCGCTGAGAAAATAAGGTAGCGACTCAGTCCGCCCATTGATCGCCCGGATCTTTTTTGTTTCGGTATTGTAGAAACCGTGTTCGGTGACGTAGAGGCTGATATCACGATAGATTCGCACGTGGCCTTTCAACTCCACCTCGTGCGTGGCGGAATTGTATTGTGCGTAATCGGCGTAAATGTCTGTATTGCCAACGTGAATCGCCACATTATCGTGCGCCGTTGCCAGCCCATTTTCATATGTCGTTTCCCCTGTGGACGTGATCTCAATGGGCGCGTTCTCCGGAGTCTTGATTTCTCCTCGGATCAAACCGGCGCTCGCAAAAAGAGCGGCGAGCAACAAGAGCAGCGTTCGCATGGCGGACGCCAAAGGTACTGCACCCAAAGCTCCCTGCAAAGCTAAAAACCACTCCATACGAAGGATGCATATTGCCCCCGTTAGGAGCTGCCTTTCATGGCAAAGTCACAGTGTTCTGTCTTGATTAACCTGGCAATCAACGGTTTTCTTCATCCGGGATGAGCAAATCTATCGACCAAGTTTTCGTCAACGCCAAGCAATGGCTGCTCTCATGGCTGGCGGGGTCGCCCGGCTGGGTGATCCAGCTGGCATCTATTCTGATCAATATTTTCATGCTACTCGCTGTGTTCCTCACGCTTTTTGCGCTCATCTCCGTGCTGGAGCGAAAAATTCTCGCGCGGATGCAAAACCGCTACGGCCCGAATCGGGTCGGTCCCTTCGGTCTTTTCCAGCCAATCGCCGACGGCATCAAAATGTTGATCAAGGAAGACATCGTGCCGGCGCGGGCGGACAAGATCGTGCATTTCCTCGCGCCGGTGCTCATCGCCGCGGTGGCGATTCTTACCCTCGGCGTGATTCCGTATGGACGAAATATGACGCCGTTCACTATCGACGGCGGCATTCTCTTTTTCTTCGCCGTTGGATCGGCAACGGAACTCGCGGTCTTCATGGCCGGCTGGGCAAGCAACAATAAATTCTCCATGCTCGGCGCCATGCGCGCGATCGCGCAAATGTTCAGCTACGAGCTGCCGCTCATTATTACCGTTCTGCCGGCAGTGATGGTGGTCGGCTCGCTTATGCCTGACCGGATTGTCTCCGCGCAAGCTGGATACACGTTTGGCCTTGTGCCGCGCTGGTTTGTCTTCACGCCGTGGGGTGGTGTCGCCTTCATTTTGTTTTTCGTTTCCGGTCTCGTAGAGTCGAATCGCACTCCGTTCGATGTGCCCGAGGGCGAGTCGGAAATCGTCGCCGGGCACATGACTGAATATTCCGGCTTCAAATACGCGACATTTTTCATGGCGGAATACATCGGGATGTTCGCCGTCAGCGGCCTTGCAGCGACGTTATTCCTTGGCGGCTGGCATGCGCCCGTACGCGTGCTCGAAATTGTCCCTTCTTATGTCTGGTTTTTCCTCAAGCTGAGCGGGCTGCTTTTGGTTTACATCTGGATTCGCGGGACGCTGCCGCGCACACGCATCGATCAAATGATGAACTTCGCCTGGAAATTCATGTTGCCGATGGCTTTCACGTGCGTCATCGCGGCGGCCGTCTGGCATTATGCCGGGCGCGGCCTGCGCGGATGGCTGTGGTCGCTGGTTGTAATTGTGATCGTTTACAGCGCCCTATCGATCCTGCTCGACACGCGAAGAAAATTTGCACCGCGCGTTTATCGCTTCGCAGAATGAGCAGCGCCGCATTTGTTATCATCGCGATTTTCACACTCGCCGCGGCGCTCGCGGCTGCGACGTTGCGAAAGCTGATGCATGCTGCGCTGAGTTTCGCAGTGGCCTTGGTCGGCCTCGCGGCGCTTTTCTTTTTGCTGGGCGCAGAGTTCGTCGGGCTCGCGCTGGTGTTCATTTACATCGGCGCGGTCGCGGTGTTGATCGTTTTCACGATTCTTTTAACGCGGCGCGACGTGGGAAAAGATCGCGGCTTTAACTGGGCTGGTGTGCTCATTGCTCTCGCTGTGTTCTGTGGTTTGACGTGGTCGATTCTCAAGACGCAATCACTCTCCATCGTCGCCCCACACATTCGGGCGCTCACCGTCAAAAGAATCGGCGAAGCGTTAATGACCGGTTACGTGTGGCCGTTGCAATGCGTCGGCCTTCTGCTAACCGCCGCTCTCATCGGCGCGCTCATTCTCGTAATGGAGGAAAAACGATGAGAAAGATGAAGCAAACGCTCAACGCACAACGCTCAATGCTCAATGCTGAGTTCAGGCTTGATTCTAAGTTGGACGTTGGGCGTTTTCGGCCTGGACTGCGATGACACCTACCCTGCAAGCCTTCGTTGTCGTTTCCGCGGCTTTGTTTTCCATCGGGCTCGTCGCGGCATTGAGTCGGCGTCACGCGATTTTCATCCTTATCGGCATCGAGTTAATGTTGGCCGCAGCGAACCTGAATTTCATCGCGTTCTGGCGTTTCGCTCCGCAACCGCACCAGCCAACTGGGGTGATGTTCGCAATCTTCTCCATCGCGATCTCCGCTGCCGAAGCCGCGGTTGGTCTGGCGATGGTCATCGCCGTTTATCGCCATTATCACACCACGAATGTCGATCAACTCGATCAGCTCAAAGGATGAAAGAATCCACTAAAACATGAGCGCGTGGATTCTTGATCATCTCTGGCTGATCCCTGCCGTGCCGTTCGCGGCTTCGCTGATAATTTTGAGTTTGCCGAACGCGTGGCGCAGAAGTGCCGCGGCGCTGGCAGTTACTGGGCAAGTCGCCGCGCTCGGATTGTCGGTTATAGCGTTCCTGCCGACCGTCCAAACACACGGCTTCCGCACGGCTCAAAATTTCACCTGGTTCACTTTCGGAGATAACGGGCTTCGGCTCGGATTTGTCCTCGATCCGCTTGCCGCCGCGATGCTGCTGATGATCTCTCTCGTTGGGCTTTGCATTTTTGTCTTCAGCATTGGCTACATGGCCGACGATAAAAATTTTGTCCGCTTTTTCGCGTATTTATTGTTCTTCTCCGGCGCGATGCTCGGCGTGGTCATCGCGAACAGTTTGCTTCTGCTTTTCATTTCTTGGGAACTGGTCGGGCTCGCGTCGTATCTGCTCATCGGCTTCTGGATCGAGCGACCGAGCGCAGCGGCCGCCGCAAAAAAGGCGTTCGTCACCACGCGCATCGGCGATATGGGATTTTTTCTCGGCATGCTCTGGCTCTATAATCGCAGCGGCACACTTCTTTTTTACGATGGCGGCAAAGGCTGTCTCGAAAGCGCCGGCCTGGCCATGCTCGGCGCCAGCGCCACATTCATCGCGCTGCTGATCTTCTTCGGGGCAGTCGGCAAATCCGGACAATTCCCGCTGCACGTCTGGCTGCCGGATGCGATGGAAGGCCCGACTCCGGTGAGCGCGTTGATTCACGCAGCAACGATGGTCGCCGCCGGAGTTTTCTTGGTCGCGCGCGTGTATCCGCTATTCTCGTTAGGCGCGATCAACGGCGTGACGTCCTCTCTCACCGTCGTTGTCTGGATCGGTGTAACTACCGCGCTCATGGCTGCACTCATCGCGATCGCACAAGCCGACATCAAACGTATTCTCGCCTATTCAACGGTGTCGCAACTTGGTTTGATGATGGTCTCGCTGGGCGTGGGCGGGGTGGCAGCCGGCATCATGCACTTGCTCGCGCATGGATTTTTCAAAGCGCTTCTGTTCCTCGGCTCCGGCTCGGTCATTCACGGATGTCACAGCGAACAGGACATTCGCAAAATGGGCGGCCTGCGGCGCTTCATGCCGGTCACCTTTTTGACCTATGCCATCGGGATGATGGCGCTCAGCGGCGTCCCGTTCTTTTTCTCCGGCGGCTGGACGAAAGAGGAAATTCTTCACGCCACAGCACATTGGCCGAAGTCGCCGGTACCGTATTACCTCATGTTGGCTGGCGTCGTTCTCACCGCGCTCTACATGACACGACAAATCATCTACGTCTTTTTTGGGAACCCGCGTGCTGCCGCGAAGCACGCGCACGAGAGCCCGCGCGTGATGACAACGCCGCTGATCGCGCTCGCGCTGGGCGCAATTTTATTGAGCGTCGTGCTCACCCCTGCATGGCCATGGCTGCATGAGTATCTGACTGGCGAAGCCGTGCACTTTGAGATCGGTCGTTTGATTCAGCCGGCGCTGTTTGTTTCGCTCGTGCTCGTAGGTGCCGGTATCGGCGTTGGTTTGTGGATGTATCGCAAGGCGGGTGTGCAAGATGGAAATCGCCCAGCTCAGATCGACCCACTTGAATACGCTCAGCCAGCATTGTTTCGCTTCCTCGAAAACAAAATGTGGATCGACGAACTTTATGCTCGTACGGTCATCGCATTCAGTTGGATGGCCGCGCGTCTGTCCGACTGGCTGGATCGCTATTTCTGGGACGGGCTTGTGCGTGGCTTCGGCGGAATCGGGCAAGCGTTTGCAATGTTCACCAGTGGCGTGGATGAGCGGGGCATCAATGCTGGAGTCGATGAAACCACCGTTGGCGCTCGGGGGCTCGGCCGGCTGTTGTCCGCCGCGCACTCCGGGCAGATTCAGATTTACCTTGGCGTCGTCGCCATCGGCATGCTGGCACTCCTTCTTCTCTACGCATGGTTGGCGTAATTACAGCGATCATTTTCATTCCGCTGCTTGGTACGCTTGCGGTCTGCACCTGGCCGCAAAGAAATTGCCGCGTCATCGCTCTGATATTTAACGCCATCTCGGCTGCATGCGCGGTGGGATTATGGCGAAAATTCGATGCAACTGCGACGGGCATGCAATTCGTCGAACGTCATGCGTGGATTCCGGCGATCAACGCTGAATATTTGGTTGGCGTTGATGGATTGAGTTTGCTGCTCGTCCTGCTTACGTCGCTCATCGTTCCATTCGCATTTCTAGCCCGACCCGTTCCAGCCGACAGCCGCGGGTTCTATGCGACCATGCTCGTAATGCAATCCGCGCTCTACGGCACCTTCACGGCACAAAACTTCGTTCTCTGGTTTTTATTCTACGAGATGAGCCTGATCCCGGCGTTTCTGCTCATCAAAATCTGGGGCGGCGAAAATCGGGACCGCGCCGCAACCAAATTCTTCCTTTACACATTTCTCGGCAGCGTGGCGATGTTGCTCTCGTTTCTGGGAATTTATTTTGCCAAAGGCACCTTCGATTTTTCTGCGCTGGCCTCCCTCGGGAAAACCGGTGTGCTCACCGGCAAGGTCGCGTGGCTTGCGTTTGCCGGAATCTTTATCGGGCTCGCTGTAAAGGTGCCGCTGTTTCCGTTTCACACCTGGCTACCTGACGCCTACCAAACCGCGCCGACCGGCGTGTCGATGGTGTTGACGGGTCTGCTCTCAAAAATGGGCGTTTACGGTTTCGTGCGTCTGTTGCTTCCGCTTTTTCCGAATGAAATCAAAATCATCGGCCCGTGGCTGCTTGTGTTGGCGCTCTGCTCGATCGTCTTCGCGCCGCTGGCTGCCTGGGCACAGCGCGATCTGAAACGAATGGTTGCATACCTGTCGATCAACCATCTCGGTTACTGCATGCTCGCTCTTTTTGCGGTGACTACTTCGCCAACTGTCGCCGCCAAGATCGACGTGCACGCAGCGCTGAGTGGCGTTTTTATGCAAATTTTCAACCACGGCATCACCGCGGCTACCCTGTTTTACTTTGTCGGGCTGCTTGAACAACGCCGCGGGGCGCGTGGCATCGGCGATTTTGGCGGATTGATGCAGCGGACACCGTTGCTTTGCGGCTGGACGAGCGTGGCCATGTTTTCCTCGCTTGGCTTACCGGGACTGAATGGATTTATCGGCGAATTTCTGATCTTTAAGGGTTCGTTCGCTATCGCGGCTTCGTTTACTGCCATCGCCGTGATTGGTCTTCTGGTGACCGCCATCGTCTTCACCAGAGCGATGCAATTGCTCTTTAGCGGGCCGCTCGCAGAAAGTTGCAGCGCGTTTCCCGATCTTTTGCGAGGCGAAAAACTTGTCGTGGTCCCTGTAACACTGCTCATGTTCGCCATCGGCATCGCGCCGCAATTCATGTTCAACATCTTCAACACGACCGTCGTTCAAATGGCGCGGCTGTTTAGCTGAGATTCACCGCGCATGAGCAAAGAGATCATTCCCATCGAACGAATTGCCCGGTTAATCTTCGTCCTTCGCGGGCAGAAGGTAATGTTGGATTCTGACTTGGCCACGCTATACGGCGTGCCGACTGGACATTTGAACCGCGCAGTGAAGCGCAATCCCAACCGGTTCCCGCCGGACTTCATGTTTCAGCTTACCGCCGAAGAGGCGGAGAACTTGAAATGCCAATTTGGCATTTCAAGTTGGGGCGGCCGCAGGGCCTCGCCCTATGCCTTCACTGAGGAGGGCATCGCCATGTTGTCGAGCGTATTGAACAGCGAGCGCGCCGTGAAGGTGAACATCGCCATCATGCGCGCGTTCGTGAAGTTGCGCCGGATACTCGACGTGAACCGCGAACTTGCTCAGAAATTCTCAGAACTTGAACAGCGTGTTGATAAACATGACGAGGACATCGCAGCGATCCTCGAAGCAATCCGGCAGCTGATGGCTCCGCCGGAGAAGCCGCGACGCGAAATCGGATTTCATGTTCGCGAAAGGGCAGCGCGTTATCGGACGTACAAACGCGCATGATCGCCTGGACGATTTACATCACGTTCGCGGGCGCGGTGTTGTCGCTTCTTCTGCCGCGCGGGTTCGCGCGTTGGATTGCGCTGCTTATTAGCATCGCAGGCTTGGCTCTGGGCCTCGCGGTGTTCGTTGGCACGCCCATTGCCGAGCTTGCGCATTTCACAACGATCGTGCGCGTGCCTTGGGTCTCCGCCCTCGGGATCGAGTACCATTTAGCGCTAGATGGAGTCAGCCTCACCATGGTTCTCGTCACTGGGATCTCAGCGGTGAGCACGGTGCTCTTTTCATGGGATGTAGAGAATCGGCAGAATGAATTCTTCTTCTGGCTACTACTGGTAGTGGGCGGGTGCTACGGCGTTTTCCTCAGCGCCAATCTGTTTTTGTTTTTCGTGTTCTACGAGCTGGTGATCGTGCCGAAATATTTCCTCATCGCCATCTTTGGATCCACGAACAAGGAATACGGCGCGATAAAACTGACCTTGTATTCTTTCTTCGGCGGCATGTTCGTGTTCATCGGGATTCTTGTCGCTTACGTGACTGCAGGCTCGTTAGATTTGAATCAGCTGTCGCAATTCCAATTTCCACGGCAACTGCAATCGTGGGCGTTTCCCGTGTTGTTTTTTGGCTTTGCGGTGCTCGCTGGCATCTGGCCATTGCACACCTGGGCGCCGACAGGTCATGCCGCTGCGCCGACCGCAGGCTCGATGTTGCTCGCGGGGATCGTCATGAAACTCGGTTCTTACGCAGGTCTTCGTGTGGCGATGAATCTTTTCCCACAGGGATTTCAGCTGTGGAGCAAATGGATCGCTGTCCTTGCGGTCATCGGGATCGTTTATGCTGCAGCGGTCGCGCTTCGCCAAAGTGACCTGAAATTTGTAATCGGCTATTCCAGCGTAAGCCACATGGGCTTCGTGCTTCTTGGTTTGGCTACCGCGAATGTGCTCGGCGTTTCCGGCGCGGTGCTGCAAATGTTTTCGCATGGCGTCATCGCGGCTCTGCTCTTCGCCGTCGCTGGACGCATGATCTATCGCCGTACACACACGCGCGAACTCGACGCGCTCGCGGGAATGAATCTGAGTCACGCGCTGCCGTTTGCGGCGTTTACGTTCGTCATCGCTTCGGCAGCGTCGATTGGTATCCCCGGTTTCAGTGGGTTTGCGGCCGAGATCACAATTCTCATCGGCGCGTGGAAAGCTTATCCGCTGGCGGTCTGGATCACGGGAGCGGGTATGGTGCTTGTGGCGGCCTTCACGTTGCGCGCGTTAAAGCAATCGTTCTTCGGCGAGGCGGGTTCAGGCGTCGTCCGCATGCAGGAAGGCCGGGTGGCGCCCGACCCGGATTGGAACGAGCAACAGAGCATTACAGCCGCGGAAAAACTCGGCGCGTGCCTGCTGATGTTCGCAACGCTGGCGGTAGGAGTTTATCCGAAACTGTTGCTCGATCGGATCATGCCCGCCGTCGAGGCGATGAGGTTTTTAAAATCCGGAGGTTAACGTTGTAACCATGTCTTACCTCGAGCTCCTCAAATTTGCATCGCCGGAAGCAATCGTCGTTATCACGGCGCTGGTGGTCCTCACAATTGGCCTGACGACCGGACGCGAAGCCGCGGGCGCAACGGTGTCAACGGCGCAACCGACTCGAAATGCCGCTGGCAGGTCCAGCACTCGAAGTACGGCGCTCTGTGCGTTTGTCGCCGCGCTCGGCCTCGCAGTCGCAATCGGCGCTCTGCTGATTTTGCCGCGCAACGCGACGCTCTTTGGCGGAATGCTCGTGATCACGCCGCTGACGTCGCTGTTCAAAATCATCTGCATGGTACTCACGTTTTTCACAATCCTTTTGACGACATCAGAAAAGTCTCTGCGTCATCGAGGCGAATACGTGGCGATTGTTCTGCTGGCAACGGTCGGCCTCATGCTGCTCGTTGGCAGCGAAGAGTTGCTGATGATTTTCATCGGGCTGGAGCTGCTCGGTCTGTCGCTTTACGTGATGGCAGCATTCGACAAGACTGATCTCCGCTCAGCCGAAGCGGGACTGAAATATTTCCTGTTCGGCAGCACATCGAGCGCGTTCACACTTTTTGGAATCAGCTTGATTTACGGGATGTCGGGAACGACCGGTCTCGCCGCGATCTCAGCCAAGTTGGCGACCGGATCAGTGCACCCGTTGCTTGCAGTTGGCATTGTCATGACGCTCGTCGGCTTTGCGTTTAAGATTGCCGCCGCGCCGTTTCATCTTTGGGCGCCGGATGCGTATCAGGGCGCGCCTGTTCCGAGCGCCGCGTTCATTGCTTCGGGGTCAAAGGTCGCGTCGTTCGTGGTCCTGGGGAAAATCGTCCTGGTTGGATTTGCACCCGTGCACGGCAGCGCCGCATGGCACGGCATGGTGGCCGGCTGGTCGCCTGTACTCGCGGTGCTGGCAGCCTTCTCGATCCTGCTCGGCAATCTGGTTGCGCTGGCGCAATCGAACGTGCGCAGGCTGCTCGCGTACTCTGCGGTTGCACACGGTGGTTACACGTTGCTCGGACTCGTGGCGGGCGGGCGCGACGGTTTTTCAGCTGCTTTGTTTTACACCACCACTTACGCCATCACGCTCGTCGGCGCATTCGGCGTGGTGGGTTTCGTACGGTGCGAAACGGGAGGCGATGATTTATCGAACTTTTCCGGATTGTGTTCGCGTTCACCGCTCATGGCCGGATGCATGGCGATCTTCATGCTCTCCCTGGCAGGCATCCCGCCGCTCGCCGGATTTTTCGGAAAGTTCTACCTGTTCAGCGCCGCGCTGCACGCCAGTCCAACCCACGGTTTGCTCTGGCTCGTGGCGCTCGGGCTGTTTGGCAGTTTCATCTCGCTTTATTATTACCTCATGGTCCTCAAGTTCATCTTCGTAAACAAACAGGCCGAGGCTGGCGCCGATCACCGACTTGTCCGCCGTAGCCTTGGTGGAGGCGGATCACTGATCACTGATCACGTTCTCCAAAAGTCCGCAATCTCCTTGCTCGCCGCAGCAGTTCTTTTGCTGGGTGTGATCCCGGACATCCTGGCGTCGCAGATCCTGGAAGCGATACAGTGAGAAATTTCGGCGAAAAATGCGATTAAGGCTTGACTGCCACGCTAGAAGTTTTGCATCAAATCAAGTAGCACTGATTGCAAATGTTGGGGAAGTGAAGATGGGCACCATCAGCCAGTTCATTGAACGCCACTTCCGGCATTTCAATGCCGCAGTCTTGAAAGACGCTGCCGAGGCCTATATCGCGCATCTGGATCGCGGCGGAAAAATGATGATCACGCTCGCAGGCGCCATGAGCACCGCGGAACTGGGGGTTTCTCTTGCGGAAATGATTCGCCAAGACAAAGTCCACGCCATCACCTGCACCGGAGCGAATTTGGAGGAAGATCTTTTCAATCTCGTCGCGCGCAGCCAGTACGTGCGTCTTCCAAATTATCGCGAGCTTAGTCCGCAACAGGAGGAAGAGCTTCTCAAGCGTCATTTGAATCGAGTCACCGACACCTGTATCCCGGAGGAGGAAGCCATTCGGCGGATCGAGCGAGTGGTCATTGATGAATGGGTCGCCGCGGCAAAGAGAAAAGAACACGGTTTTCCGCACGAATTCCTTTACACGATCCTCAAAGAATGCCGGCTCAAGAAATTTTACGAGATCGACCCGGGCGACAGTTGGATGATCGCTGCGGCGCACAAAGACCTTCCCATTTTCGTGCCCGGCTGGGAAGATTCGACTCTTGGAAATATTTATGCGGCGCGCTGCATCACCGGAACGATAACCGACGTGCACACGATTCGCTCCGGAATCGAATACATGATCGCGCTGGCCGAATGGTATCGGCGCGTCTCGCAGGAGTCCTCCATTGGCTTTTTCCAAATTGGCGGCGGCATCGCGGGCGATTTCCCCATTTGCGTTGTGCCAATGCTAAATCAAGATGTGGTCAGTACGCCCGTGCCGGAATGGGGTTATTTTTGCCAGATCAGCGATTCCACCACGAGCTTCGGATCATATTCTGGCGCAGTGCCCAATGAGAAGATCACCTGGGGAAAAATCAACGTCGATACGCCGCGCTTCGTTATCGAGTCTGATGCTACAATCGTTACGCCATTGATCTTCGCGAAGGTTCTCGGCTGGTGAGACGCTCTGATGAACTTCTAATCGGCGGTAATGATTGGCCCGTTGTTTATCGCCAGTGGCCTGGAGTATATGTCCAGCCGCGAGCGCGACGCACCCAATGGCCTTGCACCCACACCGCGGCTGGTCTCGGGCGGATTACCCAAGTCCCCGGGACCCAAGCGTAGGTGGTTCCTGTCCATCGCCAATAGCCGCTCGTCCAGACGTATCCTGCTCCGGGCGCGACGGTTTGAGTTTCAACGCGAACCGGTGGCGGCGGTTGAGTTACCAGGACTTCTTGGGCTGGTCCCGTTGTCGTAACTTGCTGTGTCGTTGTGGTGGTCGTCACCGTTGCTGGCTCCTCTGCACAACCGGCCAAAGCCAATACCGTCAGGATGGATAAATAAGAGCTTATTCTCATGTTAGGCCTCCGTTAGGGATTCGTTTTGCAACAGCGCATCGGCTCTGTCAGAAATTGAGGGCTCGCCTGCGCTCGATAGCGGAAGAGCGATTTTGAATCGATGATACCGAATGCTTTACGTCGTCGCTACACCGATTGGCAATTTGGGCGATATCACCTTGCGTGCGCTGGACATACTGAGATCGGTCGATCTGGTCGCGGCGGAAGACACCCGGCATTCCGGAATCTTGCTTAAGCATTTCGGAATCAAAAAGCCCTTCATCAGTTATCACGAACATAACGAAGCGAGGCGCACGGCGGAACTTGTGGAACGCCTCATGCGCGGCGAGAACGTTGCGCTGATTACAGACGCAGGAACGCCGGGACTGTCTGATCCTGGGTTGCGCCTCATTCGCGAATGTATTCATCGCGAAGTCCAGTTTACGATCATCCCCGGGCCATCATCAATCCTAACCGCTCTTGTCGGTTCCGGATTTTCGACCGAGAAATTTTCTTTCCGTGGATTTCTTCCGGTCAAAAGCGGACAGCGCGAGCGCGAGTTGCGAGCAGTGGCCGAATGCGACGAAACCGCAATCTTTTTCGAATCGCCTTATCGATTAACTAAAACGCTTGCCACCTGCACCAACATCATGCCGGACCGGCAACTTTGCGTAGCGCGAGAGCTTACAAAAAGATTCGAGGAGTTCCGCCGCGGCACTGCCAGCGAGCTCCTCCCACATTACGAAGCCCATCCGCCGAAAGGCGAGATCGTGCTCATGATCTCGGAAAGGTAGGGACGCCGCGCTGCGGCGCCCGGGGGTCGGCGCGGCGCGCCGATCCAACCAACCCCCCCTGCGTAACGACGACACACGACCAATCTCGCGAATAAACGAAGCGCGATCGCCGTCAAACCCTGCCACCCGAATCAGCTGCACCAGTTGGAAACAATGCGATCCGAGATTGCCTCTGCCGAAAGTTTCAATTCTTGCAATCTTGAGAACTTTCTTGTCTCCTCGGCCTTTTCTGCCGATGACGTCATGACTCGCTCGCGGTCGCTCTTCTGGCCTTTGGCCGCCGGATTACTTCTGACCGTCGTGCAACTTGCGCTGGCGGTCGGTCTGCTGGCGCCGGAAGGGTCACTTTCGGACCGCTACTCGGCTCTGATCCAGCACGACAGCTATTGGTTCATGAACATCGTTGATCGCGGCTATCAAACCATTGTTCCGCCGATCGATCACAAGGTGATAGAAGTGTCGAATGTTGCATTTTTCCCTGCGTATCCCGCGATTGCTGCATTATTTCGCTACGGGCTCAACATCGACACCGGCACCGCACTGCTGATCACCGCACAGCTCGCTGCCTGGGGTTTCTGGAGTTATTTCTTCCTGTTTTGCAAGCGCTGGAACATTTCGCCCACGCTTCAGATTTGCGGCGCATTATTGATCCTCGCCCATCCGGCAGCATTCTTTTTGGTCGCCGGCTATTCGGAATCGCTGTTTTTGATGGCGCTGCTTGGCTTCATTTACTGGAGCACGACGGAAGGGCGGTCTGCCAAAGTCTGGGCGGCGGCGCACGGTATCGTCCTGTCCGCGGCGCGAATTGTCGGAATCGTCTGCGCGGGTTTTCCTGTGGTGCGCTCGCTTTTTTTGAAAGGATGGAAAGGCGTGCGCGAGCCGCGCGCGTGGTTTCGCCAGTACGCGTCGGCAATCGGGTTAATGGCTGTTGCGACTCTGGGGGCGGTCTTTTTCTTTATCTACTGCCACGTCCGCTGGGGAAATTGGAATATCTACATGCTCACACAGGCGGCTGGTTGGGGGATCATTCCCGATTATTTAGCGGTGCTTAAGCCGTCAAGTTATCGCTGGCTCGCTCCGGCATTGAATGATCCGACTGAAGCGAGCCAACTATCGATGACGCTCGGCGCCGTGCTTCTGGTCGGTATCGCGCTTTGCGAACTGCTTCCACCGATTCGTCGGCGGGTCGGCCTGCCGGTCCGTGCTGGCATTTATTTCTGTGCGGCCACGATCTATTACCTCTCAGTCAGCGGGGTGGCCTGCGTGAGTATGGAGAGCATGCTTCGCTATGAATTTGCCGTGCACGCTTTGATCGTGCTGGCGTTTTTGAATTTTCTGCGTCAATTTCGGACTCCGCCGATGCTCGTTAGGGCGTTTAGCATCGCGGCAGTGGTGTTGCTTAGCGCTGCTGGGTTATGCGTGCAGGGCTGGTACGTCTGGAATTTCACCCGGGGCAATTGGGTCGCTTAGCAGAAGATGAGAACAAAAGTCGCCATTATCGGAGCTGGTCCAGCGGGTTTGACAGCGGGCTATCTTCTTTCAAAGGAAGACGTGGGCGTCGTCGTTCTCGAAGCCGACCCCGTTTACGTCGGCGGTATTTCGCGAACCGTTACTTACAACGGTTTTCATTTCGACATCGGCGGGCATCGTTTCTTTTCCAAATCCAAGGCGGTCGAAGATCTGTGGACGGAAATTTTGCCGAACGACATGCTCGTGCGGGCGCGGTCGTCGCGGATTTTTTACGGCGGTAAATTTTTCTCCTATCCGCTGAAGCCCTTTGAAGCATTACTGAAGCTTGGCATCATCAGGTCGACTCTTTGCATTCTTTCCTGGTTAAAAGCGCGTCTCTTTCCATTGCGTAATCCGCGCAACTTCGAAGAGTGGGTGAGCAATCAGTTCGGCAAACGTCTTTTTAATACGTTCTTTAAGAGCTACACCGAAAAGGTCTGGGGGATGAGCTGCAAGGAAATCTCCGCCGACTGGGCAGCCCAACGCATCAAAGGACTTTCGCTCGGCAGCGCGATCAAGAATGCGCTCGTTCCGCAGCGCTACAACGGCGACCGCAGCAAAGTCATCAAGACGCTCATCCATTCCTTTCGTTATCCGCGCCGCGGCCCGGGCATGATGTGGGAAGCGTGCGTAGAAAAGATGAAGGCGTTGGGCGGCAAGCTGGAGATGGGCCGCAGAGTGACGCGTTGCTCGTATGACGAAGTCTCGGGTGCTTGGACAGTCGAATACAAGAATGGACAGGGCGATCTGTACAAAATCGAAGCTGAACACATCATTTCATCCGCCCCGATGCGGGAACTGGTTTGCGGTTTGTCGCCTGCTGTGAGTGAGCGAACGAAACACGCAGCCGAAAGCCTGAAGTATCGCGACTTCATCACAGTGATGTCGATCTTGAAAGATCGACAGATGTTCGATGACAACTGGATCTACATTCACGACCCGAGCGTCAAAGTGGGCCGTGTTCAGAACTTCCGTTCATGGTCGCCGGAAATGGTGCCCGAGCCCGACAAGGTCTGTTACGGCCTCGAATATTTCTGTTTCGAAGGCGACGGCCTTTGGGATTCGAGCGATACCGACCTGATCGAACTGGCGCGGCGCGAGCTGATTCAAATCGGATTAGCCAAAGAAGGCGATTTCATCGATGGCTGCGTCGTTCGTCAGAAGAAAGCCTATCCGGTTTACGACGACGATTACGCGCGGCACGTCGCCACGATCCGGCAGGAACTGGAGACGCGTTATCCCAACCTGCATCTCGTCGGGCGAAATGGCATGCACAAATACAATAATCAGGACCACGCCATGATGACTGCGATGTTGTGCGCGGAAAACATTGTGGCCGATGCGAAGCTCTACGATCTCTGGCAGGTCAACAGCGACGCCGAATACCACGAACAAGGTCCTGCCGCGGCCGAGGAAACGAATGGCAGCGCATTGCGCCTCGTCCCGACTCGCGTCGTCGCCGCGCCCGAGCTCGCGCCCGAAGGGTAAGCGGACGCATGCAGATTCTGGGGAGCACAGGCTGCCAGCCTGTTGTTGTCGGCAACTTGCCGACAACGCCTTGAGTGTTGCAACAGCGCGTGGGATCGAACGTGCGAAGAGCTTTTCGGCAGGCTGCCGAAAAAGACAGGCTGGCAGCCTGTGCTCCCCAGAGTTATCCGGTTTGTTGCGAAGCGGATTCGTAATTTCAAGCAAAGCGGCAGGAATCTACGAGCGAATTTCGACGGTTGTTCCGTCGGGCGTCACGCGCCAAAGCTCTTCGATCTCCTCATCGGTCACTGCGATGCAACCGATCGTCCAATCACTCAAACGGTGGAACGCGCCGAGCCAGCCGAGCCCGTTTCGAATCCCATGAATCATGATGTCGGATCCAGCTGAAACGCCCCGCAGTGCAGCGCGCGCCTTGTCCTCGTCGGATGGATAAGAGACATGCAGCGCAAGGTGAAAGCTGCTCTGCGCATTACGACCGTCGATTTTGTAGATGCCTTCAGGTGTTTTCTTATCTCCTTCCTCTTGTTTTGCACCGACAGAATTGCGACTGAGCGCAACACGATAGGTTTTCAACTTCTTGCTATTGGAAAATATGGACAATGTTCGAGCTGATTTTTCAATGACGATTCGATCGATCGTTGTTTCGGTCGGCAGCGGATTCCAAACGTGATGTGCATACAAGTACGTGAAGCACAACAGCGCAACCACAGCGAGAATTAGGGCAATTAGTGTCCGCGTCATAAAAAGCGGCCGCTCCAGGCTCTGTCATTCCGAGAGAAGTCGAGGAATCTCTAGCTATTTCCCTCGACATCTTCCACCGGCGGACAGGAGCAGAAGAGATTTCTGTCGCCATAGACGTTGTCGATGCGCGCGACGGATGGCCAGAATTTGTGTTCGCGCGTCCAGGGCGCAGGGAAAGCGGCTTGTTCGCGCGAATATTGGCGGTCCCATTTATCGGACGCAATTTGCCGCGCGGTATGTGGCGCGTTTTTGAGCAAGTTGTTTTGTCGATCTTGTTTGCCGTTGGCGATTGCTTCGATTTCCGCGCGAATGGAGATCATGGCGTCGCAGAAACGATCGAGCTCGTGTTTTGGTTCGCTCTCGGTTGGCTCGATCATCATTGTCCCGGCGACCGGCCAGGAAACCGTCGGCGCGTGAAATCCGTAATCCATCAAACGCTTGGCTATGTCTTCGACTTCGATCCCTGCACTTTTCCATTGTCGAAGATCAATGATGCACTCGTGCGCGACGAGGCCGTGCTTGCCTTTGAAAAGAACGGGAAAGAACGGGTCGAGCCGCTTCGCGATGTAATTAGCATTTAGAATTGCGATCTCGCTGGCTCGTTTCAATCCCTCTGCGCCCATCATGCGAATGTACATCCAGGTAATTGCCAAAATGCTGGCGCTGCCCCAAGGCGCAGCTGCGATATTGCCGCCTTTCCCTGCGCCGTGGCGATAATTTGATCCGTTGCCGTGCGGCGGTAGTTTCCCGCGCTCTCCCTTGCCGAACAGGATTCGGCCGGTCTCGGGATCGAGAATGAATTCGCGCGGAAGATACAGCGCCAGATGTTTGGCCACGCCGATCGGCCCCGCGCCTGGGCCGCCGCCGCCATGCGGGATGCAAAACGTCTTATGCAAATTCAAATGACAGACGTCGGCGCCATAATCGCCTGGACGACACAGACCGCATTGGGCATTCATGTTCGCTCCATCCATGAAAACCTGACCACCGTGCGCATGCACGATGTCGCAGATTTCGCGGATCGTTGGCTCGAAAACACCGTGCGTCGAGGGATACGTCACCATGAGCGCGGCGAGATCGCGCGCGTGCTCATCTGCTTTGGCGCGCAGATCGGCACGATCGATGTCGCCATCTTTCAAACAGGCAACCGAGATAACCTTGAAGCCGGCCATGATCGCGCTGGCCGGATTGGTTCCATGCGCCGAGGTTGGGATGAGGCACACGTTGCGATGCGCTTCACCGCGCGACGCGTGATATTCACGAATCGCGAGCAGTCCCGCGAACTCACCCTGCGATCCGGCATTCGGCTGCAACGAAACCGCGGCGAACCCCGTGATTTCAGCCAGCCAATCCTCCAGCTGCTGGCAAATTTCCGTGTAGCCGACGGACTGATCAGCAGGCGTGAACGGATGGAGTTTGGAAATTTCAGGCCACGAGATTGGAAACATTTCCGCGGTCGCATTGAGTTTCATCGTGCACGAGCCGAGCGGAATCATTGAAGTGGTTAGCGACAGATCGCGCGATTCGAGCTTCTTGAGATAACGCAGCATTTCCGTCTCGGTGTCGTGCGTGTTGAAGATCGGATGAGTGAGAAATGGGGAATTGCGGATTGCGGATTGCGGAATGCGCAGCTGCGGCTCCCCAAGATCGTCGTCGTCAAAATCGCGCGCTCTTGTGCCGCGAAAGAGGGCCATCAGCAACTCGATGTCCCGCGGGGTTGTCGTTTCGTCGAATGAAATGCCCACTGCGCGCGCGCCAAGCGGCCGCAGGTTACAGCTCGCTTTTGCCGCGTGCTCCAGAATGACTTCGCTGGATTCAACTTCGACACGAATAGTGTCGAAGAAATTGTCGTGCGTGATCGTGCAGCCGAGCGCACGCAGGCCATCTGCGAATTGGCTCGTTAGCCTGTGAACGCGCTCGGCGATCGCGCGCAATCCCTTTGGGCCGTGATACACCGCATACATCGACGCAATAACGGCGAGAAGAACCTGTGCCGTGCAAATGTTGCTGGTCGCTTTGTCCCGACGGATGTGTTGCTCTCGCGTTTGCAACGCGAGGCGGTAGGCCGGCCGGCCTTCGGCATCATGTGAGACGCCCACGAGCCGGCCTGGCATGTGACGCTTGAATTGGTCGCGCGTGGCGAAGTAAGCCGCGTGCGGTCCGCCGAACCCTAGCGGAACGCCCAAACGCTGCGTGTTTCCGACCGCAACATCGGCACCAAATTCGCCCGGTGGCTTTAGTAATGTGAGCGCAAGAACGTCCGCGGCAACGACGACAAGCGCGCCGGCCTCGTGCGCCTGCTGCACGAAGCGGGAATAATCGTAAATCGCGCCGTCGGTTGCTGGATACTGGACGAGTGCACCAAAAAGAGTGTCGCCGAATTTCAAACGTGAGTAATCGCCGATTTTGATCTTGATACCGAGCGGTTTCGCGCGCGTTTGGACAACAGCGATTGTTTGCGGGTGACAATTATCGGCGACGAAGAAGGTTTTGCGATTTGGAGCGACGGCGTGACAAAACGCCATCGCTTCGGCGGCGGCTGTTCCTTCGTCCAGCAGCGAGGCGTTCGCGATCTCGAGCGCGGTCAGATCCATGATCATCTGCTGGAAATTGAGCAGCGCCTCGAGCCGACCTTGCGCGATTTCCGCCTGGTACGGCGTGTAAGCGGTGTACCAGCCGGGATTTTCCAGAATGTTTCGCTGGATGACCGGCGGCGTGATGCAGTCATAGTAGCCGGCGCCGATGAACGAGCGCGCAAGCTTGTTTTTCCCGGAGATCGCGCGGAGCTCTGCGAGCGCTTCGGTTTCCGATTTCGCTTTCGGTAAGCTTAGTTCCCGATCGAGGCGAATATTTTTGGGAACGGCGGCATCGATCAGAGCACCGAGATTTTCATTACCCACTTCGCGCAACATCGCTCGAACTTCCTCTTCGCTCGGGCCGATATGCCGGCGCGCAAAGGAATCGATGTCGATGGTTTTTTCGCGCGTCTGCATGGGAGGAGACTACGGAACGGAAGATGGGCTTCAAGTTTGTCGGCGCAGGTAGGCGCGATTGACCTCAATCGCGTGGGCGGTTCGAGTGAACCGCCCCTACCATCTGAGGTAAGGACGCGTTTAACTCTCCAGCGCTGCTTGCGCTGCCGCTAATCGCGCAATCGGAATTCGAAACGGGCTGCAACTGACATAATTCAGGCCGAGGCGGTGGCAGAATTTGACGCTGTTAGGTTCGCCGCCGTGCTCGCCGCAAATGCCCAGCTTAATGTCGGGGCGCGTCTTGCGCCCGAGATCGCGCGTGATTTCCATTAAGCGACCGACACCTCGCTGATCGATGGATGCGAACGGGTTTGTATCCACAATGTCGAGCTCGGCGTAAGCAGGAAGAAAACTACCGGAATCGTCCCGGCTCATTCCCAGCGTGGTTTGCGTGAGATCGTTCGTGCCAAAACTGAAAAACTCGGCGTCGCGCGCGATCTGGTCGGCCACAAGCGCAGCCCGCGGGATTTCGATCATCGTGCCGACCAGATATTTGAATTTGGTTCCTCTTTCTTTTGCAACTTCACCGGCGACGCGGCGGACAATGTCGATCTGAAGCTTCAATTCCCGCGGGAATCCCACCAGCGGAATCATGATTTCGGGGTGAACTTTGATCCCCTTTGCCTGGACTTCCGCAGCGGCTTCGAAAATTGCGCGTGCCTGCATCTCGGAAATTTCCGGAAACGTGATTCCGAGCCGGCAACCGCGATGGCCGAGCATCGGATTAAATTCGTGCAGCTCGTCAACGCGCCGCGCGATTTGCTCGACCGGGACCCCAAGTTTGTTCGCCAGTTCACTTTGTTGCGCATCGTCGTGTGGCAAAAATTCGTGTAACGGCGGATCGAGAAACCGGATCGTCGCAGGCAAACCTTTTAGCGCCGTAAAAATGCCGATGAAGTCGCCACGTTGATAAGGAAGCAGTTTGGCCAGCGCTCGTGCCCGCTCATCCTTCGTTCCGGCAAGGATCATCTCGCGCATGGCATCAATTCGATCGCCTTCGAAGAACATGTGTTCCGTGCGACAAAGCCCAACCCCCTCGGCGCCGAATGCAACTGCATTTGTCACCTGCTCGGGTGTGTCGGCATTTGCACGCACCCCGAGCGCGCGAAATTCATCGGCCCACTTCATCAACTTTGCGTACTCCTGATAAGTGACGCTTTTCTTCGGATCGAGCGACCGATCCACGAGCACCTGCACAATCTCCGACGGCGCAGTAGCGACTTCGCCGGCGAACACTTCTCCCGCGGTTCCATCGATGGAGATATAATCGCCGCGGTTTAACGTGGTGCCGTTTGCGCTGAGGGTGCGCTTTTGATAATCGATTTGAATTCCGGTCGCGCCGCACACGCACACCTTTCCCATCTGTCGCGCAACCAGGGCCGCGTGCGATGAAACGCCGCCGCGTGCGGTGAGAATTCCTTCAGCCGCGATCATTCCGCGCAAGTCTTCCGGTGAGGTTTCGATGCGGGCGAGCACGACTTTCTCACCGCGTTCGGCGCGGGTCACAGCTTCTTCCGCGCTGAAGACAACACGGCCGCACGCCGCGCCCGGTCCAGCGGGCAAGCCGCTGCCGATCTTTTTTGCCGCGCGCACAGAGTGTCGATCGAAAATTGGCGCAAGAAGATGGGCAAGCGAATCTGGTGGAACACGCCGCACGGCATCTTTCTTCGCGATCAATTTTTCATCGACCATATCGACCGCAATACGAACGGCGGCATGGCCGGTGCGCTTGCCGTTGCGAGTTTGCAGAATGTACAGGCGGTTTTCCTCTACGGTGAACTCGAGGTCCTGCATGTCCTTGAAGTGATGCTCAAGGATGTTGCGGACCTTCATCAGCTCTTTGTGGGCGGCGGGCATTTCCCTTGCCAGATCGGCAATGGGGTGCGGCGTGCGGACACCGGCTACGACATCTTCGCCCTGCGCGTTAATAAGGTATTCGCCGTAGAAAATTTTTTCCCCGGTCGCTGGATCGCGTGTAAATGCAACTCCGGTCGCACTCGTCTCTCCCATGTTGCCGAACACCATTATTTGAACGTTCACCGCCGTTCCCCATTCGTGAGGAATCCCATATTTTCGCCGATACACGATCGCGCGATCGTTCATCCACGAGCCGAAAACCGCCCCGATTGCGCCCCAAAGCTGTTCGTTCGGATCTTGGGGAAACGATTTTCCAGTGCGCTCCTTGATCAACGCTTTGAACCGTTTCACGAGCTCTTTCAAATCGGCGACGGTTAATCGCACGTCGGGAAAATCGTGCTTGCCATAGCGTTCGTCCTTCAGGTGTTCGATCACGGTCTCGAACGGTTCATGGTCTTCACCGGGCCGTTTTTGCACACCCATGACCACGTCACCGTACATCTGGAGAAAGCGCCGATACGAATCCCACGCGAACCGCGCGTTGCTCGTTTTCTTCGCGACGATCTCCACCACTTCGTCGTTCATCCCGAGGTTGAGGATCGTGTCCATCATTCCGGGCATTGAATCGCGTGCACCCGAGCGCACCGAGACGAGCAACGGTCGCTCCTTGTCGCCAAATTTTTTACCAGTGGATTTTTCGACTTTGGCCATTGCCGTGGAGACTTCCGCTTCCAGTTGGGGCGGGTAAGTGCGGTCATGATCGTAAAAGTAACTGCATACCTCCGTCGTGAGTGTGAATCCCGGCGGGACAGGCAGACCGATTCGCGTCATTTCATGGAGATTTGCGCCTTTGCCGCCCAACAACGGTTTCATGCTACCGACGCCGTCTGCATGACCGTCACCAAAGTAATAAACGTACCGAGGCGATTTCTTGCTGTTTCTCCGAACTGCCGCATGCCCGCGCGACTTCGATCTTGTTCTCGTGCGAGCAATCTTTTTTCGTGTGCGGTATTTTTGCTTCGTAACCATGGTGCAGGAGCCCAGAAGATCGTAAATGGGGCGAAGCGCCAAAGTAATTTCGGGCGTCGCGATGTCAACGCGTGGCGGCAGAATCGACCCGCTGCGTCGCTTCCCGAAAGCTTTCGGGACAGCGCGGCATCCGTGCCGGGTCCGCGCCGTAATTAAGCGGGCGCAGTTTCGCCGTTGGTCAGAACTTCAGCAATCGTCGCCGTAAAGTCCTCGACGCCGGTACTGGGCACAATGATGCTGTTGCGGCGGCCGTGGGCTTCCTCGGTGATGCGCAAGAATCTCCCGCGGTCGTTCTCCCGGAGTTCCACGTAGAAATGCTTGCGCTCGATTTGCAGTTCTCTCGCCTCGATGATGTTATCCATTTTTACCTGAGGCCGCAGACTCTACCGCATCCGGTTTAGGCAATGGAAGCAAAATCTGCAGCTTTTCGGCAATTTTTGTAGGCGAGGACTTTTTGGCTGGAGCGGGAACGATGGCTTCCCAGCCGTCAAGTTTAAAGGACGGCTACCCAAGCCGTCTCTCCATGAGCGCCTCCTTTAGGATCACAATGAAAAGTTCAGACTCGCGCTAAGTTGCGGCACCCGCCGCTCAATTTACAATCTCGTGCGCGTGTTTGAACGAACGCGCTCGAACATGCCCCGATCAATCGACCCCAGATCCTACCAATCGCCGGAAGGCGAACGCCCGGTGGTTACGCCGCCCGTCGAAATGAAGCGCCGGCCGCATGATGCTTATGCGGCTTTCCGTTTCGGCGGCTTCTCCCTGTTCACCGCTGGTAATCTACTCTCGATTACGGGCCGTTTGATGCTGGCCGTGGCTGTTGAATGGGAGATTTATGCGCGCACCCATTCTGCTACTGCGCTTGGATTGGTTGGATTGGTCATTGCAGTGCCAGTGGTGGCATTGTCGCTACCCGCCGGCCATCTGGCGGATCGAATCAGCCGGAAGCGAATTATTCTTGTCTCGCAAATTTTTAGCGCACTGATGTCCGTCGCGCTGGCGATTGTGTCGTGGAAACATCTTTCCATTCCTTCAATTGCGCCGTTGCGTGAAGCTAATGGCGCGCTGGCTGTAATAGCTGCGATCTTCGAGCGTCATCATCCGGTGTTTCATTTTGATGACGCCTCGATTCCGCTGATCTATCTGCTTCTCTTTATAGGAGCATGTGCGCGCACGTTCAGTTGGGCGGCGCGCACGGCATTTTTTCCAACGTTGGTTTCGCGCGATGCTTTCTCCAACGCGGTCACCTGGAACAACAGCGTTTTTCAAATTGGATCAGTAGTTGGCCCGGCCCTCAGCGGATTGCTGGTGGCATTCGTCGGGTTTCCGTTTGTGTATCTGCTCGATGCGGTCTGCGCGTTTTTCTTTTTTCTCCTAGTTTCCCTGATTCGCCGCAGCACCCAAAAGCGAGGGCAGACCGAGGAGAGCACTTGGAAAAGTCTCATTGCCGGAGTCCGGTTCGTGTTTCGCAGAAAGGTGATCCTGGCAACAATTACGTTGGATCTGTTCGCGGTCCTGCTCGGCGGCGCAACGGCATTGATGCCGATCTTTGCCGATCAAATCCTGCACGTTGGACCTGTTGGTCTCGGTTGGATGCGGGCCGCTCCGGCAGTCGGCGCTTTCGCTGTGGCGCTGGTAGTAGCGCATCTGCCGCCGATGCGGCGAGCGGGCAAGACTTTGATGTGGTGTGTCACTGGATTTGGCATCGCGACTATTCTTTTTGGATTATCCAAAATATTTTGGTTATCGCTCGGCGTGTTATTTTTTGTCGGCGCATTCGACAGCGTAAGCGTGATCATCCGCGGGTCGATCGTCCAACTGGTCACGCCGGATGAAATGCGCGGGCGCGTTTCGTCTGTGAACAATATTTTTATCGGCACATCGAACGAATTCGGAGCGCTGGAATCTGGATTGACGGCAGCGCTGTTTGGTCCGGTGATTTCCGTTGTCGCGGGCGGCATCGGAACGATCCTGGTGGTGCTGGGCGTGGCGTGGCGTTGGCCCGAAACACGCCGGATCGGAGCGCTGGACAGGACTCTACGCTAGATGTGGCTAACCGCTTGGTGAAACAGTCGATTTGGCTCGCAGAAACGATCCTCATTTAAGGATAAGATAGGAAGAAAAAGTATGCGGCTCTGTCTGGCAACAGCGACTGTACTGATTGCGGTGAGTCTCAGCGCGGCCAATGCGACATCGAATGACGCCGAAGCCTCGACCCCGCAGCAAGTGTTCGACGGAATGCGGGAGAGTTTCAAGGCCGACAAGGCAAAAGGCGTACACGCACGGTATCAATGGGAACTCAGCGGGCCGCAGGGTGGCCAATGGTGGATCGACGTGAACGATGGCACCTATAAGATGGGCAAAGGAAAAATTGATAATCCCACCGTCACGTTTATCACAAGCGACAAGGACTGGGTCGCCATGTCAAACGTGAAACTCAAAGGCACATGGGCTTATATGACTGGGCGATTAAAAGTCCGCGGCTCGCAATCAGTCGCCCGAAAGCTCGATGAGATTTTCCCCTAGAATCTCGCTTCGATCTCTAACATGACGAAGGGCGCAGGCCTCGTTTTGGCGCTCGCTTCGGCCCGAAAGAAATCAAAGTCTCGCTCGATCGTGCAGCCTGCGCCGGCGTGGATTTCAAACGGTTTGAAACCGGAGTAGCTCACCTGTACTCCAGCACGATACTCGCTGTATTGAACGATAGCGTTGTTCACTTGCAACTTCCTCTCGGGAGTTATGACACTGTCGGTGCGATAACTTTGGTAAAAGAGGTCACCGTATAACCGGAATTCCCAATCGTCGGTCGGGTTGTAAACCAAAGCAGGTTTAGGGAACACGCCTTCGAGCCGAAATTTGTCATTGACGAGCCAGATCAGACCGCCGCCAGGGGCCACGATCGGATTCTGATAGAGTGAAAATCCCGCCCCGATAACCGCGAAAATTTTGTCTTTCTTCAACGGAAATGTGAAGAACGCTTTGATTGGTATGTCGAACGCGTCCCAGCTGACATGGTTTTGGAAGTACACTCCGGGATCGATTTCGATTCCTAAGCCAGCATGGTCGTGCATTACGTATTCAAGAGCGAGCAGAGCGTGAACGGTCTGAAGATGATCGGGCAAACCGTTATCGCTCCCCCCGAAGTCAAACCGCTCGTATTCAGCGCCTGCCCGAAAATACCAATTGCCGGTGATGAGGAAGCGATGCGAATAACTAAAATCATTATAGAGCGAGCTGCCGTGACCAAAATCGCCTCTGACGTCGTAGAAATTGCTGCTGAACGTGTAGTCCGTCTCATAATCGAACAGATTAAGGTGGTTGCCCTCCTCGGGCGTCGGGGAAGGTTGCACCTCGTAGGTCGGTGTGCCTGCAAAAACAGACCCGGCGGAGCAAAGGAAAAGAACGGCGAAAAAATCTCGGATATTTTTCATAGTGTTCAAAGCCATTCGTGCATGAACTGATCGGAAAAGCGAGCCGATACCGATGTATCGGAGGGAAAATATTTTGGCAAGCTAGAATTCCTCGGTAACGACCAGATGAAAGTGCCCGGCAAAATTCAATTAACTGTGTGGTTACTTGGCTTTGCCGGCGCTGCGCTCTTCATTGCTATTGTAATTCATCAGGACCTGTCAAAGGTTGGCGCGGCCTTTGCGACGGCCGGATGGGCCATTGTCGGGGTGGTCGCCTATCATTTCTTAGTACCTATTTTCCTCGACACGGTTTCATGGTGGGTACTTTTTCCACGATCCGATCGCTTGCCACTGCGGAAGTTGTTTTGGATGCGCTGGATCGGCGAGTCGTTCAGCACTCTTGTACCCTCTGCTGCTGTAGGAGGAGACGTGGTCCGGGCACGTTTAGTTGCGATAAACGGCGCGCCGCTGCCCATAGCGGCGGGCACCGTCCTGGTGGACCTTACGCTCGGCGTTTTCATGCAGGCCGCTTTCACCGTGCTCGGTGTAGTGCTGCTCGTCGAGGTAACGGGACAGAAAAATTTCGTTCTTCCAACTTTGATCGGGACGCTCATCGGTGTCGTCGGCGTTACTGGCTTCTATTTCGTGCAACGGCTGGGGATGTTCCATTTTCTCGCCAACATCGTCGCGCGTGTGGCGAACTCACCAGAGTGGCAACCGCTGGTCCATGGAGGTGAGAGCCTCGACCAAACCGTTCGCACTCTTTATGCGCGCCGAAAGGCTGTGATCGCGTGCTGTGCCTGGACGATTGTTTCGCTGGTGGCGGGCTCCGGCGAAATTTGGATCGCACTTCACGCGTTGGATGTGCATGCGACAGTGGTCAACGCGCTTATTTTACAGAGTATGGTCTTAACGGTCCGTTCAGCGGCGTTTGCGGTGCCGTCAGGTTTAGGGGTGCAGGAAACCGGCTATTATTTTGTCGGCCAGCTGCTCGGGATACCTGATTACGTTGCGGTCACGCTCGCCTTGGTCGCGCGGGTGCGCGAGCTTGCGATCGGAATCCCGGGACTAATTTGCTGGCAGGTAATTGAAGCCCGTCGTCTCTGGCGTGCGCGCTTGGCTACAAACGCCCGGTAGTGCCCGAGCCCGTGCGCATGGTCGTAATTGGAACGGCAAACTAACGCCTTTCCATGAAAGCCGTTGCTGGTATTTTCACGAACGTGTACTTCCGAATCTTCATTTTGCTTTTAGGGTTCACCCTCGTGCCGCAGGCAGGGTTTGCCCAGCGAAATGTCGATTTTTCGAACTATGACGTGCCTTTGTACACTCAGATCGTAGATCGGATCAAAGCCAAAATCGCTCCTCGCCTTGGCGAGGGTTCCCTTACTCGCGAGCGCTATTTTATCATTCCGTTTGCGTATCAAGATCGCGGAAATCACCCGGAATTCTCGCATTCGTTCATCACTCTCATTCGAGTGTTCGCGGGCAACAACAAACAACGAAAGCTAACGGCTGGCTTGCCAACGCGAAAATACAAGAATTGGGATTTCGAAGCCTTTAACATCAGCTGGCTCCCTCGCGATTTCCTCACAAATCCTCACCTGTGCGTCTTTGATGGGCCTGGTGCCCGGTTGTTTCCCAAGCTGAATAAATGTCCGATATCGCCAGGGCGAAACTTTACTCTCGCAGAAACGATCAAGCTCGCGATGGACGCGAAGAATGCCGTGGCGATGTGGGGTCCGTACGAAATCCGTAAGGAGGGTTTTGATCTAGGCGTCGCGCGTAAACGCTTACTCGATGGAGGAACCATTAAATACCGCGCCGATGACCGGCTTTATCGAAAAGACAAGGTCGCCATCAGTTGCTTTCATGCTATGGCCGGCTTGGACGAGCTTTACCCTAACGGCGGGCTGTTCGGCACCGGATTCATGATGTGGGGATTCAATGGAACCGCTCGTGTCCTGATCGAATACACCGAGAAGGCGAGGAACAAAGGCTTACTTCTTGACCCGGTGGATATAAAAAACGACCGGTTTGTCTTCGTTTATGCTCCTACCGCGGGCGGTCCAGTACCATACAACCCGGCCAAATACGCCGCTGCGTATCACCGATAAGGCCGCAGCTGGCGGCCGTTGTTAGCCATCGAACCGATTCCTTGGTTGGCGCACTTGGCGCCGTTTTGTTTAGAGCGCATCATGTCAGGATTATTCAGCCTGTGTTTTCGGATCGCGACGTTCAAGTCCGCGGTTATTCGAACGATTGTACCCGCGATCTTCGTCGTGACCTGGTTCAGCGGCTGCGCAATTCCGAACGCGCGGCCGGAAAGTTCGACACGCGACAAGGCCTTCATCGAATACTGGCCACCGTCAAATGACAGCAAGAAATTGCGGCTGGCGGTGAAGGATTTGATCGACATGAAAGGCGTGGTGACCACGGCCGGTTCCGAGTTCCTCGCCAAGCACGCTTCGCCTGCCAAGCGCGACGCAAAATGTTTGGCAATCGCGCGCCAAACTGGAGTGCAATTTGTGGGAAAGACGAATTTGTCGGAGCTGGCGGTGGCGGTTTCCGGCATGAATGCCTACTACGGCACCCCGCGAAATCCATTAGATCGAGGGCGCATTCCAGGCGGTTCTTCGAGCGGATCGGCGGTGGCGGTAGCAAACGACGAGGCCGATGTTGCGTTCGGCACCGACACAGCGGGTTCGATTCGCGTGCCGGCCGCTTGCTGCGGAGTTGTTGGGTTGAAGACGACCTTTGGGTTGGTCCCGATTGACGGCGTGTATCCGATTGCTCCGAAACGCCTCGATACAATTGGACCACTGGCCAAAGACATCGCCGGTACAGTCCGGGGCATGGACTTGCTGCAGGCTGGATTCTCAGCGCGCTATAAACAAGCGGTAGCCACCAAACCTTCAGCCGACGGGATTCGAATCGGGCGCGTCTATGTAGAAGGAACGAAACCCAACGTGGATCGCGCGGTGGATGACGCCCTGGCAGCGACTGGATTCAAGGTCGTAAACCTGGGTTCCGAATTTACCAAAAAATGGATTCAGGCTCAAAAGGACGCAGCGACACTGGCTGCGGTGGGGGCTTGGCTTTACGACCAAAAATTCCAAAACGAATCTGAGGTAACTATTCGGACAAAGGCAGTCCTCGCCCTTGGTGCGGTTGAATATAAGACCGCTTATCCCGAAGCCCTGCGGAAACAAGCTGCGTGGAAATCAGAATTACGCCGCGCCTTCGAACATGTGGATTTCATCGCGCTGCCGACGCTGAAAGATCTGCCGCCCCATATCCCGCTCTTTGGTGGCACCGTCGCGTTTGAGGCGCGAGCACTGGCTTTGCAGAATACGCAGGCCGTGAATTTCGGGGGGGGTCCCGCGGTGGCCATCCCGATTCCTATCGCCCACGGATCATTTCCGCTCACCAGTTTGCAACTGGTCGGTCCGCAATTCGCCGAAGCGGATCTGCTGAATGCCGGAAGACTGGTTGAGGCCGCCGTGAAAAACCGTTAGACCGGGCCGCAGGCGATTTGCTTGCGCCGCCGCGGCCTCGGAATACGGAGACACCGTGGCTAATGATTGTCGTCGAGTTTGTCCTTGGCCTTTTCCAGCGCGTGCTTTTGGTGCTCAATCTCTTCTTTCGCGGCTCTCCCAGGATGTTCTCGCTCCTCTTTAAGGGCGTGCTTTTCCTCGTGCGTGAGAGGACGGGTCGTTGTCGTGGTGGTATTGGTTTGCTGTCCGGTCACGGCGGGCACGCTTGTCACCGTCGACGTTGCCGGCCGCCCCACAACAACTCGAGACGCCACGAGGCGATCGCCCGAACCCGTGTACTGGATTGAGAGCGGACTGCCGGGCGAAATGCGTTCGATTGAAACCGGCGCGCCCGTATCGTCAACAATCGTCGTCTGTCTGGTTACGGAATAGCGCAACGGGCTCGCGCCAGTTTCGCTTCTGACGACCATTGTCTCGGAGCCCGGAACGTATTCAGTGAATGCGCCGTTTGCCGTGGTTACGGTCGTAGTGGTCTGTGCAAAAGCCTGGCTCGACCAGAAACAGCCAACGACGAGCAAAGCGAGAGCAAGTGTAGTCATTTTTGTGTTCATAATAATGGATTCGTGGCTGAGGGCAGCCGCGGTCTCGCCTTCGGAACACCAACTGATACTTCGGACAAGAATGGTTCTTAGCGCAACACAAAGACCGCGGGGGTGCGTTCAGCCGATCTTAGCATAGTGTTCCTCCTCGAGGTTCTGATGAAATCCCTAATCCACCGCCTCTTTGCCGTCGCAATAGCAGCGTTGTTGTTCGCTAACGTCGGTTCCGCCGCTGAATCAGTCGACACACTTATCGAAAAAGGAAAAGCCTTCGAGCGAAAATTTCAGGCTAAGGATGCGCTACCGCTCTATTTGTCGGCAGAGAAAGCGGAGCCGAAGAATCCGGAACTGCTTGTCCGGATCGCTCGGCAGTATCGCTACCTCATGACGGACGCGTCGGATACGCAAGAAAAACTGCGGCTGGGCCACATCGCTCTGGACTATTCCATGCGCGCCGCAGCCTGTGGACCAAAGGACGGCGACGCTCAGCTCGCACCGGCTATCACACTTGGAAAAATGCTGCCGTATCTGCCTACGAAAGAACAGGTGGCCGCTTCGCCACGGATCAAGGAATCAGTGGACAAAGCGCTTGCCATCGATCCGCACAACGACAACGCCTGGCATATCCTTGGCCGATGGAACCGCGTCCTGGCAGAAGTCAGTTCGGCGAAACGATTTGTGGCCGGACTGATTTATGGCCAGCTGCCGAAGGGATCGATTGAGGAGGCCGAACAGGACATGAAGAAAGCGATCGCGATCAATCCACATCGTCTGATGAATTACATCGAGCTCGGGCGGATTTACGCGCAGATGGGGAGGAAACAAGAAGCGCGTGAGTTTATCAATAAGGGTCTCGCGATGCCCGATACCGAAAAAGATGATCCCGAAACAAAACAACGCGGGCGGGAGACGCTGGCGAAACTTTAGCTTTTCGTTTGCGGGATCGCCGTCGATCCGGCGCCGGCTTCAACCGCCGCCGGCGTCGGCACCGCTGACCACTCAGGCAAATCCGCCAGCCCGCCGCCCATGAAAAGATGATGCCACAGTTGCGTTCCCGCGACGGCCATCAGACCCATCTCGACCGAAAGCCGTGGCAGCGATCCGGCGCGCATTTTACGAAAATCGATACGCCATCGCGCAACTGCGGCTGAATCAAAATAGCCAGTTTTGCGGAGCGATTCCTCGCTGAGAAGCTGCGCGACAAACGGCGGTTCCGGTTCCATGTGAAAGCTGTCCAGCGGCGCGCGGAAGATAACTTTGTGCCGGCGTGCTACGGATTTTGGCACCCAACGTTCGGCCAAGAGTCGCAGCAGGTGCTTATCCTGAAACCCGCGAAGGCGCCAACGCGGATGCAGTTTCGCCAAGAAATCGAAGACATCTTCGTCAAGAAATGGATATCGCACTTCCACTGAAGAATGCATCGCCACGCGATCGCCTTTGGCTTGAAGGAGATGCCCGGCCAGTAGAACACGCGCCGCAATCCAGACTCCGCGATGGAGCGGCGCCCATCGCTTCGCGCGTTCAACCGGAAAATCCAGTTCGGTCCACGGATTCGTCTGCGCGAGCGCTTCGCGCATCGGCTCACTGTAGAAGCGCAGCTTCGAGATCGCGAGCAATCCGTACGCATCGATCCAGGCATTCGGACCGCCGACCGAATTCTCAACTTCGCGTCGCCAGGCATTGGAAAAATGCGGGACTCTGTTCAGGTGCAGATAGGCGTTGCGGGCGACGTTGCTCATACCGAGGCCCGGAATGAGGTCCAGGTAACCCATCAATTTCGCCGCCTTGTACCACGGGTAGCCGACAAGCCATTCGTCTGCGCCTTCGCCGGTCAGCACTACTTTTTGTCCGCAACTGTGAACGCGCCCGGACAACTGAAGCAAGGCGGCGCAAGCCGTGTCGATTACGGGCGCTTCCGCGGCAGTAATCAATTTTGGATACGTCGCGAGCGCGTCTTCGTCGCGAAAATCCTGCACGATCGGCGGTTTGGCGCCGATGTGTCGCGCGGAGAGACTTGCCGCATCCAATTCATCGAGAGCCGGCTCGTGCACGCGCACGGTATAGGTGTTGATCGCCGGCCCTTTCAGCTTGCAGGCCAACGCCAGGATCATGCTCGAGTCGACGCCACCGGAAAGATAAGCGCCGACCGGAACATCAGCCCGCAGTCGCTCCTCGACCGCTTGCAGCAAAAGCTTTTCGAAATCGTCAACGAGTCGCTTCTGATTTTCGCCGCGTTCCTCCGCACCCCGATCGGGAAAATCCATTTTCCAAAACGCTCGTTCCTGCACCACTGCACTCGCACCGTTGCCGTTTGCGGGAGCGATGCTCAGGAAATGGCCGGGCGTAAGAAGTTGGACGCCTTCAAAACAAGTTCGTGGACCCGGCACCGCTGAAAAAGTGAAAACATGATCGATCCCTCGACGATCTGGCCGCGCCGGGACCATGCCTGATGCGAGAAGTCCTTTAATTTCGGATGCGAAAAGAAGCCAGTCGTTTTGCCGCGTCCAGAAAAGCGGCGCGATGCCGAAACGATCGCGTCCGAGTTGGAGTTGGCGTTGTCGCTCGTCCCACAAAGCGATGGCAAATTGCCCTCGCAATTGCTCCCACATTTTCTCGCCATAATCTTCCCACAAATGGGGGATAAGCTCAGTGTCGCAGTGCGTGGCGAACTTGTGTCCGCGCGCTTTGAGCTCCTCTCGCCGCTCGACATAATCGAACAACTCACCGTTGAAGACGACGGCGATGCTGCGGTCCTCGTTGGAAACCGGCTGCTGCCCGTCGGCCAACCCGACAATGCTCAGTCGGCGTGCAGCCAGAGCTAGTCCGGGACGAATCAGAAAGCCTTCCTCGTCGGGCCCGCGATGCAACAGTGCCCGCGCCATTCGTTGAATACTCCCTTCGGGCATGGGACGTTGTCCCCCCAGATCGATCATACCTGCAATGCCGCACATGAGGTTATTGTTCTAGTTCCAAGTTCGTCGGCCAGTTAATGTTTTCTCTACTATTTTATGTTTCGCGCCGCACGTTGACCGACCGCAAGATGATTGATTTGCGAATATTTAATGGAATTTTGCCGTCTAGAGGTTACTCAATTACAGATTACTCAATAAACATTGTGAGGATCGGCGGCTCGTCGTTCGCCATAGATACAGTTTATTTGTCATCGGGCTTCCGGGAAACCGGTCATTTATGCACAAAGATCGCATCGCTATCATAGGAATCGGATGCCGCTTTCCCGGCGGAGTCAACGGCGCGGAGTCTTTTTGGAAGTTGCTGGTAGAACGCAGAGACGCAGTCAGCGATGTGCCGGCCGATCGATGGAATGTTGAACGATATTACGACCGCGAGCCGGCCATTCCCGGAAAAACGTTTGTTAAACGCGGCGGATTCCTCGATCAAATCGACAAGTTCGACCCGCGGTTTTTCGGCATTTCGCCGCGCGAAGCTCCTTACGTTGACCCGCAGCATCGTTTACTGCTCGAGACGTCATGGGAAGCAATCGAGAACGCCGGCATTGTACTCGACTTTGAGAAAGGCAGTGACATCGCTGTTTTCGTTGGCATTTCGCACAACGATTATCAGGGAATCCAAAGCACTGCTTTCGACCATTTCGGTATTACGCCCCATACCGCCACCGGCAGCGCGCATTCTATCGCCGCGAATCGAATTTCCTACTGCCTGAATCTGCGCGGTCCAAGCGTGGCGATGGACACGGCGTGTTCGTCTGCGCTGACCGCGATCCACACTGCTTGCGAGCACATCTGGGCTGGACGCGGCGACACCGCACTGGCTGGCGGCGTGACTGTGATGATTACGCCGGGCGGGTTCATCGGTTTTTCCCAAGCGTCAATGCTCTCGCCCGATGGCCGATGCGCTGCGTTCGATGCGACAGCGAACGGTTTCGTTCGTGGCGAAGGAGCCGGGATGGTGCTGCTGAAGCGCCTCTCCCAAGCTATCGCCGATGGTGATCCGATCCAGGGAGTAATCGTCGGCACAGCGGTCAATCAAGACGGACACACAAACGGTATTTCACTCCCAAGTACGGAAGCGCAAACTCGGCTGGTCCAGGATGCGTGCAGAGATGCTGGCGTTTCGCCGGCGCAAATTGGATTCGTAGAGGCGCACGGCACGGGCACGGCAGTGGGCGATCCGATCGAAGCACACGCACTCGCGGAAGCTCTGTGCGAGCAGCGTTCAACTCCGTTACCCATCGGTTCGGTTAAAACGAATGTTGGCCATCTTGAAACTGCCGCCGGCATCGCCGGACTCCTGAAAGCGATGCTGGTTCTTCAGCATCGTGAAATTCCTGGCAGCTTGCATTTCAGTTCCCCGAATCCGCACATCGATTTCGATAAACTGAAATTGCGCGTGCCGACGGACACCGAGCCGTTCCCGGAAACCGATGGTGAACGGCTGGCCGGCGTAAACTCTTTTGGATTCGGCGGCGCAAATGCGCACGTCATTCTAGGGGAGCCTCCATCTGTTCTGCACGCGGATCACGCAGAAATCTGGATCGAGCGCGCTTGGCCGCTAATGCTTTCCGCCCGGTCAGAAGACGCGCTTCGTGGCTATGCAATGAAGTTGGCTTCATGGCTGGCCGAACGAGTTAATCTTAACGGCGATTCACCGGTTTTGCCCGATTTGACGTACACACTCGGCAAGCGGCGCAATCATCATCCGCATCGGCTGACTCTCGTCGCACGCTCTGTACCGGAACTCATCGAAGAACTCGATGCGTTCGCGATCAAAGAGGACAGCGTGAAGGTTCGCACCTCATTCACGCCGCGACCTGAGAGCGCACCGCGCGTCGCATTTATTATGAGCGGACAAGGTCCGCAGTGGTGGGGCATGGGCCGCGAGCTAATGCAACATGAGCCGGTCTTCCGCAATGTGATCGAGCAGTGTGACGCGGCACTATGTGGCGTCGCGAATTTTTCGCTTCTGGAAGAACTGAGCCGCTCCGAGGAAACCTCACAATTGCATCGTACCGAGATTGCACAGCCCGCCATTTTCGCGATGCAGGTTGGATTGGCGGAGTTGTGGAAATCGTGGGGCGTGCATCCCTCCGCCGTTCTTGGCCATAGCGTCAGTGAAATCGCTGCGGCATGCGTTGCCGGTTTGTTCTCGCTGGAACAAGGCGCGCGAATCACCGCTCTGCGCGCGCGATTCATGGAAGGCTGCGCGCGCGGTGAAGGCAGGATGCTCGCGGTCGGGCTTGGCGAAGAAGAAGCGCAAGCCCTGATCGACAAGCATGACCAAACCATTTCGATCGCGGCATTCAACGGCCCACGCTCGCTCACCCTCGCCGGTCCGCGTCATTCAATAGAAGCAATGTTTGCCGAGCTTGAGACGCAAGGTGTCTTCGCCCGGCTCGTACGCGTGGATCATCCTTTTCATCACGCGATGATGCAGCCTGCCGCCGACGCGCTTGAGGATGCATTGACCGACCTCGCCCCGCAGCCCGAAACGATCCCGATCTTCAGCACTATCACCGGCAACCGTCTTAACGGTAATGCCGGTGACGCGGCACATTGGGCTCGCGGCATCAGGCATCCGGTTCAATTCGCGCCGGCCATCAATGCGATTGCTGACTTTGGTGTGGACATCTGGCTGGAGCTCGGTGCGCATCCGGCTCTAGCTCATTCGATCGCGGAATGTCTCGCCGGTCGTGGCGGATCGAAACCGATTGTAATCTCTTCTGTCCGCCGGGAACACGAACACGATTCTCTACTGGAAGCCGCGATGGATCTGCATCGCGCCGGAGTGGCGCTCGACTTCAAAGCGATGACGCCATCGCGCCGTCTTCTCCGGCTGCCGGCATATGCGTGGGATCGCAGCCGTTGGTGGAACGAAGCTCCTGACTGGCGCGAAAGTCGCCTCGGATCGGGCGGCCGCGGAATGCTCGACATGCGGCTGCCGCGCGCGACACCCACCTGGACCGCAAGGCTGGATAGCCGGCACATGGCTTTCCTCAAAGATCACAAAGTTGAGAACCATGTTATTTTTCCAGCCGCGGGATTTGTTGATCTCGTACTAGAGGCCGGCACGCAGTTCTTCGAGGGGCGACCGTTCGTGGTCGAAGAGTTTGAAATTCGCAAACCGCTTATCCTGCCGGAAGCTGCCGTCGGCATTCAGATCGAGATCTCCTACGAGCCTAACGAGCGTACATTCGCAATCCAGAGTCGGTTCGACCAGGGAACATCCTGGTCGTTGCACGTCGTGGGCTCGATGCGCGCCGAACGGATCGAGTCGGGCTTTTCCGACTCAAGTTTCGACACTGAAATCCAGCCGGTTATGTCGAAACTCAACCCGGTCGATATCGACGCGTTTTACCGCTACATGAGCGATCTGGGACTTGGATATGGCGAAACATTTCGCTCTGTTCGCGAGCTTTCCGCCGCAGATGGTAAATCGTCCGGGCGGGTGGCGCTGTCTGAATCGATTGCGCCGAGGGCCGGCGAATATCCGTTGCATCCCGTGCTGCTCGATGGCGCGCTGCATGTGTTCTCCGCCGGTCGTTCGACGGTCGAAGCGCGCGGCTCGCAACTCAAATTGCCGGTCCGATTTGGCCGAATTCTATTTCTGCGTTCCCCCGGAGCTTCGGCACGGGTCTGCGCCAGCGTGATCCAATGCACGGATGAGTTCGTCGAAGGACGCATTGCTCTTTATGACGAATCCGGCAAACCGTGTGTTCTGGTGGAGGGGTTCCGCGCCATCAGTGTCGCAGGGATGCGCCGGGGTACGCTCGGCGGAGCCCGCGATGTTCTCTATCATGTAGATTGGCAGCGCACACCAAACGAATCCCGCGCGGGGACGTTGGAACCTCTGCCGTTGACCCGCCTGCGCGACGCTGCCCAAGTCGCGCTCGACGATGTGCTCGCTACCCGCGGACGCGAGCGGCTTAAAAGTGCGATTGCCGCCCAGGACGATCTCGCGGCTGTCTTGCTGTGCGCCGGCCTCCGCGAAATGGGAGTTACGATAGACGCTGATTTCACCGCCGATTCACTGCAGGTTGCCGTGCCGATGCGGCCAGTTTTCGAACAGTTGATGTTGAAACTTCAAAGGCGCGGCTTGGTGGAATCAACTGGGTCCGGCTATAGACCGAACCCTGCTTTCCTAACCGCCGCTGAATCAGCTAACGAAGCGCAACGCCAATTCATCAGGGAGCATCCCGGTCATCTTCCTGAAGCGCAGCTCGTAGCCGGAAATTGCGCCGAACTCAGTCCAATTTTGCGCGGCGAGAAGGACGCCGTGCAGGTATTGTTCGCAGGCAATGGAGCGGAATTGCTCGATCAATTTTATGGCGACGGTTTGCTGACAAGCCACTGGTTGGCAGCTATCAGCGCTGCTGTGCAAGAAGCGGCCCATGCGCTCCCCGAGGGTCGCGGGTTGCGGATTCTCGAAGTCGGCGCCGGCACTGGCGGCCTCAGCGCGCAAGTGCTCCCGGCCTTGGAGCGTGACTTACACTCCTACACATTCACTGACGTCTCCGCTGCTTTCTTCCCCGGCGCGCATCAGAAGCTCGCGAACTTCGCTGAAGTTGAGACGAAGATCTTTGATATTGAAAAATCCGCGACCGAACAGGGTTTCGAGATCGGTTCATTCGATTTTATCATCGGCACCAACGTGCTTCATGCCGTAGCCGACATTCGGGCTGCTCTGCATAACCTGTACGATCTGCTCGCACCAGGCGGTTCCCTGGTGTTCATGGACGTGGCCTCGCCTCAGTTATGGACTGAAACTGTTTTCGGCCTAACCAGCGGTTGGTGGCGCTTCAGCGATCGGGATCTGCGTCCAGTGCATCCCTTGCTTGGGCGTTCGCAATGGGAAGCAATGCTTCGCGAAACCGGTTTCAGCGAGACTACTTCGTTGCCAGGATTAATGGGGACGTATGGTGAGGGCCAGATCGCCATTCTTGCGCGCAAAGAGTTGCAGGCTCCGGCCGCCCCCGAGCTCGGGGTGGGAGTTCCTCCGGAAAAATCATTTCTTATTTTTGCCGACCAGCAAGGCATTGGTTCCTCGTTAGCCGAACGCCTGAGCGCGGCCGGCATTCGTTGCCGAATTGCCTTCCGTGGAACCGCGTTCGCAGCGAAAGATAGCGATACCTTCACGCTAAGAGCCGAAGCGCCGGAAGATTGGCAGCAACTTTTCGCGGCGTGCGCTGGCGAAGGCGCGCCGGAGCGGATCATCTATCTTTGGAATCTTGACACGCAAATCGACGGTGATGGGACGATTGGAACGGGTGCCCTGCTTCACCTCGTCCAGAGTCTGGACAGCACCTGGCCCACAACCAAACTGCGAATCGATTCGGTCACGCGCGGAGCAGAAGCCGTCGGCCGAGATCGCAACCCGACCTTTGTAGCGCAGGCACCCGCTCTCGGTTTGATGCGCGTGATCCTTAACGAATATTCAAACTATGCGTGTCGCGGGATTGACTTGCCGCCGGCGCCGTCCGCGGCTGACGCAAACTTGCTTTGGATGGAACTGTTGCGCGCCGAATCGGAGCGCGAAATCGCGTTTCGCGGCGAGGCGCGCTATGTTCAACGCCTCGATCGCGGGCGTCCGTGCCAAGAGCGAACGTTTGATCGCACTGTACCGCTGCGACTCGAATCACGTGAGCGGGGCCAACTCGATACTTTGAGGTTCGCGCCTTTCGCGCAGCCGTCGTGCGGGCCGGGCCAGGTAATCATCGAGGTGAAGGCGGCAGGCATGAATTTTCGCGACGTGCTTAAGGCTCTCGCGCTTTATCCTGGCGAAGCGCCCGATGCGCGCGTCTTTGGAGACGAAGTTGGAGGTGTCGTCACCGCCGTCGGATCCGATGTCACGCATGTTAGGCCGGGCGATCGGGTCTTCGGTCTGGCCGTGTTCGGGTTGTCGACGCAGACAATCGCGCGTGCCAGCGACGTGCGCCGGATTCCTAACGATCTGTCCTTTGAGGAAGCGGCTACGATTCCGGTTGTGTTCATGACATCCTGGCATGCGCTGAAGAATGTGGCGCGACTACGGAAGGGGGAAAGGGTCCTCATACACGCCGGTGCGGGGGGTGTCGGCATGGCCGCGATCCAGATCGCGCATTATCTTGGCGCCGAAGTCATCGCCAGCGCTGGTAGCCCGGCCAAACGGACGTTGCTCCAAACGCTCGGCGTAAGACACGTTATCGACTCACGGCGCGGCGACTTTGCCGAGGCCGTGATGGAACTTACCGATTGTCGCGGTGTGGATGTAGTGCTCAATGCTCTCGCCGGCGAAGCAATTCCAATGGGCCTGGCATGCCTCGCTGAGTTCGGTCGCTTCGTCGAAATCGGCAAGCGCGACATTTATCAAAACTCGCGTATTCCGCTGCGGCCGTTACGACGCAACGCATCGTTTCACGTTGTCGCGATGGACGCCGTCTTCGCAGGCGACGAATCGCTTACGAGAAAGATGCTCGCGGAGATCTGCGAGCTCGTCGAGCAGCGCGCGCTTTATCCCCTGCCGTTCCGAGCATTTCCAGCAACCAACGTCGGCTCAGCTTTTCGGCTCATGGCGAGCGGGAAACACATCGGCAAGGTCGTCGTTTCGCTCTCGGAAACATTTGTGCCGCGGCGCGGGGAACCCATCGCATCGAAATTCGAAGTCAAGTCGGATGGGTGCTATCTCATTACCGGTGCGTTCGGTGGCTTCGGAAAAGTGATTGCGAACTGGTTGGTTAATTGCGGCGCGCGACACCTGGTACTTTCCAGCCGGAATGGCGCATCCACTCCAGAGGCTGAGGCATTTGTTAACAGCCTGCTTGATCGAAAAATCACAGTTCAAATCGTAAAAGCCGACGCCGGCTCGCCTAACGACATCGCGCGTCTATTGGCTAAAATCGGCGGCAACGCTCAACCCCTTCGCGGAATATTTCATCTCGCCATGTTCATCGACGACGCACCGCTCGCTTCGCTCAACGCCGAGCGGATGGCAAGCGTCATTGGACCGAAGGCACTTGGGGCATGGCTCCTCCACGAAGGGACCCGCGATATTGCTCTCGATTGTTTCGTCATGTTTTCATCGATTTCGTCAATCTTCGGGAATCCTGCGCAGGGCAATTACGCAGCGGCCAATGCATTCCTTGATTCGCTCGCACATCACCGTCAGGCGCTCGGGCTTCCTGCTCTAACGATAAATTGGGGTGTGCTCGGCGGGGAAGGCTATGTCGCGCGAAACGAACGCGTCGGCGAGTTTCTTGCCAAACAGGGTATCAGCGTACTTTCGCCCGGCGAGGTGCTGTCGATTGTTGAGTCCTCGCTTCGTGCGGGCAGTGCTCAGGTCGCTGCTATTCGAGTCGATTGGTCCAAATGGAAAACATTCTTCCGAGGCATGCAAGGGAATCCGCTGCTCGAGCGCATCTTCGCGGCGGTCGAGGATCAGGACAGCGCCGGTGTCGTAAGTGATTGGCGAAACAAAATTGAGTCCGCCGCACCGGCGGAAAAGGAAACTGTAATCGCCCAGGCCGTGCGCGAAGTTGTCGGATCGGTCCTTCGCGTAAAACCAGAGACACTGCGTAATGATCAACCGCTCACCGACTTGGGCCTCGACTCTTTGATGGGCGTTGAAATCGAGAACTCGCTGGAAGCGGCTATCGGCATCGCCCTGCCGCCCACGAGTCTGATGCGCGCTCGAACGATCGGGCAGATTGCAACTTTAATCACCGGTCACGTCGGAGGTACAGTGCCGGCCGGCGCGACCATGCCAGCTAATGGATCAATGCCAGTGGCACAGGCCGCGACCTCGGTCGAGGTCGACCTTGACGCGCTTTCACCTGAAGAGATCGGCAGGCTGCTAGGCGACAATCAGGAACCAACCCTCGAGGCAAACCCCAATGTCTGAGGATAAACGGGCTCGTTTCCGGCAATGGCTTGAGAGAGGCGAAGCCTGTCTCCATCCGCTGACTTTGCCACAGCGCGAATTGTGGGAAACGTCCCCAGCCCCGGCTGGAGATGTGTCCAACCACATTTGCTGTGTTATTAATGTACGGGGTCTCATCACTCCGGAAGATTGTGTCGCTTCCCTGCAACGAGTGGTCAATCGACAGGAGGTGTTGCGACTGTCGATTTTGCCGGGAAAAAACGGACCTGTTCAGTTGATCCGGGCTCGCGCCGAGTCGGTGATGCGTTTTTGCGACATCTCGCCGCAGACATCGGCTGAGAAAATCGAAGAGCTTGCCCTCCAAACTTTCTCCGAGCCATTCGATCTGGTTCAGGGTCCCCTTTATAGAGTCCAGGTCCTTCGTCGTACGCCCGATGACCAGCTAATGATATTTGCGATTCACCATGCAATTGCCGATGGCTGGACGCTGGGTGTGTTTGTTCAGGATCTTTGCGCCGCCTATGTCCAACAACACATGCGCGGATCTGACAAACTCCCGCCAGTGCCGACTTCTTATTCCGCCTGGGGCGCTGCCGAGAGGGCATTCTGGCGATCGGCCGAACTGGAACCACGCATTGCTTTCTGGAAATCTCGCCTCACGGGCACACGGCGTCTTTGGAGCGTGCCGGAAGAAACCGACGTTGTCTTTCTGCCGCGACGATCAGTTTCGCAATTACCGGCGGAAATCAGCGGACCCGTGCGGGAGTTGGCCCGTCGCAGCGGCGCCACGCTTTTTAGCACTTTGCTTGCAGCCTTCCAAGTCACGCTGTCCCGGTGGACCGGGGTCGAAGACATTGTCGTGGGAACGCCAGTCGCGAACCGTAATAGCCAGGATGTCCGCGAGACGATGGGATATTTTTCCGGCGTCGTCCCGCTGCGCGGTCAGGTGGAACGAGGCCGCCCATTTTCAGAACATTTACGAATTGTTCACCAATCCACAGTCGATTCATTTGCAAACGCAATGCCGTTTACAGAACTGGTCCGGGCAATAGGCGAACGTCCGTCGCCGAAACGCAACCCGGTTTTTGAAGTGCGATTCGCTTTACAAAATCATCCCGTGCCGGATGTAGAAATTCGAGGGCTATCCCTGAAGCTAAGAATGCGCTCGACCGGAACGCCCCGATTCGATCTCGGATGCGAGATAACAGAACTGGGCGACACGCTTGAAGTGGTTTGGCTCTTCCGGGAAAATCTCTTTTCACAACCTGAAATAGAAGAACTGGGGCGTTTATTCAGGACGGTAGTGGAAAGCATTTGCCGCGTGCCGGAAAGGCGAACTGCCGCCCTAACAAACTAAAATGGAAAACATCGCGACAACCGCTGAAAGCGACAAGCACGACGTGAGCAGCGTCGCGTTCGAGACGCTGGTGATCTTGCTCGCCCTAACCGAGATGGCCCTCTGGGTTGCAGTCTGGGGCGGATGGCTGTGGCTCACCCTGCCGCTTGTCCTGGTGACCGCGCATCTTATGCATGGAATATTGATCGGATTTCACGAAGCTTCCCACGGTCTGCTGCGGAAGAGCCGCCGGTTGAACGAATTCGATGGAGTACTGATCGGCATTTTTATGTTCCTTCCCTTCAACTTGTACCGTGTGGTGCATCAAATGCATCACATGCACCTTGCCACCGAACGAGATACAGAACTCTGGCCGTTTGTCCTCACCAAGGCGCCACGTTGGGCCCGCCGCCTGGCTGCGTTTCTCGAGTTAACTGTCGGCCTGTTCTATTCGCCGTTTATTTTCTTGCGCGTTTTCCTGGGTCGACACTCGTTAGTCCGAAGTCGGAAGGTAAGACGAAGAGTTTGGGCGGAGCTGGCCCTGGCAGTCGCGATGTGGGCGACCATTATCGCTGCCGTCACTTTTTGGGGCGTTTGGAAATATTTTCTTTGGCTGTATCTGGTTCCGGCGCTGGTTGCGGCAAATCTCCAGAACTGGCGCAAATACATCGAGCATGTCGGGCTTACCGGTAACACTGTGAACAGCTCGACTCGCAGCATCGTGCCAAAAAGCTGGCTTGGCCATGTGTTTGCTTATACTCTGCTGCACGAACCCTATCACGGCGTGCATCATCAAAATGCAGGACTGCCGCACGCAGTGCTGCCCCAATTCAAATCGGTTCTCACTCCAAAAAAACCAGGTGAACGGGTTCCGTTCATGAGCTATCGGCAGGCACTTCCCGATTTGATTCGGAATCTCGGCAATCCTCGCGTCGGCGCTCAATGGCGTGATTCGTCGCGGCATGGACAGCCGACCTCGTGAGCAAATCCGAGTTCATCGAAAAGAGGAGCGCGCGACTGCCAGTGTCCCAATCATAGCCATCAGCTGCGGCACATCCTGACGCGGCGCTTCCTCCATCATGAACTCAAAATTACCGGAGTCCGGAACGACAGGCGCTTCGCCGTTGGTCTTTGAGGCGGCTGGGCTCAAAAAGGACTACGATGATGGCCAGGTGCAGGCCCTGCGTGGCGTGGACCTTCAAATCGCCGACCGCGAATTTCTGGCAATCGTCGGCCCGAGCGGGAGCGGCAAGACAACTTTGTTGCAAATGCTCGGCGCGCTCGACCGGCCGACCGCCGGAACGTTGAAGTATCGGGGCAAATCACTGCTCGATTCGGCCGACCCTGCGGCCTATCGCGCTCACGAGATCGGTTTTATCTTTCAAGCATTTCATTTACTTCCGACGTTCACCGCGATTGAGAATGTCCAGATTCCGATGTTCGAGAATCACCAGTCGCGCGCTGCGCGAAAAACGCGTGCCCTCGAATTATTGAAAGCGGTCGGACTGGAACAGCGAGTGAATCATTTTCCCGCCAAACTTTCTGGCGGGGAGCGCCAGCGCGTCGCCATCGCTAGAAGCCTGGCGAATTCTCCTTCGGTCCTCCTGGCCGACGAACCCACGGGGAATCTGGATAGCGAAAGCGCGAAACACATACTCGATCTAATCTCCTCTCTCCACTTCGACCATCGCATGACGCTGGTCCTCATCACCCACGACATGAGCGTTGCGTCCCGCGCATCACGTGCGATCCAGATGAAGGACGGCCAGGTTGTTTTCGATGGCGATCCGGCAAAACTTTCCAGGCACGAATGAGATGACTTTTTTCGATGTTGTCACGCGCGGTCTCAAGCGCCGACCGATCCGCACCGGTTTGACGCTTTTGGGAATCGCAGTGGGTATCGCCGCCGTTGTGGCGTTGATTGGGTTGTCCCGCGGTCTGGTAACAAGCTGGACGGCAGGTATGAAGTCGCGTGGCACCGATATTGTCGTTCATAACATGCGCGGCTCTCTGACGCCGAAGTCGTTTCCCGCAGCTACGCGCGATCGCATTGCGCATCTGCCCGGTGTTGCCGCAACATGTATGATTCTAATTGATTTGATGAGCGTCGAGAACGCCGAGCTAATGATTGTATCGGGCCGCGAATGGGGCTGTTTTGCCTGGGAAAATCTCAAGCTCGTGTCCGGACGGATGCCAAAGGATCAGATGGAGCGGGCGGTGCTTCTTGGTACCACCGCCGCAGAGGTATTGAAAAAGAAAGTGGGCGATACGGTTCAGATCGAGACCGAGGAACTCCCTGTCGTTGGCATTGTCGAAGGCGGTGCTTTTGTTGAGAACGGTTCGATTATTCTTTCATTGCCGTTACTGCAGCAGGTCACCGGAAACCAGGACAAAGTCAGCGCGATTGACGTGCGAGTCGCTGCCGGGATTAACGATGCCGGGATCCGGCGGCTTTGCGAAGAAATGTCACGGCTTATTCAGGAAGCCCATGCCGATCCCGCGGGCGAACACCTGGCCCACACCGAGGGCTATCGCGTGATTAGTGCAATGAGCTGGGGCACATCATTGCTGGCTATACTCGTCGGTGTGCTCGGCGTAACGAACACCATGCTTATGAGCGTGTTTGAACGAAAGCAGGAGATCGCAATTTTGCTGGCACTCGGGTGGAAGCGCAGCCGGATCGTGCGAATGATTTTATTAGAATCGGCAATGCTCGGATTACTTGGCGGAATCATCGGCGTAGGATTAGGCGTTATCGGAGTTCACCTGATGCAAAATGCGCCCGCCATCCGCGGCCTGCTGGAACCGGATCTCAGCTTCAACCTCATGCTGATGGCTGTTACCATCGCTGTCTGCGTCGGCGTTCTGAGCGGTTTCTACCCGGCATGGCAGAGTTCGCGGTTGACGCCGAGCCTTGCCTTACATGGCTGAACAAACTAGCAAACGCTTCGCAGAATTACTTATGAATCTTCATTTTCGCATTAGAACGACCTGTTTCGTCGGCATCTGTTTTTGCCTCGCTCTTGTTCCGTACTTAGCGTTCGCTGCCGACACAGCCTCGGAGTTGGCGGCCAAACTGCGTGCAAAGCAAAGCGGTTCCATGTTCGTCCGGATTCGGATGGAGATCGGAAGCGGCGAGAAACAAATGCTTCAGATTCAAATCAAGTCTCGTGTTTCCGACGCGGACGGCGACATCGTTTATCAAATACTTTTTCCGAAAGAGCGGAAAGGTGAATCGGTTTTGCTTCACCGGTCCGGACACAAATTCAGCGGAAGGTTGTTCACGCCGCCGAACAATCTTAAACCGATTGGGTCGGCCGAGATGAAACAATCGCTCTTTGGCAGCGCCCTTTCTTACGAAGACATAATTGACAGTCCTTTCGCCTGGAGCCAGCAGGCAGTTGTCGGCACGGAAGACATGGACGGCACTCCCTGCCAGATTCTGGAATCGAAACCGGGCAAGGGCCACATCTCGTCTTACTCCAGCGTGAAAAGCTGGGTTGACTCGCGCCGGGTGGTGCCGCTGCGCATCGAAAAATATGATTCAGCAGGCAAAGTTGTTCGGCGCATCAATACCACCCGCGTTTTGCTCGAGGGAGGTGATTCGCTTCCAGTCGATCTCAAAGTTTATGGGCCCGGCGGCTCCGTCACTCACATAACCGGTTCACGTCTCAAGCGCGGTGTGAGCTACGCAGACACCGAATTCACGCCGGAGGGTCTCAAACAGCTTAACCCGCCTCCAGGTTCAGGTTCCTCGGAATAGAAAGTAAACGCCCATTTTAGGGTGCGTTTAATACAATCGTCTCGCCGATTTTCATTACTCGCAGCCCCGCTTTTGACTTGCGCTTTTCCAGTTCGGATTTGAACGCCTCCGGAGTGCCCGTCAACGCGGGAAACGTTCCGTAGTGCATGGGAACCACCTCGCGTGGATTAACGAACTTGACTGCTTCCGCCGCACGAGCGGGTCCCATCGTGTAATGATCGCCTATACAAACCAGCATGACGTCGATTTTGTGGAAGCGCGATAGCAGCGCCATGTCGGAAAACAAGTCTGTATCGCCTGTATGATAAATCGTCGGCCCGCCGCGAATGCTAATAACAAAACCTCCCGGCGCACCGCCATGACGCAGCCCGTGTCGATCATCGGCTGCAACACCTGATCCATGATGCGCGCGAACGAAGGTGACTTTTACTTCACCATCCAACAGCGTCAGTTCGCCGCCAAAATGACCAACCGTGTCTACTTGCGCCTGTTCCACCGGATAACCGAGATGTTTCACCATCGCGTCAGCCAGATCGAAGGTAGCTACAAGTTTCGCCCGTGTGCGTTTTCCGATTTCAACGGCATCGCCGACGTGATCGGAATGGCCGTGCGTAACGAGGATAAGATCAACGTGTTTGAGCGCAGCCAGTTCATCCTTCGCGTTTTCGAGAACAGGATTCGTTAACCACGGATCGACGAGCAAAACTTTTCCGCTCGGCGTAACGATCTTGAAAGCCGACTGCCCGTACCAAGTGAGTTGAGTGTCCATAAAAGTCACCAAACTGAAAAGCGTTGGTTCGGCAAGGCCAATGACGTGACGTAAATGACGAATGCCAAATGTCATTCGACATTCGTCATTCGTCATTTTAATTGAGCGCCGTGAATCATAAATGTGCGCACCGGCACATCTCGAAGAGTCACCCACGCATGGCTGCGCTTATCGCGCGCTCGCGGCGTTACGAAATTCAGCCGGCCGTGTCGATCCGCCCATTTGACGCACTGGCCGAGTCGATTGCCTATCAGCAACTAAACGGCAAAGCCGCTGCTGCGATTTGGAGCCGCGTCCGCGCGCTTTATCCCAGAAGAAAACGTCTCGATCCCGCAAAAGTTCTCGCCACACCAGACGAAACGCTTCGCGCGGCTGGTCTTTCGCGCGCAAAGATCGCAGCGATAAAGGACCTTGCCGCCAAAACATTGGACGGAACGGTCCCATCCAGTCGCGCACTTCTTCGGATGAGCGATGACGAAATAGTCGCGCGTCTCACAACTGTGCGCGGGATTGGTCGATGGACGGTTGAGATGCTTCTTCTTTTCGATCTCGGAAGGCCGGATGTCTGGCCTGTGGATGACTACGGAGTGCGCAAAGGTTTCGCCAAAACTTTTAGCCGGCGAAAATTGCCCACGCCAAAACAGCTCATGAAGTTTGGGAAGAAATGGCGACCGCACCGCTCAGTTGCTGCATGGTACTTTTGGCGAGCGTTGGATAATGATCGTTGAAACGTTAAAGCATCGAAACGTTCAAACATCCTCGCTTTGTCATGTTGAGCGGAGCGAAACATCTCTGGCAGAGGCTTGCCGCAAGTGAGACTCAAGAAATGATCAGAGATTCTTCGCTTCGCTTAGAATGACAAAGGATCGATCTCCCGCTTTAGCGATTTAGCGGCTCAACGGTTGAACGAGCGCAAAGCGCGCGCATTTAACCTTGCGCTCCGCGCTGGGCCTCATTAGAACGAGCATATTATGGCCATGATCCACGTTAACCGGGGCGCAACAAGTTTGGGCGTGTTTTCCGAAGAAGAGGTTCGCGAAGGCCTGGGCACAGGGCGCTTTGCTACTAGCGATATAGGTTGGCGCGAAGGAATGGCGAATTGGCAGCCATTGTCTCAGTTTGCCGAGGTTGCTGGCGCCACCCCTGCGGTACCACCGCTACAAACAGGCGCGTCCCCGATATCAGGATCTTTGGCGCCGCGCAGCGGCCTGCCTTGGGACGAGCGACAAACCAAAGGATTGTTGAACGCGCTTATCGAAACGTTGCAGATGGTTTTGAGCAGGCCGGTTGCCGCGTTCACAGCGATGAAACGTGAGGGAGGTCTGGGCGAGCCGCTTCTCTATGCGATCATTGGTGGAACTTTCGGCGGGGTGTTTGCATTCACTTACAATTTTGCTCTTCGATCATTCACACCATTCGGCAACGGGCACAATGCTTTGGCGCATCTTTTCGGCGGGCTCAGCTGGATCTTCCTCTTAGTCCTGACACCGCTGTTTGTGGTGATTGGAGTGTTTGTTGCCTCGGCAATTCTTCACGTCTGTCTGATGATTGTTGGCGGCGCAAAGCAGTCATTTGAGACTACGTTCCGCGTGGTTTGCTTCGCGGAAGGATCAGTTAGCCCGCTCCTTGTGATCCCGTTCTGTGGGGGGCTCATCGTCGGAATTTGGAAAGTTATCCTTTACTGCATCGGGCTGGCCCGTGCTCATGAAACGGACACCGGCCGTGCAGTAATCGCCGTGCTGTTGCCCTTGGTTGTTTGCTGCGGGGCATTTCTCCTGCTGATGTTCGGCGTGCTTGGCGCAATGAGCGCCGCACACCATTGATTGCAGCCGCGAATGCAGCGTCGCCGCCACCAGCTTGAGCCGGGCGAAACTGACCACGAGCTGATTTGGTTAGCTGTCTCTGTCGGATCGCTTGCCTTGGCGACAGTCTGGTTTGCCCTCGGTTTGCCGTGGCCCGTCTGCATATTTCATCAGCTCACGGGTCTGCCGTGTGTGACGTGCGGGATGACGCGATGCGGGATTCAATTCTTTCATGGTCATTTCCTCACTGCATTGAAATGGAATCCACTCGTTTTCACAGCGCTATGCGGCGTAATGGCGTTCGACCTTTACGCGTTTGCGACACTCACAACGCGCGCACCGCGTTTGCGAATCTCCTTTTCCACACAGCGAGCGAAAACGTTCGTCCGTGTCTCTGTCATTTTGGCCTTCGTGCTGAACTGGATTTATCTGCTTTCGCACTGGCGCGACTTTTGATTGTAGGGCGTTTCTGTGAATCCCGAATGCTTTCGGGACTGACACAGACGCCCTACAGTCCTCCCCGCAAAATCTGTATCCATGTGTGTCCATCTGTGGCTAATTTGGCCTCATGCGAATTTTGGTCACAGGCGGCGCTGGTTTTATCGGGTCGCATCTTGTCGAGAAGCTGCTGGCGGCCGGACATGGTGTGCTCATCCTTGACGACTTCAACGACTTTTATGATCCACAGATCAAGCGCGCGAACATTGCAGGTTTTGCGAAGGACGTAACCGTCTGGCACGTCGACCTTCGCGACGGCGCGGCGGTGCGGAGTTTGTTTCATCGGGAGAAAGTTGACGCGATCGCGCATTTGGCTGCGCGCGCGGGTGTTCGGCCCTCGATTCAACTCCCACAACTCTATTACGACACAAATGTCAGCGGGACATTGCATTTACTGGAAGCGGCGCGCCTAACCGGCGTTGAACGATTCGTCTTTGCATCCAGCTCGTCGGTTTACGGAGCTTCGAAAACGGTTCCATTTTCTGAGGATCAACATCTCACGCAGACACTAAGCCCTTACGCCGCGACAAAAGTCGCGGGCGAATTCCTTTGCTCAACCTACTCGCACCTCTACCAAATACGTGTAGTGGCGCTGCGTTATTTCACCGCGTACGGTCCGCGGCAACGGCCCGATCTAGCCATTCATCAATTCGCCCGGCGCATTTATGCCGGCCAACCCATCGATCAATTTGGAGATGGCAGCACGCGACGCGATTACACTTACATCGATGACGTGATCCAGGGAACGATGGCTGCACTCAGATATGACGGCCCCCTTTACGATATTTTCAATCTTGGTGAGAGCGAAACGATTCAGCTGAAAGAATTGATTTCGGCGCTCGAAAATGCGCTTGGCAAAAAGGCAAAAGTTAACCGGCTGCCGGAGCAACCCGGCGATATGCCGCTAACTTGCGCGGACATTTCAAAAGCGAGGAAATTGCTGGGTTACAACCCGACGATGAAGTTCAGTGAAGGCCTGCCCCGGTTCGTAAAGTGGTTTCTTAGTTCGCAAAGACTGTGATTTCGGAAATACCATTCGAACAGCGCGCCTGTTTTATTGCTGGCCAGGCGAAATCCGGCACGACGCTGCTTGTGGCGTTGCTCGATAACCACCCGGAGCTACTGGTGCTGCCGGAAGAAACCGCTTATTTTCCTACTGTCCTGACCAAATACGCGCCGCGCGGTCGCCGCGCGCAGTTTGATTATCTGACCAAGGAAACGCTTTCCAACGTGCTGTTCGGCGGCCCATGCAAATGGGGCAAGCGCAATTACACGACATTTCCACGCGAGAAATTTGTACAGACATTTGAGAGCGCGGCCTTTGATCCTGTGAACGCGCACGAGGATTTGCTGGTTCTCATGGTCAAAGCGTACGCCGCTACGCTGGGGCGCTCGCTCGACACGATCGCGCGCTGGGTGGAAAAGACTCCAGCCAATCGGAATTACATCGGGGCTATCCTCAGTCGCTTTCCACATGCCAAGATCCTGGTTACCGTGCGCGATCCGCGCGCCATTCTCGGGGCGCAGATCGCTCTGGAGAAAACGAGGCAAACAGGAAGGTTCTCGACTTATTACGTGATCGCCCATTGGCGGGTAGCCGCGAAGCTGGCCCTGCGCGTTCGCGCCGGGGAGGTACCCGGTCTTGTGGTGCCGTATGAAAAATTGGTCTGCGAACCTGCCAGCACAATGAAAGAAGTTTGCGACTACCTGGAGATCAAGTTCGATCCGGATACGGTGCTAACCCCGACGAAAGTGGGCCAGTTCTGGAGCGGCAACTCCGCGGCCCGCATTCACTTTTCGCAAATTAGCACCGAACCTGTAACGCGCTGGCAACGTGAACTCTCGGATGACGAAATCGGATGGATAGAATGGCATTGCCGCGACCTCATGCCGGAGTTCGGCTACGAGCCAAAGCTCACCCAACGCGAGCTGCGATATTTTCTGCGCCCGATTCGCGGGGAACGCCCGCGAGAATATGTCAAGTCGCGTGCCTATTCACTCCGCGACCAGATAACAGCAATGACGAAATCCGAATGACGAAGCCCGAAGGAATGAACAAATGACCGAATGACGAAGATCTTGGCGTCGTTGTTCATTGTCATTCGAGCTTCGTCATTCCCGATCCTTCCACTTGCAATCAGCCGCCACCTAAGCCATAATCGGGCCGACATGTCGGGAATCTTCTTCGATCTTCCGAGCGTCCGGTTTCTACGACGATTCAGATTTCCTGCAATGATGCGGCAACTATTTGCGGCATCACTGCTTCGTTGGTTGAGTGCGCCGGCTTGCGGTTCGAGACAAGTCTATTTCCGACACACAGAGGCGGAGTTTCCATTGGCGCCACAGATGAGAAAGTTTGACTGGACTCTTGATGATTCGCGCGCCGCGGACGGTGTCCCGAGCCTTTTCGGGGCGCTCCGCCCTTTTAACAATTGGACTAAACCTAAGAATCAACATGAACTCTTATTCATCCGGAACACGCTCACGCCGCTCGCGCGGTGGGGGCCGACGCAGAGGAAATCACGAACGCTTTCGGGGCCAGCAAGGAGCGGCAAAGGTGCAAAAAAAGACATTCTGGCAACGGGTTGCCGAATTTTTCGGAAACGGCGGGGAGAAAAAGAAAACCGCACAGGCGCGCAATGGTACGCAGCCTTCGCGACCGTCGCGCAAGCCTGAGCGGATTGAAGTCACTTCGCCGCGTCTTTACGTTGGCAATCTGTCCTTCGACGCCACTGAGAGCGATCTATTTGAATTGTTCAACGGCGTAGGGCACGTGCAAAACGCGGAGGTGGTAAGTTACCGGCACAACCAGCGCTCAAAAGGTTTCGCCTTTGTGCAGATGCAAACCGTCGAGGAAGCGAAACGCGCTGTGGAGGAATTGCACGACAAGGAATTCCTCGGCCGCAGGCTGGTGGTGAGCGGAGCAAAATCCGATCAGCACCAAGCGCACTAACGACTTCAGCCATCTGAGATTTGAGGCGGACGCCGCAGCGCGGCGTCCCTACTTCTTGATCTCCAGATATGTTCTCGCCTGGACGTGATTCGTGCCTGGCTGAAATTCTTCTATCCGCATTTGTTTTAGAAACCAGCGACCCTCGATCTTTTGCGCGGAGACGACTTCAAAGCGTTTCGCCAGTTGCGCGTTCCAATCGTAGCCCTCCATCCGCATTAACGCGCCGCTCGCCTTGTCGATCCACAGCAAGACATTCGAATACTCCGATTCGCGCGAAGGCGCCCGCAGTTGCAGTTTCCAGCAATTGCGAGTGCGAACATTTTCCTCGCCCAAGACGCGCGCAGTCGGCCAATAGAGAAACTTGAAGGCCAGATCCTCGTAGGTCACGCTGGTGCCGCGAATTCTTTGATTGAGCTTCGAGGCCGCAAATTTCTCTGTTCCAGCGTCGCTCACAAGATCGAGGCGCGAGCTGTGGTCGCCCAGGCGCAACTGCAAGGTCTCATCCGGATTTGTGAATGAATAACGAATGAGCGGGCCGTTTTGGACCAGCCGAAATGGGACTACGACATCATTTTGCCGAAGCTGGCCCTGGAGATCGAGTTGCTGTTTTGACTCGACCATTCGGACTGAGTTGAGAATGTCCTTCGCCGAAGGCGGGGGCTCACCGTCAAGGAAAAAGCTGAGAGCGAAAAAGACGGCTAGAGCGGAATGACGAATGACGAATGACGAATGACGAAACAAGCCCGAATGCTCTAATGACGAATGCTCGCGCCGACGCGCCGCTTTAATCATTCGAGATTCGAGCTTCGTCATTCCTTCGTCACTCGATATTTGTGCTTCGTCATTCCTCCGCATTTGTTTATTACAATGTAGCGGCTAAAGCTTAGGCGTCGCTTCATTTCCATTTGGATGGATCAGTCTCTCTTTCATCTCATCAACGAAGAATGGACGAGTCCTGCGCTCGACTTGTTCATGGCCGCTCTCAGCAATGGCGAAATTTGGAAGCCGCTGTTCATTGCAATTACGCTCGCTGCGTTTCTCTTTGGCGGATTCAGGGGACGGGCATTCATTGTCTGCTTGCTTCTGGCCCTGGCGGTGGCGGAGCCGGTTACGGGAATATTGAAGACGGCATTTGATCGCCATCGGCCCAAGCAGGTGGAAAGCGTCCGCATGGTCCAACTGCAAAGGACGCGGCCTGCGTTTTTCACACTTTTCAAAAAACCTGTCATCCGTTTTTCCGATCAATCCGACCGAAATCGTGCGGGGCCATCATTTCCATCGGGTCACGTGGTGACCAACACACTTATCGCGGCGTACTGCACGCTGTTTTATCGACGCGGCGGCTGGCTTTACTGGTTTGTCGCTGCGGCGGTTGGTTATTCGCGAATTTATCTGGGGGCGCATTGGCCCAGTGATGTGATCGCTACCCTTTTTCTTGGCGTTGGAGAAGCACTCCTTTTGCTTGGCCTCTTTGAATTGATCTGGAGGAGCGCAGCCCGCAAATGGATGCCCCGGCTTTTTGCGCGTCATCCAAGTTTGACTGCGCTGGGCGGTCGCGCGCGAGCGCTGAGTCCGCTGCACAGCTCTGTATGAGAACCACGCGCACTGTCTGGTTTTTCATCCTCGCGCTGACGGCGATTCGATTGTCATTGCTGGCGACGACCGATCTGGAATTCGACGAGGCGCATTACTGGATGTGGTCGGAGCGGCTCGCGCCGGCATATTTCAGCAAAGGGCCGGCCATTGCGTTTGTCATGCGCGCCAGCACGACAGTTTTCGGCGCGAATGAGTTCGGCGTCCGTTTCTTCAGCCCGGTCCTGGCAGCAGGAACGAGTCTGCTCCTGTTCTACTTCGCGCGGCGCTTGTTCAACGCCACCGCAGCGTTGTGGGCGGTCATCGCGCTCAATGTCACCCCGATCTTTAATATCGGTGCGTTCCTAATGACAATTGATGCGTTGTCGGTTTTTTTCTGGCTGGCGGCGATGTTTACTTTCTGGCTGGCAGTTGAAAAAAGCCCGCATTTATCCTGGTACTGGCCGCTGACCGGATTGCTGATTGGACTTGGATTCCTTTCCAAATACACGAACGCACTTGAGTTTGTTTCGATTGTATTGGTGCTTGCCTTCGCTCCCAGGCTTAGACAGGAGTTTAAACTACCGGGCTTGTATTCATTGATCGCGCTTTTCGCCCTTTGCACGGTGCCGCCGATAGCGTGGAACGCCCAACATGCGTGGATCACGCTGGTGCATCTGCGATCGCGGGGAAGTCTCGAGCACGGATTTGGTTTTCATCCGGTCGAGGTTCTTTCATTTCTCGGCGAGCATTTCCTGGCCTATTCGCCATTTCTCTTTCTTGCACTGGCTTGGGGCGTCATTGGAAGTTGGCGGCGCGTCAATCAGCAATTCAAGGTGCTGTTCCTCATGTGGTTTGGGTTGCCGGTCTTTCTTTTTTATCTGCTTCTTTCAGTGAACAAGGCCGCTGCGCCGAATTGGGACGCACTCGCTTTTCTGGGGTTCGGCCTTTTGGCGATTTATTTCTGGAGAGAACGGCTCGAGGCCAGCGTCATGTTACGACTGGGCGCGGTCATAGCGATACTGGTTGGGCTTATCATGAGTGTGATCGCACTGGACACGGACGTCGTGCGCGCTGCGGGATTCAAATTGGAGCGGCCTGATCCAAGCGATCGGATGCGCGGATGGAAAACCGCTACGAATGCGCTGGAAAACATGCGCAATGATCTGGAAACGAAATTGGGCGAGAAGCTTTTTTTGATTGCGGACGCTCGCGATCGCGCGTCGGAAATTTCTTTTTATCTGCGCGATAAACGGGTGGAAGGCCCGGGTCATCCGCCGGTTTATATCCCCGAATCGCAGGACATGGTGAATCAGTTTTCCTTTTGGCCGCGCTACGATGAATTTGTTGAAATAAAGCCGGGCGCGCCCCGCCCAGAGGGCGAAGTTTACACCGAAGAAAATGGCATCAATCTGTTTATGGGCCGCGATGCGCTGTTCATTCGAAACGGAGAGAAGAAACACGTGCCGCATAGCATTCAAGCTGCATTTCAATCGCTCGAGCCTGTGGGAACGATCGAGGTGCGGCGCCATGGCAGGGCATTGCGCACATGGGAGGTGTTTCTTTGCCGAAATTATCGAACCCTTCCATTATGACGGAGGAACCAAGTTCCCCGACGGTTTCAGTCGTGGTCCCTCTTTTCAATGAGGAGGAAAGCGTCGCCATCTTGCAATCCGAGTTGAGCGCAGCGCTGAAAGACCTCGATTACGAGATCATTTTTGTCGATGATGGATCAGTCGATCGCACAGTTCAACGTATTGACCAAAAGGCGAACGTGAGGGTGATTCGGTTTGAAAAAAATGCCGGGCAAAGCGCGGCCATCTATGCCGGTCTCGAGGCCGCGCAAGGCTCGACTGCGGTTCTTATCGACGGCGATCTGCAAAATGATCCTGCTGACATTCCAAGACTACTCGCCGAAATTGCGCGCGGCACCGATCTCGTCTGTGGCTATCGCGCGCAACGGCGCGACACATGGGTGAAGCGACTGATCAGCTGGATTGCTAACACGGTTCGCAGCCGTTTCACAAAAGACGGAGTGCGCGACACGGGTTGCACGCTTAAAGCGATACGGCGCGAATGCGTCAGCACGTTGGTTCCGTTCAAAGGAATGCATCGTTTCATTCCCGCGCTGGTCAAAGGCGCAGGGTACCGGCTTGTGGAAATTCCGGTTAATCATCGGCCGCGTCGCTTCGGTCAAAGCAAATATGGTCTGGGCAATCGCGCTGTGCGCGCGACAATCGATATGTTCGGTGTCCGATGGCTGCTTTCCCGGCGCTTAAATTACAAAATTCGCGAATCATAGGCTTACCTGGTTTCAAAACGCGCTTGTCATCCCAGGCGCTGCCGCTAAGCTTGGCCTCCCGCACTGGGAATCCGCATGTCGTTGGCCAATTTACTCTCTGCCGAGCAAATCATCCCCGAGATGAAAGCAACGGAACGCTGGGCGGCCATCGTCGAGTTGATCGATTTGCTCGTTGGACTTGGCAAGATTAAGCCCGCAGATCGCGACCCCATTCTTGCGGCGCTTAAACAACGCGAAGAAACGATGAGCACGGGCATCGGATTCGGGATCGCCATTCCACACTGTTCGTCCGATCGACTCGAAGAAGTCGTGGCCGCGTTCGGCAGATCCCCGACCGGCATTGAGTTTGACGCGCTCGATAATGCGCCGGTGAAATTCGTCGTGCTTTTCATCGTCCCGAAAAATCAATTCCAAACGCACCTGCGCACGCTGGCCTCGATCGCCAAGTTTCTGAACGATCGCTCTGTGCGCGAAAGCCTGGCCAGCGCGAAATCGGCCGACGAAATTTTGTCGATCTTTCGCGACCGCTCGTAGCTGTAGCCGCGGTCTATGACCGCCGTGCCAAATGTCGATGCGGCGCTCACAGAGCGCCGCTACAGTTCAGCGGCTTTGACCAATGGAAACTTTCCAATCGTTACTTGCAGACAAGCTTTCGAAAGCTTTGAAGAATGCCGGTTTGCCAATGGCTGGCGAATTGACGCCAGCGACCGATCCGCGCTTCGGCGATTATCAGACGAACGCCGCCCTCGTGCTGGGGAAACAGCTTGGCGAAAGTCCGCGTGTACTCGCGGAGAAAATCGTCCCGCACCTTGATGTTAGCGATGTTTGCGAACCGCCAGTGGTCGCGGGCGCAGGCTTTATCAACTTCGCACTATTTCCTGGTGCAGTTGCCGACAAAACGATCGACGTGCTGCGAGATGAACGGCTCGGAGTTGCCGAGACAGAATCGCCACAACGCATCGTGATCGATTTCGGGTCGCCTAACGTGGCCAAGCCGATGCATGTCGGTCATATCCGCAGCACCGTGCTCGGCGACGCGCTGGCGCGCATCGCGCAGTTTCTCGGGCATGAAGTGATTCGCGATAATCACATTGGCGACTGGGGCACGCAGTTTGGGATGGTCATTTACGGATGGAAAAATCTGCTGGATCGGCAAGCCCTGCAGCGCAATCCGCTGGCCGAGATCGTGCGGATTTACAAAGAGACAAACGAAAAGGCGACCAGCGATCCGCAAGTTCGCGAGGAATGTCGCCAGGAGTTGGTCAAGTTGCAGGCGGGCGACAAGGAAAATATCGACATCTGGAACGAGTGCGTTGCGCTCTCGATGCAGGATTTCGAGCACATTTACAAATTGCTCGATGTTCGTTACGACATCCAATGCGGCGAAAGTTTTTATCACGATCGACTGCCTGGCGTGGTCGAGCGCCTGCTCAAATCCGGCATTGCCGAGATAAGCGAAGGCGCAGTGGTCGTTTTCTTCCGCGATAATCCCGAGCTGGCCGATAAACCCCTCATCGTCCGCAAGCGAGACGGCGGATTTAACTACGCCACTACCGATGTCGCCACGGTTGATTATCGGGTCAACCATCTGAAGGCCGATGCGATCTGGTACGTGGTCGGCGCGCCGCAGACGTTGCATTTCAAACAAATTTTCGAGATTGCCAGGCGCGAAGGGTATAAGGCCGATCTGCGCCACATCATATTTGGCAGCATTCTCGGCGAAGACCGGAAACTAATGAAGACGCGCTCCGGCGAAAACGTTCCGTTGCGCGACCTTCTCGAAGAAGCGTGCAGGCGCGCACGGAAAATCATTGACGAAAAAAATCCGGACCTGAGCAATGACGAAAAGACGGGCATCGCAGAAAAGATCGGGATCGGCGCCGTGAAGTACGCCGATCTCTCGCAGTATCGGATGACCGACTACATTTTTTCCTGGGAGAAGATGCTCTCCCTGCACGGGAACACCGCGCCGTATTTGCAGAACGCTTATGTCCGAATTCGCTCGATTTTTCGCAAAGCAGGCGAGTCTGCGCCGGCGATCGACAAGCTAACCCTCAGCGATCCCGCCGAGATCAATCTCGCCAAACGTCTGTGTCAGTTCGCCGAAATCGTTCCGCAGGTGTTGATCGGTTTTCGTCCAAACATTCTGGCGAATTATCTGTTCGAGCTGGCGAACAACTTTCACGCATTTTATGAAGCCTGTCCGGTTCTGAAATCAGACGAACCGGCGCGCAGTTCGCGTCTGGCACTGTGCGATCTCACAGCGCGAGTTTTGCAGCGCGGTCTCGGTCTTTTGGGAATTAAAGTGCCGGAAAAGATGTAGAAAAAACGCCGAACGCCCAACATCGAACGCCCAATCTCGAACTCAGACTCTGAATTGGACGTTGAGCGTTGGGCGTTGGACGTTTCTTCCTGTTGAACACAAAGCACCCCCGCATTCCAACTTGCACCTACCGATTGCAATTCAATCGCTGGTTCACATTTTCCCAAGCACGCGAGATCGTGCCGTATCTGCAGGCGCTGGGGGTGAGTGACGTTTACGCGTCGCCGTACTTTCAAGCGAGCCCCGACAGCCTGCACGGGTACGACATAACCGATCATAATAAGCTGAACGCGGCAATCGGCTCGCGCGCGGATTATGACGCGTGGATCGCGGAGCTGCACGCTCACCACATGGGTCAGATGCTGGATTTTGTCCCAAACCACGTCGGCGTCGCCGACTCGCGCAACCGATGGTGGATGGACGTGCTGGAAAACGGGCCCAGTTCCAGATACGCGCCCTATTTCGATATCGAGTGGCAGCCGCTAAAGTTTGATCTGCGCGGCAAGGTGCTCCTGCCGATTTTGAGCGACCAATATGGGCGTGTGCTCGAGCGCGGCGAATTGCAGGTGCACTTTGAAGAGGGAACCTTTTATCTCCTCTACGGCGAGCGCAGACTGCCGATTGCACCGGGAACGTATCGTTACATTCTGGAGATTGCGTTAAAAAACCTCGCCGACCAAAAGGACAAAGATTTTTACGCTGAACTACAAAGCATCCTGACCGCGCTCGAATATTTGCCGAAACGCACTGAAACCGATCCAAAACGAATAACAGAACGAATTCGCGAAAAGGAGATCATCAAACGACGTCTCGAGCGTCGTTGTGCGGAAGCGCCCCAAGTGCAGGAGGCAATCGAAAAGGGGCTGGCCCAGATCAATGGAAAGGCAGGCCACCCGCGTAGTTTCGATGCACTGGATGCGTTGCTTAACGCGCAGTCTTATCGGCTCGCGTTTTGGCGCGTGGCGGCTGAGGAAATCAATTACCGTCGTTTTTTCGACGTGAATGATCTGGCGGCGATTCGGGTCGAGTTGCCAAAGGTCTTTGACGCGGTTCATCGGCTGGTTCTCGATTTTGTAAACGCAGGCGCAGTGACTGGGCTTCGCATCGATCATCCGGATGGTCTTTACTTGCCGGGCGAATATTTCGAAAAGCTTCAGCAGCGCTGCGCGAAAGCGCTCGGCACCGAGTTGCCCAAAGATGGGCGTGCGATCTACATGCTGGCAGAAAAAATCCTCACTGGTCCTGAAACCTTACGGAAGGACTGGCCTGTGCACGGAACCACTGGCTACGATTTTGCAAATCAGATGACGCAGTTGCTGGTCGATTCTTTGGCTGAAACGGCGATCACAAAATCGTTCCATCGTTTCATTGGTCACTCGATGCCGTTTGGGCACCTGGTTTATGCGAAGAAGCTGCAAGTGATGAAACTCGCGCTGGCTAATGATGTCGATGTTCTGGGGAACATGCTTGACCGGCTTTCCGAGCAAAACCGATGGTATCGCGATTTCACCCTCGAGGCGCTCTCGCGGGCGGTGCGTGAGATAATCGCCTGCTTCCCGGTTTACCGAACTTATCTTGCGCCGGGCCAGCCGGTCAGCGACGAAGATCGACAAATTATCGAGCGCGCAATCGCCGCAGCCAAGCGCCGCAACCCGGCAATGGAAGAATCGATTTTCAATTATCTGCGCGACGTATTGCTTTTCTGTTTCCCAGCAAGTCTCGATGCCAAGGCGCGCGCCGCGCACACGCATTTCGTTTTGAAATTTCAGCAGGCCACGGGGCCGATAATGGCGAAGGGACTGGAGGACACCGTGTATTACATTTACAACCGGCTGACAGCGCTAAACGAAGTGGGCGGCGAGCCGCAACAGTTTGGGTCGAGTGTCGAGACGTTTCACGGGCGGAACATGGATCGGCGACGCAATTGGCCGGCGAGCTTGCTCGCTACCTCCACGCACGACACAAAACGCAGCGAGGATGTGCGTGCGCGAATCGTGGCCATTTCCGAAATCCCGGAGCTTTGGCGGCGTTCGTTGCCACGCTGGCGCATGGCGAATCGCCGCTGGAAACGAACGATCAATGACTTGGAGGCGCCAGACGCAAACGAGGAATACTTGCTTTATCAAACTTTGCTGGGGACGTGGCCGATTCGAGTAGATGGCGAACCAGAACCCGCCGCAACGGAGGAGTACGTCGAGAGAATTCAATCTTACATGGCCAAGGCGCTGCACGAAGCGAAGATCAATACCAGCTGGATCCAGCCAAATGAAGAATGGGACGCGGCGATGCAGGATTTTGTCGCAAAAATTTTGGATTGCTCAGCGCGAAACAAATTTCTGCTAATCTTCCTTCCGGTTGCCAAAGAGATTGCACGCCTGGGAGCGATCAATTCGCTCACGCAAACGCTGCTCAAACTGACGTCGCCCGGCGTGCCGGACATTTATCAGGGCGACGAGATTTGGGATTACAGCCTGGTCGATCCCGATAATCGGCGTCCAGTCGATTACAACCACAGGCGCGAAATGCTTGCAGCATTGCCAGGTGCAACTCCCGACGAACTAATGCGTGCATGGCCTGACGGCCGGATCAAAATGTTTCTGACCCAGCGAGTGCTGCGATTTCGCCGCGAGCGCCCCGACCTTTTTCAGCGCGGCGAATATCTTCCGCTTCGCGCGAGTGGAATGTTTGCGGAGTCTTGCATCAGTTTCGGACGACGGCTGACGAACAAATGGATTGCTGTAATCGCGCCGCGGCTCTCTTCGCGCGTTGGTTTCCCGCCCATCGGTGAGCGATGGAAAGATACGGCAATCGAATTTCCCGAAACGTTCTCGCTCGAGAAGGCGCACGATCTGTTCACGTGCCGCCCAACTCGTTATCACAATCGCCGCGTCTCAGTAAAAGATGCATTGCCGGCCCTGCCCTTTGCGGTGATTACAAACCTTCCCTGAGGCGTCTGACACAGGCGCCCTACAAAATTTGCGATGGTTGTAGGGCGTTTCTGTGAAACGCCAACATTAATGGCGATGCACGAATTCTTGGAAAAGATCGACTAGCCAGTTCGCAAAGTTGCCGAGGTTCATCAGTAAATCTGCGCCGAAGCTGGCGAATGTAATTTGTGGCGAGGCAAGAATGAGCATCACGCTGAGCAGAAGCAGGTTCATCAAATAGATCACCACGAGCGAAAAAAATGTGCCTTGGTCGCTGAGATCGGTCTGATTTTTTGGAATCATCCAGCAGGTGAACGTGAAATGAAACGCCCAGGTCGCGCCGATGACGGCGTAAAGCAATCGCCCGTACGGCTGCACATTCAGAAAAAGGCTGAGCACGCCGTAAATGGCGATCGCCAGAATGCTGTAGAGCGGGAAAAAATACGGCGCCAGCGCGATCCAGAAGTTGGCCTTGCTGGTAACTATATGTCCTCCGTCCCGACTCACTCGAAACCGGCTGACCTGTCCACCCATCAGCCAAACCCAGAGCGCATGCGTCAGCTCATGTCCGAAAACGTAAATCACAATCGGACGTGGGAGACCAAAGAAAGCGATCAGCCAGAGAATCGCGCCCAAGGAAAAAAACCAAAATTCCTCGCCGGCCCAGAGCCGTTGCGTTACGGTCGCGCGCGCGAACGCGGTGAAAAATGTCTGACTAAGAATTGCACAAAGCGGTAGCAGGAAAATCGCAAATACAAATTTCACCCAGCGCGTCGGCACCGTCAGTAGCTCCGACGCAGAGACGGAGCTTCCGAATCTCCCGTGCGCAACGCTCCGGACAACTTTCCGCCCGCGCTTCGATTTGCGCATACTGCGATTGTTTTTCGATCTTCGCTTCGTTGCAGCCAAAGTTGCCCGCAAATTACGCAGACTTACGGAAACAAAAGCAAGACGAAACCGCGAATTGAGAAAGGTCCAAATCCTAACATCCAAGCTCCAGGAAAAACTCCAATCTTAAAAGTCCAAAGATTGGCCGCGCGCCGCTTGAATATTGAAATTTGGTATTTGTCTGGATGTTGGAGCTTGGGATTCGGAGCTTCTCAAGCCCGCCCCATATAAGAATTGTAGGGCAGGTGCATCGCCTGCCAGCCTGGGCAACCGAAGCGGTCGCCCCACAGCGATTGCGCGTCCTCACGCGCGGCCCATATAAGCGCCGGTGCGCGTGTCGATCTTGATCGTTTCGCCTTCCTTGATGAACAATGGGACGTTGATGCTTTTGCCGGTCTCCAGCTTTGCCGGCTTGGTGACGTTGCTGGCGGTATCGCCGCGCAAGCCTTCCGGCGATTCCACCACCTTGAGACTCACCGACGCCGGCAATTCCACCTGAACCGGTTTGCCTTCTGCGTAGAGGACCTGGACAGAGAGATTTTCCACCAGGTAATCTTTCGCGTCGCTGATCAGATTCTCCTGCAACGTGATCGTATCGTACGTCTCCGGGTCCATGAAGTGATAGCCGTCGCGGTCATTGTAACTGAACTCGAGCTGTTTTCGGTCAATCTCGACCAACTCCACTTTGTCGGTGGAACCGAACCGGACATCGGCGCTCTTCCCAGTGCTGAGGTAGCGGATGATGGCTTGCACGAACGCGCGCAAATTTCCCGGCGTGCGATGGTGCACTTCCAGCACAATAGCAGTGTTGCCATTGTATTTGATGGCCATTCCTCGGCGAAGATCGTTGGCGGCAGGCATGGTCTAAGGATGTGATTCGTTACAAAAGTTACACCGTTACAACGTCAGCAGGGGAGCGCGGAGTTTACACACGCTGCGCATGATCGCAACCCTGCTCAAACTCCAAATTCCAACATCTAAGCTCCGGAGAAACTCCAATCATCAGGCTACAATGCGTGCATGACGATTTTGATTATTAAAGCGTCGTGCTTCTCTGGATGTTGGATGTTGATGCTTGGAGGTTTTACAAAAGTTTCAACCGCGTCAAATCCTGCGAATCGACAATGCCCACCGGGACATTGTCATCGTCGATCACGACGAGATCGTCGATACGATGGCGCTCCAGCAGATTAAGCACTTCCACCGCGAGTTTGTCTTTATGCACCGTGACGGGATTCAACGTCATCAAGTCCGCCACAAGACGTTCACCAATCCTGGGATCAGATTGAAAGTGCCGCACGAAATCGCCGTGTGTGAAGATGCCGAGCAATTCCTCGTTTTCGCCAATGACAACGGCAGCGCCTGCACGGACGCTTGTCATTGCTTTTAGCACGTCGCGAACAGACGCATTCGTAGAAACAATCGCCATCGCTTCGCGCGGCCGCATGATTTGATGGACGCGCGTCAGCATGCTGCGGCCGATCATTCCGCCGGGATGAAACTTGGCGAAGTCTTCCTTGTTAAACCCGCGAGCCTCCAGCAACACCATTGCCAGCGCATCGCCGAGCGCCAGCATCACCGTCGTGCTCGAAGTCGGCGCGAGATTCAGCGGACAAGCTTCCTGTTCGATGTTCACATCCAGAAACAGATGGGCGTTTTGTGCGAGGACCGATTTTGGATCGCCGCACATGGCGATTATTTTCACCTGGAACCGGGCAATCGCTGGCAAAATCCGGAGTAATTCCTCCGTCTCGCCGCTGGCGCTCAAGGCAAGCACCACATCGCCATCGGCAATCATGCCAAGGTCGCCGTGCAACGCGTTCGAGGAATCCAACACCACTGCGGGCGACCCGGTGCTGGTGAGAGTGGCGGCGATCTTCGCGCCGATGTGCCCGGATTTTCCCACGCCAACGACAACAAGTTTGCCGCGCTCATCCACGGCTTCCTTGATTAGCTCGACCGCGCGAGAGAAATTTTCGTCTAGCCGCTCCCGGAGCCGCTTGAGCTCAAAGATTTCTATATCGAGGACGCGTCCGGCCTTTTCAAGGTAGTCCATCGAGGTGTATAATGTGAGCAACAAAGGAAATTTCCAAATAGCAATCTCCAAGCTCCAAACAAATCCCGATTTCCAATCACCAAATCAGAGAGCCCAGCGCGGAAAAGATTTGAGAATTGGCGCTTGCGATTTCTCTGGAATTTGGAGCTTGGGATTTGGAACTTGGAGAGGTTAGTCTATGGCGTACGTCACATAAAAGGAGAAGTATGAAAATATTCGCTATTACACTTTTGGCCGCGCTGGTTGCGACCGCTTCGGCGCAAGAATTCAGGGCACGGCTCGGGCCGCAAAAACCGGTGCGAGCAATGCCTACGCCGCCGCCCTATTTAGTGCGCCCCGAGGTGCAGGGAGTGGTTCCGCGCGCATTCAGCGATTCGCGCAATCCACTTCAGATGCTCAATCCGTGGGCGCCACCGCGCTACGGCACGTGGGTGGAGAGCACCTCATTCGAACCGGGCACGAGCCCCCGGACACTAAACGTGTTCGATCCCAATACGCCGGGGAAATGGAGGGGCATTAAACTCTTCGAAATTCTTTTTTAGCCCGCGTGATCGGCTCTTTAGCTTTGCTTGAGGGTGGCAAAAAAATTTGCCAGTTGCGAACGCATCGCCTGAAACGAGAGCCGTTCTAGCGCGCGCGCCTGGGATTCGGCGACAATTGCGGCACGTAAATGTATGTTTTTCAGCAGATCCAGCGCCGTCGAAGCGATCTCGGTAATACTCCGGCCTTCGCCGCAAGTTTTCGGAAACGCAATTCTTTCGATTGCGCCGTCGCCACCTACGCAGGCGACCCCGCAGAGTAGAGCATCACCCGCCACCTGGCCCGGCACATGGCTGCGGTCCAGTTGTAAAACAATCTTATGCTGCGCCACATCGCGCAGATAATCCGGGTAGGATTTCCACTTCTCAATTAAGCGGAGTTTTCCCTTGGGAAATCTTAGCTCGTCGAGCAATCGCCGCCCTTTATATCCATCCAGATTAACAACGGTGACTGGTTCACCTGTTACTTCGCAAAGCTGGTGCGCAACCAATACCGCCGCGAAATGATTGCGCGATGGCACATCCCATTCGCGGGTGCCGACGAAGATTCCCGATCGCTCCGCTGCCGGCGCGGAAAAGTTCCAACGTTTGTCCTCGATGGGATACGGAGTCGGGGCGAACGACACCGTCGCGGGGTCGCGTTTCGAGCGGACGCGCTGATAAATCTCCGCCGCTTCCGGAGTCGTGGCAATGCATCCATCGGCCTGCGCCACAATTTTCATGAAGCGCGATAACTTTGCGCGGTCGCGCAACTGTTGCGCGATCTGGTGCAATCCAGTCTCCTTTAGAGAAACGGCGACGATGCGGCCTTGTTTTTTAAGGTCGTGTAATGCGCGAGCTGACGCGCGAAAATCGCTGCGCAAAAGCACAAGGACCGGTGTGTCCTCTGCGATGGCGCGGCGCGGATTGAAGTGAAAAGCTCCCAGCGTGCATGCGGCAAAAGCATGAAAATTGATCGGCGGATGCGCACCTTCGCCAGGAGCGGGCACTTCGTGGAAGGTCTGTTCCGGATCGCGTCCAGCAGGAATGAGGACAGTGAGGCGAAAATTGTCCGCGCTTTGCGATGTCATCAGTTGCTGGATAGCCTCTTTAAACCGCTTATTCGTCGAGGTTGCCCGGCGGCCGCGCAGCGGATTTCAGGAAGGTCTGATCCACATTTTCTTGGTCGAGCGGTTTGACTGGTATCGCGCGCCGTATCTCAACCGGTTTCTTGTCCTGCGGTTCGACTGGGATCGCTTTCCGGATCTCCGGAGTGGCTTCTATAGTTGGGCTATCCACCTGATTTTGGCCTCCAGCGTCGCGTGCGTGCGAGGGGCTAGAGACCGCCGCTCCTTGCTGCGTAGTCGATCGACTTTGGCCCGCGACATTACTTGCCGTCTGGCCCTCATGACTCTCGCTGGCCACGTTGCCGATCTTTTGATTGTCGGCTGTTTCCGTTGCTGGCTGCGGTGTCGGCTCGGGTTTCAGTGTCGGCTTGAGAGAATTATAGGGGTCCTTGTCAGCTAACAGCGTTGGACTTTTTATCACAACTGGCGTGACCTCACTGAGGTCCACAGCCAGCTCAGCGCGCGGTAAATCGCTGCCGGGGAACTCGCGAGCAAGGCGAGCACGCGCCTCGCCATGGACGTTGCAAGGTTCAGTGGGCGCTTGCGAGGGTGTCGCAATCTCAGTGTAAGTGGTGCGCTTCCGAACGGTTTCGCCATTTGCCGTTTTTACGGCGTCATAACAGTTGTCTGTCGCCAGCAAGCCAGACCTCGAGCAAATCTCAATCTGCTTCAGATTTTCCGGCCGCTTAATTTCTCGCGGCGGATAACTCTCGGCAGCAGCATTCATGATATCGACCCAAATTGGCAGCGCGAGCTCGCGTCCAAACGCGCCGCGATAAATCTTTTGCGGCTTGTCGAAGCCCGCCCACACAGCGCACGTGAGATTGGAATCATATCCGGCAAACAGCGCATCCGTGAAATCGTAAGCGGTGCCGGTTTTACCTGCCGCGGGCATTTTCTTCAGACCAAATTCTGTAAAAGCAGCTTTGCCCGTTCCTGATTGAAGCGCGTCCACGAGGCAGGAATGCACTTCGTATGCGGCTTCAGGTTTGATGACCAGTTTCCGGATGCTTTGCTGCTTCCCATCCCAAACCAGCGTTCCGTCCCTTTCTTCAATGCGTTCCAAAATATGCGGCGCGTTTGGTCGCCAGCCGCCATTTGGAAAGATTGTGTATGCAAGGGCCAGCTCGGCCAGCGTGACCTCGCTGCTCCCCAGAAACGTGGCTGGATAAGGGCGAAGCGGAGAACGGATTCCCGCCGCGGAGCAAAGATGCAACACTGCATCGACTCCCGCGTCCATGCCGATGCGGACCGTTGCGCCATTTTTGGATTTGACCAGCGCCTGCCTGGCTGTCATCGCGCCTTCATAACGGTTTTCAGCGCTTTCCGGGCCCCATTCGCCAAGAATTCCTGTGGTGCCGCCGATCATGACCGCTCGATTATCCAGCGGCGAATCTTCCACCAGCGATCCGGGATACATTCCTTTCTCGAAGGCCGCCGCATAAACGAACGGCAACATTGCCGTCCCAGCGGGTCGGCGGGCTTGTAGCGCACGATTGTATTGGTTGTGTTCGAAATCGCGCCCGCCTACCAGCACCAGAATGTCACCGCTGGCGTTGTCCAAGCCGATGACTGCGCCTTGGAGATATTCGGGTGCAGGCTGATCAGACATTTTACCGTTTGCCTTGGCCTTGCGAAACGACGCCGCGTACTCTTCATAGGTCTGATGATCGTATTCGGGACGCTGCTCGACCTGTTCCAGATGAGCCCGGAGAGAATCCTCGGCCGCCTTCTGAAGATCGACGTCGATCGTGGTGCGAATACGAAAGCCTTCGTTCTTCGCCCGGTCCCAACCCACGGCAGCAATGACCTGCTGCCGGATGTAATCGACCGCGTAGCTTTGGCCCTGCGCGTTTTGCCGGCTGCTGACCACGATCTGTTGGGCTCGCGCGGCGGCGCATTGTTCCCGGCTGATCAAGCCGAGGTCCCGCATCCGATCAAGCGCGTAATCGCGCACTTCGCGCGAATTGTCGGGGTCCGTCCAGGGAGACAATCTGTTTGGACTCTTGATTAAACCTGCCAGCGTGGCGCATTCCGCCAGCGACATTTCGTGCGCGGACTTGCCAAAGTACCCTCGCGCTGCCGCTTCCGCCCCATACAGGCCGCCGCCGAAATAGATCCGGTTCAGATACAACTCCATGATCTTTTGTTTGCCGAACTGCTCTTCGATTCGTTCCGCCAGAAAGATTTCCAGCAGCTTGCGACGATAGGTTTTTTCTTTTAGCGAAAAACTGTTGCGCGCCAGTTGTTGCGTAATGGTGCTTGCACCCTGACGTACGTGGCCGGCGATAAAATTTTTCAATGCCGCGCGAATGATCCCGAGCAAATCGTAGCCGTGGTGCTGATAAAATTTCGCGTCCTCCACCGCGATAACTGCTTTGACGAGATCGGCGGGCAACTGCTCGTACGGCACCGTCTCGCGGTTCTCCACATAGATTTGGCCGAAGATCTTGCCGTTGCGATCCAAAATCACGCTGGCTGATTCCATTTGTTCGAGTTTGGTTAGATCGAACGTTCCGGCCTGCGCTTTGAGATCGGTGACGAGACTGGAAACGTAAAGGGCTACGATAACGGCCAGGACGGCAATGATGCCGATGGGAACATAAAACCAAGGCCTCGAGTACCAAGGCGGACGAAAACGGTAACCCGGCGGGGGCCTCAGATATGTGTTGGACGCTCTCAATGGTCAGTAGGGACTTGGCGCAACTTAGGAGGAAAACGCCGAACGCTCAACGTCGAACGCCCAATGTCGAATTTGGTTCTAGAGGCACGTGGCCCGGCTGCATTTCATCATTGGACGTTGGACGTTGGACGTTGGACGTTTTCCGATTGAATACGGCGCTGGCTGAACTGATTCGCCAAACCATACGTGCACACGGCCCCCAATCCTTCGCCTGGTTCATGCAACAGGCGCTGTACTATCCCGAGCACGGATACTATTCTTCTGGTCGCTGCGCTATTGGACGGAAAGGCGATTATTTCACCAACGTGAGTGTCGGCCCGATGTTTGGGCACCTGTTGGCTGCGCAGTTCACTGAGATCTGGGAACAACTCGGCAGACCTGACAACTTCGTGGTTGTCGAACAAGGCGCGCACGATGGACGATTCGCATGCGACGTTCTCGAATCTCTGCAAAAGCGTGCGTCGGAATTCTTCGAAGTCTTGCGCTACCAAATAGTCGAGTCATTTCCAATTTTGCGAGAACGACAATCGCGGACTCTGGAATTGTTTCGCGATAAGATTGAATGGTCCGATTCGCTGCAACCATTCGTGGGCGTCCATTTTTCCAATGAGCTCCTGGACGCGATGCCCGTGCGCTTGATAGGTGGCGGCCGTGAGAGATTTGTTGGGCTCGACGGCGACAGGTTTGTTTTCGTTGACCGCCCCGTGCATGACGAGGCGAACTTTAACCAGGCCGCGCTTGATTGGATCGACAGCGTCGCAGCGAACTTGCAGCGTGGGTATGTAATCACGATCGATTACGGGCATTTGAGCGGCGAATTTCACGGAAACGTTCAGGTGCGCGCGCAACATCGAAACCTTGATTCCCCTTTCGAGCAAATCGGACATGCGGACATCACGATGGGCGTAGATTGGACAAGCGTGGCCGACTGGGCGCAATCAAACGGCATGCGTGTCGCCGGCTTCACCGATCAACATCATTTTCTTACGGGACTCATTTCTGAATCGCCCGACTTGACGCCGGAAAGCGGCGCAAAAATAAAGCGCGAATTACAAACGCTGCTCCATCCGGAAATGCTCGGACGCGCCTTTCAGGCGCTCGCGCTGGCGAAAAATGTGGACCTCAACGTGCCACCGCTGGCAGGCTTCAAATTCGCAGGTGAGTCGGACCCTGCGCTGGCACTCGTCGATCCAGGCCGATAAGAGGCTGGGCGCGAGAAAGTAATTGCAGGCGTCCCGGCCTACTTGCACGCGCGATTTATTTGCGAAGAAGAAACTTTGCTTTTTTTCATGGCTCAAATCTTCTCGCGGAACGCGAACGTCTATGCCCGGGTCACGATTTTAGGCTTCGTTGTTCTCGTCTGTGGGGCCGGTTGGGCAACTTCGATCATTTACTGGTCGCCCTATACGACGGAGGTGGATGTTCCGCTGCAACAACCGATTCCGTTTAGCCACAAACATCATGTTACTGACGATGGGATCGATTGCCGGTACTGCCACACATCCGTGGAGAAATCGTCATTTGCCGGCGTTCCGCCGACTGAAACATGCATGACCTGCCATTCGCAGATCTGGACGGATGCGCCCGTGCTGGCTTCACTCCGGGAAAGTCTCGCCACCGGCCAGCCGCTGAAATGGGTTCGCGTAAATGATTTGCCCGGCTTCGTCTATTTCAATCACAGCATGCACGTGGCCAAGGGAATCGGCTGCTCGCAGTGTCATGGACGAGTCGATCAGATGCCGCTGACGCGCAAAGCGCAGACTTTCTACATGCGATGGTGCCTCGATTGTCACGAGAACCCGCAAAAATACATCCGTCCTCACGACAAAGTTTTCGATATGACGTGGCAGCCCCCGCCAAACCAACTAGAGGAAGGGCAGAAGCTGGTAACTAAGTATCACGTCGATACCACGGGACGCCTGATTAACTGCAGCACGTGCCACCGATGAGCCATCGAGCCAGCAATGGTAGGGCGCAACCGCCGGGCGCGCCGGACGGCTCGGCGAGCCGTCCCTACCACCAGCGGGAAACGGATGAATTTCTGCCTGGCGCGAGCGAATGGCCGGAAGGCTTGAGCCGCCGCGAATTCATGCGACTGGCCGGAGCAACACTGGCGCTTTCCGGGTTCAGTTCCTGTACCAAGCAGCCGCTGGAACGGATCGTTCCCTATGTAGAGCAGCCGGAGATCGTCATTCCAGGCAAGCCGCTCCGATTTGCAACCGCGACGCAATATGGCGGATTCGGCCAAGGATTACTGGTGACTGGTTACGAAGGGCGACCGACAAAAGTGGAAGGGAACCCTACGCACCCGGCGAGCCTCGGTGCGACTACCGCCTGGGCGCAGGCCGACGTTCTCGATCTTTACGACCCCGACCGCGCCCAAACAGTCACGACCGGCGGCGCGATCAAGAGCGCCGGCGATTTTTGGGACGCGCTGAACCTGGCGATCGAACCGTTGAAAGCGAAGGGCGGAGCTGCGTTTCGCATTCTTACCGAACCAATCAGCTCGCCGACGTTGCTGGCGCAATTGGCCCGCGTCTTGCAAAGCTTTCCCGCGGCGCGCTGGTGCATCTGGGATCCGCTCAACCGTGATTACATGGGTGGCGGCGAAGTGATCTGCGATTTTTCAAAAACGAAAATCGTCGTCGTGTTCGACTCCGATTTTCTTTACGCGCATCCGTACGCTTTACGGTACGCGCGTGATTTCGCAAGCAGCCGGCGGGTGATTGAACCGGACGGCGCCCGCATGAACCGCTTTTACGCAGCCGAGCCGACTCCCACCATCACCGGATCCAATGCCGATCACCGGATCGCCGTCGCCGCCCGGGATATTTTGCCATTGGCGCAACGAATCGCCGCTGACCTCGGCATCGGTGTCGCCGCGTCAGGAAATGTTGAGAATGAAGATTGGATCGCGGCGGTGGTCCGCGATTTAAAAGCGAATCGCGGCACGTGTGTCGTGATAGCCGGTGAGACGCAGCCGCCGGAATTGCACGCGCTTGTGGCGCAAATGAACGCTGCGCTTGGCAACACCGGGCAGACAGTCTCGTCGGCGCCGGTTTTGGCCTTACCCGGCAACCGGATCGCGCTCCGCGATCTGGTTGAGGAAATGCAGCGTGGCGCGGTCGAGTTACTCATCGTGTTCGGCGGCAACCCGCAATATGACGCGCCGGTGGACTTCAATTTTGCCGATGCGTTCGACAAAGTGAAGCTGCGTGTCCATCACAGCGTGCATTTCAACGAAACATCACGCCACTCGCATTGGCACATTCCGACTGCGCATTTCCTCGAATCGTGGAGCGACACGCGCGCATTCGATGGATCGATCTCCATCGTGCAGCCGCTGATCGAGACGATGTATGCCGGAGTTTCGGCACATGAAATCCTCGAGGCCGTTACCGAACGCTCGCCGCGAGGCGCATACGAAATTGTGCGCAGCCATTGGAGCGGCCAGCAGCCCGCGCCGGACTTCGAGGTAAAATGGCGGCGTGCTTTAAGCGACGGCGTTGTTACCGAATTGACACCGCCAGCAATAAGTTCCACCCAGGGTGAAGAGAGTTCTCAACGTCCAACGCCCAACGTCCAACGCCCAACGTCCAATTTGGAGATTCTTTTTCGTCCCGATGTCAGCGTGCGCGACGGTCGCTATGCAAACAACGGTTGGCTCCAGGAATTGCCGCGCCAGTTTTCTTCGCTGACATGGGACAACGCCGCGCTCATCAGCCCGCAGTTGGCAGAAAGCGCGGGCTTGAAAAACGGCGACGTTGCCGAGGTGACATTTCGCGGTCGAAAACTGCGCGCGCCGGTCTGGATTCAGCCGGGTCAGGCGAAGAATTCGGTGACCCTTCCGCTGGGATACGGGCGAGACGTAGTCGGTCGTGTGGGGCGCAACGTCGGATTTAACGCCTACGCATTGCGCACGTCCGATGCGTTCTGGTTTGGTGACGACCTGACCGTTCGCAAGACCGGTGACCGGCACTGGCTCGTCACTACCCAGCATCACCACGACGTCCAGGGCCGCGGCATTTTACATGACGGCACGTTGGCTGGATTTGTCGCCGATCCGCATTACGCGCAAAAGCCGGAAGAGCTGCCTCCACTGGATTACACGCTGTACCAGCCGGATGAATATCCGTACAAAGGTTACAAGTGGGGGATGGTCGTCGATCTCAACGTGTGCATCGGCTGCCACGCCTGCACCATTGCCTGCCAGGCGGAAAATAATATCCCAGTCGTGGGCAAACAACAGGTCGGGGTTCACCGCGAGATGCACTGGATCCGGGTCAGCACGTTTTACTCAGGTCCGGAGGAAAATCCGCAGATCACGCATCAGCCCGTCCCGTGCATGCATTGCGAGAACGCGCCCTGCGAATTGGTCTGTCCGGTCGGCGCCACGGTCCACGACAACGAAGGATTGAATTTGCAGATTTATAATCGTTGCGTGGGCACTCGTTATTGCTCGAACAACTGCCCGTACAAAGTCCGGCGTTTCAATTTTCTCGAATACAACAACAAACTGAGCCCGACCGAAAAGCTGGTAAAGAATCCGGACGTGACGGTGCGCTCGCGCGGCGTGATGGAGAAATGCACATATTGCATCCAGCGTATCAACGCGGCCCGAATCACGGCGGAACTCGAGCAACGCAAAATCCGTGACGGCGAAATTGTCCCGGCATGTGCACAGGTTTGCCCTGTGGAAGCGATTACGTTCGGGGACATGAACGATCCGGGGAGCCGGCTGACGCGATTGAAACGCTCGCCCCTCAGTTATTGGATGCTGGGCGAATTAAACACGCAGCCGCGCACAAGTTATCTGGCGAAGTTGCGCAATCTCAATCCGGAATTGAAAGCGTGATGGACGAACCCGAAGCTAAATCGACTACTCTGATCTCGCCGATATCGCGGCTCGGTTATCCGACGGAGCTGCTCGCGCCGGGGCAGACTTACGCCAGCGTCAACAAAACAATCGCCGACATCCCGCTGAAGCGCGCGCCAGGACCGTGGTGGGTGGGCTTCATCATTTCCTTTCTATTGCTGATGATGTTTTTGGTCGCCGTCACCTGGTTATTTTGGAAAGGCGTCGGCATCTGGGGCATCAACATTCCGGTCGCCTGGGGATTCGCGATCGTGAATTTCGTCTGGTGGGTGGGAATTGCGCACGCGGGAACATTTATCTCGGCGATCTTACTTCTGCTGTTTCAGCCCTGGCGCACGGCGATCAACCGCTTCACAGAAGCGATGACGCTGTTTGCCGTCTGTTGCGCTGGGCTGATGCCGTTGTTCCACCTTGGGCGACCGTGGATTTTTTACTGGCTCTTTCCATATCCCGATACGATGCGCCTCTGGCCGCAATTCCGCAGCCCGCTGGTGTGGGACGTTTTTGCAGTCGGCACTTATTTCACCATCTCATTATTGTTTTGGTACCTTGGTCTGGTCCCCGATCTGGCGACGGTCCGCGATCGCGCGAAAAAAGTTTGGCAGAAAAAAGTGTATGGTTTCTTCGCGTTAGGCTGGCGCAATTCCGCCGCGCACTGGCAGCGGCACCAGATCGCGTACTTGCTGCTGGCTGGCCTGGCGACGCCCCTTGTGCTCTCGGTGCACAGCGTGGTCAGCTTTGATTTTGCCGTGGCCATCGTTCCGGGCTGGCACTCGACCATTTTCCCGCCGTACTTCGTGGCCGGGGCGATCTACTCCGGGTTTGCCATGTCGCTGAACATCATCATCCCGGTGCGCAAGATCTATTATCTGGAGCATGTGATCACGGACCGTACCCTGAACAACATGGCCAACATCATGTTGGTGACGGGGATGATCGTTGCCTACGGCTATTTCATCGAGGCGTTAATGGCCTGGTACAGCGGCGACATTTTTGAAGTTTACATGATGACTAACCGCGCGTTCGGCCCATACGGCTGGATTTTCTGGACGTTGATGCTTTGCAATGTGTTTGTGCCGCAGACGCTCTGGTCGGCGCGCGTCCGGCGCAACCCGGTGCTGCTTTTCGTCGTAGCGCTCTTCATCAACGTCGGCATGTGGATCGAACGCTTCGTTATCGTCATTACCAGCTTGCATCGTGATTTTCCACCCGACATGTGGGCCATGTTTTATCCCACAAAATGGGATTGGATGACCCTTTT
>DASYDT010000034.1:0-44951 GCA_036499425.1 Candidatus Udaeobacter sp. | reverse complement strand
AAACTGTTGAGCGATCTTTGCGCATCATTCCAACAAGCGATTATCGACGTGCTGGTGGCAAAGACGCTTGTGGCAGCAGAGAAATACCATGTCGATCTCGTGACGGTGAGCGGCGGTGTCAGTTGTAATCAGGAATTGCGATGGCAGCTGCACGAAGCATGCAGTCGCAAAGGATTTGAATTCAAAAGTGCCGAGCCCTGGTTATGCACAGATAATGCGGCGATGATCGCGTTTGCGGCGCTGCTGCGCTTGCAGGCTGGATTTCAATCGAAGCTCACGGAGGAGATCGATCCGAATTTGGCGCTTGCTTGAGGTAGGACGCTCGGCTGAATCTGGGGAGCACAGGCTGCCTGCCTGTCCTTTTTCGGCAGCTTGCCGAAAAGCTCGTCGTGCAATTCAAATTCGCTCTGCGAAAAGTGTCGTCGGCAAGCTGCCGACGACTGCAGGCTGGCAGCCTGAGCTCCCTGGAATTTTCAGTACTCGCGCTCGAGAAGATAGTTAGCCAACGCATGCAACGGCTCGGCATCGCGGCTCCTAAACACCGACAGAGCATTGTGCGCCTGACGCGTGAGCCGTCTGGCTTCAGCGCGAGATTTCTCCAGTCCGATCACTGCGGGGTAGGTCGCTTTTTTTGCCGCCATATCTTTGCCGGCGCTCTTTCCCAATATCTCCGAGGTCTGCGTCACATCGAGAATGTCGTCGATAATTTGAAAAGCCAGACCAAGCTGCTGCCCGAACCGTGTGACAGCGGAAAGTTGTCTGGCGTCTGCGTTGGCGCTCATCGCCCCGAGCCGCACCGAGCTCTTCAAAATGGCTGCCGTTTTATTTTGGTGAATAAATTGCAACCGATCGCGTTTGACGTTCTTGCCTTCGGCCTCGAGATCGGCCACCTGGCCGGCGATTAGTTTTTGGCTGCCCGCTGCAACTGCAATCTCGCGCAACAAGATCGATGTGTTGTAGCGCGATGTCGGTTTTGCGTTGGAGACAATTTCAAATGCGATCGTCAATAACGCGTCCCCGGCCAGGATCGCGATGCCATCGCCGAAGATTTTGTGACAAGTAGGACGGCCGCGTCGGAAATCGTCGTTGTCCATGCTCGGCAAATCGTCGTGGACTAGCGAATAGGTGTGGATGCATTCCAGCGCGCAGGCGAGAGGAAGCGCGTTGCCGATCTTTCCCCCGCACGCGTCGGCTGCGGCGAGGCAGAGAATCGGTCGCAACCGTTTGCCGCCGGCAAAAAGACTGTAACGCATCGCTCGGTGCAGCGTCGCGGGTTTCGTAATCGCTTTCGGCAAGTAGCGGTCGAGCGCGCGCTCGATCAGTTTCTGGCGAGAGACGAGATATGTTTTGATGTTCACGATTCTGAATGCTCGTTGCTAGCTCTGGCTCGCTACGCGGGGCTGATTATCCGACATCGAGCTTCCAGAATCCAGCATCGAGTCTGGGACGCGATGCGTTAGCGCTTCAACAATGAAGACGCCGCTCAAAGCTTGGTAACGGCCGAAAGCGTTAGTCCATGGCGCTAAGTTTTTAGAGCGTGCGGTGTTTTTCTAATGAGAAGACAATGCAATGAACACTGCGCTACTCTACAGACCAAGTCGGCGCTGGTTGGTGTGGGTCGCATTTGCGTGCGCGGCCGGGATTCACATTGGTGCAATCGTAGCCGCGCAGGGTAAATCCAAAAGTGCCGTACAAGATTTCACACCGGCTGGAGTTGAAATAGAGGTAGTAAACAAAGATCCGGAAGAGGCATCACCGGAGGATATGGCGACGCCTCCACCTCTCGAACAGGTTCCTCCTGACCTGGATGCATTCCCGGAGGAAAATCCAAAGCTTCCAGCGGTTCGCCCGCGTAAGAAAATACGCACCGCAGCCCTTGTTCGACCAGCTGCGAGAGAAGCGGTGGCGGGTTTTGCTTCGGCGAAGGCACTAGTGATGTATGCGCCGCGCCCGGTGTATCCGTACGAGGCGCGACGTCTGCGAATAACTGGGTCGGGTATCGCGCTGCTGACGGTCGCTTCGGCCGACGGCAACGTGGTCGATGTCCGGATGACGCAAGGTTGTGGAAGCGTCATTCTTGATAATGCAACCCTCGATGCCTTCCGAAGATGGCGGTTCAAGCCGGGGAGTGTGGAGCGCGTTCAAGTGCCGATTACATACACGGTTACCGGGGCTTCGTATTAGCGCTGAATTTCACGCCTGTGGTATCCTCTCACGCGGCAAAATTGATGCGAACCGAGAAAATAGAGACAAGGCAAAAGTTTGAAGAGATTCTCCAACGCTTTGAAATCCCGCTTCTGCAATATGCTACGCGCATAACCGGCGACAGGGAAAGGGCAAGAGATGTGGTTCAGGAAACATTCGTAAAATTTCAGCGGAACGGCGCGCTGTCTGGAGAAGACGAATCGGCGACGTGGCTGTTCACCGTTTGCCGTAATGGAGCGCTGAATGTTTGCCGCAAAGAGAGGCGAATGATGTATCTCGACGAAGAAGCGATCGAGTCGCGCGAAAGCGAGCAGCCGATGCCTTTTGACGAGCTTGAACAAAAGGAGGCGACGGATTTCTTGTTGCGGATCGTCGCCACACTGCCGGCGCGGCAACAGGAAGTGATTCAGCTTAAATTCCAAAACGACCTCAGTTATCGGCAGATTGCCGCGATCATGAAGACAACCGCCAATAACGTCGGCGTCCTGCTTCATACTGCGCTGAAGAATCTGCGGCAGCGCTACGGGGAGGTCGCGGGAGACTTTATTCCATTTAAACCAAGAACCACCCAATGAAAATGAACCTGGATGATCCAAAATTAACAGCATATGCCCTGGGCGAATTGGATGAGCCGGAAAGATCGACAATTGCTGATGCGATCGCCGATTCGCCGGAAGCGCAGCGTTTTGTCGTGGAGACACAGCAGCTCGCGCGAGGCTTGAGAGCGCAATACCGTTTGGAGCTGCAGCGAGACTGGATTGCGCCAACAGAGTTTATTGCGGTCGCGGACGATTCCTTTTGGTCAAAAGCTGGGCCGCTGGCGATTGCGGCCGTTGTGGCGCTCTTGGCTCTGATCGGCGCTATTGCGCTGAGCACTAATAGGTCTGGCAGCGCACCTACTTTGCCGGTATCCGGCCAATTTGCGGCCGTCGAAGCGGAGGAAGGGACGCAGAGAAATGTGAGCGCCGAGCCCGACACGGTCGCATCCGCTTATACCGGTGAACATCCGTTTATTTCTGTCTTGAGGAATCCGCGTTCGAGCTTTTCAATTATTGTTAACCCGGCGTCGTATTTGGAAATCCGGCGCTCGATCAATGCCGGAGTTCTTCCGCCAAAAGATAATGTGCGGATCGAGCAGATGATTAACTATTTTAATTACGATTATCCGGAGCCGGCAGCGGCCGAGCCGGTTTCGATCAATATCGATGTTGCAAGCTGCCCGTGGGCGGAATCGCATCAGCTGGTACGGATTGGCTTGAAGGGACGCGATGCGCCGAGCGATGCTCATGGCGCGAATATCATCGCCAGAGAGGCAAATATCGATGTTGAGTTCAATCCGGCGCGCATTGAGTCGTATCGATTAATCGGTTACGACACGCGGTCGCTGCGAAGAGAGAATCCAAACGAGGAAGGGGTAATGGCCGCGCGGATCGTTCCCGGTTACACGGTCACGGCTTTGTATGAAGTTGTGCCGGTCGCGCAATCGGGTGTGAGGCTTGAGAGTCGAGCCGCCGGTGCCGTGCGGCAGGAAGCGCAGACGTTGCTCAGCGCAAAGCTGCATTACAAGAAGCCCGGCAATGACAAGGTAGAAATCATCAAGCGCAGCATTACTGATAACGGAGTCGATTTCGCGGCGGCGCATCAGGATTTGAAGTTCGCTGCAGCAGTGGCGGAGTTTGGAATGATCCTGCGCGAATCCGAATACAAGGGAAATGGAACGTTTGCAGCTGTGCTGGAGTGGGCGCAGGAAGGAAAGGGCACAGACACGAATGGCTACCGCGCGGGATTTATTGAACTGGTGCGTAAAGCGCAGACGCTGAAGAGAGGATAAAGAACGCGAAGTTGCAGATCGCACTTTTTGGCAAGCTTGCCCACAAGAAACTCTAGAGATTTTCTGCCGCCTCAGTGGTGGCGATGGGCTTGGTGCGCATGGCAAGGAATGCGCCGATGAGAAGGATAGCCGCGCTCCAGATCTGGGCGTGGGTAAGACGTTCGCCGTAGATCCACGCTGAAAGAGCCATCGCGCCGACGGGACAGAGAAGTTGGAGCGATTGGGCTAGAGCCACGCCGATCTCGCGAATGGCTACGTAGTAAAAGACATGAGCAAGTGTGATGCAGGTTACGGCGGAGACGATCAGGACCAAATTAACCTGCGGTCCTGCGTGAATAGGAGTGCCTATTTTTCCAAATGCAATTGTAAGCGGAAACAGCAGCGCAGAAGTGATCAGGCTGATCACGCCGAAACTGCGGATCGAGCCAAGTTCCCGGGAAGGCCGTTTCACCAATATGCCGTAGAGCGCCCAGCAAAATGTGGCGGTAAATGCAATGAATAATCCCGGGAGTGCGATGTGACCTGATTTCCATCCCGGTTGAAACCAAGCAACCCCGAATGCTCCAATCAATCCCAGGCCGGTGCCTAATTGAAACTGCCATTGTCTGATGACGTGGCGTTCCTCAGGGAAAAATGCGAGCGCGAGCAACGCAGTAAAAATGACCGAGGCGCGCGTGAAGATGGTGTAAACGCCCGGCCCCATGTAGAAGAGAGCGATCACCTGCGTGACCTGATGAACCACGTTAGGCAGGCAGGGTACGAAGCAGATCGTTACAGCGCGCCAGTCGATGGGCGCTGCGCCGCGTCGCATGCGATAAATCAGTAGCGGCGCGATGGAAACGCAGGCCACCAGATAACGATAAAAATTCTGCGCCCATGGATCGTAGTAACGGTTCAGGTAGTACTGAAAAAGCGATGGCGTGGACCAGATAAGGATGGTGGCAAAGACCGCGGCATAACCCTCCGAGGTCCCTGTGCGGCTGCGCGTACCGACAATCTCCCGGCTGGAATCCAGTTCGTTCATCGCTATTCTTCTTTTGTCACGTTAATTTGCTCGCCTGCCAGCGAGAAATCCCTCACAAAGTGGGTTGGAAGGAGAACACAACTATGATGATTACCAGTCGAATCACAATATCCCTGGTTGCCGCCTGCTTTTTCGGCACGGCCAGTTTTGCGCCAGCTAGAGAGAAAGCGCCAGCCAAAGAGAAAGCGGCCGGGGCCGGGACGAGTGAGTACGCAAAGGGCGTCCAATTACTTGACAGCAAGCAGTACGAACAAGCGGTGTCGGAGTTTACAAAAGCGATTCTGGCAAACGCTAAGCAGCCGGCGTTTTATGAGGGTCGGGGTTTTGCCAATTTCGAGCTCCAGCGATACCCAGAGGCGGGTGACGATTTTTCAAAGGCCATTGAGCTGTCGCCTAAAGACATGCGGGCATACGTCGGCAGAGCGCAGGTTTTCTTGCAGCAAAAAAATTATCAGCAAGCGCTGGCTGACACCGAGAAAGCACACGAGATCAAACCCGATGAACTAGCTGCAATCAAGCTCCGCGGGTTCGCCGAGCTCGGACTCAGCCAATGGGACAAGGCGGTGGCCGATTTCACTGCCGTGATCGAAAAAAAGCCGGACGACCTGCAGACCTATGATCGGCGCGCGCTGGCGTATCGGGGATTGAAGAACTTCGATGCTGCCATTGCCGATTACACATTTCTTCTGGAGAAAAACCCGAACGATACCGAGGCCCTCACCAAGCGCGGTTACACCTACAGTTTGATGGGACAGTACGAAAAGGCGATCCCTGATTATCAAGCGGCCTTAAAACTCAACCCACAAGACAGTGATACTTTCTCGCGTCTGCAGTGGACCCAGGGACAACTTGCGGCAAAAAATGCGCCGCAACCCAGCACCACGACAACAACAGCGGCGCCCACGGCAACGTCCGAAAAATCGAGTGTGCTTACTCAGATCAAGCCGCTGTATATCGTGATCGGCGTCGTTGTCCTGATTCTGATTGCTGTAATCGTGCGCCTGCTCACGCGGGGCAAGGCAGAGGAGACAAGTCACATAATCCGCTGAAGCAAGGACATGCTTGCAGTGCCGCTGTCTTCAGCGAGGTGATTTTCGCGCGCCATGAGCTATTGCGCTTAGGACAGCGCACGTTACAAATTTCTTTGACACGACGATGGCCGCGGTTAGCTTGCGGACGCTTTTTGCTGGAACGAGGCGGTCCCATGGTCGTTCAAATTGCAAATTTGACGCGGCTTTGGGACTTTTGAGTCTCTGGTAGAAAGAGAAACCGGTTTGCGGCTCGGGTTGCCGCGAAGCGCTGGGCTGGCAAAAGCAGGCCCATGTAGCTCAGTTGGTAGAGCACGTCCTTGGTAAGGACGAGGTCACCGGTTCAATCCCGGTCATGGGCTCCAGAAAGAACTCGCGGCCGGCAGTGAAATTAATTAAAAGAAACGACGAAGTTTATTAAACAGGAGAATTGAAATGGCTAAGGAAGCTTTTAAACGCGACAAGCCGCACGTGAACGTCGGTACGATCGGTCACGTGGACCACGGCAAAACTACCCTGACAGCGGCAATCACCACGGTGCTGAACAAAAAGGGCATGGCCGAAGTGCGGGCATATGAATCAATCGATAACGCGCCGGAGGAAAAAGAGCGCGGAATCACCATCAACACGGCGCACGTCGAGTATTCGAGCGAGAAACGGCACTACGCCCATGTCGATTGTTCAGGTCACGCCGATTACGTCAAGAACATGATCACCGGCGCGGCGCAAATGGATGGCGCCATCCTGGTTGTCTCCGCTGCCGACGGGCCGATGCCGCAGACGCGTGAGCACATTCTCCTGGCGCGCCAGGTTGGTGTCCCTTCCATTGTCGTTTTCCTGAACAAAGTCGATATGGTCGATGACCCCGAGCTTCTGGATCTCGTAGAGATGGAAGTGCGTGATCTATTGACGCAGTATGAATTTCCTGGTGACAAAATCCCGATTGTGAGAGGCAGCGCGCTCAAGGCGCTCAACGGCGATGCTGACGCCGAAAAGCAAGTGCTCTCGCTGGTGGAGGCGGTTGACGATTACGTCCCTGTACCCGATCGGCCGGTCGATCAGCCGTTCCTGATGCCGATCGAAGACGTATTCAATATTGAAGGTCGCGGCACCGTGGCCACAGGTCGTGTCGAGCGCGGTATTCTCAAGAAAATGGGGGAAGTCGAACTGGTCGGCATTCGCCCGACGGCGAAGACGGTGGCGACCGATATAGAGATGTTCCGTAAGCTTCTCGATGAAGCGCGTGCGGGCGACAACGTCGGGGTTCTATTGCGCGGCTTGAAGAAGGAGGAGGTAGAGCGCGGCCAGGTGATCGCGAAGCCCGGCTCCATTACGCCGCACAAGAAGTTTAAGGCGGAAGTTTACGTGCTGAGCAAAGAGGAAGGCGGACGTCACACGCCGTTCTTCACCAATTATCGGCCACAGTTTTATTTCCGCACTACGGACGTTACCGGCACGGTTAAACTCGCTGAAGGCGTCGAAATGGTCATGCCTGGAGACAACATCTCAATCGAAGTGGAGTTGATCACGCCCATCGCGATGGAAAAGACCATCCGGTTCGCCATTCGTGAAGGTGGCAAAACCGTCGGCGCGGGTCGCGTGGGCGACATTCTGGATTAACGATCTTCCTCTACCTCTTCCTCTGCTCACTTGAGGCGAAGGCGGGGAAGAGGAAGATTGAAGCGGAAGAGGAAGATTAAACATACGCCAGTAGCTCAATTGGTAGAGTAGCGGTCTCCAAAACCGTCGGTTGGGGGTTCGAGTCCCTCCTGGCGTGGATCAAGAGACGCCAAACACCGAACGTCGAACGCTGAACTTCGAATTCACAGAGAGCGAATTGGACGTTGGGCGTTGAATGTTGGATGTTTCTTGGAACTTAAATGATTACCAAAATCAAAAACTTCTTGGGTGAAGTGAAGGTGGAGTTGCAAAAAGCGTCCTGGCCGTGGGACCCAAAGGAAAAAGGCTTCCGCCGTTACAAGGAACTGAGTGACTCGACCGTTGTAGTGGCCATCTCGATGGTACTGCTGGGTGGCTTCGTCGCGTTCTTCGATTTTGTCCTGGTTAATTTCGTCCATTTCTTCACCCGGTTACACTGATTTATGGCACAAATACTCGCAGGCAAAGATCAATGGTACGTCGTGCACGTGCTTTCCGGGCAGGAAAACAAAGTGCGCGAGAATATCTTGAAACGCGTCAAGACCGAAGAAATGGGCGACGTGATTTACGACGTGCTGGTTCCAACCGAGCGCGTCTCGGAGATCAAGAAGGGAAAAAAGAGTGAGACCACGCGGAAGTTTTTCCCCGGCTACCTCATCGTCAACATGCATTTGCTCGATGAAAACAATCAGCTGGTCGGGCGCGCCTGGTATTTCATCCGCGAGACCTCCGGCGTGATCGGGTTTGCCGGGACGAAGAACAAACCGATCCCCATGCGCCAATCGGAAGTGGACAGCATGCTAGCGCAAATGAAGGAGCGCGAAGAAAAGGTGAAACCAAAAGTGAGCTTCGAGGTAGGCGAATCGGTGAAAGTCGCCGATGGCCCCTTCCAGAATCAGACCGGTATCGTCGAAGAGATCGATCCCGAGCGCGGGAAGCTGCGCGTCTCGGTCACTATTTTCGGTCGCGCCACTCCGGTTGAGCTGGAATACTGGCAGGTGGAACGCGGCTAAGATCTATCAACAATCAACTAACAACTTTCTGAAATGGCCAAAGAAAAAATAGCAGACATCAAACTTCAGATTCCAGCAGGACAAGCTAATCCTGCGCCCCCGGTCGGTACCGCGCTCGGCCCGCGCGGCGTGAACATCATGGCGTTCTGCAAGGAATTTAACGCCGCCACGCAGAAACAAGCCGGTGACATTCTCCCGGTCGTGATCACCGTTTACAAAGACAAATCCTTCACGTTTATCACCAAGAGCCCGCCTGCGGCTGTTCTCTTGAAAAAAGCGGCCAATATCGCTGCCGGTTCCAAAGAGCCGAACAAAACCAAAGTCGGCAAAGTCACGCGCAAACAAGTCATGGACATCGTGAACACCAAACGCAAAGATTTGAATGCGCGCGATGACGAAGCAGCCTTCCGCATCATCGCCGGCACCGCCCGCCAAATGGGCCTTGAGATCGCCGATTAACGTAGGAAGTGAGGCAGCTTGTCTAGCTCTGCCGGAAGGGTTACTAACCCGCCGTTTTGGCTTGCAAACCTGAAAAGCAGGATGCTTGTCTGTCGATACAGGCTGGAAGCCTATCTTCCGAGTGGCGGCGGGTCGCGGACGCCGTCGAGATATTGCCACTGCTGCAACGCAATTGGCACGTTCCCGTTTTTCCAGACGAAATCGTGGAAGGCGCGCAGGTTGAATTTTTCGCCCTGCTGCATGCGCGCGTCGGCGAGAAATTTCAAGATCTGCAACTTCCCGATCTGATATGTGATGGCGCCGCCAGGGCTGGTGGAAAAAGCGATTGCTTCCTGGCGCGCGGTCTGTTCGTCCATCGGGACTTTCTCCTGTAGATATTTTGCAGCTTCCTCGAGCGTGAATTCTCCGAGCGCGAGTTTCACGTCCACTTCCACACGCAGCGCGCGCAGCCGCATGAAATTATAAATGATCTCGCGCGTGTGCGGACTGTCATCGAACAAGCCGGCCTGCAACATCATTTCCTCAGCATAAAAGCCGATTCCTTCGTTCGCACCGGAGTCGTAGTAATGCCGCCGGATTGGGTCCTCATGTTTCCAGGAGAGACAAAGCTGAAAGTAATGACCAGGAATTCCTTCGTGAACAGTGATTGGCCGTGGGTCCATTGCTGTCGCACGCCAGAAGTAACCGAGTTTTTCTGAGGGCTCCGGCACGTAGCGGATGCAGTTCTCCTTTAAACGCGACGGCCCAGTGAAATCGTCAGTCTCGGTAAATCCGAGCACGCGCAGATATTCCGGCGTAGGACGCAAAGTGTAATGCTGTATCCAATCGGGCACGCTGAGAATGCCGCGCTCAACCAGAAATTTCCGGATCGACAATTCCTTTTCCGCCGCGTCTTTAATCCAATGGTCGATGTCATCGGCGATTTTCAGCGGCGGCAGGTCCTTGTTCCGGTTTTTCTCGTACGCTTCGAAAGCAACCGCGCGATTCCATTCCTGCCGTCCCATCGCTAGCAATTCCTCCGGCGTGAACGGCATCAGCGCGACGTTGCGCAAAAACCAGATGTAAGCATCGCGACGAAGCGCAGTCTGCTGAGGAAACGTTGGCAGCTTTTGCTTTAGCTGTCCCTGATATTTTTCCAGCGCATCCGATGCGTGTTCGCACGTGCTATTCAATTTGTCTGGATTAAGAGTTGTCGAAGTTACCAGCGAGCTCGACATCTGCCGGAGACGCTCGCGAATTCCATCGAGATTCTGAACGGCGACCGCTGCGAACGGCGCGGGAGGATTCGCTAAATTCTCCGCGCCTTGCTGTAGGATCAACGGAATGTTTTCGATGCGCGTGAGGATCTCGCGGCTGCGCGCCTCATCGTATGGCGCGGGCACCGTGAGCGCTTCCACCAGCGCGGTAAGCGTTTGTTCGATATAAAAGTTCGGATCGCGTTTCCAGCGCGGGTTTCGGTCGAGCTCCCAGCGCACGCGCGACAACGCCGAACCGATCAAACGATAATCCACTTGCTGCGGAATCGGCCAGTGACTCGCCTCGATTTTCTTCCAGCGCGCCTCGAACCCAGCCAAATCCTTTCGTCGCTGGTCAATGCTCACTCGCGACCAATCGCGGATCCCGCCCGGGCGCCCCATTCGATTAACGTCGTCGCCGGTGAACGGCGCGTATCTCGCGCGCCAAGTCCAGAAATCATCTGCCAGTTTGGTCAGTGGCTCGGTCTGTGACTGTCCTTGGCCCAAGGACCAGACGATTACACAAATCACTGCGCATATTTTTTTCATGAAATCCTAATCTGCACTTCTGCGCATGGTGATGACGGCCGGATGCTTTCCCAGTCGATACATCGACATGCCGTAACAGAGCGCCGCGCTTTTTTCACGCGCATAACGAATGTGGTTCAGCTTGTCATCCCAGCGCTCGATGTAAGAACAATTTGCAGTCTTCTCGCTGCCGGGAATGGGAACGTAACGATTCTCCGTAAACGTGAGAAACGCCGCTTCACCCGGCAACGGAATTGGCACGGCCCAATTGGGTGAAAGCCTGACGAATCGCGGGCCGCTCAAATCCAGCGCGAGAACCGTATCGCCATCGGTGCTGTTCAAGTGCAAAGCAAAAAATGCGAACCGCAGCGGATCTTCAAATAGAAAATTCCGATTTTTGTTCTGGTTATCGTTGAGGATCTCAAACGCGCCGTAAAAACCGGTGATTCTATCGAAATCGGTTTCACTCCCTGTTTTCAAATCGCGCAGCAGATAATGTTTTCCGTGACCCGGACCGTTAATCTGGTCGTCTTCGTCGTTTGGATCTTCCCGCAAGATCAATTCGACGGAACCATCAGGCGATTTGTAACTGGGCCCTGGCGTTGGGCTGGGTGAACCAGATTCTGCCGGCGAAGTTGTCGCGCCTGCTGGAGCCGATTCTTCCGGCTCGACGTTTGTGAAACATGGCGAGCTCTTGGCTTGTGCGTACCACTCGGGCGCCGCATCGAGTTTCTTCAGGTTCGTGCTCCGTGGCTCGACGCTCCAAAACTCGTGCACGTCGCCAGGCTTCTCTCGCGTAAAAAGAATCATGCTGCCGTCGGGTGCGAAAATGGGCGCTGTGTCCTGTCCAGAGTCGACTTTTGTTAACTGGCGCAACAGTTTTCCGTCTTCACGATACAAATAGAGATGCGCGTGACTCGTTCCAGCGGCTTGCAAATAGCGGATCGCGATCACAATCTCCGAGTTAGCGCGCGCTTGCGTGGAAGCCAGAGTAAGGACAGCGGCGGCGAGGAAGTGTCCCAGCGTTCGACGCATGCTCACGGTTTGCTGGAAACGATTCCTGTTGTCAATTGCGCTTGTGAGTCGCCGTCCCCACAAATTTCTCTTTGGCTGTCACCTGGTCGCTTTCGCTATTTTTGGGTCGTATCTTAATGCTGAGACAGAAGCAGCTGACGCAAATGCGATTACAGGTTTGTGGGTGAGTGAATGGACCATTCCGCCGCCTGCGAGTGGTAAACTCACGATTGAAGCAAAGGCATCGAAGTGGTGGGCGACGATTGCCGGACTAAGGGCGCCGGTTCACCGCGATAAAGACACCATAACGTTCACACTGCCTAATGACGCAGGAGAATTTCGCGGACGGTTCCTTATCTCAAAAAAAATCGTTGGCCATTGGATTCAACCCGCGAACCAGATCAATAATAATCGCTACGCAACGCCGGTGGAGCTATTGCAAAGCGGCGATAATCTTTGGCGCGGCAAGGTTGAGCCGCTTGAAGCGCGGCTTTCTTTTCACATGTGGGTCCGACAGGCCGATGGCGGATCGCTCTCTGCCGTAATTAGAAATCCCGAGTTCAATTTATTTCGCCGGAATTTGTATCAAGTCGAGAGACGCGGGAACGCAGTGACGTTTTCGGATACGAAGGATCGGAGCGACGATTTCGGAGCAAAGTTAGAGGCAGGCGATGCGCAGTTGACGGCGCACCTGCCAAATATTGACGGCGAGTTGATTTTCAAACGGCGAGAGAGCGCGAAGGCAACTGGTTTTCGTGCCGGCTCCCGAGGTGATTACAAATATCGCAAGCCCGCTGGTATGAATGATGGATGGCTGACGGCTGACCTTAGGGAAGTGGATCTGGATTCAAAGCGCCTGACGGATCTGATCGGGAAGATTATCGAGGCTGATCCAGTAAACAATTCATTTAACATCCACAGCTTGCTCGTTGCACGGGATGGCAAGCTCGTGCTCGAGGAATACTTTTATGGCGGCACGCGCGACGAACCGCACACAATGCGCTCGGCGAGTAAGACATTCGCGTCATTGCTGGTTGGAATTGCGCGAGACGAAGGCGCCACGATTGATGTCGAAACGCCTGTGTATTCGCAATTTTCAGAATACAAAGAATTTGCCAATCCCGATCGGCGCAAACCGAAAATTACCGTCCGCGATTTGATGACGATGACTTCGGGGCTGGCATGTGATGACAACGATGAGAATTCGCCGGGAAATGAAGATGTAATGCAGCAACAAACAGCCCAGCTTGATTGGTATAAATACACGCTGGATCTGCCGATGGCACGGGACCCAGGCGGCGATCAAGCGATTTACTGCAGCGCCGGAGTTAACTTGTTAGGCGGTATCGTGCGAAACGCGGCACACACATGGTTGCCAGAATTCTTTTACGAAAATGTCGCCAAGCCGTTGCAGATCAAAACTTATCACTGGAACCTGATGCCCAATGGGGATGGGTACGCCGCCGGCGGTTTGTATTTGCGGCCGCGCGATCAATTGAAACTGGGCCAGCTTTATCTAAATGGCGGCGTTTGGAATGGAAAACGGGTCGTGAGCAAAGATTGGGTCGAGAAATCGATATCTCGGAAAACGACATTCGGAAAAACACTCGGGGCTGATCATGATTACGGCTACGGTTGGCATCTCTATCACTTCGAAACCGACGATCATAGTTATCGTGCGTATGCCGCAGGCGGTAATGGCGGACAAATCGTGATGGTGATCCCCGATTTGGAATTGGTTGTCGGATTTACCGGCGGCGCCTATGGCGAGTTTGCCAAATGGTACAAATGGCAGACTGAACTTGTCCCGCAGTTCATCATTCCGGCGGCGACATCAACAACAATTCGCTAACGCAATGGCAATTGAATCGCGTCACTACTACTTCCTTTCAGGACTATACGTGAATCGCGTGAGTTGTGAGGTCCCTCGCCGACGTAGCCTGTCCTGAGCGAACGGAGTAAGTCGAACGGGCGGCTCGGGATGACATGCGCTATTCTTTGGGTGAATGGCAGTTTTCCTTCCTGCAGCCTCGCCTCGTATTCCGGCAACATGAATCGTTCCGCAAGACCTTCGCGTCGCCCTTTTGCCAAGTCCGCGTCAAAGTCGAACCGACAGGCGGACGCTGCAGGAATTCCTTGGTTCAAAGCAGAGTTGGTCTGCGCCGGAGCGGTGTTTCTTACTGCGCTCCTTCTTTTTAGCTGGACGCTCGCGCCTACGGTCACGCCGACCGACAGCGGCGAATTGATTGTGGCCGCTCAAGGCCTCGGTGTCGCGCATCCGCCGGGCACTCCTCTCTGGGTCATTCTCGCTCATCTCGCATCGCTGGTACCGTTGGGAAACGTGGCGGTGCGGATCAATTTTTCGTCTGCGCTTTTCGCCGCGCTCGCTTGCGCCATGCTCACTCTTGCTGTGGCGGAATTAATGATCACGGCTGCATATCTCCCTCCTCGGAAGAAAAGCGCACAACAGAGGAAAAAGGCTGAGCATGCGGGCGCTGACCGCCTTCTGGTCTTCGCCCCTGCGCTCGGCGCGGGGTTGCTCATGGCATTCTCGCGCACGCTCTGGTTTTATGGGACGATCACTGAAGTTTACGCTCTCAACGCGCTCCTGATTCTCACCGTTTTTTTTCTGATGCTTCGGTGGCGGAGGCTCGTGATGCAGACAATCCTGTCTGCGCATCTTCAGAAAGGCGCGGTGGTCAAGAAGCACGATCGTTACCTCTACGGCGCTGCAGCCCTGTTCGGTTTGGCGCTTGGCGTTCATCACGTGACGGTGGGGCTGACGCTTCCGGCTGTGGCGGTCATCGTTTACAGAACGCAGAGGCTGAAATTTTTTACAAGCCGTCGATTGCTGTATGCAGCGCTGATTTCGATTGGTGCGCTAATCGTGGTTTATGCCTATTTGCCGTTTGCGGCGTCGCGCTCGCCTCTCATCAACTGGGGCAATCCACGTTCGCTGCAAGAAATCTGGTGGCACATCACCGGCAGACAATATCGAGTGTTCCTCTCGTTTACTCCCACGATGATGGGAATCCAGTTTGTTGAATTTTGCCGAATGCTCCTGCGCGAATTCGGGCCTGCGTGGCTGCCTTTGCCGCTGATGCTTGTGTTTGCGGGTTTCGCCAGTGCTTACAGGCAGGACCGCACAACTTTCTGGTTTCTGCTGTTTATCGTCATCGCTAATTTGGCGTACGACCTCAGCTACGAAATCGCGGAGGACAAGGACGCGTACTATCTGCCGGTATTTATCTCCATCGCGATCAGTGCCGGGTTCGGTATCCGCTGGTTGATCCAGCTGACCGTTGTGAAATCCATGTCCTTCGCAAAATCGTTGGCTGTAGCTGCGATTGCTGTTCTGCTCGCATCTGCGACAGCGTTCGCGGCAAACTGGCCGTTCAACAACCGCAGGCATTACTTCATCGCGCATGATTATGTGGAAAATCTGCTCAGCGCGATCGAGTCGAATGGGTTTTTACTTACGCAAGACTGGCAGGTCGCGTCCCCAATGTTTTATGCGCAGCAGATAGAACAGCGCCGGCACGACGTAAAAGTTGTCGATATTAATCTGCTGCGGCGCTCGTGGTATTTCGATTATCTAAAACGCACGTGTCCTGATTTGATCGAGCGGTCGCGCGAGAAGATTAAGCTGTTTGTCGAGGACCTCAAAGCGTGGGAACGCGATCCCGCGGCGTTTAAAAACAACGCGCTGCTGACCCAAAAAATCAGCGCGGCATTTTTGGAAATGATTCAATCGATTGTGACGAACGAGAGCAGAGTCGGGCCGGTTTACATAACGCGGGATTTGCTGTTGCCCGACGCCACAAACGGCGCGGTGACACAATGGCTTACCCAAGCCTATCAACTTGTTCCGCAGGGCCTCGTTTTTAACCTTGCGAATGACTCAAGCTTTCACGACTCGCCTGACGTACGGCTCGAGACCCGTGGTTTGGCTGACGGTACCGTGCGGTTTGAGAAAGATGACGTGGTGAACCTCAAGATTTTGCCGGCCTACACGAGCATGCTGATCAACCGCGCGCGCTATCTCGCGGCATTCAATCAGCATGAGCGCGCCATTGCTGCGTTCAAAGAGGCGCTCGCACTCGATCCCAATCTCGCCGCGGCGCGAGAGGGTCTTGCGCAAAGCACAGCAAAACTATCAAATCCTTAGTAGCGTATTGGCAACTAGGGCGGCGACATTGATCGATTCCTTTCTTGCCAGTCTAGCGAATTGCTTCTAAACGGGCAGGATGAAAATCACGTCTTGTGTCCTTGTAATTCTACTGTGTCTCGGCATCGCAGCGCGAGCTGCCGATCAAACTATCGCGCTGAAAGCGGCGCGACTCTTTGACGGTAAGTCGAACGCGCTCGTGCAAAACGCCGTGGTGATCGTGCAGGGCGATAAGATTGCCGCTGCGGGAAGCAATTTGCCGATCCCGAGCGATGCGCAGGTAATTGACCTCGGCGACGCAACGCTTTCGCCTGGTTTCATGGATGCGCATACGCATCTGACCGCCGATTTCTCCGGTAATTACAACCAGCGCCGACTGGAGCAACTTGATCTGAATGTGTCCGAGCACGCGATCCGCGCGACGGCCTTTGCCCGCACGACGGTCGAAGCGGGATTCACCACCGTGCGCGACTTAGGCAGTCGTTTCGTCGCCAGCCGTGAATTTGTCGATGTTGCACTGCGCAATTCGATCAACAAAGGCGTGATCGTCGGACCGCGAATGCTGGTCGCGACGAAAGGAATCGGCGCCACCGGCGGTCACTTTGATCCGACCGGCGGGTTCCGCGATTTTCTTTTTGGGCGCGAACCGGATTACACGGACGGCATCGCGAATGGCCCCGACGAAATCCGAAAGGCCGTGCGGTTTGAGGTGAAGAATGGCGCGGACGTCATTAAGGCCGCGGTTTCAGGCGGCGTGCTTTCACTCAGCGATGAAGTGGATACGCCGCAATTAACGCCGGCTGAAATGGTGGCGCTGGTCGATGAATCGCACAGGTTGCGCAAGAAAGTGGCCGTGCATTGCCACGGCGATCAAGCCGCGCGCGAGGCTATCGAGGCGGGCGTCGATTCGATCGAGCACGGTTCGTTTATGAAACCGGAAACGCTCACGATGATGAAAAAAAAGGGAACGTTCCTCACACCGACGCTGATGGCCTCGGAGTGGATCATGGGCAAGCTCGACAATTACCCGCCGGTATTGCAGGCGAAGGCGAAAGCGGCCACAGCGGCTCGCTCGGAAATGTTTCGAAATGCGGTTAAGATGGGCATCAAGATTTCATTCGGAACGGACGCAGCGGTCTATCCGCACGGACAAAACGCGAAAGAATTCAAGTTAATGGTCGATCTCGGTATGAATGCGATCGATGCCCTGAAATCCGCGACGGCCAACGACGCCGAGCTTCTTGGCATCGCGCAAAAAGTCGGGACTCTGGAAAAAGGGAAGCTGGCCGATGTCATTGCGATGCCGAGCGATCCGACTTCCGACATTACTGCAACCGAGCGCGTTTCGTTCGTAATGAAAGAAGGCAAAATCGTTCGGCAAGGCCCGGCCACGTCGCCGGGAACCGCCGAAGCGACAAGCTCTCCGGATGTCTCAGATCCGGTGGATTAACGGTGCGATTTGTTTAGGCAAGATTTTGACAGGCCAGAGATAGCCGCTACGTTCCCTCCCCAGAGCGCTGGATTTGAGCGGGACAACTTTTTAAGCAGGAGCCTGGTTGCACGTGACCGGGCATTTGAACTGCACAGGAAATGCAAAAGAATCGAAGCAAACGTTATCGAGCAGCCGCGGAGCAAGTGGACCGGAGCAAGAGTTACAATCTTGCGGACGCCGTCTCAACGCTAAAGAAGTTTGCGCCGACGAAGTTTGATCAGACCGTGACGGTTTCGTTCCGGCTCGGAGTTGATCCGAAGCAATCCGATCAAATGGTGCGCGGGACCTGCCCGCTTCCGCATGGCAGCGGCAAACAAGTGCGGGTGCTCGTTTTCGCGGAGGGTGAGGCGGCCAAGGCGGCCATGGAAGCTGGCGCGGAATTTGTCGGCATGAAAGATCTGATTCAAAAATGCCAGGAAGGTTTTCAGGATTTTGATGTTGCGATTGCTACACCTGCAGCAATGGCGGAAGTCCGGAAGCTGGGAAAGGTGCTCGGACCGCGCGGATTAATGCCAAATCCCAGAACCGGCACGGTAACCGACGACACCGCAAAAGCAGTGCAGGAGGTGAAGGCGGGCCGGGTCGAATTCAAGCTCGATAAGAACGGCAACGTGGCGGTGCCGGTTGGGAAATTTTCGTTCGAGGAAACAGCCTTGGTGGAGAATGGAAATGCAGTGATCGAAGCCGTTGTGCGAGCGCGCCCGGCGACAGCCAAAGGCCGGTTTCTTGAAGGAGTGACAATTAGTGCGACGATGTCCCCGGGCGTCTGCATCGATCCATCGCCGTATTTGAATGTCTAGAGAATGAAAAACTCAACGCTCAACGCACAACGCTCAACATCCAACGCTCAATTTCGAAGCAAATGAGACCAGAAAAGACCAGCATTGTTTCAGATCTGTCCGAGAAATTGAAACAATCGCCTTTTGTACTAGTGACCGATTATCAGCACATGAAGGTGGCTGATTTCACCGAATTGCGGAACCGGTTGGCGCCGGCAGGCGCCGAAATGCACGTGGTGAAAAATAATTTCCTTAAGCGTGCCATGACGGATTCCGGTTTCCCGGATGTTGCTGACCAGTTGGCGGGCCAAACGGCGGTTGTCACAGGCGAAAGAGACGTGGCGCCAGTAGCAAAAATTTTTAAGACGTTCGCGACCGAATTTAAAATCGCGGCCCTGAAGCTTGGTTTTGTCGATCGCGCTGTTTTGTCCACTGCGGATCTGGAAACGTTGGCGGAATTGCCGCCGCGCGAAATTTTGCAGGCGCAATTGCTGGGATTGCTCCTGTTGCCTGCCACAAAACTGGTACGTTTATTGAATGAACCAGCCTCGGCATTCGCACGATTACTCAATGCAAAGGCTCAAAAGGAAGGAAAACCAGCGGAGGCGAGCGCATAAAAAGATTTCGCCCCGTCTTTTGGCGGGTCGAGGAGCTAAACTAAACGAAAACTGTCCGAGCCGATGGCTATCGGCTTTAATTCTCCGAAAGCTTTCGGAGGCGGCAATTGGAGGAAAATAAAATGGCAGAGACAGAGAAATTGGTGGAGCAACTCAGCAACTTATCGGTGCTGGAGATTGCTGGATTGGTCAAGCAGCTTGAGGAAAAATGGGGTGTGAGCGCAGCCGCGCCGGTGGCAGTCGCGGCCGGTCCTGCTGCAGCGGGCGCACCGGGTGCAGCGGCGGCTCCAGCGGCCGAAGAAAAGACGACGTTCGACGTAATCCTCACGGAAATGGGCGCAAACAAGATTGCCGTGATCAAGGAGGTCCGCGGCGCCGTGCCGGGACTTGGTCTGGCGGAAGCGAAAGCGCTGGTCGAAGGAGCGCCCAAGACAATCAAGGAAGGCGTGACGAAGCAGGAAGCGGACGAGATGAAGAAAAAGATCGAGGCCGCGGGTGCAAAAGTCGAAATTAAGTAAGCAAATCTGGCCTCGAGCGGCCGCCGCAGCATCATGAAATGCTTGCGTGCCAACCGATCCGAGGTATCGTGAGATTTGGTTAAGCCCAGGCAGGCGTATTTTTAACCCGGCGTTACAAGGCGGAAACACACTTCTGGCAACGAAATGGAGGTCGTCAATTTGACAGACCGCTATTTTGGTGGCAGTATTCTGCCTTCGCTCGTCGCTGAATCGGTAAACTCTTGCCCGCGTCGGCTCCCATTTGTGTGGTCGCCGCGAGGTTTTAGCTCTTGATCTTAGTGGATATGTCCGAACGCATTTACTTTGGAAGCATCAAAGAAGGGATTGAACCGCCAAATCTCATTGAGGTTCAGGCCAATTCATACGTCGATTTCCTGCAGAAAGACGTCCCTTATTCAAAGCGAAAAAACCAGGGACTCCAGGCTGTTTTCAAGGAGGTCTTCCCGATCGAAAGTTACGACGAAAAAGCGGTGCTTGATTTTAGCCATTATGACATCGGCGAGCCGAAACTGACCGCTCTCGAAGCGCAACGGCAGGGACAGACGTACAGCGCGCCGTTGCACGTCACATTCCAGTTGCGAGAAGAGAAAGGCACCAAGGAAGAGAAGGTTTACATGGGCGAAATTCCTCTGATGACGCCGCAGGGTACTTTCGTGATTAATGGCGCGGAGCGCGTCGTTGTAAGCCAGTTGCATCGCTCTCCTGGAATCGCCTTTGAATCGACTGTCCACGTCAACGGTAAAGTGCTTTACAGTTTCCGGATCATTCCAGACCGGGGTTCCTGGATCGAAGTGCAATTTGATACCGCTGATCTTCTTTACATTTACCTCGACCGACGCAAACGGCGCCGAAAGTTTCTCGCCACTACGTTCCTGCGCGCACTGGGTTACGGCTCCGACGAGGACGTCATCAAACTTTTCTACAACATCGAAAACCTGAAGCTGAGCGAGAAACTCGACGAAGAGAAGCTGGCGACCAAGGTGCTTACCGCGGATGTCCGGGATGGTGAAGTGACGGTGGCGCGCGCGTTCGAACCGCTCACTCTGGCGACTGTTCGCCAAATCATGGCCCTCAAGATTCACGAGGTGAAAGTAATCGACATCTCGAACGACGACACAATCGTGAAGGCGCTTAGAAAAGATCCGGCGCACGACCAGGAAGAGGCACTTAAAGATATTTATCGGCGCCTTCGCCCAGGCGATCCCCCGACGGTGGCCAATGCCCGGGCTTTGCTAAAAAGACTCTTTTTCGATCCCAAAAAATACGATCTTGGACGCGTCGGCCGTTACAAAATTAATCAAAAGCTTGGGATCAATGTCGATGCCACCGAGCGGATCTTGACCGACAAAGATTTTATCGCGGCAATCAAGTATTTGATCAATTTGCGCCGGGGCGAAGGCACCCTCGATGATATTGATCATCTGGGTAGCCGCAGGGTACGCACCGTAGGCGAATTATTGGCGAACCAATGCCGAGTCGGTCTTGCTCGCACGGAGCGTCTGGTCAAAGAACGCATGACGTTGTTCGACATCAATGTCGATGGGATGACACCGCAGAAACTGATCAATCCAAAAGCGCTCAGTGCGGTCATCCGCGATTTCTTTGGCCGTTCGCAGCTTTCGCAGTTCATGGATCAAACGAATCCGCTCGCGGAATTGACGCACAAGCGGCGTTTGTCGGCTCTCGGTCCTGGAGGTCTTAGTCGGGAGCGCGCCGGATTCGAGGTGCGCGACGTTCATCCTTCACATTACGGCCGCATTTGTCCGATCGAGACACCAGAAGGCCCAAACATTGGCTTGATTAGCTCAATGAGTACTTTCGCGCGCATCAATGAGTTTGGGTTTATCGAGACACCGTATCGGAAGGTGGAAAAGGGCCGCGTAACGGACCAGATCGAGTATCTTACCGCTGATCGCGAAGAGAATTTCCTCGTGGCGCAAGCCAACGCGCCCGTGGACGGTCGCGGGCATTTCACGGGGGAAAAAGTCTCTGTGCGCTACCGTGGCGACTTTCTTGAAGTCGATCCCGCCAAGGTGAATTACATGGATGTATCACCGAAGCAGCTCGTGTCGGTGGCCGCCGGTCTCATCCCCTTCCTTGAACACGACGACGCGAACCGGGCGCTGATGGGTTCCAACATGCAACGCCAGGGGGTACCGCTGATCGTTTCCGAGGCACCGCTTGTAGGGACTGGGCTGGAAGAAAAGGTGGCACGAGATTCGCATGCTGTCGTTCTAGCAACCGACAGCGGCAAGGTTGCTTCGGTCACAGCGGATCAGATTGTTGTCACCAAAGATGGTCATCTGCCCGAGAGCAAAAGGAAGCTTAAGACCGACCCGGAAGCTGGGATTCACGTTTACGAACTCCGCAAATTTATGCGGTCTAACGCCGGCACGTGCGTGAACCAGAAGCCGATCGTGCGCAAAGGCCAGCATGTGAAGCGCGGTCAAGTTATCGCCGATGGTCCAAATACCGATCAAGGCGAGCTTGCGCTGGGACGCAATGTGCTCGTCGCGTTCATGCCGTGGAACGGATACAACTTTGAAGATGCCATCATGATTTCCGAAAAGGTGGTTAAGGAGGATATTTACACTTCCATCCACATCGATGAATTCGAGATCGGTGCGCGCGACACCAAGCTTGGACCGGAGGAAATTACGCGGGACATTCCCAACGTCAGCGAAGAAGCTTTGCGCAATCTTGGCCCGGATGGCGTAGTGCGCGTCGGAGCGGAGGTAAAGCCGGGCGATATTTTGGTTGGGAAAATTACGCCGAAAAGCGAGACTGAATTGGCTCCGGAAGAGCGTCTGCTTCGAGCGATCTTTGGCGAGAAAGCAGCGGACGTGAAGGATACCTCGCTTACCGTTCCCTCGGGTACTTATGGAATCGTGATGGACATAAAGGTTTCGTCTCGTCGCGAGGTTTCGCGCGAAAAACTCACTCCCGCGGAAACCAGGCGGCAGCTAAAAACAATCAGCGAAGAACACAAGCGCAAAAAAGAGGGGCTGATCGAACAGTTGACCGATTCGCTTTCGAATGTCCTGCTCGGCGAAAAAGTCCCTCTCGACGTCGTAAACGCCAAGAATGGTGAGATCATTATTCCAGCCAATCGTAAAATCACCAAAACACTGTTGCGAAAACTGGCGACAGCGCATGATCATATCGAGATCGATCCGAGTCCGATCCGCAATCGGATCCGCGAAATCATTGGGTCGTACGAGCACAAGTTCGCAGAGCTGGAGCTTGAACGCGATCGCGCGATGGACCGGGTCGAGAGCGGAGACGATATCGATCCAGGAATCATCAAGCAGGTCAAGATTTATATCGCGAGCAAACGCAAGCTGAGTGTCGGCGACAAAATGGCTGGACGCCATGGCAACAAGGGTGTCGTCGCGAGGATCGTGCCCGAAGAAGACATGCCGTTCCTAGCGGACGGAACACCGGTTGAGATCGTGCTTAATCCGCTAGGTGTACCCAGCCGCATGAATGTGGGGCAGGTTCTGGAAACCCACTTGGGCGTGGCTGCCAAAGCGCTCGGCTTCAAGGTAGCGACCCCAGTGTTCGACGGAATTAAGGAAAAACAGATACGTGAATACTTGCATGATGCCAAGAAGAAGGATGGTTTCAGATGGGTGCAGGAAACTGGTAAGGCGCATCTTTTCGACGGACGCACTGGCGATCCGTTCGATCAGGAAGTGGTGGTTGGCCACATCTACATGATGAAACTTGGCCACCTGGTGGCGGACAAAATTCACGCGCGCGCCGTGGGACCGTACTCGCTCGTTACCCAGCAACCGCTTGGCGGCAAAGCGCAATACGGTGGACAACGCTTTGGTGAAATGGAGGTCTGGGCTCTCGAGGCCTATGGCGCCGCCTATACTTTACAGGAATTGCTGACCGTCAAATCTGACGACGTGCAAGGCCGAACCCGCATCTACGAGTCGATAGTCAAAGGCGATAACTCACTGGAAGCGGGGACGCCTGAGTCTTTTAATGTTCTAATCAAGGAAATGCAGAGCCTTGGTCTCGACGTAAAAGTCGGCGGACAGGCACCCACCTTCATGGAGAGCGTCGCATAATTTTTAGATTCACCCGCCTTTGCCAAGGCTACGGCGGGCACGCAATCACAACACTGAGTTAAAGACTAAATGAACGAACATTCCTGGCGTGAGTTAGTGGGCGAAGAGCGCCCCGTGGGTTTTGATCAAGTCGCCATCGGCGTTGCTTCGAGCGATACCATGCGTTCGTGGAGCAAAGGCGAAGTCAAAAATCCCGAGACAATCAATTATCGTACGTTTAAGCCGGAAAAGGGTGGGCTTTTCTGCGAACGCATTTTTGGTCCGACTCGGGACTGGGAATGTTCGTGCGGAAAATACAAGCGCATCAAGCATAAGGGCGTGATCTGCGACCGATGTGGCGTGGAAGTCACCCTGGCGCGCGTTCGCCGCGAGCGCATGGGTCACATCGAATTGGCGGTCCCCGTTTCGCACATCTGGTTTTACAAATGCATGCCCTCGCGCATCGGGCTCATGCTCGATATGAGCGCGCGCCAGCTCGAGCGCGTCATCTATTACGAGGACTACATCGTAATTGATCCGGGCAAGACACCGTTGCAGAAAACACAACTGCTTAACGAAGTCGAATACCGGGAGGCGCAGGAGCAGTACGGCGAAGATTTCGTCGCGGGCATGGGCGCGGAAGCGATTAAGAAGCTTCTTGCCGAGATCGACCTCAACAAGCTCAACAAAGAGCTCGAGAAAGCGATGTCTGCCACCAAGAGCAAACAAATCCGTAAGAAACTGGCCAAGCGTCTCAAGCTCGTTCAAGGATTTCAGAATTCACATGCACGTCCCGAGTGGATGATTCTGGATGTGTTGCCAGTCATTCCGCCGGATTTGCGGCCCTTGGTTCCGCTCGAAGGCGGGCGTTTTGCGACGTCCGATTTGAACGATCTTTATCGTCGCGTGATTAACCGCAACAATCGGCTCAAAAACCTCCTTCTGCTTAAGACCCCCGACGTCATTATTCGCAACGAAAAGCGAATGTTGCAGGAAGCGGTGGATGCTTTGTTTGATAACGGCCGACATGGTCGCGCCGTGACGGGAGCAGGCAATCGGCCTCTCAAATCGCTCAGCGATATGCTCAAGGGCAAGGGCGGCCGTTTCCGCCAAAACCTGCTTGGCAAACGCGTCGATTATTCAGGCCGTTCAGTGATTGTCATCGGCCCGGAGTTAAAGCTGTATCAGTGCGGTTTGCCAAAGAAGATGGCGCTCGTGCTTTTCGAGCCGTTCATTATCCGCCGGCTAAAAGACCTCGGTTACGTACACACGGTGCGCAGTGCGAAAAAGATGATTGAACGCCAGACGCCCGAGGTCTGGGACATTCTCGATGAAGTGACCAAGGGTCATCCGGTGTTGCTAAATCGCGCGCCCACTTTGCATCGATTGTCAATTCAAGCTTTCGAACCGCAATTAATCGAGGGCGAGGCCATCCGCATTCATCCGCTGGTTTGCACCGCCTACAACGCGGACTTCGATGGCGACCAGATGGCTGTGCACGTGCCGCTCTCGGTGGAGGCGCAAATGGAAGCGCGGATGCTTATGCTTGCTCCGAATAACATTTTCTCTCCCTCCAGCGGCAAGCCTATTACGACGCCTTCCCAGGACATCACTCTCGGTTGTTATTACATTACCCAAAATCCTCGCGGTGCAAGTAAAGACGGCCAGCGGCTGCCGCTCTTTGCCGACGCACCTGAAGTAGAATTTGCCATCGCCGAGGGCAGCGTTGGCACGCACGACCGCATCCGGATTAAAAACCCCGATTTTGGGAGAAAAACCATCTACGGGAATGCTGAAGCCAAAACTATCGAGAGCACGCCGGGGCGTGTTATTTTCAATGAGATCTGGCCCAGCCAGCTTGGATTTTTCAATAAAGCAGCCGGCAAAAAACAGCTCAGCGATATTATCTGGCGCTGTTACCAAATCGCTGGCCCGGCGGAGACCGTCGTGACGCTGGACAAATTAAAGGAGCTCGGTTTCGCCGAAGCAACCAAGGCCGGCATCTCGATTGGAATTTCGGACATGATCATTCCGAAAGAGAAACAGACTGAGCTGGAAAATGCTTACAAACAGATTCGACAGGTTGAACAGCAATATCGCAAGGGCATCATCACCGACGGAGAGCGTTACAACAAGATAATCGACATCTGGACGCACGCCGGAGACGAGATTTCCAATATCATGTTCCGTACCTTGGAGCACAACGAGGGGCGGAAGGAATTGAATCCGGTTTATTTGATGGTCGATTCCGGTGCGCGCGGCAACCGGCAACAGGTGCGTCAGCTCGCCGGCATGCGCGGTTTGATGGCCAAGCCGAGCGGCGAAATCCTCGAGCATCCCATCACTTCCAACTTCCGCGAAGGTCTTAGCGTGCTTGAGTACTTTATTTCCACTCACGGCGCTCGCAAAGGTCTCGCTGACACCGCGCTCAAGACCGCGGACTCTGGTTATCTCACTCGCAAGCTGGTGGACGCGGCGCAGGATGTGATTATCAATGTAGAAGATTGCGGAACAGTAAATGGGATCGTGGTGCGCTCAATTTATGAGGGCGATGAAGAAGTGGTTGATCTTGGGCAGCGCATCATCGGCCGAGTCAGTTGCGAAACCATCCCCGACCCGGTGGACAAGAAGAAAAAGATCGTAAAGGTGAATCAGTACATCGATGAGAAGATCGCCGCGGAATTGCAGCGCATCGGCGTGGAGAGCTTGAAGATTCGTTCGGTACTTACGTGCGAGTGTGGCCGCGGCGTTTGTGCGATGTGTTACGGACGCAACCTCGCAACTGGCCAGTTCGTGAAAATGGGCGAAGCAGTTGGCATCATCGCCGCGCAATCCATCGGTGAGCCAGGAACGCAATTAACCATGCGAACCTTCCACATTGGCGGCACGGCCAGCCAGACGTTCAAGCAACCGATCATCAAGGCGAAAAACGATGGCACAGTTCGCTTCAATGACCTGCGAACAGTCCAGGCGCTCGATGGCAGTTGGATTGTTTTGAACAAGAACGGTTCGATCAGCGTACACAATGCGGAGGAACGCGAACTCGAGCGCTATAACGTGGTCATCGGCTCCATGATTTCCAAGGACGACGGCGCCTCGGTGAAAAAAGGCGAGACGTTCGTGCAGTGGGACCCCTACAACGTGCCGATTCTTACCGATAAGGGTGGCAAGATCGAGTTCCGCGATATGATTGCCGGCGTCACCATCAAGCGCGATGTCGATGAAGCAACCGGTCTCATGGGCACGGTCATTATCGAGCACAAAGAAGATTTGCATCCGCAGGTAGTCATCGTGGGCGACAAGAAGGAAGTGCTCGCCAGCTACTCCATCCCGGCTGGCGCGCACGTTGTGGTCGAAGAAGGACAGAAAGTGCGCGCGGGCGCGCTGCTGGCAAAGACGCCACGCAAGGTCGCAAAGACAAAAGATATCACCGGGGGTCTCCCTCGGGTGGCCGAATTATTTGAAGCTCGCCGACCGAAGGACGCGGCTGAGATTGCCAAGATCGATGGCATTGTGGAAATGGGCGGAACTGTCCGCGGGAAACGACGTCTGATTCTAAAAGATCCACAGACAGGAGCCGAAGAGGAGCATCTGATCTCTCTGACCAAGCACATCATCGTTTTCAAGGGCGATTTCGTGAAGAAAGGTCAGCAACTGACCGAAGGCCCGATCGTGCCGCACGAGATTTTGGAGGTATGCGGTCCGCAGGAGTTGCAGGAGCATTTGGTCAACGAAGTGCAGGAAGTCTATCGATTGCAGGGCGTAGAGATCAACGACAAGCACATCGAGATCATCGTACGCCAAATGTTGCGCAAAGTTAAAATTACCGACCCAGGCGATACGTCGTTGCTCTGGGGCGATCAGGTGGACAAACTCTACTTTGAGGAAGAGAACAAGAAGGTCGTGGAAAAGGGCGGCAAACCGGCCGAGGCCGTTCCCGTTCTTCTCGGTATCACGAAGGCCTCGCTGGAAACCGACAGCTTCATCTCGGCTGCGTCATTCCAGGATACGACCCGCGTTCTAACCGAAGCAGCGACGCTGGGCAAAGTCGATAAACTGCGTGGATTTAAGGAGAACGTGATCATGGGTCACTTGATTCCTGCCGGGACCGGGTTCGGACAGCATCGCCAGATCAAGCTCGTCGAAAAAGGCGAGCCAATCGGCGCCCCTGTGATGGAAGAAGCCGAGCCGCAGCCGGCGATCGGCTAAGTTCGACAGCCATCTACTGAATTGGCGTTTCAGGGAAACGCCCTACAATTTAGCGCGTGTCGATCGTAACCAAAACCGGCGACAAAGGCGAAACGTCGCTGATGTACGGACGGCGTCTTTCAAAAGCCGATCTGCGTGTTGACGCCTACGGATATATCGATGAGCTAACCGCGGCGCTCGGTCTCGCCCGGTCAATTTCAACCGATAAATTCCTTTCAGACGAAATCTTCGCCGCGCAAAAAGATTTGATCGTTGTTATGGGTGAACTGGCGACGGCGCCGGGCGATCGGGAACGTTACATCAAAGATGGCTTTCACGTTACCACAGCGGAGATGGTGGATCGGATCACGGCAGTCATTTCCGATCTCGAGAAGGACAAATCGCTTTATCCGAAGGACTGGGTGATCCCCGGCGGAACTGCGGTTTCGGCGGCTCTTGATTTTGCACGCGTGACATGCCGCCGCGCGGAGCGGCATATCGCGGCGTTCAGCGTCGGGGAAAAAGATTTTAATCCGGAGATTTTGCGGTACCTCAATCGCCTTTCTGATTTCTGTTGGGTTTTGGCCAGATACGCAGAAAAAAAATCACCAGCTTCCAGTTAGGGGCTAAATCGCTGTTTTGGCTGCGTCCGTCAGTGCCGAATTTCAGGTTGCGCATCGGCACCTGCTGTAGCATCTTCACGCTCCCGCTCTGGAAGCTCCCGCCCTCGGGAATTTCTCTTATGGCAGATACAACAGAATTAGTGCCTGAATTGTTGGAAGCTGGCGTTCATTTTGGACACCAGACGAAGCGTTGGAATCCGAAGATGAAGCCTTTCATCTTCGAACAGCGCAATCAGATTTACATTATCAATTTGGATGAGACTGTCCTGCAACTTCGGCGGGCCACGGAATTTCTCCAGGAAGTCGCGCGCCGTGGCGGGAAAATTTTATTTGTCGGTTGTAAGAAGCAGGCCCAGGAAGCGATAAAAGAGGCAGCACTGGCTTGCGGACAATTTTATGTGAACCAGCGCTGGCTCGGCGGCACACTGACTAACTTGGCGACCATTCGCAAGAGCATCGGGCGATTGAAATACATAGAAGAAATCGAGCAGTCGCCCGAATACAAGAAAATGGGAAAACAAGAATTGGCGGCGCTTAATCGCGAGGCGGCAAAGCTCCGCCGCAACCTCGATGGGATAATCGAGATGTCGCAGTTGCCCGATGCGCTGGTGGTGATCGACACGATCCGCGAGCAAAACGCTGTGAATGAGGCGCGGCGTCTCGGCATTCCAGTGGTCGCCATTGTGGATACGAACGCGGATCCCGAGGTCATCGATTACCCAATTGCTGGCAACGACGATGCGATTCGCGCTATTCGCGTGATTTTGCAGAAGCTCGTGGACGCCATCGTTGCGGCAAGCAACGAAGCGCGCATTCGCGAGCAGGTCGAAATGGCTGGCGTTTCGGCGTAGGCGGAAGAAAACGTCCAACGCCGAGCGTCGCACACGCCGATGTTTAATGAAAACGACAACTGAAATCGATCCGCGACTGGTAAAACAACTCCGCGAGAAGACCAACGCGGGGGTGATGGATTGCAAGCGCGCCCTTGTCGAAAGCGCCGGCGATCTTGAGAAGGCAGAAGCAATCTTGCGCACCAAAGGCGTCGCCGCTGCTGACAGGAAAGCCGCGCGCGCGACTAAGGAAGGCATCGTGGCCGCCTACATTCATCTTCAAGGCAAAGTCGGCGTGCTCGTCGAGGTGAATTGCGAGACCGATTTTGTAGCGAGGAACGAGAATTTCCGCGAATTCGTGAAGGACATCACTCTGCATATTGCCGCAGCGCATCCCCTTTACGTCAGCCGCGCAGCTGTTCCCGGTGATCTCATCGAAGCCGAGCGCGAGATTTACAAGGCACAGGCAAAAGGGAAACCGGAAAATGTGGTGGAGAAAATTGTCGAAGGAAAACTCGACAAATTTTTCAGCGAAGTTTGTCTGCTCGAGCAAGGATTTATCAAAAATCCGGACGAAACCATCGGTGATCTCGTCAAAGCCAAAATTGCAGAGCTGGGCGAGAACATCATGATCCGCCGCTTTGTCCGCTATCTCGTCGGCGAGCCGCTGCCGAGCGAAGCGTAGTTGTTGTAGCGGCATTTGTGCCAAACGCCGAACCTGAATAGGTGCTCGCCGCGGCGAGCGCCTTCTACAACTTCGCGTGCACCTAGCTAATCCGTGGTTAGGTTGGGTAGAAATGGCGCTCGAGGACTACAAACGGAAACGCGATTTCAAGAAGACTGCTGAACCGACAGGCAAACCGCTGCCTAAAAAGATCAAAGGGGCCTCGCGGTTCGTCATTCAAAAACATGACGCGCGCCGTTTGCACTACGACTTCCGCCTGGAGATGGACGGCGTGCTGAAGTCATGGGCGTTGCCAAAAGGGCTTCCCTGGAAGCGGGGCGAAAAACATCTTGCTGTAGAAGTTGAAGATCATCCGATCGAATACGAAGACTTCGAGGGCGTCATTCCGGAAGGGCAATACGGCGGCGGCACAGTGATGGTGTGGGACCTTGGCAACTACCATGTTTACGGCGAACAACCCGTGAAATCGTTGCGCGATGGTAAGCTTCACCTTGTTCTCGATGGCGAAAAAGCCAAAGGCGAATGGACTCTCGTGCGAATTCGTGGTCGTGATGATACGAAAAATCAGTGGCTGATCTTGAAAACTGGAGGCGACACAAAGGCCCCATCGAAAAAACTCGAAGATCAATCGGTGAAGACGGCGCGCACGATGAAGCAAATCGCGGAAGATCGTGATGCTGAGTGGGAATCGAATCGCGACGAAAAAGATGCGAGCGCTACCTCGAGATTTAAGGCACGCATCCGAGAGTCGATTAAAAAAAAAGCAAACGGTGAAATTGTAAGGCAGGCGCATCGCCTGCGGGCCGAAAAGCAGGGCAACCGAAGCGGTCGCCCTACAGGCGCATCACTAAGAGATTTGCCGGCGGCCAAAGCGCGCTTCGTCGAACCGATGAAAGCGAAACTGGTTGAGAAGCCACCGGCGACGGGTGACTGGATTTACGAACTCAAATTTGACGGCATTCGCCTGATCGCGGTTAAGAGCGATAAAAAAGTCTCGTTGCTGTCGCGAAATCAAAACGACTTGAGCGCGCGTTTCCCGGAGATCATCGACGCGATTCAGAATTTGCCTGCGCGCGAATGCGTCATCGACGGCGAAGTGGTCGCGCTCGACGAGGAGGGACGCTCTTCGTTTCAACTCCTGCAAGCGCGCGAAATGGAAGGGCGAAAGTCGCCGATTTATTTCTATGCATTCGATCTGCTCCGACTCGACGGCAAGAGCTTGGTTGGGCTTCCGCTGGAGGCGCGCAAAAGTGTTCTTGAAAAACTCTCCGCCTCTGTAGCCGCGGGCGATGACCGCGGCTCGTCAATCCGTTACTCGGGGGCTATTGGCGGCGATGCAAAACGGCTTCTCGAGGAAGTGAAGCGTCACGGTCTGGAAGGAATCATCGGGAAGCAACCCAACTCCGTTTACGAGCCCGGACGAAGAAGCGGCGCATGGATCAAGCTCAAGTGCGTCAACGAACAGGAATTCGTCATTGGCGGATACACGCCGCCCCAGGGCGCGCGCAAGCATTTCGGCGCGATTTTAGTCGGTTATTATGAGAACAAAAATCTCGTCTTCGCCGGGAAAGTCGGCACCGGATTTACGACAAAATCATTGGCGATGTTGTACAAAAAATTCCGGGCCGAAGAGCGCGCCGATTGTCCGTTCGTCGACCTTCCGTCAAAACAAAACGGCCAATGGGTCCTGGGAATCACGCCGTCGATGATGCGCAAAATGCATTGGGTCAATCCGGTGTTCGTTTGTGAAATTAAGTTCGCAGAATGGACGCGGGATAGAAAATTGCGTGCGCCCGTTTTCCTTGGTTTACGCGAAGATAAAAGGGCGGCCGACGTTGTTCGCGAGGGCTGAGGGAAGCACAAGCGGGCATTAATTGGCGCGCTTGTGATTTAACCTGATTGCTGGGCCAAAAAAGATTTGAACAAGCCCGTGTGGATGGGGAGTCGGAATTATTATGCGAATTGCTCAGGTGGCACCGCTTTTTGAGAGTGTACCGCCGAAATATTACGGTGGTACCGAACGCGTTGTGTCCTACCTCACTGAGGAATTGGTCAACCAAGGTCATGAGGTCACGCTCTTCGCTAGTGGGGACTCGGCGACGAAAGCGCATCTAGTCGCGGCGTGCCGGCGTTCGTTGCGACTGGACAAACACTGCGTGGATCAATTCGCGCACCAAATCCTGATGCTTGAGCATGTGTTTCAGCGCGCTACGGAGTTCGACGTCGTCCATTTTCATGTTGACTATGTGCACTTTCCGCTGAGCCGACGCCAGCCAATCACGGACGTCACGACATTGCACGGCCGGCTCGATATTCCAGATCTGGTTCCACTTTACCGGGAATTTCGAGATATGCCGGTAATCTCGATCTCGAACTCGCAGCGGGCACCTTTGCCATGGGCGAACTGGCGGGCAACGGTTTACCACGGGTTACCTGCTGAGCTTTATCGATTCCGTGCAGAGCCGGGAAGCTATCTTGCTTTTCTTGGACGGATTTCACCTGAGAAGCGCGTGGATCGGGCAATCAAAATTGCTAACCAAGTCCAGATTCCGCTTAAGATTGCGGCCAAGGTGGATCCGGCGGATAAGGAGTATTTTGAAAGCGTGATCAAGCCGTTGCTGCGCGATCGGCTCGTAGAATTCGTCGGTGAGATCGGCGATGAAGAGAAAAACGACTTCCTCGGAAATGCGTATGCTCTGCTTTTGCCGATTGACTGGCCGGAACCATTTGGGCTGGTGATGGTTGAAGCAATGGCGTGCGGCACGCCGGTGATTGCGCGCCGCGGTGGCGCAGTGCCCGAGGTGATCGACGAAGGGCACACAGGCTTCGTCGTGAGAGGGCTGAAAGAAGCGGTCGAAGCTGTCCAGCGCGTATCCGGATTAAGTCGGAAACGGTGTCGCGAAGTTTTCGAACAACGCTTTACAGCCACTCGCATGGCCCATGATTACGTAGAGGCGTACGAGCGGCTAATTCACAGCAAGCAAGGCGAAGCATTGGAGGCGCGCCTATAATGGCCAGAGGAGAAGTCATTCGTGTCAGGAACGAGTTTTACATTCGTTCATCGTCACCCCGCGTGGATGTACGCACGAGGGTATTAAAGCAAAATGATACCTTCGCCGTATTCGACAGGTTTGGTGACATTGACACATTCGGCAGTCGTGAACTTGGCCTTTACTATCAGGACACTCGATTTTTGTCCCGGCTGACGTTGAAGATGGGGAAGGATCGCCCGCTGCTGCTCAGTTCCACCGTCAGAGAGGACAACGCGGTCATGGCCGTGGACGCCACCAACCCCGATGTCTCACGCGACGGCGAGATGACAATCTCCCGAGGAACCCTGCATGTTTTTCGTTCCAAAGTTTTGTGGGAGAGAACGTGTCACGAGCGGCTTCGAATCCATAACTACGGACGAGCAGCTGTCGATTTCGTTTTGTCGATGGAGTTCGATGCTGACTTTGCCGACATTTTCGAGCTGCGCGGCACCAAGCGCCAACGCCGGGGTGATCGAATCAAAACAAAAGTGACACAGGACGCAGTGGTGCTTGCGTATAAGGGACTGGACGGCTGCCTTCGGAGAACACGGATTGTGTTCGACCCGCGGCCGACTCGTTTGAGCGAGTCGCTCGCCAGCTTCCAAGTTCATCTTGAGCCAGGTGAGGATGCCAGCTACCGCTGGGCGATTGCGTGCGAACTGGGTGGCGATTCGCAGATCGAGATCAAGCCTTGCTACGAAGAGATCATTCAGGGCGCGGCCGGTGCGCTCGAACGCGTGCGTGCCCGTGAGCCCCAAATTTTTACTGGAAACGAGCAGTTCAACGATTGGCTGAACCGTTCGGTGGCTGATCTCCACATGATGCAAACGGAAACGCCCTATGGTCCCTATCCTTACGCAGGTGTTCCCTGGTACAGCACGGTGTTCGGGCGAGACGGAATCATTACCGCTCTGCAATGTCTGTGGTTTGACCCATCTGTGGCCCGTGGTGTCCTGGCGTATCTGGCGGCTAACCAAGCCGACACAGATAACTCCGAACAAGATGCGCAGCCTGGCAAGATATTGCACGAGTTCCGCGAAGATGAAATGGCTACTCTGGGCGAGGTCCCGTTCAGGCGTTACTACGGCACGATTGATGCGACGCCGCTTTTTATCATGCTGGCAGGCGGATACTACAGGCGCACAGGCGACCGCGCGTTCGTGGAGTCAATTTGGCCAAACGTGCAGCGCGCGCTCGAATGGATCGATCGGTACGGCGATTTAGACGGCGATGGATTCGTAGAATATTCGCGCAAGTCTGAACATGGCCTCGCTAATCAGGGCTGGAAAGATTCTCACGACGCGATTTTCCACAGTGATGGCGCCTCTGCCGAAGGACCTATCGCCTTGTGCGAAGTACAGGGTTACGTGTATGCGGCAAAGACGGCCGCCGGTGAGCTTGCAAAAATCCTCGGCGACGCTGCACGATCGCGAGAGTTGTTAAAGCAAGCGGAAGCGCTCCATCGTCGGTTCGAGAAAGCTTTTTGGTGCGACGACCTCTCCACCTACGCCATTGCGCTTGACGGGAGGAAGCAGCCTTGCCGGGTGCGAGCGTCGAACGCAGGCCACTGTCTTTTCGCTGGTATCGCGACTGACGAACACGCGCGCCGCGTCGTGGCAACGCTCACAAACGAGACCTCGTTCTCCGGATGGGGCATCCGCACCGTGGCTAGCAGCGAAGCGCGCTACAACCCCATGTCCTATCACAACGGATCGGTCTGGCCGCACGATAACTCCTTGATTGCTGCGGGATTCGCCCGATACGGGTCGAAGGAGTCGGTCGCGATGGTCCTCGCAGGTTTGCTTGACGCCACTCTCTTCTTCGATCTGCATCGTCTCCCGGAACTATTTTGCGGTTTTCCCCGGCGCCCCGGCGAATCGCCGACACTTTATCCGGTAGCCTGCGCTCCGCAGTCTTGGGCCTCGGCAGCGATCTTTCTTTTGCTCGAAGCTTGTCTCGGCTTGAGAGTGTCGGCTCCCGAACAAACGCTGGTCTTTTCGAAGCCGATTTTGCCGCCGTTTCTTCCCAAGGTAAGCATTCGCGATCTGAGAGTAGGAGATGCGCGAGTTGATCTTTTACTCACCAGACACGATGAAGGCGACGTAGGAGTGAACGTGCTCCGCCGGAATGGAGCGCTCGAGGTCGTGGTTCTGAAATAGTTTTGTGCGCTGCGTGGAGCACTGCGGTTCGCCGGAAAGCCCGTCGTGATTGTCGGATGAAGAACGCGAGCTGCGACATGCTCGCGCCAATGCACGAGTTCATCTCCAAGCAAGCGCTGCCAAAGACGACTGAGGTGCGCCACGGTGCGATGAACGCGAGTGCCGCAGATATCGCGCGGTCATTTTCCAGAAGCCATCGCATCAATCTGCATGTCCTGTAGCCGCGGCGCTGTGCGCCGCGCTGAAACGCGCCGCCCTGGGTCAGTCATAACGCCCCGCAGGGCGCGGCTCCAGCGTTTGTGAGATGTCCTTTGGCAGATCGGCGGTTTGAAGCTAGATTCTTCGCGAGAAAAGGCAGAATTAGCTCTTCGTCTGTGTCATTGCGGAGCGAGCGAGCCGGCGGAGCGCGATCACCGCCTCATCGCGGCGGCGATCCAGTTGCTCACGGAAGGCGAGAAACTTCAGTCTATGGGAGAAAAGCTTTAGTCTCCGTTCGTAAAACTAAAGATTTCCTTACGAAAACGTACGTTTTTGTTGTTCCGGCGTTAGTTGTCTTGAGAAAAACCGAAGATTCTTTACGGAAAATGAGGATTCTTTGGGCCAAGTTAATGTTTGGAATCGAAAACCTGAAGATTTCTTCGGGGAAATGTACGGTTTATGAACGGCGTTTCGTCGCTCGTGTTCGCCTCGGCGGAGCGAGGCGGAATGTGGTCCGCCGGGATCGAAAGCTCGAGGTCGTAGTTCTGAAGTAGCGGAATACAGCTGCTTTTCAGGGATTCCGCTTGTCCGCGGCTAGTGTCCTAATTTCACCGCTCTTTATCGAATATCGCCACGAAACCGTCTTTGTAGAAGCGGAGTCTCCAATGATGGCTCTGAGCAAATTGCGTAACTGCCTTTTGGCGACGTCCGCCATTCATTGGCCAAACTCGACTTAGTTGCGGCTGATAAACTGCGCAGTGGTCAGCCGTCTCTAATTCCTTCGCGATTGTTCTGGCGAGCTTTCGCATGTCGGCCTTCGGCACTCATTTTGCGAAGAGGGGGCTGAACTGTCAATTGTATTTGACGGCTGGATACGCGCACTTTCCGATTTGGTTTCGAAAAGATCACACAAGAAGAGATTTGCCTGATTGTTTGCGCTAGGCCCTGGGCTCTTTATTCAGGCAATCTCTTCTTTTTGTTTCAGTTTCGCTTGGTCGGCCGCAAATTCGCCACTGGACGAATCCGTCCTTCGGCGGATATGATGAGGTGATGAAAGCAAAGGTGATCGTGATGCCAAAGGCAGCGGTGCTCGATCCGCAAGGCAACGCAGTCCGTGATGCGATGCGGCACCTGGGAATGCCGGAGGTGCGGAGCGTGAGGATCGGCAAATACATGGAGATCGATATCAAGGGACAAAACGGGAAGCTCGAACCGCGATTGCATCGTCTTTGTCGCGATCTGCTCTCGAATCCCGTGATTGAAGATTATGCCCTGCAGAAGGGCGAGGAGCGAAATCGTAAGAAAACGTCCAACGCCCAACGTCCAACGTCCAACGTCCACCCAAAGAAAGGAAAGAAGAAGCCGACCCGCCTTCGGTCGCCGTGGCGACTTACGGCGCGCCAGGCGAGGAAGAGTTCGAAATGAAAGCGCTGCGATATTTTTTCTGCGTGGTTTTCCCGCCGCTGGCCGTGCTGATGACTGGGCGCATTGCCAGTTTCTTCCTTAGCATTATTTTGACTTTGCTCGGGTGGATTCCGGGAGTCATTCACGCTTGCCTGGTCGTGAACGATTATCACGCTGAACAACGTGCTGCGGCGCGTTAGATGGACATGAAATTCGCTGTTATCCGATTCCCCGGTTCAAACTGCGATCAGGATTGTGTCGCCAGTATCAATGGCCTGGATGGGTTGAATGCCGAGTACGTCTGGCACAAAGAAACGTCGCTCGATGATTTCGACGCGATCGTCCTGCCGGGAGGATTTGCCTATGGGGATTATCTTCGCTGTGGAGCTATCGCTCGCTTCTCGCCGGTTATGAAAGCGGTGATCAGCGATGCGCGCGCGGGCAAACTCGTGCTCGGCACATGCAACGGGTTTCAAATCTTGTGTGAGGCCGGTCTGTTGCCAGGCGCGCTGGTGCGGAATCGTTCGTTGCGCTTCGTGTGCGACATGGTCACTACTCGCGTGGAAGTGGATGATTCACCGTTCACTCACAGCTGCCCGAAAGGGACGCTTCTATGCCTGCCGGTCGCTCACGGCGAAGGTTGTTTTTTCGCTGACGCGGAAACTTTGAGCGGGTTGAACGCCAATGAGCAGGTGATCTTGCGGTACACGGACAGAAAGGGCCGGATTGTTCCAGAGGCAAATCCGAATGGCTCAATCGAAAACATCGCTGGCATCTGTAATCTTGAAAGGAACGTCTTCGGTTTAATGCCTCATCCTGATCGCGGCTCCGATGCGCGGCTCGGAAGCGCAGACGGCGCGAAAATTTTCCGCTCAATGGTTCAAACGATTCGTGCTGAGCGTTGTAGGGCGTCTGTGTCAGACGCCGTCCTCCGCCGCGTTTCGCAGAAGCGCTCTACAATGGTCGCGTGAGCCTCTTCACCACCGTGACGGACACTGGCATGGGCAAAGACGCACGTTACCGCACAGCTTTTGCGTCTGTTGCGCGCATCCGCCACGCTATGCGCCGGGATGAAACCGATTTGTTGTGGAGATCGTCGTGACGCGGAAATGCTGCTGGCGGCGGGCAGTGACGGCCTGACAATCGATGACGTTGATCCAGTTTGGTTAAAGACACCTGCGGCGCCGATCGTGGGTAGTCTCATGGAGAAGGCGTCGATCGATGTGGAGAAGATCCTTGCTAGATTTCAGACTCTAGAACGTCGCGTTGAACACGTCATTGCGGAAGCCGTCGGCGGTTGGCTGGTGCCGCTTCGCTCAGATTACTTCGTGAGCGATTTGGCCGCGGCGATGATGCTGCCGGTTCTCATGGTCGCTCAGAACCGGCTGGGCTGCCTTAATCACGCAGCCCTGACCGTGCGAAGCGTTGTCGCCCACCAACTCTGGTGCTTGGGTCTTGTATTGAACAGCACCGAAACAAAGAGCGATATAGCGGCCTTGACGAACGCCGATATTCTCAAGCGTATTCTCGGTGTTCGTTTGCTTACCGAACTAGGAGAAATCCTGACGGAACTGCCCGTGGATTGGCGACTTATGCTTGATTCGACTAGGGGACAATAGCGTGTTGAGCTGATACACGATTGTAAAGAAAATGAACACAATTCGGGCAAAATTTGCCCAGGTTCGCTTGGGCAAAGGGATGGCATCGCTGCTGCTTAATATAGGTTCGAAAACCGTTAATCTTATGATCTTACAAAAAACCTTACATATGAGCCAGCGGTTACCGGAGTGCAAAGCTCGCCTGGCCAGCATCCAATCATATCGGCGGCAGTTCCTGATGGTGACGCGTGCAACTGTGACATCGTCCAAGACCGTCGATTTCAGTTTTCGCGGCCCGTTTGGTTTCGAGGCGCACACGGTCCTTCTATCGGTCGACGGCGACTCACCAGACCAGTATGCATTCGAGTCCGTGGGCGGCAATATTGCCCTTATGGGCATCGTTGATTTCGCTCAGATTCGGGCGAACTGCACGGAGGTCACCCTGGCAGTTCACTACGAGATCAAGAACCCAATGTTCGCCTGGCTCGACCGACGTTTGCATTTTGTCGACAGCTTCCTGACTGCCGAACTGCGCAGCATCCGCGCGCATTTTGAAGGGATTGCTGCCAGCTATCTGGATCACGCGCGCGTCATGCCCGTGCTCCAAACGGCCACAGCCTGACAAAACAAGCTCGGAACCGCCACGCCTACAAATACTGGGACTCGGATCCCATACTGGGGATTACTGTATTCGTACGGCGTGTTTGCGATCGAGACGAAGAACCTGGCCCGGGTTAAGCGTGATTGTTGCCTTGGGATCCTGAATCTTGCTTCCATTGAGCTCCACGCTTCCCTGTTTGATCAAGCGTGAAACTTCACTATGCGATTTTTGCAGGTTGAATACTTCCCGGTAAGCATTTGAGACGAGATTCACAGCCGCAAGTCCTTTTCGTTCAGTAGGTGAAAATGCCGGAAGATTGGCATGTTCCAGGTCGCGTTTGCTGAAACGAGTGTCCCATTCATCGAGCGTCTTTTTGGCGACAGCAGGCGAGTGGTAAATCTGCACGATTTCGAAGGCGAACTGCTTTTTCGCCTCGAGCGGAGGGACGCCGGCCGGCACTGCGCGTCCAAGGAGCAATTCATAATAACGAGCCATCAGCTCATCCGATATGCTCATCAATTTCCCGAACATGTCTGAAGCGGATTCGTTGACCGCTACAAAGTTCCCGAGGCTCTTACTCATTTTTTTGAAGCCATCCAAGCCTTCGAGGATCGGGACGAGGAAAACGACCTGCTGCGGCAGGCCCTCTTCTCTTTGAAAATCGCGTCCGACTAAAATGTTAAATAGCTGATCCGTTCCACCGAGTTCGACGTCAGCTTTTACCATTACCGAGTCCCACCCTTGCATTATTGGATACTGAATTTCGTGTGCGCGAATCGATTGCTGCTTGTCGATCCGCGCCTTGAAATCTTCGCGCTGCAGCATCTGCTGCAATGTCACGCGGCTGTTCAGCCGAATCACATCTTCGAATGACATGGCTCGGAACCAGTCGCCGTTGCACACCGTCTCGGTGCGCGCGGGATCAAGAATTTTGAATGCCTGCTCACGATAGGTTGCCGCATTTGCGATCACTTCCTGATGCGTCAATTGCGGCCGCGTAACAGAGCGACCACTTGGATCGCCAATCATTCCCGTGAAATCACCTATAATGAGAATCGCCTGGTGACCCACATCCTGAAACTGTCGTAGTTTCCGCAGAACGACGGTATGGCCAAGATGGATATCAGATGTCGTGGGATCGACCCCCAGTTTTACCCGCAACGGCCGGCGGAGCGCGAGCTTGTCGCGCAGCTCATCCTCGCTAATGATCTGCGCGGCGCCTTGTTGTAGGAACGCGAGAGCTTCTTCTGGTTGCATTCTTAAAGACAGAATAGCGCGCCCAGCCAGCGCGCTACTTGTTTTTATTCAGCAACTCGCGCACCTGTTCGATCGTGAGCGGCGCATTTTGCCTGTTGAGCGATTTTTGACCTTTGCCTTCGTCCAGGAAAGGCCGGTTCTCTGCATACGCGCGCACTGGAACTTTTTTTCCAGATTGCGAAGCATCGCGAACGCCGCGCGCACTCTGGTTCGCATAAGAAGGCCGAGAATTTCTGGTCGCTTGCTGCGAGGGAACGTTGAACGCGTTGCGTTTGCTGTGAAAAAACTGAGAATTGAATTCTTGCGTGGAAAACTGTCCTGTTCCTGAAAAGTTTTTCTCATTGGATTTCTTCTCGACGTAAAATGTTCCGACACTTGCCCGTTTGTTCATCGAGGTGCCGTCGGCGACAAATTTCTTGTGCTGCGCGTCGTTTTGCAGTGTCATGTCCGGCTTGAGAAGCCGATCGACCAGCTTGCGTTCCTGATCCTGGCCGCGTACGCAGGAAATTGCAGCCAAAACTAATAGGGAGATGGCCACCGATTTTCGCACCCCGCGAGGCTGGCGGAGTTCAGGTGCGCTTGTAAAGCAAAATTGCTGCTTGGTAGGTACGCCGGCACGGGCGTCCAGCCGGCGCAGCACGCCGACTTGCAAGCGCATGGCTTTTTGTTTGTGCGATCGTTTCCTCGGGAGATAATGAGCGTATGCCCGATCACGTTTACAAAAAGATTGAATTAGTTGGTTCGTCGCCGAACGGATTCGAAGAGGCTGTACAAAATGCATTGGCGCGCGCCAAAAAGACAGTCCGCAACATGCGATGGTTCGAGGTGACTGAGACCCGCGGATACATCGACGACGGTAAAGTCCGCGAATGGCAGGTGACCTTAGACATCGGTTTTACATTGGAAGAATGAAGTAATCGGCACTTGCGGCACAGGCACAAATGAAGGAGTAGGCGCTCGTCGAGGCGGGTGCGGTATAAATACTGCTATTCTTCCTGGGCGGCCTGATACAGCTTGGCGGCGCCATAAATCAATATTGCTGGTTTTAACGCGAAGATAAGCAGTCGCAAGAGACCGCTCAGAACTTTGCCGAGCGGCAGGCGATTCAGAATGTATCCAGCCGCAAATGCGCACAGCAGAGCTTCTGCTGGTTTTTCCCGTACATAACTCTCCGTTTCGGTGAGAACGGTCCCGACCTGCTCTTTCACCCATTGCACTCCGCGTTCCGGAAGTTCAGCAGCTACCTCGGCAGATGACTGATTCATTTCGTTTAATGATTCGTATCGTGATCGTGTCTTGCGCGCATCGGACTGTCAACGCAAAGCGAGCCAAATCGAGCTTGCGCCCGTGCCCGGCGGAAAATCGGTCAGTTGGGACGACCGATGAAATGTAGCGGCCCGGCGCGTTGCTTTGAGGCAATAGCGCGCCATCACTTCCAGTGCATGCTCGCGCACTGCCGAGTAATTGGTCGAAAGCAAGATGTGGCTGTCGCGCTTTGCCAGTTCGAGAGTGTCAACCAGCAACTTTTCGAAATCCTCTTCGACATGGAATGTTTTTGCTCCGGGCGAACGTGAAAACGTCGGTGGATCGAGAATGATTGCGTCAAATTTCTCGCCTCTCCGTGCCAGACGCGGCAAAACTGCTCGCACATCATCCGCGATGAAGCGGTGATCCATGGTTGGCAAATTGTTCAAGGCAAAATTCTCGCGTCCGCGCGCCAGATATTTCTTGGAAACATCAATGTTAAGGGTGGTTGCGCCCCTGCATGCCGCGCTGATGGAAAACGAGCAGGTGTAGGCAAAGCAGTTCAGCAATCTTCTCGGCGCGATATGGTGGACGTAGCGGCGATTTTCTCTTTGATCCAGGAAGAGGCCTGGGGAATAGCCGGTCCCGAAATCGATCCCGAATTTCAGATGTCGCTCGGTGGCGATCGTCTGCAAATTTTCGCCGGGGTCGCCAAATATGAGACGCGGCGGTTCGCGCTGTTCACTTTTGCGTGGGACGAAACGTGCGAAAATGCGTCGGAACTGGAATCCCACAGAGCCGGCCCCTGATTGCAGTTCTGTGAGAAGCCGCTCGCGGGTCAGCACTCTTTTGAACGAGATGAGGATGTCGCGCCCGAAACGTTCCACCCAGCCGTCCTCCACTGTGCAGAGGCGGTAGGAGTCGGTTCCCTCTGCCTGAAAATCCCGAAGTAATGCCGGATCAATCCACCCAAAATTCATTTCTTCTGTCGTCTCCAACCGCACACTTCGAATCGGCATCGCGCAACGGATCGGTTGCCGCCTGAGCCCAGGTTGCTACACTGCGGCATCTTAAGCATCGTCGCGCGCACCGCGATGCGGCGGCGCTCACCTATGGAACAAATTACCGTTCGCGTTCCGGCGAGCACTTCCAATCTCGGCCCTGGATTTGATTGTCTCGGTGTCGCACTGCGCATCTACAATACTGTCACAGTGGCCCGCAGTGCGTCGCGTCAGCATTTTCATCCGCGGATTGTCTCCGAGGCGGCGGATCAATTTTTCAAACAGGCGCGCCGCCGCGCATTTTCGGTTTCCTGTTCAATTGTGGAACAGATTCCGCGGTCGCGGGGTTTGGGCAGCAGCGCAACTATTCGCCTCGGGCTCTTGCTTGCACTGAACCGGCTTAGCGGCAATTCGCTCGATCAATCGAAGATCTTCCAATTATGCGCCGAATTGGAGGGACATCCTGATAACGCCGCGCCCGCAACTTTCGGCGGGTTCACTGTAGTGCAAAGTAGTGCGACAGTCTCGATTGCGCAGGGCAAGCGGGACGCACGCCCTTCCATTCAGCGCTTCGCCGTCTCGCCACGATTGCATTTCGTTCTCTTGGTTCCCGACCTTGAGATTCAAACTTCGAGAGCGCGAAATGTTCTGCCTTCAAAGATTTCACACGCCGAGGCGGTCGAGAATTGTGCAAATGCATGCGCACTCACGGCGGCTTTGGCATCACGGAATTACGAAAAACTGCGCGGCGTTTTTGCCGACTGTCTTCACCAGCCGTTTCGCGTAAAACTGATTCCCTTTCTTCCAGGGGTGGTCGTGGCCGCTGAGAAAGCCGGCGCGCTCGGCGCCTTCCTCAGCGGCAGCGGATCGACAATTTGTGCAATTACGTTGCAAGATCGGGATCGAATCGCCGCCGCGATGAAACGCGCCGCAGGATTGATCTCCTCGCGCGTAATCATCACGCTTGCTGACAATCACGGCGCCAGGGTTCTCACTAGTCACTAATCACTTGTCACCAATCACTATTCTTCATGGGCCGCCGGCTTGAAAAATTAGAGGAGTTTGGCATCGATGTTGTTCTTGAGCGCCGTCATGGCGTTCGAGCGTCGGTGCTGCGCGGGATTCTTTACGCGCTTTCATTCGTTTACGACCGCGTGGTCCAGTTACGGCTTTATCTCTATCGGAAAAGAGTTTTCCGCGAACGCACGCTGGGTTGTCTGGTTATCAGCATCGGCAATCTTACCGTCGGTGGCACGGGCAAGACGCCGATTGTTGAGAAGTTTGCTCGGGCCTTGCAGGCGGGTGGACGGCGCATTGCTATCCTGAGCCGCGGTTACAAAAGCGTACCGCGCAAGCGAACCTGGCTGAGCTGGCTTCGCAGCGACTCCGATCCTCCCCGGGTTGTCTCCGATGGCAAATCATTGCTGCTCGACTCGCTGATTGCCGGTGACGAGCCTTACATGCTGGCGCACAACTTGAAGGACGTAATCGTGCTGGTGGACAAAAACCGAGTCAAAAGCGGCCGGTTCGCCATCGACAAATGGCAGGTCGACACGTTGTTGCTTGATGATGGATTTCAGTATCTGCATCTCAAACACCGGCTGGATATGGTGCTTGTAGATCGACAGTCGCCTTTCGGAAACGAATTCTTGCTCCCTCGGGGCACGTTGCGCGAAACGCCGCGCAATCTCCGCCGCGCCAGCTACATCTTTATTACAAAGAACACCGGCGAGCCCAATTTCGATCTGATGAGACGCATCCGGCATTACAATCGCACCGCGGAAGTCATCGAATGCGCGCATAAACCGCTCTATCTTCAGAATGTTTTTACGGGCGAACGACTGGCCCTCGATGCTGTGCGGAACACCTTCATCGGCTCGCTGTGCGCGATTGCGGCGCCCACAAGCTTCGAGGCTGCTTTGCAAAAACTCGGGGCTCATATCGATCTCGCGAAGCGCTACATCGATCATCACTATTATACCGAGGCGGAATTGATCAGTTTCATCAAGCGTTGCATCCGGCGCGACCTCGCGATGATTGTGACTACCGAAAAAGACTCGGTGCGGATGCCGCATTTGCCCGAATCGGAATTGAAGGTGCCGATCTATTTTCTGCGGGTGGAAATTGAAATCCTCAGCGGGCACGAAAGTTGGGAGCATTGCGTCGCGCGCATCTGCAAACCCAAGCCGATGCTTTCGCCCGAGCGTTTCTTTGCCTGATTGTTTCTGAATTCGATGTTGGACGTTGGGCATTCGGCGTTGGACGTTTGTTTCGCGTATGCCCAACAAAGCTGAGCTAGTCGTCGAGGAACGCAAGATTCAGGTATCCAACTTGGACAAGGTTCTGTATCCGAAGGTTGGATTTACCAAAGGGCAGGTGATCGACTACTACATTCGGATCGCCCCAGTCCTGTCGCCGCATTTGAAGGATCGGCCGCTCACTATGAAACGCTATCCCGATGGCGTTGATGGCGAGTTTTTTTACGAAAAGAATTGTCCGTCG
>DASYDT010000033.1:0-1708 GCA_036499425.1 Candidatus Udaeobacter sp. | reverse complement strand
AGATGCTCTCGCTAATGCTGTTGATTCGGCGCTTTGAGGAACGAGCCAGTCAGCAGTATCAAGCGCAGAAGATCGGCGGTTTTTGTCATCTCTACATTGGCCAGGAAGCAGTTGTGACGGGCGCTATCGCTGCCATTCGTCACGACGATTACATCATCACCGCCTACCGCGACCATGCTCATGCTCTTGCTCGCGGTACGAGCGCCGACGCGTGCATGGCGGAGCTTTTCGGCAAGGAAACTGGATGCTCGCGCGGCCTGGGCGGCTCGATGCATTTTTTCGACAAGAAAAATCACATGTATGGCGGTCACGCCATAGTTGCCGCTCACGTTCCCTTGGCAGTGGGCATGGCTTTTGCCATTAAGTACCGGGGTGAAGATCGTGTCACACTTTGCTTCTTTGGTGATGGAGCAATTAATCAGGGGTCTTTCCACGAAGCATTAAATCTCGCAGCGCTCTACAAATTGCCGATTGTATTTATTTGCGAAAACAATCTTTTCGCGATGGGCACTTCCGTGCAGCGATCGACGTCCCTCAGACAGATTGTTGATCGGGCAGAAGGCTACGACATCCCCGGTGAAATCATCGACGGAATGAACTTTCGCGAAGTCCGGGACAAAGTTGCCGAGCTGGTAGAGTCCATCCGGAAGGAGGCGCATCCTGCGTTTCTGGAAATGCGTACGTATCGTTATCGCGGCCACTCGATGTCTGACCCGGCAAGTTACCGGACGAAACAGGAACTGGAAAAATATCGGCTCGACGATCCGATCACGCATTTACGGGCGCAGCTCACGCGCGAGGGAAAATTAACAAACGAACAATTCGATATGCTGGACAAACGAGCGAAAGAAACCGTATTGGCGGCCGTAAAGTTTGCCGAAAATAGTCCGCAGCCACCACTCGATACGCTTTACGATTATACTTATGCCAACGGCACTGCCGAACCAGATCGAGAACAGCCCGCGGAACCACTTCAGAGCGAGCAAAAGGGGAACGGGATCTCCAAATAGGAATCTGTGATGAGAGAAATCACATATCGCCAGGCGCTCAATGAAGCGCTCACGGAAGAGCTGGAGCGCGATCCAAATGTTTTTCTGATGGGGGAGGAAGTCGCGGAATACCAAGGCGCCTACAAAGTCAGCCATGGCTTGCTTCAACGCTTCGGGCCGCGGCGGATCATAGACACACCCATAAGCGAGAACGGATTCGCGGGTCTGGGCGTGGGCGCGGCAATGGTCGGATTGCGGCCGATCATCGAATTCATGACCTTCAGCTTTTCGCTGGTTGCATTCGATCAGGTCGTGAACAACGCGCCGAACATGTTCACAATGTCCGGAGGGCAATTTAATATTCCGATCACTTTCCGAGGACCGAACGGACCGGCGCATCAACTGGGCGCCACTCATTCGCACGCAACGGAGAATTTTTACGCAAGCGTCCCGGGGCTCAAGGTTTGCGCGCCGGCCACGCCGCGGGATGCAAAAGGGTTGCTTAAAACGGCCGTGCGCGACAACAACCCTGTCCTGGTCCTCGAAGCGGAGTTGCTCTACAGCTCAAAAGGAATGGTGGAGCCGCCTGATGAAGAACTGCTCATCCCGCTGGGGCAAGCAGAAGTAAAACGTGAGGGCAGCGATGTCTCGGTTATTTGCTACTCCCAAACAGTTCCCTTGGCGCTGAAAGTCGCGGCGCAATTGGAAGATGAAGATAT
>DASYDT010000032.1:0-128091 GCA_036499425.1 Candidatus Udaeobacter sp. | reverse complement strand
GTGCGGATTAGCGATGAGCTTTTCGAGATAGACCTGGTCATTCGCAAACGCTTTCTGCGCCTCGTGACGCGCACTGTGGAAGGCCGACTTAAGGCTGGGTTCGTTATGCGCGGTGCGCATCCCGCGCCCGCCACCGCCAGCAGCCGCCTTGATCATCACCGGGTAACCGATTTTCTTAGCGATCTTCATGGCCTCCTCTTCTGTCTCGACAATTCCATCGCTTCCCGGCGTCACTGCTATGCCGGCTTTGCGTGCGCATGCGCGCGCGGCATTTTTGTCTCCCATGGCGTGCATCGCACGTGACGGTGGCCCGATAAATTTGATATTGCAGCTTTCGCACACCTCCGCGAAATGCGGGTTCTCAGCCAGGAATCCATAGCCCGGATGAATCGCATCGACATCGCCGATCTCGGCCGCGCTCATGATCCGATCGATTTTTAAATAACTCTCCAAACTTGGCGCTGCTCCGATGCAGATGGATTCATCTGCGAGGTGGACGTGCAACGAATCGACGTCGGCCTCTGAATAGACCGCCAGAGTGCGAATGCCCAGTTCCTTACAGGCGCGAATCACCCGCAGCGCGATTTCGCCGCGATTGGCAATCAGTACTTTCTGGAACATCGGGTAACTGTAGGGCAAGCGCTCCGCCTGCCGGCTTAGCGGCGCGCTTTGGCAGACGATGCGCCTGCCCTACAATTTAAGATTCGTCTGACGCTCATCGGACTTTGAAGAGCACCTGCCCGAACTGCACGGGTTTGGCGTTTTCGGCCAGCACTTCGGTAATGATACCGCTGGTTTCTGCCTTGATTTCATTCATCACTTTCATCGCTTCGATAATGCAAACGACCGTGTCTTCAGTGACGGTTTTCCCAACATCAACAAAAGGCGGGATGTCCGGCGACGCTGAGCGATAGAATGTGCCCACCATGGGAGAAACGATTTCCCTCAACGGCACGCTTTCGATCGCTTTCGGTGCGGCAGGCGTGGTTTCAGGGGCGGCGGCCGCAGCCTTGGGCGTCTCCGCCGCGGCGGGTGGCGCAGCCGCGGCTGCCTTAGTAGAAGGCCCTTTTTCAAGCTTAAGACGGAATCCTTCCTTTTCGATCTCGAAGACTGAAAGGTCATGCTTCTTCATCAGATCGATGATGGCTTTAATTTCTTTGAGGTCTTTTGGGTCCAAGCGCTGCTCCTCTGGTTAAGGCTGAGCGTTTAGGTAAAGCAGCTTTAGGGAGCAAGGTCAAGGCAATCGTCAAAGTAGCGCGAGCCTCCGGCTTGCGAGTTGGCCGCGAACCCGAGACGGTTACGCTACCTTAATGCTCCAATTCAAAATCATCGATGAAACCGACGATTACGTCGTCGTCGATAAACCGCCATTTCTTCTGATTCACCCGACAAAGCCGACTGATACGCGAAGTCTCTGGAAAGAATTGCGCGAGCTTCTGGCATTCGAAATTGCCAGCGGCGGTCAGGTCTCGATTGTGAACCGGCTCGACCGCGAGACGAGCGGCTTGGTTTTGGTCGCAAAAACCGCCGCGACCGCGCGCCGGTTCGGATTGCTGATGCAGAAGCAGCGGTTGCGCAAAGAGTATCTCGCCATCGTTTGGGGCTGGCCTGAATGGGACGCGGAAATCGTCGATGCACCATTGGATCGCCAGAGTAAGCACCAACAATCAGCGATCTGGCTGAAACAAATGATTCATCTCGGTGGTGCACCAGCGCAGACTGAGTTTCGCGTCAAACGACGTTTTGTTAGGCCGACAACGGCCGGCGATAAATTCACTCTGATCCGCGCGATTCCGCGCACCGGTCGCACGCACCAGGTTCGCGTGCACCTCAGCTCAGTCGGTCATCCAATTGTGGGCGATAAAATTTATGGCCCGGACGAGCGACTCTACCTTCGATTCATTGAGACTGGATGGACTGCTGATCTCGAACAACGACTACTTTTGCCGCGGCAGGCGCTGCATTCAGCAAAGCTAGCAATCGAGGGCGAATGCGAATGGAACAGCCCGTTGCCTGTCGATCTCGCGGAATTCATAAGGTAAGGGACAGCGCGCTCCGCTGTCCGGCCCGCGCAGCGCGCCGACCCTGCCCCATTGCAATCGCATCAACTACCTTTATGATGCGCGCCAGATGAAATTGTTCCGCGCCGTTTCATTGCTCGTTCTGACTTCTTCACTGGCATTTGGCGGGACCAGCGAGTCACGCGTCGAGACCGTAACAAGCGAACTTAATCCTCGAAGTTTCGAACTCGCAGTCGAGTCGGGATATCTATTCGGGGCCATCAATCCTCCGGCTGATTATCAGATCGGCGCGGAGTTTCTGACGGCACGTATTCGATGGGGCGTGGTGCGGAGCGACAGCTGGCTGCGCGGTTACAACCAATTTTACGTCAGCGCTATCGCCGAGCCGATTTTTAGCGGAATCGAGAACCATTACTTCGGATTCAATCTCGGCATGCGTTACAACTTTGTTCGGCCAGGCAGCAGGCTGGTCCCCTACTTCTCAGGCGGGGTCGGGGCGGGCTTAATCGACAGCCATCCGGAAGTTCCCGGCGGACAGGGGCAGGATTTTACATTTAACATTTTATCGGCCGCCGGCATCTCTTTTGACGTGAACGATCACTGGAAACTGAACGTAGGAGTGCTTTATGAGCATCTCTCCAATGGCGGGCAAACCGATCCGAATCCGAGTCTGAACTTATTCGGGCCGCAGGTGGGTGCGACCTATTCATTTTAGCGAAGTTCTCGCTCATCCTCATGTTCTTAAACGTCCAACGCTCAACGCTCAACGCCCAACGCCCAATTCAAATAGTTGAGCGTTGGATGTTGGACGTTGGAGGTTGGGCGTTTCCCCTCATTTCCTAAGATAGAGGAATTCTTAGTGAAGACCTATCCCGGAGAAAACGTCCTGGTCGTCAGGCGCAGTTTATTCGATCAGCTCGGGAGTTTCCAAGGCCTCAACTTCGAGCCGAAGAAATATCTCGACGCGTTCCTGTCGCGCGGAAACAACTTCTTCCTCTCCCGCCCTAAAGCTGAGAATGATCCTGCCTACAAACAAATCATTCCCTACGCGTTGATCACGTTTAAGAATAAGTTCGCTTATTACGTCCGCGGGAAAAAGGCGGGTGAACAGCGTCTGGTCGCAAAAGGTTCAATCGGTATTGGGGGTCACATGAACGAGACCGACGAATCGCTTTTCGCGTTGGACGAGGCGGCTTATCGCGCCGGCGTTGAGCGCGAAGTGAATGAAGAAATCAAAATCGACAGCCCGTTCGAGGACCGAATCGTTGCCCTTCTAAATGACGACACAACGGAGGTGGGACGCGTGCATCTTGGCATCGTTCACGTTTTCAAGCTGACCGAGCCAAAGATCGAAAAGCGCGAAGCGATGATCACGGGGCTAACGTTTCTTCGAAAAGAAGAGTTGCTCGCGCGCCGCGAAACGATGGAAACCTGGTCGCAAATTTGCCTCGATTCCCTGGAGCGGCTCTTGCTCTAAGCTGGTCGCGCGGCGTCCCTACCTTCAACGTTTTACCGCTTCGACGACGCGAAGCCTAGAGCCCTCTTTGCGGCACAAATGTAACCTCGTCAATCTGCCAGCGACCTACCGGATGCGAAATGGCTAGGTAAAGATCGGCGTATCTTGCCGGATAGTTTACCCGTGCCTGGAAGTTCCCGTGCGGCTCGAAAAATTGCGAGTTAAACTCGATCTCGCCCTTGACGTCAATCGTGCCAGCAGACGGTCCGAGCTTGGCAATCTCCGCAAAAAAATCCTGCTGCGCGGATTGCGGAAAATTCATGCGCGCCTGCGGGCTCAGATGCGAGTTGAAGAAGTTCATATCACGTTGAACAACGATGCGCTGGGCAGCGTCCCTGGCGAATTGTTTTCCTTCCCTGGCCATTTCCTGTTTGGTGGAGCGGAGCCACCAATAACCAACGCCAACCAATCCCAGCACAATGATGAGAATAACAATGACTTGCCCGGATGATTTCGAACGAGAATTCATTTTCAATTTCTTCATAATTAATTAGTAGCCGAAGCCGAGGCCCTTGATTACTTCGCCATTTCGGATGAGAACAGCATGTTTTTGTTTGCCCGTGTAACCGCCGAAGCGATTCCGGGCGTTCACGGTGAAATTGACCAGATAACCGTAGAGGTGTTCGCCGTTCTTGCCCAGATCGGCTGGTTTAGGTTCTTCATTCCATCCAATGCGAGCGCTATCAGGATCGATCAATTGTTTGCTGAGCCACTGGGTCACTATCTCCTTGTAATTGGCGGGATATGATCCGTAATGCGCCGTGTCCGGTTGTGTTTCTGCAATTGCTTGCAGCGTCAGCACAACGCCCATAGTAAACGCGAGAATGAGCGTCCTGGCCTTTTCCATGGAAACCATTCTTGTGCCGTCAGATTTCTTTGTCCAGCCTAATGCGATGCGATCAAACACCCCGGCGTTGCCCCGTCTCGCGCACTCGCTTATCTGGGGAGCACAGGCTGCCAGCCTGTAGGTCTCGGCAGCTTGCCGAGACCGGGAAATGGCATGACGCCGGCGTTGTATTGTGCAAGCATGTTGCCGGCAGGGCTGCCGGCAACTACCCCGAAAGCTTTCGGGGTGCTCCCCAGAAACAGAGCCAGCATGCAAGACGCCTGCTCAAAGCGTGCTTTCTTTTTACCGCCGCTTCTTTATTGATGCCTTACAAATGAAACGGCTGTTACTTCTGTGGCTAACTGTCTCCTTGATTTTTTCGATTGCACGGGCAGCAAACGCGCAAACTCCGCCTCCTATTCCTTCACCCGCAATTGAAGAGAACAAACAATTGCTTGATCCCGCCGCGGCCACGCAAGCGTGGTTAGCCACAGTGCCAAGAAATGAGCGAGAAAAATCAGATGCCTATTTCGAAGGCGGTTACTGGCTGATTCTATGGAATTTTCTTCTCGCAGCGGCGATCTCGATTTTTCTGCTGGCCTCACGAATCTCGGCGCGCCTGCGCGATTTCGCTGAACGCCTTTGTAGGGGAAGCCGTTGGTTTCCTTTACGGGCAATCCTCTACGCGATTCCCTATTTCCTCATCTTCGCCGCGCTAAGTTTCCCTCTGGCTCTATATGAAAATTTTTTTCGCGAACATCAGTACGGCTTTGCGACCCAGAGTTTTCTGCCGTGGTTTCGCCAGCAGCTGATTGGTCTCGGCATTGGAATAGTCGCCGGAACGATTCTATTGGTTGTGCTCTACGCCGTTTTCCGCCGCGCACCGCGAACGTGGTGGATTTGGGGAACAATTGTAGCGGTGATTTTCGCGTTCATCCTGGTCTTTATCGCGCCCGTGTTTTTCGAGCCGCTCTTTAATACCTATAAACCACTGACGAACCCCGAGGTTAGAGACCCGATCCTTGCCATGGCGCGGGCGAATGAAATTCCGGTAAAGCAAGTTTTTGAAGTGGACGCTTCACGGCAGACCACGCGCGTTAGCGCAAATGTCGCCGGAGTACTAGGCACGACGCGGATCGCGCTGAATGACAACTTGCTCAAGCAATGCACGCTCCCGGAAATCCGCGAAGTGATGGCGCACGAGATGGGCCATTACGTCCTCAACCATGGCGCAAAACTGCTGACTGATTTTGGAATTTTTATTCTCGTCGGATTCGCGCTTACTCGTGCGCTATTCGAAGCAGCGGTCACGCGTTGGGGCGACAAATGGGGCGTGCGCGGGATTGCTGATCCCGCCGGACTTCCGTTGCTCGTCTTGATATTCAGCACGCTGGTTTTCCTCGCCACGCCGTTTCTCAACACTGTGGTACGCGTCACAGAGCGCGAAGCGGACGCTTTCGGCATTAACACATCACGCGAGCCAGACGCCATGGCGAAAGTCGCGCTGAAACTCGGCGCTTATCGCAAACTCGACCCGACGCCACTGGAGGAATTCATCTTTTTCGATCATCCCAGCGGCCGCGCCCGGATCCGCATGGCCATGGATTGGAAAGCCGCAAACTTGCCGGCTGGCGAATGACTCGTGGCGGAGGCTGATTATAGCATTCGTTAATGCCAGGGTTTATCCTGTTTCGCGCGGGTGTTGCGACGGCGCGGCAGCGGTTGGAGCAGACCGGCCTTTCTGGATCAGCATCAAATTGCGAATGTATATTAGTGAATTAGGCAAGTATGCGAGTATCCCGATGGGGTCTCGTCTGAAAATAAAGTACAAGCACATGATTAGGCTGCCGCCGATGCTCCAATACCAGAAGGATATCGGGATGACGCTTTCGCCCTGCCGTTCGGAAGCAAGCCATTGGACAAAAAAACGCATCGAGAAAAGGGCGTTCCCGATAAAGCCGAGAATCATGAGATAACTCCAGTCCAGACCGATGAATCGGTATTCTTTTCCGATCCACGTGATAGCTATAAGTGCGAGTGTGTTCATAGGCTGTTAATTGTTTCGGCAATTTCGTATCGGATCCTTCTCGATTTCATCCAGCGCACCGCGAGCAACTCGCGGAACGATTTGAACAAGCGATTCCAGACGCCGTAGTGACTGGTGCCCGAGAATCGCGGATTTGTCGAGAGCGGGACTTCAACGACGCGGAATCCTTCCATCTTGATTCAGCGTGGGAGAAAGCGATGCGCACCGTTGCGATGACTTTCTGGAATCTCCGACGAACTCAGCCGCTGCTCGTCATCATCGGCGATAAAAAGTTCAATCGGCATTGACTTGAGCACGCGCAAATGATTCGCGCCCCAGCGCCCAATACCAATGAGAAGAATCCGCTTCATCCGTCATTCACGGCAGAAACACTAGAACTGAGCGACTATGCTCGCGCCTTCAATTGAGCAATCAACGTATCGGCTATGATAGCGGGCGTGTCAGCGATTGCGATCCCGGCGGCTTTAAGCGCTTTGATTTTTCCCGCCGCAGTCCCCTTTCCTCCGGAAACGATGGCCCCGGCGTGCCCCATGCGGCGCCCCGGTGGGGCCGTCATGCCTGCGATAAAAGCTGCCACTGGTTTCTTGCAATTCGCTTTGATCCATGCGGCGGCTTCTTCTTCCGCCGAGCCACCGATTTCGCCGATTAAGATCATCGCATCCGTTCCGGGATCTTGGTTGAAAAGCTTCACGCAGTCGAGATGCGACAAGCCGTGGATCGGGTCGCCGCCGATGCCGATGCAGGTCGATTGTCCGTAGCCGCGTGACGTCAATTGCCACACCGCCTCGTAGGTGAGCGTCCCCGAGCGCGAGATCACCCCGATGTTGCCCGGCTTATGAATGTAGCCCGGCATGATGCCAATCTTGCAAGCGCCAGGAGTAATGATTCCCGGGCAATTTGGACCGATCAGCCGCGATTTCTTTCCGCGCATCTGCGCTTTCACGCGCATCATGTCCATCACAGGAATGCCTTCCGTGATGCAAACCACTAACTCGACTTCGGCATCAACCGCTTCCAGAATTGAATCCGCTGCCGAAGGAGCAGGCACGAAAACCATCGACGCGTTGCAGCCAGTTTTCTGTCGCGCTTCCCAGACGGTGTCGAATACTGGCACCTTGCCATCGAACATTTGGCCGCCTTTCCCCGGCGTCACACCGGCGACCACGTTCGTGCCGTAGTCCATGCATTGCCGCGTGTGAAACGCGCCCGCGCTGCCGGTGATGCCCTGCACCACGAGGCGTGTCTTTTTATCGACCAATACTGACATGAGCGGAATGACGAATGACGAATGACGAATGACGAATCAATGTCGAAGTTCGAATGATAAAAAGCGCCAAGTGCATATCGATCATTATTTCGGGCTTCGGAATTTGATCATTCCTTCGACATTCGAGCTTCGTCATTTTTTTCGTTTGTGAATAACGAGTTTGTTCCCGTCGGGGTCTCGAAATTGCGCCATCCAACAAACCGGCGTCTCGGTCTTTTCAATATCGAACGTGATCCCGCGTTCTTTCAGCTTCGCGATGGCCACATCGATGTCATCGACTTCGAACGCGACCGTTGTCCCATCACGCGACGGTTTCCACGCCGGATGACAACCAACTCCGATTGTTGTAGGACCGAGATCATACTCGACCCATGCGCCCTCCATCTGCGTGGAACTGGGTTTGAGCTCGAGGGTTTCCTGATAAAATTTTCGCGCGCGTTCCTTATCAGAAACTGCGATGGCAACGAAGGCCACTTCGTTTGTGATCATTTGCAGACTCCTTTCTCATTTTCAGGTTTAAGTTTGTGAATCATTAGCTTGTTTCCGTGTGGATCTTGCACAATCGCTAATCTTCATGAGTCACGCCTTCCTTCATCAGCCAATCGGTTAGCAACCCGATTACTTTTGGGTCGAACGACGCCTCCTTACCTTTGAAAGCGTCGGCCAGACTCAGATAATGCTGAAACGTGTGACCCATCTTCGGCACTTCGTATGCGAACGCTTCTCCGCCATTTGCTGAAACGTACGCAGCGATCAATTGGTGATCTTCGCGGCTCATAATCCAATCGAACTCTCCGTGCAACGCATAGGTGGGCGCCGTCACGCGCGACCACGCAGCGGCGAGATTCAGTTTTTGTAACTGTTGATAAAACGCGAGCGGACGTCCGTACAAATGAGCGTGATCTTTTCCTTCCGGCCAAAGATCAGCCAACTGTGGTTGCTCTTTAAGAATGTCATCCACCGGACGGCCTTTGATTAGCCATTCATAATAAAGTGTCGCTGCTCGTTTCATCATCTCAGTGGCTTCCGCCGGCCTTTTCCCCATTAACGCAAAGCGCCGCCGCTCGATCTCGAGCATGTGCTCGAACCAGGTCTTGGCCCAGCCGCCAACGGAAATGTAGCCACGCACCTGCTGCTGTTCGGCCTGCGATTCGGGAATCAGCGGCGCAAAGCCACCACCGTTGCTGATTCCAAGAATGAAAACGCGGTTGCTATCGATGAACTCGTAATTCTTCAGCGCGCGAAAGGCAGCCCGATAACCGCCAAGCTCTGAGTCGAAATCAGTTTCCGCGCAAACGCCTTCGCTGTCGCCAACGCCCTGCTTATCGACACGAAACAGCGAGAATTGCGACAATCGCGCGAGGCCTTGAAAAACAAGTCCGCTCGCATCTTTCGTTCCTGCCGGCGCTTCAATCGAATCGCAGCTTAACCAACCTGCAACGAAAATGACTGGCAGTTTTCCTTTCGCGTTACGCGGTTTGGTAATGATCGTGCGCAATCGTTTGCCGTCGGACGCCTTCACAGAGTCGTAGATCACATCCACATTTGGATAACTTTCGCGAGGCGTCTTCACTCTGCGCGGAACCTCTTCCGCACAAAGTGTTGCAGCGAACGCGAGGAAAAAGATCGTCGATCTGACCGTCATTTGCGCTTTGCCGCGCTGACTGCTTTCTGAGCCGCATCAGCAAGGTCATCCGCCGCGATCAGCGTAAGACCACTTTCTTTTAACAACTGCTTCCCTCTCTCGACATTTGTCCCTTCCAGGCGCACAACGAGTGGCACGGACAGTTTCACCGTTTTCGCTGCGTTAATGATGCCTTGCGCGATGATGTCGCATTTCATGATCCCGCCAAAAATGTTCACGAGGATTGCTTTTACTTTCTTGTCCGCGATCAAAATTTTGAATGCTTCGGTCACTTGTTCCTCCGTCGCGCCGCCGCCTACGTCGAGGAAATTGGCCGGCTCGCCTCCATAAAATTTGATGATGTCCATCGTAGCCATGGCCAAACCGGCACCGTTCACAAGGCATGCAATGTTGCCGCCCAGGCCGATATAACTCAGCCCATGCTTTGATGCCTCCACTTCGAGGGGATCTTCTTCCGCCACGTCACGCAGCGCCGCGATTTCCGGGTGCCGATAAAGCGCGTTATCATCAAAGTTGAACTTCGCGTCGAGCGCCAGCACCTCGCCGTTGGTTGTCACTACCAGCGGATTGACCTCGACCATCGAACAATCGAACGCAAGGAACGTGCGATAAAGTCCTTCAAACAATTTCGAAGCGCTCTTTAGCTGGGACGATTCGAAGCCCAGCTGCTTCGCCAGTTTTCGTGTCTGGAAGGGTTGCAGACCCGCTAACGGATCGACCGCCTCGTGAATGATTTTCTCGGGCGATTTTGCTGCGACGGTTTCAATTTCTACTCCGCCTTCGGTGCTTGCCACGATCAAAGGGGCAGCTGTCGCTCGATCGAGCAGAATCGCAAAATAAATCTCGCGCGCAATGTCGGCGGATTCAGCGACCAACACTTTGTTCACCATCCGACCCGCCGGTCCCGTCTGGTGCGTCACCAGAATTTGCCGGAGCATCTTTTCGGCGACTTCACGTACTTCTTTAGGCGACTTGCGAACGTGCACCCCGCCTTGGAACCCGTTTTTGAAAGTTCCCTTGCCGCGTCCGCCCGCGTGAATTTGCGCTTTAACAACAACTTCAAGTTCGCCGAGCTCACGCGCGATTTGCTCCGCTTCGTCGAGCGTCGAAGCGACTCTTCCACGCGTGGTTGCCACGTCGAACCTCTGCAACAAGTCTTTGGCTTGATACTCGTGAATGTTCATTCGTTCGCAGATTCCGCGGAGTGGAGTAGCCTTCGAAAGACAGATCAGCAAAGATTTTTTGTTTTGCAAATTGGCTTGCCGATTTCAAACCGGGCCGACTACGGTGGCAGGCATGACAACCTGCATCAAAATCTCCAGCCTACTCTTTGCGTTTCTGGTCTCGATTACCTTGCCACTTGGAGCCGGTACCCCCGAACAAGAAAAGGCGTTCGTGGACAAATATAAAACAGCGTTCGAAGGGAAGGACACTGCTACGCTGGAAACATTCCTCTACACGCAAGGCGCCGACCCGACGATCGTCGGTTTTTACAAAATGATGCAGTCAGCCGAAGCCGGAGGGAAAATCTCCAAGATTGAGCTTGTCAATCTAACACCGGAAGATGTAAAAAAAGCCGCCACTCCGCAGGATTCGCCGACCGGCGGCAAAGTTTGCCTGACACTCAAACCAGCCAAGAAACTCGTCATCAAGATCGAGACAAAAGACGCAAACGGCAGCTCCACCAGCACTACAGAAAATCTGATCGCTGAGAAAGACGGCAAATTCGTTATTCCCGTCCCGGGGCCGTGTAAGTGACCCTTACTTTCGCTCCTCTCCAAAAGATCGGTAGGCGCGTCGCACTCCGTGGGCACCGCCAAGGGTAAGGACCTTCACTTACGTTCCTCTCCGAAAAGAGTGCCGACCGTGCGTTGATCCGCGGGCGGTTCGAGCGAGTTAACGAAATTGCGAAATCGCTTGGAGAACACTTCAGGTCGAAGTTTCCAGTAGTGAGCCATTCCGGGCGCGACGACGTAATGTCGCAGAAGGCCCTCCCAGCCTTTCCAGAGCTGTCTGTCCATCAGTCCATAAACATAATGAAAATGAATTGTCTCGAACGCTTTTAAAAACTGGTAGGCGGCATGGAAAAATCGCGTCCGCTCTTCGACGGAGAGTGTACCGATGTCTTCCAATCCAATTCGCCAGATTCGTTCCAGCTCGGCATTCTCCATGAAAGGTTTCGTTACATCGCGCAACGCAGTGGCGGCAGCATCTTGCGTGGCTAGCCTGGCCACACGCGTGCTCCGATGCACTTGCAACGCCAGATATAGCACGGACAGGACCACGGCAATGGAGCCGACTAATTGTGAGATCGCGCTAATGGCATCCCAGTTCATGCCTGTGTTATACCACAGGCGAATGACTGATCGCTACTTCGGTTCCTTAGCGACTTTAAGAGCGTTCACGCCATCGTTTCACCCGGTCGAAGGCAGACGAGGTTCGGGCGGGCGGATTCAATGCTGAGGTCAAAGCCGGCGGCACGGGTAACGAGGGTGACAAGATCGGCAAAAATTCCGATGGCATAAAGCCCGTCCACACGTCGTAATCCGGGCCGAATTGCCGGAAAAATGAGCGCTCCGCGAAGATGCGCTGGGGACAACGCGCCCTACAGCCCGCACCGCGTGGTTGTTTAGCAAGCTGGCAGCGCCATGTTAGTGTCCGTGTCGCAAATAAAACGCCACTACCCAATCGGCGCCGAAGTAATCGGCAAAGACCAAACGCATTTTCGCGTTTGGGCGCCAAAGGCCCGAGAAGTCGATGTTGTTGTAGAAGGCGGCACTCACTCGGAGCCAGTCGTCTATCCGCTAACACCGGAACCGGATGGATATTTTTCAGGCGCCGTCAACGTCGGCGCGAGCAGTCGTTATCGGTTTAGAGTAAATGGCGGAGAAACCTTTTATCCCGACCCGGCATCGCGCTTTCAACCGGAAGGGCCACACGGACCGTCCTGCGTTATCGATCAGCGGCAATTTCGATGGGCCGATACGAATTGGCCTGGCGTCAAATTAAAGGGCCAGATCATTTACGAACTGCACATCGGTACATTTACGAAGGACGGAACGTGGCGCGCCGCGGCGGAGCAATTGGCAGAGTTGGCGTGCATCGGAATTACCGTGATCGAAATGATGCCGGTCGCGGAGTTCCCAGGAAAATTTGGCTGGGGTTACGACGGCGTCGATCTTTTCGCGCCTTCGCACCTCTACGGAACGCCGGACGATTTGAAGGCGTTCGTCGATCGTGCTCACTCGCTAGGTCTCGCTGTGATTCTGGATGTCGTTTACAACCACTTCGGGCCTGACGGAAATTATCTCGGGATATTTTCCGACGATTATCTGGTTCGCGAAAAGGAGAACGACTGGGGTAATGCCATTAATTTTGATGGACCGAATTCGGGTCCCGTCCGGGAGTTTTTCATCACGAATGGGCGTTACTGGATTGAGGAATTTCATTTCGACGGATTCCGTTTTGACGCGACACATGCCATTCGCGATCAATCCACTGAATACATCATCGGCGCGGTTGGACGCGCGGCGCGCGAGGCGGCCGGCTCGCGCTCGATTCTTCTAATCGCCGAGAACGATTTTCAGGAAGCGAAGATGGCGCGGCCGCTCAGCGAAGGCGGCGATAATCTGGACGGGATGTGGAACGACGATTTTCATCACAGCGCCGTGGTAGCGCTGACCGGTCGCAACGAAGGTTACTACGCCGATTATCTCGGCGCGCCGCAGGAATTTATTTCCGCGGCGAAATACGGTTTTCTTTATCAGGGCCAGGCGCATTCATGGCGAAAAGTGTTGCGTGGGACTCCCACATTCGGCTTCGCTCCCGAGGCGTTCATTTGTTTCATCGAGAATCACGATCAAATCGCGAACACCGGGCCGGGCCAGCGATTGCGCTTTCAAACTTCACCGGGACGTTACCGCGCCATGACCGCCGTTCTCTTGCTAGGTCCCTGGACGCCGCTGTTATTTCAAGGAAAAGAGTTCGGCGCCACCAGCCCGTTCCTATTTTTCGCGGATGTGGGCGATACTAGTGTGCGAGATGCAATTCGCAGGGGCCGCGCTGAATGGCTGGCACCGTTTTTATCGCTGAGCGAAGAGGAAGCATGGAGAACTCTGCCCGCCCCGGATGATCCAGATGTGTTCGCCCGATGCAAACTCGATTTGTCCGAGCGCGAAAAGAATCGCGAACTTTACGATCTCCATATCGATCTTTTGAAATTGCGACGGGAAGATTCGCGCTTTCGACAGCAGAGTTCCGGCGGCATCGATGGCGCGGTGCTCGGAGCGGCAAGTTTCGTTCTGAGATATTTTTCGGAAGCCAATGACGATCGTCTATTGCTAGTGAACTTAGGAGAACGCCACGTTTTGCATCCGGCTTCCGAGCCTTTGCTCGCGCCATTGCCGGGCTCCAGATGGGAAACACTTTGGACCAGCGATTCGCAGCGCTACGGTGGAACCGAAGCGCCTGCAAGCGCAACTCCAGAACAATGGATCTTGCTAGCAGAGTCCACCGTCGCGTTACGACCAGTGCGCAAGGAGTGACGGCTTCCAGCCCTCGACGGCTGCGAAGCCGTCGTTCCTTGAATCATTCACATTCAACCGGTTTGCACGTGCGCGATTCACAGAGCATAACTTTCGACCGATGAAATTCCCTTTGCTGATTGTCGCATCTGCTTTCATGCCGCTGTTTGCGCATGCACAGGAAACGCCTGCACCCACTCCGCCGCCTAGAATTTATCCGGTCGCGTTGCCGAACTATGACGAAGATACGGCTACGCGGTTGCAGATTTTTTTGGACAACAGCGACTTCGGTCCAGGCAAGATTGACGGTAGAATGGGTGAATTTTTCCGGAAGGCGCTCATTTCATACAAGCACGCGCACGCGATGCCGAAGACCGGCGCAGTCGATCAATGGATGCTTGATCAAGTGCCCGTGACTTACACCACCTACACAATCAAGGACGAAGACCTTAAAATGGTCGGCGACGTGCCAGGCAGTCGCGCTGAGCAGGCGAGATTGAAATGGCTGCCTTACACGTCGCTGTTGGAGTTCGTAGCCGAGCGCTTCCATTCTGCCGAGACGTTCATCCAGAAGCTTAATCCCGGAAAAAATTGGGAGCATCTTCAGCCGGGCGAGGTCCTCAAAGTGCCAAATCTTCTGCCCTTTGAAGTAGAAAAATTCACTGAGGGAAAAGTCCCTGAGAATCCTGCGTTCGCCTCCCGTAAAATCTTCGTCGATACGCACGAGCATTTGCTCGAAGTTTTCGACCATGACCAGCTTGTTTGCGTGTTCCCGATCACGCCGGGATCGAAGACTCTGCCTGCGCCGGTAGGCACCTGGAAAATTCTCGGCGCGGCCATTTGGCCGTGGTTCCGCTACGATGAAGGCATGCTCAATTACGGTGTGCGGACCGAAAATTATTACAATCTGCCGCCGGGCCCAAACAATCTCGTCGGCATCCTATGGATGGGCCTGAACAAGCCTGGCATCGGTATTCACGGCACGAACAATCCCGAGACGATCGGCCGGGCCGCGAGCCACGGGTGCATTCGTCTGGCAAACTGGGACGCCGCGCGTGTGAAGGATCTCGTGAGCGTCGGGAATACGGTGATCATTTTCTAGTGGCACCGGAATCATTCTTGCCCGAGTTGCAAACGAGTCATAAATTATACTCGTCCAAGGAGGAGGTGCCCCGATGAAAGCTCAAGGCGGTATTAGCTATGACAACGCGGCAGTCGCCAGTTGCCCCAAACATTTACTCCAATTCGCAGTCGATCAACGCTACGACGATTATACGTCGGTCGATCATGCAGTCTGGCGATTCATCATGCGCCAGAACACTTTTTTCCTCCGCGAGTACGCGCACAAAGTTTATTTCCAGGGGCTGCTCGACACCGGGATCTCATTCGAGCGCATCCCGCGTATCGAAGAGATGAACGACATCCTTGCAAAGATCGATTGGGGTGCGGTTGCCGTGGACGGTTTCATTCCGCCCGCGGCGTTCATGGAATTTCAAGCTTACAAAGTGCTGGTGATCGCGTGCGACATGCGCCAGATCCATCACATCGAATACACGCCTGCGCCGGACATTGTGCACGAGGCCGCCGGGCACGCGCCGATCATCGTCGATCGTGAATACTCCGAATATTTGCAGCGCTTCGGTGAAGTAGGCGCAAAAGCGATGTCGTCCAAAAAAGATTTCGAGCTGTATCAAGCGATTAGGCACTTATCGATTTTGAAAGAGCGCCCGAACGCGGACCCGAAAGAAGTCGAGGAAGCAACCAAGTTGGTTGAGCACCGCCAAAAAACTCTGAGTGAACCTTCCGAGATGGCGCTGCTCTCGCGGTTGCACTGGTGGACAGTTGAATACGGCCTCATCGGCACACTCGAGAATCCAAAGATTTACGGGGCGGGATTGCTTTCATCGATTGGCGAATCGGTTTCATGCCTCGAGCCGGCAGTGAAGAAGATCCCCTACTCTATCGATGCGATGAATCAGCCGTTCGATATCACTACCAAGCAGCCGCAGCTTTTTGTCTGTCGCGATTTCGAGCATCTCAAGGATGTGCTGGAAGAATTTGCAAGCAAGATGGCGTTCATGGTTGGCGGACTCGAAGGCATCAATAAGGCCATCGAGTGCAATAACACTGCCACCTGCGAATATTCGTCTGGCCTGCAGCTCAGCGGAGTTTTCACCGAAGTCATCACCGACGAAAACAATTCGCCGATTTACGTGCGCACAACGGGCAAGACGGCGCTGGCATTCCGCGATAAGGAACTCGAAGGCCACGGCGTCGATTATCACAAGGATGGGTTTGGTTCGCCCATTGGCAAATGGAAGCAGACAGCAGCGGCGCCCGATCTGCTCACCAACGATCAACTGCACGCGCTCGGAGTTGTCGAGGGCAGGAAGGCGAAGCTGGAGTTCATGAGCGGCATTGTCGTTTCAGGGAAAGTCGAAAAAATCCTGCGCCGCGACGGCAAATTGCTCTTGATCACATTCTCAAATTGCAGCGCGAAACACGGCGAGCGCATCTTGTTTGATCCGAACTGGGGCATGTACGACATGGCGGTCGGCGAACGAATCAGTTCGGTCTTTAACGGTGCAGCAGACAAGGACGCCTATAACCAGGTGGCGCTGGTTCCGAAGGAGCGGACCATCAAGGTCCCATCGGACGCAAAACGGAAGCGACTCGAAAATCTTTACGCGCAGGTACGCAAGATTCGCGAGAGCAAAACCGGCTACGAACGACTTGGCGAGATTTGGGAAACGCAGCAGGCCGAACATCCCGAAGATTGGTTGTTGTCGATGGAGATCTTCGAGATCCTCGATACCACTGATCAACAGCCGGAGCTGAAAGGGAAAATCGAGAAATTCCTGAACGAAAAGAGAGCGCAGACGAAAGATCTGACAACGCTAATCAGTTGGGGATTCCGCCTCGTCGAGTATCACAAAAAGCCCGAATACCAAGCTGCCCTCCACGCCTCGCCGAAGTAACCGAAAAAGAAATCGGCTACTTCACATCGGGCACAATCTGGTTGGCGAGTTTCTCAAAGCGTGGATCGCCGCGCAGCGGATCGAACATCGGGTTGGTCTTGATGTGAAGCGCGAACCAATTGCGCTCTTCGACGGCTTTTGCCAGCCAGGCGAAAGCTTCTTCCTTCTCAGCAAGCCGCACGTAGGCAGTGACGTACTCCACGGCGGGGACGTACTCGCCACGCGCGGTCTTTTCTTTCAATCGCTCCAATTGCTTTTGCGCCAGCAGGCGGACCGCAGCATCGAATCCAGAGCTAACATAAGTCTGTTCAAGGAGCGACGCAGCTTCGCGTGCCCCGCTAAGGCTCAAAGCTTCCTCCACTTCGGCCGGAATGACAGATAAGTCGAGCGCGCTTCCTTAAACACGCTCGTCCTTGAAGTGGCGTTTGCCCTTTAGCGCCTTTGCGTATTCGTCCTTGCTCAAAATATTTTCATCCAGCTGCATCTCGGTTCGACAAAAGTTTGCGAACCAATTCTCGATGCGTTGCCGATCTTTCAGCACTTCTTCGGAGATATAATTTGCATCGATGTTGATGCAGATTGCACCGACGATCCCGAATTCCTTTCGTTTGATCGGGATCGTCGTGCATTTGAATTTTCGCGCTCCGATGTTCAGCTCATAATTCAACTTGTCCTCATTGAGGAGTTGCCGGCGTTTGAGGTCGATCAGCAGGTTCGTAGTGCCGTCGCGCAAATGGCGTCCCGTAACATCGTTCTCAAGCGTGATGAGTGAGTGTGCGGGGTCGGCGAGATTGTGCAGCAGGATCTCTATTCCGGTGTTCGGAAATGACTTGCCGATCAACCGCACAATCCGCTCGTAGTTTTCGAGGAATTCGTGTGTGTCGTCAGCGATCGTCTTGCCGTGATACTTCTCGAATAGCTGCGCGTACACCTTTTGCTCAGCGGGTTCGAGCTGTGTGCGCACGTTATTTTGCTCGCCGATGAAAATGAGCTGTCGCGCAGCAGTGTGATCTTCGTTCTTGAGCAAGTAATGCATTCCCAGCCGGAAATCTTTCAGACTGAACTCGCCAAAATTCTCGCGGGTAACAGTGAATGGATAGAAGTCGTACTCCTCGAGATTCCTGCCAAACTTGCGGTGGCGTTCCTTGTATTTTCCCCAGAGAAATCCTGCCGCCAGAAAGAGCAGCGACACGAAGATCGAAGCGATAATGTTGATGCTAAGCTCGGTTTGGAGGGCACTGATCATAGTCGTGTCTTCATTCCGCAAATTACAGATTCCCAGCGAGACTCGACAGCGTGATGTTCTCGACCAGCGTTTCCGTCGGGCGCGCCAGCGCGAATGCGACTGCGTCAGCTACTTGTGTCGCGCTCATCATGCGTTCGCGCGGCCATTGACCCTCGAGCTGGCTCCAGATGTCGGTGTCTGTCGCGGCAGGATAAACATTGATGACTCGAATCTTCCGATCCCGTAATTCTGCGCGCACACACTGGGAAAATCCTTCGAGGGCAAATTTGCTCATGCAATACGCGCTCCAGTTTGCGAATCCAGTCTTCGCCGCAACGGAAAGAATGTTCACCACGCTGGAACCCGGAGCCATTCGAGGCGCAAAGCGCTGGGTCAGCAGAAATGGCGCAGTGATGTTCACGCCGACAGTTTGCTCCCATTCGATTGGGGTGATTTCACCAAACGGTTTTACCACTGCGACGCCGGCATTATTTACGAGTAAATCGATTGGTTCTTTGCCCACTTCGGCAATCAGGTCAGAGATGCCGTGCGGGTTGGCCAGATCATGGACCAAGAGTGTGACCTTCGCACAGTTCGGCTCGATCGCTTTGCACGTCTGCGCCAGGGCAACCGTGTCGCGTCCGTGCAAAAGCAGCTCCGCATCTTTTGCGGCAAGCTTCTCAGCTATCGCACGGCCAATACCGCGGCTCGCGCCGGTGATGAGATAACGCTTCATTCTGTGCTTACGGAAAACGTCGAACGTCCAACGCCGAACGTCCAACGCCGAATTGAAAATGGTAGGAACGCGACCGCCGGGCGCGCCGCTGCGCGTGTTGAACGGACGGCTTCCCGCAACAGCGGGATCCCTACCAATGATTATGTGCGCCGCAACGTAAAGCGGTTGTTCGCTGTTTCCCACAAACGTAAGCGAACGAGCCGTTGCCCGAGGCGATTGTCAATCTTCGGCCAAAGCGCGCGAACGATATTTTCTCCGGTGGAAGGCGCCTCGCGAAAATCCTCTGCTTCGAGATCCAGATGACGATCTCGCCATGGCTCGATTGATTCTTCGATCGCGTTCTTCAACGCCACAAAGTCGTAGAGCGCGCCGCTGCGCGCATCGTACTCGCCGCCTACTGTCGCTTCTGTCAGATAACCGTGACCGTGTCCGCGCGGATTGTTGCACTTGCCATAAAGTTTCGAGTTTTCGGCATCGGAAAGCGAACTTGTATGCAATCGATGCGCCGCATGGAATGGCACCTGTAATCCAAGGAAAGCAACATTGTCTGCCCACGCTTCCGCAAAAAAATCGTGTCGCTCGTGTAAACGAACGCGCTCCGGCGGCTGCCGGATCCTCGTCTTTACGCGTTCGTAAATATATCCCGCCAAACTTTCCGTCGTAATGGGACGATCCTTCAGCCCAACGACCTCTTGGTTGAGATAGCGGTGATCGAGTTCCGCGCGCAACGCGCGAAGACAAGCGTCGATTGCATCATAACAGACCAAGGGACCTTTTCCGTCGAACTGTTCCGCTCGAAAAGTCAGACGCGCCCGATAGTTGTGCCCGTGCGTTGAAGTCGCCGATCCAAACAACCGAGCATTTTCCTCGGCGCTCAGCCGGGGCGACATTGTTTTGCGCGCAGCCGAAAATTCGAACCAATAATTCGCCTCCCCTACCCCGCTCGCATAATAGGTCGCGCTCCGCTGAGGCGACTCGCTCAGGTGACAAGCGCACAGTTTTGCTTGGACATCGGAGAACAGCGGCGCGACATCGACGTAGAGTTGCCGCGCAATGTTCTCGGCGGTTGGCGGCATGTCGCGGAAAGAAGGATTGTCCTCGTTAAGAAATTTGTGATCGAAGCGTTCGCGCACAATTTTTCCGGCACGCTCTTTGATTTCGCTAATGTTAATCAGCATCCCCGTTGTTGGATCGACTGGCCCGGTGAAGACGAAATACGCCACATAATTGCGACCGCTCCCATAGCGCGCATTCATTTCGGGCCCGAACGCGCGCAGGTTTTCAGCATCGCTCCAATCGCGAACGCGCAAGCGCCGGGAGGCTGAGAACTCAAGACGTTTGCTGACCGTAAGGAGCATCCTTAATTGTAGGCCGTCTCTGCGAGACGGCATCTAAATTAGAGGCGTCTGGCACAGACGCCCTACAATTAATTCTGTAGCAGCGCGAGAAACTCGGATCGCGTTCGCGCATCATCCTTGAACACACCGAGCAAGCACGATGTCTTCATCACCGAGTTTTGCTTTTCAACGCCGCGCATCATCATGCAAAGATGTTTTGCCTCGATGACGACACCAACGCCGCGCGGATGCAGCGTTTTCATTAAAGCGTCAGCGATTTGCATCGTGAGGTTTTCTTGAATCTGGAGCCGTCGCGCGAACATATCGACAATTCGCGCGGTCTTAGACAGACCAACGACTTTGCCGTTGGGTATATAAGCAACGTGTGCTTTGCCGATGAACGGAAGCAAATGGTGCTCACATAACGAATATAGTTCGATGTCTTTGACGAGAATGATCTCGCTCGCCTCCGCGTCAAAAAGCGCATTGTTGACCAATTCGTCCAAACTCTGCCTGTAACCGGCAGTGAGAAATTCGAACGCACGCGCGGCACGCCCCGGTGTCCTCAGCAAACCTTCGCGTCCCGGGTCCTCGCCAATGGCTTCGAGCAATCCGAGAAAGCATTGCTCCATCGTGGCGACGCGAGCAGCGCCGCAGCGCTGAATTTTGCCGATGCGACGTTCAGCCGCTTGCAGTTCAGTTTCGACTTCGGAATTTCCGTCGCGCATTCAACTAACTTAACTCGACTATGCGGCGTCACAAGGCACGCCTGGCCAGTGTATCGAACCACTCGGCAGACTGGCGAGTTTCCGCCTACTCGAGCCAGCTTTGTGGATATTTCGGATCGTCAAGCCCCAGGGATTGCTCCGTCAACTCGAGCGTGTGTTGCGTATCGAACATTACTGCGAGCTCTTCAGTGCGCGTGGCGTTCTTGCTGGCCATGATCGTGCCCGGATGCGGTCCGTGCGGAATCCCGCGCGGATGCAACGTGATCGAACCGCTCTCGATCCCGCGTCGCGAACCAAAATTTCCGCGGACGTAAAAGAGAACTTCATCGGCTTCGACATTGTCGTGCACCCACGGAATTCTCACGGCCTCGGGATGAGTGTCGAGCATGCGCGGCGCAAACGTGCACACGACGTAGCCGCGAATTTCGAAGGTCTGATGAATTGGCGGCGGTTGATGCACTGTGCCTGTAATCGGCTCGAAATCCTGGGCGTTGAATGTGAACGGGTAAACGTACCCATCCCAACCGACGACGTCGAATGGATGATGCGCTATCGTTACCACAGTCCAGCGCGGGCCGTCTTTGACCAAAATTTCGGTGTCGCCTTCTTTATCGATCGTGTTCAGCTCAGTTGGCCCGTGCAGATCGCGCTCGGAATAAGGCGAGCCCATTTTGATCTGGCCCTCTTTATTGACGTAGCGTTGCGGAATTCGCACCGGCCCGACGGATTCGAGAATCAGATAATCTTCCTCGTCAACTTTGTCAGGCACGAGCTTGTAAGTGATGCCACGCGGAATCACGATGTAATCTTCCGCGCGATAACGTTGGCGGCCAAAGACGGATTCGAGCGTCCCGCCGCCCTTGAAGACAAAGATTATCTCATCTGCGCCGCCGTTTTTGTAGTATTCAAATTTGTCGTAAGCCTTCGCCGGTCGCGAGCGATACGCGATCATGTCCTGATTAAACAAAATGGGAATGCGCCCCGTGTATAGATCTCCTTTGCGAGGGATAGTCGCCGTTTTCAGGTGATGATGTCGCAGCGGGCTGTCAGTGACTTTCTTCAGCTCCTCGCATTTCAGGAGCTTAACATTGCGTACGCGCGTCGGCGGCCGCACGTGATACATGATTGAGTAAGCTTCGTTGAAACCTTCCGTCGTGACGACGTGCTCGTAATAGATCCCTTCGTTTTTGTAACCGGGTCCGGCGCCATCGCGCTGGAACCAGATGTGATGCTTCCGTGGCATTTCGCCAAGTTTTTGGTAATACGGCATTATCGAATCCTCCTTTTACTCGTTACGCCAAGTAATCAACTCCTCACCCTCCCGTCTCCTCTTTCGAAGAGGAGAGGCGCTCCGTTCCGCCTCCCGGCGGTGTAATCGCGGCTCGTATGTCTGCTGTTCGCCTCTCCCTTCCGAGGGGAGAGGATCAAGGTGAGGGGTGAACTCTTGCAGTTGTTCATTCCTACAAATTCCCCCGCGCATCCTGTTCGCGCTCGATGGCTTCGAACAGCGCTTTGAAATTGCCTTTGCCGAAGCTCTTCGCGCCCTTGCGCTGAATGATCTCGAAAAACAGCGTCGGCCGATCTTCCACCGGCTTGGTGAAGATTTGCAGCAGATAGCCTTCGTCATCGCGATCGACCAAAATCCCGAGCTGCTTTAACGCGTTCAGTTCTTCGTCGATGTGGCCGACGCGATCGATCAACGTGTCATAGTAAGCTGAAGGAACTCTGAGGAACTCCAGTCCGCGCTGCTCCAACGCGGTCACCGTCTCGATGATATTATTTGTCCCCATGGCGATGTGCTGGACGCCTTCGCCGTCGTAAAACTCGAGATATTCTTCCACCTGCGATTTCTTTTTCCCTTCGGCGGGCTCATTGATCGGAAACTTGACGAAGCCATTGCCGTTGCTCATCACCTTGCTCATCAACGCCGAGTATTCGGTGGAAATATCTTTGTCATCGAACGTGAGGATGTTGCGGAAGCCCATCACGTCTTCGTAAAATTTCACCCACGGGTTCATCTGGTTCCATCCGACGTTGCCGACGCAATGATCGACATGCTGCAATCCCGTCTCCGCCGCGCGGAACGTCGGATCCCACTTCACAAAACCCGGCATGAACGGCCCAGTGTAATCATCCCGCTCCACAAACACGTGCGCGACCTCGCCGTACGTGTGGATGCCGCTAAGCACGATTTTCCCCTGCTTGTCTGTAAGCGTTTTCGGCTCCATGTAACTTTTGCCGCCGCGCTTCGTGGTTTCTTTCCAAGCGGAGGTCGCGTCCTTTACTTTCAACGCGATGACTTTCACGCCATCGCCATGCGTATGAATGTGATCGGCGATTGGATGCTTCGCCCGAATCGGCGTGCTCAGAACAAACGTGATCTTATTTTGCCGCACCACATAACTAGAGCGTTCTCTCACGCCGGTTTCCGGTCCGCTGTAAGCCACCGGCTGAAAACCAAGTGCGCTCTGATAAAAATGCGCCGCCTGCTTGGCGTTACCGACATAAAACTCGATGTGATCGGTACCTTCGAGCGGCAGAAAATCTTCCTCGGCTCTTGGGGCCGTTTTGGTTTTTGGAACAGCAATTGTCGTTGGCATAATGACCTCCTGACTTTTTAGCGCCGAGCGCGCCTTCTAAATATAAGATCGACAACCACCCCTCGCAAGGTTGCGTGCGCCCACCACTCATGCTTGTCATTCTGAGCGAAGTCGAAGAATCTCTGGATATTTTCCCTGAATGAATCGGCTTTATTTCGGCGATAATCTGAAATGGCTTTCGCATCGAAAGAATTTCCCTGACGTGAGTCGCGGGCTTGACCGAGGCAACCCAGTCTGAGATGCGGTCGCGCCTCGAAATGAAAAATTTTATGCAAAATCGAACCGTCGCAATTCTACCCGTAACACTGGTGATGGCGGTTTCCCTATCGGCGGGTCCGCTCGCCGCGCAGTCCTCGCCCACCTGCACGCCAAACTTTTTTACCATCCCGAAAGCTTCCCGGGATCACGAGGTCACCAATGAAGTTTACGCACCATCCGTAACCACCGCCATCTACCTAGTAAATTTCATATTGCTCTACATGGCGAACCCCGACATTGCCGCGTACATGCCGGCATACAGGGCGCCCATTCCTCAACCGGTCGTTGATTGCCTCGAGCAAAATCCAACGGGCTGTCCCTGGGCTGATTACAGGCGATACTTCGACGAGCAGGTTTTTGACAACAGAGAATGCTTCTGGCCGGACGTGTGTCAGGAGAACGCAAGATGGGCGAGCCTGGCGCCACGAAAGGTCAGACGGCGCGAACAGCTCAACGAGCCATTGGGAAGGAGGCGGGCCGATCAGCTCGCTCACCTCCTGGGAATGGACGAACGGATGATCCTAACCTCCACAGAGTACCAATGTTTGATTGGGACACCTCCGAGAGATCCCGACCGGGAGATTATCTTCCGTTGCATCTATAACCTTACCAACTCGAACGGAAACGCAGCCATCCCCCTTTCCAGCTATGGGCTCAACGTCACTGAGCAGGGAAATGTTCGAAGCATTTGCGCGCCCTGTTCACCGTGCCTCGAATTCAACGCTTTGTTCGGGGGACCCCTGGAGGCAATTTTCGCGCAGTGCAGATGCCTCCACAAGTTTCTGCGGCTGGTGGCCAAAACGCCGCTCCTTCAGCTCATCGAAGATGCAAATCCATGCCAAATGAGTGGCGAACCCGCATGCCTCATCGAAACCACCTGCGCTGGAAACGGACGCTAGTGGCGCGCCTTGCTGCGGAGGAACCAGTAGTCGGGGTTCCCAACGGGGCGACGGCGATTTTAGGAACCGCCCTTCGTTGCCGCGCGGAGTCTCAATCGCAGCGCGTTCAGACGAATGAAGCCAGTAGCGTCGCTCTGGTCGAACGCGGAAGCATCGCCTCCCATCGTGGCGATCTTCGGGTCGTAAATACTTTTCGGACTTTTGCGGCCGCCGACAATAATGTTGCCTTTGTAAAGGAAAAACGCACCCCTAGTTACCCTCGATTGATAGCAAGCGCAGCGACTGCTTCGCCTATCACCGGGCAATTTCGAAATTGAGTACGGCATAATGGTAGTATCCATCTAGCAAACTACCAGATCTGATTATTCTTGACACGGTGTGTGGCGAACTCGTAAAGCCTTTTCAGCGAAAGGAAAAAGAAATGCGCAAAAACAACAATAAATCCACAGGTAGCAAACGGAAGAAACAAGCTAAATCCTCGTTGCTCGAGAAGCTCGATAAATCCTCATTAGTGAAGGAACTCGAACCGAAAGAGGTAGAGAAGGTAAGAGGAGGCAACAGGAGCCTCTACATGCGAGGCTTGTTCAAGTAACACTTAAAGGCGTACATCCTGAGACGGGTAAGCCCGTAGTTCACGGCCACTTCATTTTGGGATAATCAATCGCCGGCCAAGCAAATTGCGTAAAGGAGCTGTTTTGTTCTTCCAGCATCGGAAGGATTGAATCGGGTTGATTCAAAAATCTTCAATTTCCATACCCCAAGGTATCAACCTTGGAGGCAGGCTCCGCCCTCGACTCGAAGAGTATTGGTCTTCATTGCTCGAAATATCGCAGCCCCAGCTTGTTCGATGACTACCATAAGATTCTGCATTTGCCACGTGATTCTAGCTTTTCCGAAGATCTGTCCGTAAACACGACCCGAAAACGGTTCAATACTCCCGTGGTAAAGGTATTTGGCCTCCTCGATTGAGGTCGTAGCTTGGTTTTTTACTGAAGACTCGGCGAGATGAGGAACTTCATGGACTGCGATCATGGCAAGTGGGGTACAGAGGACTTGGTGCGACGTCTTGGCCATGCGCTCGACATTGCAGAACAGTCGGTGGAACGGTTCGCCGTTAACGGATACGTGGATTGCGGAGAGCCCGGCAATGATTTCCCCCCTTTAAAGGTGATCGGGGAAACCGGTTTGTTGTTAGTCAACGCGTCGATCGCCGCTAGCCATCCTGATATCGCGCGACGCATTCACGGTGTCGCGGAGCGACTTCTGCCCCATGCCAGAAGCAAACGGATGCTCTTTGGCATGTGCGTAGACACCACCTTTGCCCTCGACTACGCCGCAGCACACATCTGTCTCACGAGACTTGGTTATCGCGATCCGGTGTTCGATGCGGTGCTTCGCAAGAGCCTGAACTCACAGGTGCGTGCCGGGCACCAGCGCCTTCCATCTGAGATACTCGAAGCGGAGTGGCTCGCCAGAACTTGGCGCGTCACTGGATTAAAGTCGCGACAGAAGTATTGGCCGGCCGTGCGCGAGTCATTACTCAGGCACTCCATGGATCTATTGAGCGGAAGCCGCTTTGACGTAATCGAGTTCACACACGCCTTGATGTACACGACTGGCTTCAATGTGCTGCGACCTCAGCGCTTGCCCCGTCCTGTGGTAGGAATTTTGGCAGAAGCCGAAGCGGCGCTCGCTAGGTGCTTGGATGAAGAAGACTACGATCTCGGTGGCGAGATACTTATGAGTTGGCCCCTGACAGGGCGATCTTGGAGCGCGGCAGCCGTTTTTGGATTTCGCGTTCTTGCCAGCGTGCAAGACCACGCAGGTTTTCTTCCTTGCGCGAAAACCAAATTGCGGCGCCTTGAACAGTTGAGCGGAGATAAACGAGTGGAGTACCAGCTGGCAACCGGTTATCACACCACCTACGTGATGGGACTCCTGTGCGCTTCCGCCCTGCGCCGTGGCTCGGCTCCACCTGTCCGCCTCCCGCGTCGCGTACAGGGGACCGGCACCCATGCACCAATCCTTCGGTTGCTCGACGCTGACCTACGACGCAGACGCTGGCGAAAGGAGTTTGACCGTCTCGCGGTGCCGGAGCGCGACGCCATCGCAAGCCTTCTGTTCGCGATGGCCCTGCGTCGAAAAGTGGTCGAACGCAATTTCGCAGGCCTTAGCGAGCTGCTAGAAACGGGATACCGGTTGGGCCTGGCGAATTGTCCGGCTGCCGCCCAAGCTGCCGAACTGCTGGAACGTGTTACCGAAGCGGCCCCAAGACTGCTCGCTTCGCGCTGATTCTCTTTAGCCGCAAGTGTCTTGCCCGCTCAAGGGCAGGCGCCGGATGGCGATCGCGGTGGCAGATGAATCGTCGCCATCATGCAACGGGCGCTTCCGCCGCCAAGTTCAATCGTAGGGATCTCAAGCGGAATGACCCGCGCGTAGCGGGTCAACCTTTCACGTTGATCCTCGGTCAACGCTCCAGCTGCGCGGATGGAAAGCACGAGCAGTTTCTCTCCACGTTTGTCCTGTAGTTCAATGGCATTGCCGGCGAAATTTGCGATCTGATCTGCCGATAACTCGACGATTTCTTTTCCGGTTTTCTCCAAGCGTTCTCGCACCTGTTGGCACTCGGCTTTGTTCCGAATCATCTCCAGACCAACCATCGCGAACGCCGTGCCGATGCACATCATCACGTTGGTGTGATAGATTGGCTCGCCATTGGAGCCGATGCTGGTGAAGATGACCGGCTCGTAGCTGAAATCGTCGGCAAAGCGTTGGATCACCTTCGGATTGGAGCGATTTGAGAGCGACACGTACGCAATTTTATTCACGTGGTCCAACACAAGACTGCCTGTGCCTTCCAGGCAGCAACCTTCATCTTCGAATGGCGAGTAATCGATCACCTCGGTGACTCGATAGTGCTTATGCAGTTCCTCGACGACATCTTCGCGACGCTCGCGCCGCCGCAGGGCTGAATACATGGGGAAAAGCGCGATGCGCCCGTCGTGATGCGTCGAGATCCAGTTGTTAGGGAAAACCGCGTCTGGCTTTTCCGGCTCAGCTGTGTCTTCAAAGACATGCACGTTTACCCCAGCCGCCCGCAGCGTCTGCACCGCTGCGTCGAATTGTTTTCTCGCCACCAGCGTCAACCCATCCGAGCCGCAATGGGCATCACGTTGGAACGCATTGTCTACCGCCGTTTCCGGATTAGGATAAAACCGGCGTGGGCGGACCATCAGCACCGAAGCGGTGCTTTGCGCATGCGCAGCACTTTGCGTCATTGAGCGATCTCTCATCGCACTAAGGCCACAAAGGACACAAAGAACGCAACAAAATACAATTCCGAAACGCCGAAATCTGTTTTCATTGTGTCCGTCGTGGTCGTTGTGCGAAACACGACTTAATCTCCGAAGGAGATGTCCACGTCACGCGCGGTTTGGACGAGCTCGCCGTTGGGAGGAACCAGCTTAAGACGATTGACCGCTTCGGCGATTGGCACGTGGCGCACCTGATAATTTTGATAACTGATCATCGAGCCAAAGTGACCTTCGTTCGCCAGTTGCACGGCTTTTACTCCAAAACGCGTCGCGAGGATGCGGTCCCATGTGGTAGGCGGGCCGCCGCGCTGGAGGTGACCAAGCACGCAACAGCGCGTCTCCTTGCCTGTGCGTTTCAAAATTTCGCGTGCTACGATTTCGCCCATTCCACCCAGCCGAAATTCGCCGCCCTCGACGTCGCGTTTCACTTGTTCGCCATGCTTTGGTCGGGCGCCTTCGGCGACAACGACGACCGTCCCCAAATATCCAGCCGCGCCGCGCATTTTGACCACCGTTGCGATCTTTTCGAAATCGAACGGGATCTCAGGAATCAAAATGATATCAGCCCCGCCGGAGATACCGCCGTGTAAGGCGATCCACCCGGCATGGCGTCCCATTACCTCGACAACAATGACGCGTTTGTGGCTTGTGGCAGTCGTGTGCAACCTATCGAGCGCGTCCATCACAACGCCTACTGCCGAATCAAACCCGAAGGTCATCGCCGTGGCTTCCAGATCGTTGTCGATTGTCTTTGGGACGCCTATGACGTTGATGCCAGCCTCCTGCAATTGCTGCGCGGTGACCATCGAGCCGTCACCGCCCACAATGATCAATGCTTTTACCTGGAGCTCATCGAGAATCTTTTTGGCGTCTGCAATTATGTGCGCGGGCGCAACGGTGCGATCGCCGGCGCCGACTTTGGCCGCGAAATGGCCGCGATTTGTCGTGCCGATGATCGTGCCGCCGAGCGCCATGATTCCATCAATGCTTTTGCGATCGAGAACAACATGATCGCCAGGTGGAAGTAGTCCCTCGAATCCGTCGCGGAAACCGACCACTTCCCAGCCGAGTTTTTCTGCGGCGAGCACGACTCCGCGTAAAACGGCGTTGAGTCCGGGACAATCGCCACCACTGGTAAGAACGCCAATGCGCGGCTTCATTTTTGCAATAGCGGGATCAGAGTAATTTTTTTGGATCCGCCAGGCGACCCGAAGCCGCCCATTGGTCGTATAGCTGCCAGCCGCGTTGCAAAAGCGCTGCTCCTTCATTAAATCGATTCGAGCTGCCCAGGAGCACCACCATCAAATGACGCGGATACACGGTTTCCGTGTGACCCTGGCGAACAACTTCCGACTCACGGTTCGCGTAGAGAATCAAACACTGGCCGGACCGCGCTGAGGTACCGGTTTTGACCCCGTCAATGCCCATCTTACCGAGAAGTTCGTTCGTGTTGCGAAGCATGTAGTTCAACTGCTGACCTGCCCGGTTGAACGAAATCTGGCGTTCCTTTTGCGACACATAAAAACGGAAACTCGGCTTGTTCATTGCGTATCGAGTCAGACGCGCCATGTCTTCCGCTGTTGAAAAGGGCAGCGGTCTGACCTTGTAATCGATACCGTGCGGGTTCACGAAACGCGTGCGCTCCATGTTCAGCTGTTTGGCCAGCGCATTCATCTGCGCGACGAACGCATCCACGGGCGTCAATTTCGACGAAATATCGCTCGGCAGGAGCGATCCCAACTGCGAACCGACATGGTGTGCCAGCGTGTATGCCGCGATGTTGTCGGATTGCACAAGCGCGGCGTAGAGAAGATCGCGCAACGTGATGTTGTCGCCGGGTTGAAAGCCGATATTGTTTTCGGAGGTCCCAACAAACGCCGCCTGCGGAATAGTGACGACCTGGTTCAGGTCGCCTGATTTTCTCTCCGCCCAATCGAGCACGACACTCGCTGTTGCGATCTTCGTGAGGCTGCCCACTTGCAATTTTTTCCTGGGCTCTTGTTCGTCCAAAATGTAGCCGGTTTGTGCATCGGCAATAACGTATGCCTGCGCCGCAGCCGCCGAGCGAAGAACGGACGCGCTGGCAAAAATGACTGAGAAAATGATAAAAAATCGACGCGCCAAATGCATAAACAGCCTCGAATGGCAGCACCTTAATCGGCGCGTTCTGATTGGCAAACGATGGATCGGCTTCTCCGAAGACGATGGGACATAATTGCGGCTTTGCCGCCTAGAAACCCAATACGTTTCACATGCTCAACCGGTCCTCTGCGGCGTTCGCGCGCTTCTAATCAGCAATCGCATAAGAAAATAAATAAGTATCGCCGAAGGGATCGCGAGGAAGAGCGAACCGACGAAGGCGGGCCAGAATGCGGGCCAAACGACTCGTGAAAATACATGCCATTGGACGTAGTCGCGCAGTCCAAATTGGCGGAAATGCACGCGCTGGGCTGGTGAACGCTGCAGAGTCCAGCACCCCAGTTGATATTCGGCAACATAGACCGCCGGCATCACCCAGATCATGACATCGTGCAGCGTAACGGCAATCGCAGCTGCGATCTTGTTGCAACGGCAAATCCACGCCACAGCGATCGATAGCAACGTCTTGAGGGGATACAGCGGCGTGAAGCCGAAGAAAATTCCGATCGCCGACCCCAGAGCGATAGAGTGCGGAGTATCCGCGATCGCTATCAACGTCATGTGATGGGCAACGAGCCAGCGCTTTAATCGCGCCAGTGCTCTTGGTAATCGCGACTCGTAAACCGGCTCGCTTACTTCATGTGGCTCGTGCACTCTCCGAAGATACGCCAAAATAAGTTCGAGTCTGCAAGCGCTACGCGGTTTTGACTTTAATTGAAGTGCGGGGGTCTGTTCCGCTTGCGGTGACGAATAGCCGCGGGATACAAGCAAAACTCCAATGGATCGACCTCAACCGCCGCACCGCTACGCGATTCGCGGAGGCAAAGAGGGCAAAGAGCGTCTCGACCTCCTCGCTCGCGTGATGCTGCCGACGACTGTGCAATTACTGGATCGCGTCGGTCTGAGCAGAGAAATGAAATGCCTCGACGTAGGTTGTGGTGGTGGCCACGTGACGCTCTTGATGGCGGCCATTGTCGGGCCGGAAGGGCGAGCTATCGGTACCGACACAGACGGAGAGATTCTCGCGTTGGCGCGAAAAGATTCCGAAGCGGCAAACGTAGCCAACGTCGAATTTCAGCGGGCGGATGCTTGCGTCTGCCTGTGCCAGGAGGAGTTCGATCTGGTTTACGCGCGGTTTTTGCTCTCGCATTTGAGCAAGGCGCAGAACTGTCTCGCCGCGATGGTGGAAGCGTGCCGGCCGGGAGGAATCATTTTGATCGAGGACACAGATTTCTCCGGAAGCTTTTGTTATCCAAGGTGTCCGGCTTATGAGCGGTACAAAGAACTATATCAGAAAGTGGTGCAGCGAGGGGGCGGCGATCCAGACATACGACCCAAACTGCCGGCGATGTTTCGCAGAGCTGCGATCCAGGTGGTTGAACTTAACGTCATCCAACCCGTGCATATTCATGGCGAAGGCAAATTGATGGCGCCAATCACAATGTCGCGAATATCAGGCGCAGTGATTGCTGAAGGGCTCGCCACCGAAGAAGAAGTGCAACAGATCTTGAGCGAGCTGAATGATGCGGCAGCCGACTGCGAAACAGTGATGAGTTTGCCGAGGATCTTTCAAGTTTGGGGCAAACGCCGTACGGGTGATTGAGTTGCTCATCGAAGATTCTTCGGCTCGCTGAAATGACAGATGAGCCGGTCGCGCGCGAGGTTTAGAGTAGTTTCATAAATCTTGTAGCCACCGGACTGCGGCTGGTGCAGCTCTTCGCTCCTTTTGACACCAGCGAAGACGGCCCACAGGGCCGTGGCTACAGCGCCTGCCATTTTGATTAAACCGCTCTAGAACAGCTCCAGTGTCTCTGCTGGCGTTTTGACGATTTGGTCGAGCGCCTTGCGCAAGCGAAGCGCGGCACGCGGCGCATAATCGAGGTTGTTGTTGTTGAAAATGACATGCAACTCGCGCGCTTCTTGCGCGAGCTTCTCACTGCGCTCGGCGACCTCTGTGATTTCGTTGTCGTTGTAATCGTAATCGAAACGCGCGGCCACGGTTTTCCCCGTGATGTAAGCCTTGGCATTGCGCCCATGCAGTCGCAGGTACGCCGCCTTCGAGTTCGTCACTTCGTCCACCTCCGACGGTATAACGGTGAAATGATCCGATGCGGGCGCGTCCACGTTCACAAAAATCGCCCGATGCTCGCGCACAAAATCAATTGTTGATTCCAATTGGTCGCCGACTGCCCAATTGCGATTTCGAAACTCAATCGCAAGATCGTAATCGCCCAGCATTTCGATCAGCGGCTCGAGCTCGCTCAACTGATGTTTCCGGGGAGAAAACGCTGGCGAAAGCTGTAAAAGCAATAGGCCTAATTTTCCAGCATTACGGATGATTGACATTGGGCGCAGAAACGTTTTGAGCAGTGCTTCCTGCAAATCCGGTGTCGATTTCGCGTTCCCTTTCGCATCTGTCTCTGCGCGCTTTTGCAACTCCGGCGGCAACAGCTTTGCCGGCGTGGAGTGAAATGAAAACAGTTGATGCAGTTTTACATCGAAGGTAAAATCATCCGGTGTCGCTGCGCACCAGCGCTCGGCCAATCGCGGTTCGGGCACGGAATAAAAAGTCGAGTTCACCTCGACCAATTCGAAATGCTGCGCGTACCAGCGGAGCCGTTCGCCAGCCGGCATTTTCTTCGGATACCAACGCTCGACAAAACCAGGGTCCGACCAGCTCGCCGTGCCAACAAGAATTCTTCCGCTCACATATCAACGAAGTTGCAGCGGCGGCGAAAGCAAACACGACTCGAAATTTTTGCCCGACTTCGGCCCAGGAAAGAAATGGTTGCGGGGGCTGGATTTGAACCAGCGATCCCGCCTTAGAGGCGGGATTACGAGCCTGACGAGCGCTGGATTCCTAGGAGATGAAATAATCCGTGGCCGCCTTTCTGACGCTTCAAACGGTTTTCCAATTTTCGCGCTTCTGAAAGCGACAATTCATCACTTTGCCAGACCACGCGCCAAGGACCGCGTCCCTTTGTCCAGCGCGATTCGCCACAATTGTGTTGTTGCAATCTTCGCGCCACGTCTTCAGCCATCCCAACATAGAATCTGCCTTCGATATTTTGAAGAACGTAAACGCGATAAGATGCCGGCATTCGGCAAAGAATTGGTTGCGGGGGCTGGATTTGAACCAGCGACCTTCAGGTTATGAGCCTGACGAGCTACCAGGCTGCTCCACCCCGCGTCTTAATTATGGCGGCACAGATTACGAAATCAAATTGAAAAAATCCTCGACGACAATTTCACGGACTCAGTAATTGGCTCCAGGACAAAACGAAAGCCGCCACGCGGTAAAACGTGACGGCTACGTGAAATGCTGCTGCTTGTTAGGCTTTGCTGATTTGTTGGTGAGCTACTGCGGCGCAGTTTTGTCCACTTCGAGCTAGGCCTACAAGCCTTGCACGAGGAAGCCGTGTATCACATTTGCGCCGTCAATGAATTCTCCCGTGATCGCTCCTGTGCTGGCGTTGCCCAAGGGGATGGTGCCCTGGCCTGCGCCTGTGCCCGCGGCCGGAACATCGAACACGCGAAAGTTGCCTTGCTGATTGCGCAGGAAACCGTGATTCACGAAGTTTCCGTCGATGTACTGTCCCGTGATCGCGTCCAGAGTGTTGTTGCTTTCAGGGAGGGTTCCCTGGCCTGCGCCTGTGCCCGCCCCCGGAGCATCGTACGTCGTGAAAGTGCCCTCGTTAGACCGCACGAAGCCGTGAAGCACACCGTTTACGTCGACGAAGACTCCTTCGATCTCCCCGCTCGGAGTCAGGCCTACGCCGAAAGTGCCGTTGCCGTCCCCTGTCATGTCAGCGCCCGGGGCATCGAACGAGGTGATGGTCCCGTCAGGAGTGCGCAGGAAGCCGTGACCCACGAAGTTTGCGTCAAAGTAGAATCCCGCGATCACACCCGTCTGATCGATGGCGTTGGGGTCGGTGAATATGGAGCCTGTGGGATCGAACTCGGTGATGACGCCGTTAGGAGCGCGCACGAAGCCGTGCTGTACTGAGCTCGCATCAACGTAGAATCCGGTGATCGTGCCTGCCGGGTTGATGCCCATCGGAGTGATATTTGAGGGGAAGGTTCCCTGGGGAAAAGGTCCTGTACCCGCGTCCGGAGCATCGATCTGAGTGAAGGTGCCGTCAGCAGCACGCACGTAGCCGTGACATCGGCCGCTATTGTCGGTGTAGAATCCGGTGATTGCTCCAGCCGGGTTGATGGCGTAAGCACGCGTACCCTGGCCGTTCCCGATGGTGCCACAGGACACTGTACAAGTGCCCGCGTTCGGATCGTCGAAGACGGTAATGGTCCCGTCGGGAGCGCGCACGAAGCCGTGCCGGGCAAAGTTGGTGTCCCGCATGAATCCCGTGATCGCCCCTGCTGGGTTGATGCCAAAGCCGGTGGTGCCTTGGTTTGCCGCTGTGCCCGCGCCCGGTGCATCGAAAGTGGTGATGGTAGGCGTTACGCCAGCATTCACGGAAAGTCCCAGCCCCAATGTGCAGAGGACTAGGCAAAGCGCCATTGGTAGACGCGGGTAAACGTTGGATCGGCAAACAGATTTAACGATTTTGGTCGGAGTGTTAGACAGTGTATTTTTCATAATGTGTTTTTGTTAGTCAATCAGGGTATTCATTTGGAAAGAGGCTAACAATGACCAGATCGCGCTAAAAAGGCTGACCAGTTTCGCGCATCGCCGGAGCCAAGGGCATTGAGCTGCGCAGCATCTCTTGAGAAAGCATTCTCTGGATGCGAAGGTCGCGTCGTCAAAATGAATAGCGCGATCTACAGGCGCACAGTCTCATCGGTTCCAAAGCAGCGCCGGCGTCGTTTAGTTATGTCATTCGAAATGGTGCGGCTGAATCGCGCGTCGTCCGAGCCGCTTTACCAACAACTATACCGTCAAATACGAGAAGAACTTGAGAGCGGCAGTTTTGATTCAAGCGCTTCCCGTGTGCCTTCCTCACGAGTTCTCGCTGTAACTCTCGGGATTTCGAGACCGACCGTAAACGAAGCGTTCTCAAAGCTGCTTGCAGAAGGCTATCTTCAAGCCCGAAAACGGTCTGGTATCTTTGTCGCAAATCATTTACCGGCAACTTTTCTGAAAGCTGCCAGACTGGCGACGACCGCGCGCACCGAGCGTGCCGCGCGTGTCGCCCGACGCGTAAACAGAATGACCGATCTTCGCAGCGGCCGACAACTCGACGTCGGCGTTGGCGGCCCGCCGAGCGTTACATTCGTCGCGGGGTTGCCGGCCGTGGATGAATTTCCGATTGCTGTTTGGGAACGCTTGCGCGAGCAGGTTTTGGCAAAAAAGGGAGCGCACCTGTTGCGTTATGCCTCGAGCCGCGGCGAGATCGAACTACGAAAGGCAATCGCTGCTTACTTGTGCGACTTCCGCGGCGCCAATTGTCATCCCGACCAAATCGTAGTCGTGGGCGGCATGCAGCAGGCGATGCTGGCGTGCGCCCTCGCGTTAATCAATGAAGGTGAAGTGGCGTGGATCGAAGATCCCGGCTTTCATCAGGCACGTAATGTCTTGGCTTTTGTCGGGGCCAAAATAGTCCCCCGCCCGATCGATCGTGAAGGGTTGGTGATCGGTAAATGCTCACGGCAAAATTCTCCCAGGCTCATTTTCGTCGCGCCGTCGCATCAGTTTCCTCTTGGTGTGACAATGAGCCTGAAGCGGCGAAAAGCTCTGATCGAGTTCGCAGAGGCGTGCGACGGCTACATTCTGGAGGATGATTATAATTCCGAGTTTCGTTTCGATGGGCCGCCGCTGCCATGTCTTCAAGGTTTGGACCATGCCGGCCGGGTGATTTATGCCGGCACTATGAGCAAGATTCTTTACCCATCGCTGCGCCTCGGTTTTGTGATCGCACCACCACAACTTGTCGACACCCTCGTCAAGGTGCGCGCTGTCATGGACCAGCACTCCCCGGCGATTGATCAAGCTACCCTGGCGCGTTTCATCACCGAAGGATTTTTCCTCAGCCATGTGAAACGGATTCGCGAACTCTATGCCGGGCGGCGCGTATTCTTTATCGAACAATTCCAAAAATGGCTGGGCGACTATTTCGATCTCGAAATAACGCCGGCCGGTTTGCACTTCATCGCCTGGCTGCGCCGCAAAGAAGACTTTCCATTATTCATGCGTGCTCGACATGAAACCGGCGTTTGGCCGCGGCCTCTTTCTTTCTTCTGCATCAAGGCTCAATTGGATCCGGCATTCGTTTTTGGATTCGCGGCCTGGTCGCAAGCGCAAATTGAACAAGGTTTGGCAAAACTAGCATCGGCGGTTAAACAACTGAAGCAGCGTGGCGCGGGAAACGGTTCGTCGTTTCCAATGGAGCTTTTCTCACCCGCTACGAGTGAATACTGGCCGTCCACAGTTACCAGATCAAAGTAACTGGCTAACGAAAATTGGATTGAGCAAACAGCCGCGCCCTTTCGAGCCCAGGCGACGATCAGAAAGACTTGCGGACACAACCGCTCGCTTGCGGCTCATTCGCGAAACCCGCCACCGTCCATCTGATGAGCAGCTCCTCGAGCGGCGCTCCAGGCTCGGCAATCGTGAAGTGATCGCGCCCGGCAAATGTCCAATACTCGAGTCGTTGACCAGCAGAACAGCGCTCTTCGACATAGGCGTCGGTGGCAGCCGACGGCACGACCGTGTCCGAGAGGCCTTGCGCGATTACGACGGGCGCCTTTATCAGACCGTCCGCCGTGTTCTGCTCAAGCCGAGCTTGAAGCGTTTTGTTTGAACTCGTCGCCAACGCTGGACCGTCGAACGTCGCGGCCAGTGCCTCGATGCGTTCCGAATCCTCGGGCGGGACGAAGTCGCATAAGTTTACTATCTGACGCGCAGCATCCAGCGCCTCGGGCCGGAGCGCTCGCTCAAATGTGATATCGGGATAGAACCGGCTGTACGACAGCGCGAGATACGGTCCAAACCGTTTGTCCATCGCGACGTTCATTGCGAGAATGTTCTTAATGTTCGCGGCCGGCGCGATTGCCGCGACGCCGAGGATTTCGAGGTCCGGCGCGTAGCGCGGCCCGATAATGCCGGTCCAAAGCGCTGCGTGTCCTCCCTGCGAGTAACCCCACACCACCATGCGTTTGTCGAGCGTAAGTTCGGACATCTGCCGCGCAGCACGAACCGAGTCGAGCGCCGCTCGCGCTTCACCTTCGCCGATCAGGTACGGATGCGGCCCACCCTTCTCTGTGAAGGAGTAATCTGTCGCGACCACGATCCAGCCAGCCATCACGATCCGATCGCGCCCGGGGATTCCCTCGGTCGGCGCCGACACAAGTGACGGCATACATTTCTGCAGCAGGCCCGTAGTGCCGTGCTCCCACGTTATGACAGGACGCGGGCCGGCGGGAGGATCGGTCGGCGCGAACACGGTCGCGACTGCCGTCGCCGGGGTGCTGTCGTCTACAGTGGTTGTATAAAGGATGCGCCAGCCTTGCATGCCAGCTGGCAGTATCACGTCTTTGAGCGGCTCGCTCCGCAGTAACGCGCCAGGCTCGTGCGGCAGTTCTGACGGCGGATCGTAGAATGCATCTGGCGCGTGCGCAGTGATGCGCGCGTGAATGTCGTGGGGTGTCGGCGCGGTGCTCGACTCTAACGACGCTCGTTGAGGCCGATTGCAGCTAGCTCCCGCGAGCAAAACAAGCAGAACTGCGAAGCCAATCGAACGAAGTCCGCCAATGTTCATTCTGCTGGCAAATCTGCTAGCCCTTGTTTGATGCGATTAAAGTTCAGTTACCCGGGTAATTAAGCAAACTTGCACATTACTCGCGCGAACTATTTCACTCCTGTTTGCTGGCACCTTCGCGTGGATGAACCTTTGGCGCGCTACCTGCAATCTGGTAATAAATGTCGAGTCCTTTGAAGGAAAACAGAAGACCGGCAAAACCCAGCAACGAACGAACCCAATTCATCAGACGCCATTGCGCCAGGGCCACCCTAATCTGCTCGAGGTGGTCTGGAATTGACCAGGTGAAGAGAATCAGATCGCGCGGAATAAAGTAAACCAGAGTCAAAATGACAATTGCAGCATAGGATACAAATGCTGCTGCAAAGTAGAGGCGTATCTTAACCGAGTCCTTCCAGAACAGAATGAGGGTTAGCAAGATCAAAATCTGATTAACAGGTCCGGTGGCGGTAAAAAACGTCTTGGATCGACATGTCGAAAGTAATCTCTCGCTGTTTGGATGGACCTCGGAATGTCAGAGGCCCAGCTCTGTGCATCAACGATCGTGTTATAGACGCTGACGAGGGTTAGCCCCGACGCGCAGATGATTGAGAGGAACAAAATGCATTTCTTCATAAGTCTACGGCGGCGCTCATAACATGACTTTTCCGCCGGCGATATCGAGCGTTACGCCGGTAATCCAGGCGGAGGATTCGGAGCATAGAAATAGGGCAGCGTTGGCGACGTCGGTCGGTTCCCGAGGCGGGGGATCGCAAAACTCTTCGCGAATTTGCCCTGATCTTCTGACGACATAAAGGTTTCGATCTTCCGATTCCGGATTGTGGCAGGGGCAATTGCATTGACGCGTATGCCGTCTTTTCCGAGTTGCTGGGCGAGACTTCGCGACAGCATAACAACTCCTCCTTGAGCCGAAGAGTAAGCAAGTGATGCCCCAGTTGCGATGCGTCCTGCGCTTGAACACATCAGGACAATTGAACCGGCCCTTTTCTTGCGCATGCTCGGAAGAAAGCTTTTCACTGTCAAAAATTTCGACTTCAGATTCGCGCTAACCACGGCATCCCATCTTTCTTCGGAGAGTTGGTCGATGGGCTCGGGATTTCCGTCGCCACCGGCAAACGCGAGGAGCAGATCAACGATGCCGAATCGCTCTTCGGCCAGCTCCCTCAATCGCTCGATCTCATCGTATTTGGTGCAGTCAGCAACACAACCGAACACCTCTGCGCCAGATTTCCTGATGTCAGCGACTATGCCGTCCAGGGCCTTTTCATGGCGACCATTCACCACCACCTTGACCCCATTGGCGGCAAGATGGCGTGCGGTCTCAGATTCCACTCGATGAGCCTGTAACAACCGCAAGCTTGCGGGCCAAGTCTGGGAACATCGGTATACGCTTTGCGTTCATTCTAATTTCACTAGACGGTCACGCTGCTTCGCTAGAGGCTACGGGTATTTGAATGCGGCGGGGTAGCTTGAGACCGCACAGGATCAGCCAGGCAAAACCCGGGAAGCGTGTGAGCGGGACGAAATAAATGCTCCACGGAACAATTAGCGATAGCAGTGATAACTGGCCGGTGATTCCAAGTGCGATTCCCCAGATGCAGATCAATCGTGGCAACGAGCGAAGAAATAATGATGGCACGGAGACGCCTGCAATCAGCAGACCCAACGCGGAAGAGTAACCTGGACCGCCCGTCATGAATGCAAAGTCTTGCCATGAAAGCGTAGTCGACGCGTTAACGAATCGGCGGCTGACACAGCCGCTTCTACAATCGCTCGCGGGAGTTTCAGTCTTATAGTAAAACAGCGCTGTGCCGGTCGAATTGCCACTGGATCATCTGGACGAACTTTGGCCGGAGAAATTTCGCGGCGCGCGTATCGGCGCGCTACTGCATCCGGCATCGGTCTCGTCAAGACTTGAACATGCATCGCGAATCCTGGCGAGATACAACGACGACCTCTTTCGGCTCGCTGCGTTTTTTGGTCCACAACACGGATTCCTTGGCCAGACGCAGGACAACATGGTGGAGTGGAAGAGCTACGGACACCCGCGTCCGCGCATTCCGGTTCACAGCCTGTACGGCGAGCACCGCGAGCCAACCGCGGAGATGCTGCAAGGTCTCGATGTTCTGCTGGTCGATCTCCAGGATATCGGCGCGCGCTACTACACCTTCATCTGGACGATGTATCTTTGCATGCGTGCCTGCGAACAAAGCGGCGTCGCAGTCGTTGTGCTCGACCGGCCAAACCCAATCAACGCCGTAATGACAGAAGGCCCGGTGCTCGATGTGAATTATAAATCGTTCGTCGGGATGCACCCCATTCCGGTTCGTCATGGAAAGACGATCGGTGAGCTGGCGCAGCAATTTCGAGAAGAAGCGTTTCCCAAATGTGAATTATCGATTTTGACAATGAAAAATTGGAAACGGCAGATGTGGTTTGACCAAACCGGTCTGCCGTGGGTCATGCCATCACCCAACATGCCGACACTTGATGCAGCGACGGTTTATCCCGGAATGTGTCTGCTCGAGGGCACGAATATTTCCGAGGGTCGCGGCACAACGCGGCCATTCGAAATTTTCGGCGCGCCATTCATAAATGCAGAGCAGCTTTGCAGCGAACTGAACGCGTTAAACCTGCCTGGCGTTTTCTTTCGCGAAAATTATTTCCAGCCTACCTTTCACAAGTTTGCTGGTGAACTCTGCGGCGGTGCCCAATTGCATATGATCGATCGCGAAACTTTCCAGCCTTTTCTTACGGGAGTGGAAGTCATCAAGTGTATCCGCAAGATATATCCTGGGAAATTTCAATGGAAACAACCTCCTTACGAATACGAATGGAAACGACTTCCCATCGAAATTCTAATCGGCGGCCCAATCGAATCGGTTTTCGGCAACTAATCACTACGGTCGCGATTGTGGTCACAGGGTCTTCGCAGCTCCGCGCGGACATTCCGTGGCCGGAAGTTGTACAGCGGCTCGCGTACGAGAACGAAAAACTAGCGCGGCGTCCTCAAGGCCATAATGGCGAATACTTCGTAGTCTGCACTCTCTATTACACTCCAAAAGAATCTGGTTTCACTTTCGAACGCGGCTTTAACGCAACACCATTGACAAAAACTGGCTTGGGCGGACGACGGTATCCGCGCGATTTTCTTCGCTCGGTGAAAAAGGAAGGTTTCGGGCGAATTGTGACGCCGGTGAACGGACGTCACTACCTTCGTTACGATGGCGGTGACTCGTACGGTTTCGCGTCGCACCCAACAGGCGGAGGCGGAGTTTTGGTGGACCGCTATTCCGCGGCAATCAAGTCAACTCAGGGCAGCCTACGCCACGGAGCCGTTGTCGAGACGTCTTCACCAGAGGTGCAAAAAGTTTTTGGCAGCACTCGGTGGAAGCTCATGGACACAGGCGGAGGCCTGCGTCGCTGGCAAATCGACTGTTATTTTGGCGAAGACGAACCGCTCGGGCCAGGCAAACTACAAGGGCGACCGCGTGCAACTACTTTTGAATACGCTTACGCCAACGCGCGAATCCTGGATTGACGTGAAGCCGTTTACAGTTCGTCTGTATGTCTATGGCGATCTTGATTTTTTTCTCGGACCAAGAACCCGTGGTGGAAAAGTTGACCGCCACTTAAGCGAAAAGACCTCGGTAAAAGATGTGATCGAATCGTGCGGGATCCCACATCCGGAGGTCGATCTAATCTTGCTTAACGGAAAGGCCGTGGATTTTGCCTACGCCGTGACGGCCGATGCCGAAATCGAGCTTTATCCACCGCGAATACGATCTTCGCACTTCAGAGAAGAACGCTTACAAGTGCCTACGATTATGGCATTTGTCGCTGATGGTCATCTCGGTAAACTGGTTCGCGATCTCCGCTTGCTTGGGATCGACGTTGCTTATGATGCCGCCGCCGAAGATCGACAATTGGTGGAGATCGCCAGCAGGAATAATCGCGCTCTGCTCACCCGCGACCGGCGTCTTCTAATGCATGCGGCTGTGCAGCACGGCTACTACTTGCGCTCGCAAAATCCAATCGAACAAACTATCGAAGTGCTCCGACGATTCAATCTCCACTCCATTTTGTCGCCGTTCAGCCGTTGTTTGCGCTGCAACGCTTTGCTGGAGCACACTGAAAAGAAAAAAGTAATCGGCCAGCTCGAGCCGCTGACCAAGATTTATTACGACGAGTTCCGGCGTTGCACTGGTTGCGGACAAGTTTATTGGTCAGGATCGCACTTCACAAACCTTCAGAAACGCCTCGAGCAGATCCGCGCCAATTTTGGTGGCTAAGTAGAGAGCTATTTCGTCGGCTCTCTGGCAGAACGAAATTCAATCGGCAAGAGGGCGAGCGTCGCTGCGCAAACCGATGAAGCCGGGCCAACAGCAGAAATTCTTTTAAGTCGAAAAATGCGAGCCGTTGTCCAACGTGTAAGCCGCGCGCGCGTAACCGCAGAGGGTCGCGTCACGGGAGAAATCGAGGCCGGTCTGTTGATTTTGCTTGGCATCGGCCGCAATGATGCCTCCGTCGTCGCCGTCAGTATGGCCGAGAAGATCGCGCACCTGAGAATCTTTGAAGACGATGAAGGAAAAATGAATCGCTCCCTGCTGGACGTGAAAGGCAGCGCGCTGGTCGTGTCCCAATTTACGCTCTACGGCGACGCGCGCGGTCAGCGCAGGCCCAGCTTTATTGCTGCGGCAGCGCCGGACCAAGCAAAGAAACTATACGAAGAGTTCAGCGAAGCGCTGCGCGGGTTGGGAGTCATCGTGGCGACAGGAGTTTTCCAAGCGACGATGTCGGTCGAATCGGTTAACGAGGGCCCGATCACAATTCTTCTCGACTCTGACAAAGGGTTTTAGCCGGCAATGCCTAACATGCGCGCCGCGTCCTGCTGTGGAATGCCGCTGGTTGAGGCGTTGAGGTCAAAAAAATCGCGCCGGGTTTTCCCACGGCGCGATTTCCCTTAAGAAATTATCGCCTGAAAATCAGGCTTCGGTCTTCTTTGCGCTTGCTGTTTTATTGCATTGCGCTTTCAACTGAGCGAACTGCTCCGGCGAAAGAATTCCTTTCGCGCGGGTTAGGAAGGTTTGCTGGCTTTCCTTTGTGCAGCCTGCCTTCATGCATTCGGCCTGCCAGGCCTCGATTTTCGTCTTCTGATCGGGCGCGAGATTCAGCGAGACCAAATTAGCGCAAGCCACAGAGTGCGCGTTTGCTGCGCCTTTGGCGCAACATGCTTTGTCTCCTGCAAACGCGCTCGATACAATTAGCATCCCAGCTGCAATTAAAGCGATAGTAGTAATTTTAGTCATGGTGAATGCTCAGACAGGCGCGATGCGGAACTGTTCAATTTGTATTCGTCGATGAACCCAACTTGATACAGATCTTTCCACGCTGCTACTTTTGCGAGCCTAACTGCGCCTGAGCGCGCTGGAGATTATCGGCTGCGCCTCTCAACTCCGGTTTGAGACGCAGCGCCACTTCAAATTCGGGAATGCTTTCCCGCGCTTTCCCCGAGGTGAGCAGGGCCAAACCCAAATTGCTGTGTGCCTCGGCGCTGTTGGGATTCATCCGGAGTGCTTCGTGAAGTTGCTCGATTGCCTCTGTTATTTGGCCTGCCAACTCCAGCGCGAGTCCCAAGTCAGCCCGAATGCTTGCATCGTTAGGCGCAAGTTGTGACGCACGGCGCATCTCCTCAAGCGCGCCTTGATCGTCGTTCTGCTTCCACAGTGCGAGCGCCAACTGCACGTGCGCTTTGGGCGCGTCCGGCTGTAAACGAATCGCGGTTTGGAAATACCCGATGGCTTCCGGTATATGGCCCTGTAGCGCACGAGTAACGCCCATGCCCACCAGGCCGTCGTAGAAATTTGGATCGATCTGCAATGTCTTTTCAAAATGCGCGGCGGCTTCGTCGTATTTGCCGCTAGCGCCCAGGGCAAGACCCAGACTGTTTTCTATTCGGAGATTGGGCGGAGTGACTGTGAGCGTATGCTCAAACAAAGTGAAGCTGTCACGCCAGCGCTGTATCTGCGCGTTCGTGACAGTAGCAATAACAAGTAGAACCCCGCCAGCTATTCCTGCGCTGAGCGCTGGCGCAACCCGCCAGCTCTTTGCGACCTCTGTTAATCCGAATACCAGCGCAATGAACAAACCGATCGACGGAATATAGAAGTAGCGGTCTGCCATAGTTTGCCCGCCAACCTGAACAACCCCTATAACAGGAACCAGTGTTCCCAGAAACCAAAGCCAGCCTACGATGAGAGATGGCCGGATTTTCCGTTGGGAAAGACAAAACGCAGTAATTCCAATCATGAGGAATGCTGCACCGATGATCTGCCAAGCCGGTATGCCCGCCCACGCAAACGGATAATAGACTGCCAGATCATTCGGCCAGAACGTGAGCAGCAAGTATTTTGCATACGACACAAGCGCGTTCGAAAGCCGAAGCGTAATAGGGGCGTCTGTGAATGTGCGGACCGCGCCTCCATGAGATTGCGCGAGAAATGTGATAACCGCGGACGCTGCCACGAGGGCAAACAGCGGCAATTTCTCCCACACTAGCGCCGCGATCCCTGTAGCCGCTTCCCTGTGGGAAGCGCCCCGCCGATGTTCCTCCGCCATCGGATGTGCTAGACGTCCCAACGGCCAGTAGTCGAGCAGCAGCATTACCAAAGGCCATGTCACCAGCATCGGCTTGGCGAGTAATCCCAGTGCAAGCATGATGGCGACCCACGCGTAGCGACTAATCGAAGGGGCCTTCGCGTAACGCGTGTAAGCGATCAGGGACAGCAGGCCGAAAAATGTGGAGAGGGTATCTTTGCGTTCCGACGCCCACGCAACCGATTCCACGTGCAACGGATGGAGCGCAAAAAGCGCCGCGACCACCGCGCTCGGCCAGCGGGCGCGTGTTGTTCGCAACAGAAACCAGAAGAGAAGTAACGTGTTCGCCACGTGAATCAGCGCGTTGACCAGCAAGTGACGCCCTGCGTCCATGCCGAAGAGCTGGCAATCGATCATGTGTGAAATCCAAGTGAGCGGATGCCAGTTTGTCGCATGAAACGTAGTGAACGCCCAAGCGAGTCCCCTGAGCGTAACACCGCGATTTACCATTGGATTTTCCTGAATATACGTGGGGTCATCGAGAGTGATGAACTGATGCCCGATCACTTGCGCGTAAATCGCGAACGTCACTATGGCGAGACCCAGCCCGATGAGGACATCGCGTCGTCCGAATGCTGTAAAGTGGGTGCCCCCGAAAGCTTTCGGGGTTCGTCCCTTGGCTGCGGTAGAGCCACCAGTTTTTCTCTTTTGCGCTGTTCGTTTGTATTTAGGCGGCATCTGATTGCAGCGGTCTCCATGGTCTCTACACTAAGCATGCATGTCCACAACGCCGGAACCTATTCGCCCGATCAAGCTCTCTGACATCCGCGCTGCACACGAACGCATCGCAAGCACCATCGTGCGCACGCCGCTGATTCGTCTCGAACTCGGAGCAGGGTCTCCCGACATCCGGCTAAAGCTGGAGAATCTACAGCCGATTAATGCTTACAAATTGCGTGGCGCGGCTAATGCGGTGGCGCTGCTCTCCGAAGAAGAACGCAAGCGCGGTGTCTGGACAATCAGCGCGGGAAACGCCGGTCAGGGGGTCGCCTATGCGGCAAGAAAAGCAGGCGTGCAGTGCGCAGTCGTGGTCGTGGAGACCGCGCCGCAATCAAAGCTCGAGCGGATGAAAGCACTCGGCGCGAAACTTATCCCCGTCCCGTACGAGGTCGCGTGGAAAGCGCTCGAGGAACGTTCATTTCCTGGAGCCGAGGGAATATTCATTCACCCCTTCGACGATCACAATTTCATCGCCGGTCATGGAACCATGGGCTTGGAAATTCTCGAAGACGCGCCGGACACGGCCGCGGTCGTGGCGAGCATCGGCGGCGGTGGACTGATCACGGGCGTGGGCAGCGCAATCAAGGCGCTCAAACCGGAAATCAAAATATTCGGCGTTGAGCCAGAGACGGGAGCACCTGCTGCGCTTTCGTTCGCGACGGGTTCACCACAAGCCTTCCCAAACTGGGAAGCTTCTTTTGTCGATGGGGCCGGCGGGCAAAGCATGTTCCCTCGCATGTGGGAACGAATGAAACCCGTCGTGGACGGTTACCTGGTCGTTACCCTCCAGGAAACGAAAAACGCGATGCGGCTCATGGCTGAAAGAACGCGGATCATCTCCGAGGGCGCGGGCGCACTGCCGCTGGCTGCGGCGCTGAGTGGAAAAGCCGGCAAAGGTCCGGTCGTCGCAATCGTTTCAGGTGGCAACATCGATCTCAATAAATTCTGCGAGCTTATCGGACAGTGAAAAACGCCGCCATCGCACGCGAGCATTGACTTAGAGTTGAAAATCTGAAATAAGCGTTCGCAAAAAAAAGAGGAGGAAAACAAATGAAAATTGGCGATACCGCACCTGATTTTGAAGCAGAAACCACCGAGGGCCGGGTCCGTTTCCATGACTGGATCGGTAACTCATGGGCGATTCTGTTCTCGCACCCGAAAGACTTCACGCCAGTCTGTACGACCGAGCTCGGTTACATGGCAAAAATAAAGCCTGAGTTCGAGCGCAGAAACGTGAAGATCATGGGATTGTCGGTTGATTCGACTGGCGATCATCAAGGCTGGGCAAAAGATATTGAAGAGACGCAGGGCCACGCGCCAAACTATCCAATCGTCGGTGATGCCGACTTCAAGATCTCAAAGTTGTACGGGATGCTCCCCGCCGACGTCGAGGGTGACCCGAAGAAGCGCACACCCGCCGATAACGCGACCGTGCGCAATGTTTACGTCGTCGGCCCGGACAAGAAGATTAAGCTGATTCTTGTCTATCCAATGTCTACGGGCCGGAATTTCGACGAAGTGCTGCGAGTGATTGACTCGCTACAACTGACGGCCAAACACCAGGTGGCTACGCCAGTGAACTGGAAGCCGGGTGAAGAGGTGATCATTGCAGGTTCGGTGTCCAACGAAGAGGCGAAGAAGCGTTATCCGCAAGGCTGGAAGGCGCCAAAGCCGTATCTCCGGATAGTGCCGCAACCGCAGTAATTCTATCGTCGAACTGGTAGGAACGGCGCGAGTGCAGCGTGCCTACCAATACGTCTGCTCCGCAGAATATTCGACTGGGTCCTGTCGAAAATAGTTTTGCAGTTCCGCATATAGCTTCGGGTGATAAGAGCGCAACACACGCGGCCGCTCGAAGAACGCCTCGACGGATACGGCGAAAAACTCGACGGGATTCGTGGCTCCGTAGGTATCGAGCAACGTCGGTATTCCACTTTCATTAGCAGCGCGCAGCGACGCAAACTCAGATCTCATCACTTCGCTCCAGGCCAATTGCTCTTCGCTCGTTGCCAATGCCGGCACTCCATCGGCCGCATGATTTTCGAAATCGAGTTGGTGAGCGAATTCATGAAGGACAACGTTCTTAGCGTCGGAAGGATCAGCAGCGCTATGTTTAACCGCGCCCCACGCCAGAACCAACGAACCCATTCGACGGCCGGTCTCGCCAAGACGACTCTCAGTTCCCTCTTCCCAAACATGCTCACCAACCTGCCGTTTTTCTTCAACCATGTATGTCAATGGATAAACAAGAATCGTGAGCAAACCCGGGAAATAATCTGTCTCGCGATGCAGCAACAGAAGACAAGCTTGCGCTGCAATAGTCACGCGGACCTCATCGGTAATCGCGAAACCGCCGCATCCCTCAAAACGTTTTTCGGCAAGAAACACCTGAATATGACCAAGTAGTTCCGCGCGGTCGCCCGCGGACAGTTTGGGAAAAAATGCAACATGGCGCTGAATCAACTTCAGCCATTCTTTCGGAAACGGCCGCGCTCGCAGGCGACGTCGCCTCCGCTGCTTCAGGAACTCGAAGATCATATGAAAATGTTAGCAGAACGTTTCACCACATTCGCCTCAGCGGATGCGCTTCGGTATTAAAGATGACTTTATCGAATTGCAAGACTTGCCCGGCCAGAAAAAGACGCGCGACCGATTCCGGCTATAAGCAAACTAATGGGGAAGCGCGCTTCCGGTGGACTACGCAGAAACTGGCCGCGGCGTTTCTGGTGAACGCCGCTTTCCGAGCGCTGCCTTGACGAAATTATTCCCAATTTCCCACATGGGCCCGGGGAATTTGCGGCATTCGGTCAGCACGTCGTCGAGCGCGTTGACGAACATGTCGATTTCTTTTTCGCCGATGATCAGTGGCGGCAGAATCTTCATCACGTCCATCGCGTGACCGGCCACCTGGGTGAGGATACGATGCTTGCTCAACATTTGCGTCACGATCATTTGCGCGAAAAGCACCTTGTCGATCTTGTGCAACAGCTTCCATGCCATCTTCAGCTTGAATTCCTGCGGCTCATGAAATTCGATTCCGATCATCAAGCCTTCGCCGCGAACTTCCTTGATGAAGGAATGTTTTGCGCGCAACGCATCGATTCTCTCGATCAATAGCGCGCCCATTTTCGCTGTGTTGTCGATTAAATTCTCCTGGTCGATGATTTCCAAGGCAGCCAATCCGCAGGCCATTGCCAGGTTGTTGCGTCCGAAGGTGGTCGAATGCACCACGCAGCGGTCCATCCGCGAAAACGTTTTCTGGTAAATGTCGCGCCGTGTCACGATTGCGCCGCACGGCACGTAGCCGCCGCTTAAAGTTTTCGCGAGCGTAATGATATCCGGTTCCAGATTCCAATGCTGAAATCCGAACATCTTTCCGGTGCGGCCAAGTCCGGTCTGCACTTCGTCGGAAATCAGAAGCGTTCCATACTTGCGACAAAGGTCTTGCGCGCGAACGAAGAAATCGCTCTTCGGTGTCTGGCAGCCTTTACCCTGAACGGTCTCGATGACAAACGCGGCGACGTCGCGCGAACGTAGTTGTCGATCTAACTCTTCAAGGTTGTCCAGCGGCACGCGCGCGTCGAATCCTTGCATCAACGGACCGAATCCCTCGGTAAAACTTTCGCAGCCCATTAACGAGAGCGAACCGAGACTCAGCCCGTGAAAGGCGCTCGTGAGTGATACAGCGCGTCCGCGTCCCGTCGCAGCGCGCGCAAATTTCAGCGCGCCTTCCATTGCTTCCGTGCCCGAGTTGCAAAAGAAAACGGCGTCCAGATGCGGAGGTGTGCGCTTGACGATCGCCTCAGCCAGCAAGCCACTCAGGAGCGAGCAATCCATCTGCACCATGTTTGGCAGATCGAGATCAAGCACGTCACGGATCGCCTGTTTCACTACCGGATGATTACGCCCGATATTGAAAACGCTGTAACCGCTCAGGAAATCGAGATACGGCTGGTTATCCATGTCGTAGAGGTACGCGCCCTCTGCGCGCGCATAAACCTTGTCGAACCCGATTACGCGTTGCGCAGCCACGAGCGTGCGGTTCACGTGCCGCTCGTGAAGCTGATAATTCTCACCCAGTCGCGCGGCGATAATTTCCTTTAGATCCAAAGCCATTCGAAATTTTCCGCGATGTGCGATGGAAACGCAAATTGCTAGGGGCGGCGCGCCGCGCCATCCGGACATCGCAGCGCGATGTCCCTACCTTCACCGCAGGTCATAATCCCTGCGGCTTAAGCTTTCGCGAATTATCTTCGCTTATTCTTTTTCAACCACAGTAACGCGAGTGACCCTGCCCCTTCGGTCAAAACCAAGCTCCACACGGGCGCCCGGGCGGACCCAAAGCCGGGGGTCAACTGCTCTGCCGTCTTTATCGACAAAGCGGACTCGCTTGCCGAGCTCATAGGACACCGGCCTGGTATCGGGCGAGGACTGCACAACGATCGGCGACGCAGGCTCAGTGGGTCTTTGGCCGGGGTTGAACGCGGTCACAGTCCCAATTTTAACTGCGCCGGTGGTAATCTGCGTAGGTGCTTTCTGCACCTGACCGGTGTGTTCAACGCCCCCCGAAGTCTTTGCCACAGTTTGTCCGAATGCCAGGGGCGCAATCATCGCACAAACAAAACCAACAATGATTCGTTTCATAAGTTCCTTTCATTCAATTAACTTACGTAGCTGTTTCGCGGGGGGCTCTTCTTTCGGATGCCTCCGTGAGGCCTGCAGCAGAAAGTCGCAGGATCTACGCAAACCCTGCGACTCTGCGTTTGCGAAGTGATTTTCGCTTAATCCTCAACAACCACGCGCTCAACCATCCGATTTTGGTTGGTGCCGGTGTAGTAAACGCGAACAGTTTCGCCTGGCTTGAGCGGTGACGTAACCGTATTACCGGCGTTATCCACGATTCGCGCGTTCGCGCCAAGCGCGAAGCTGACCGGTCCTTGGGTACTGTCGATCATCATTGTCTTGCCGGGCTCATATTTCCTCACTGTCCCAGCAGAATAACTTGTGGCAGTCTCGGTGGTCGCTGCCGGTTGTGTCGCGGCCGTTTGTTGAACCTTCGTCTTCTTTGTCTGTGCGAACGCCAACGGCGCAATCATCACGCACACAAGAGCAATAATTATTCGTCTCATACGATTCCCTTTCATTAAATTGACCTTCCGTAACTGTTTCGCGGTGCGCGCGTATTTCGGACGCCTCGGGCCATTGGTAGGGACGGCGCGCTGCGCCGTCCGGACATCGCAGCGCGATGTCCCTACCTGCGAAAAGTCGCAGGATTCACAGGAACCCTGCGACTTCACGTTTACGAACTAATTTCGTTTAATCCTCAACGACCACGCGCTCAACCGTGTGCCTCTCGGCAGGCCCCGTGTAATAAACACGCACCTTTTGGCCGGTGTGCAGCGGAGCTGTCACTACTTTTCCAGCCGCGTCAACAACGTGCGCGGCCGTGCCTAGCGCGAAGCTGACAGGTCCCTGATCGCCCTTGACCACAATGGTCTTGCCAGGCTCATAAGTGGTAACCGTTCCCGCGGTATAAGTCGTGTCTGTAGTAGTCTCTGTTGTCGTTGCGGGTTTTGTTGTTGTCGTTTCTTCGGTCGTCGTACTGGTTTGCGCAAAAGCCAACGGCGCAACCAGCGCGCAGATCAAACCAATAATTGCTTTCTTCACTCTTGCCTCCCTGTTGATAGTTGCTTTCTACCACACAAGTTCGTGACTCATGTGGCGAACGGACGCTCCCCGTCCATCTGATATTTTGACCGTTTTCAAAATGGCTTATTCGAAGTATTTGCCAGTTGCGTGATTGAGCGACCCCAGCCAATTCATTAATGTCGCATGTCAATGACTCGCAAAGCGCCGCCCACCGACCCAGTTGTCACACCCGAACTCGTGAAGCGGCACGGCCTGACTGAGGAAGAGTTCGAGCGAATCAAAAAAGTCCTCGGTCGCGAACCGAACTTTACCGAGCTGGGAATTTTCTCAGTCATGTGGAGCGAACACTGCTCGTACAAAAATTCGAAGAAAGAGCTGAAGAAATTTCCCACGGCGGGCCCAAATATTTTGGTCAAGGCCGGCGAAGAAAACGCCGGTGTGGTGGATATCGGCGACGGCTGGGCGGTCGCGTTCAAGATGGAGAGCCACAATCACCCCAGCGCGATTGAGCCATTCCAAGGCGCGGCCACCGGCGTAGGCGGAATCATTCGCGACATTTTCACTATGGGCGCGCGCCCGGAATTTTGCCTGAACTCGCTCCACTTCGGGCCAATCACAGAAAGAAATTCGAAATCCGAGATCCGAAATCCGAACATAGCCGCCAACCGGCGGCTCTTTACCGGCGTCGTCTCCGGCATCGCGCATTACGGAAATTGCGTCGGCATTCCAACAGTCGGCGGCGAAATTTACTTTGATGAAAGCTTCGAGGGAAATCCCCTAATAAATGTTTTTTGCCTCGGCGTGTTGCGTCACGAGCAGCTCGCCCGCGGCACCGCAGAGGGCGCTGGCAATCCTGTTTTTTACGTCGGCGCCGAAACGGGTCGTGACGGTCTTGCCGGCGCGGCTTTTGCATCGCGCGAGCTAACCGAACAATCACGTGAGGATCGTCCCGCTGTGCAGGTTGGCGATCCGTTCAAGGAAAAGTTATTGCTCGAAGCGTGTCTCGAACTGCTGACTCATGATGCAGTGGCGGGAATTCAAGATATGGGCGCGGCTGGGTTGACTTGTTCAACGTGCGAAACGGCCAGCCGCGCTGGAAGCGGAATCGAAATTGACCTGGCCAAAGTTCCCAAGCGCGAGCCCGGCATGACGCCGTATGAAATCATGTTGAGCGAATCGCAGGAACGTATGTTGATCATCGCCAAGCACGGAAAGGAAAATCTGGTCCGCGAAATCTTCGAGAAATGGGATGTCCCATGCGCAGAAATCGGACGCGTGACTGACGATGGCACGATGCGTGTGCGAAATAACGGCGCGATCGCCGCTGAAATCCCAGCCAAGGCGCTGGCCGAAGAAGCGCCACTGTACTCGCGCCAAGCAATAAAACCTACCGCAGAGAGCGCAGAGGACACCGAGTTGATTAAGAAAGCGTCTGCGATCTCAGCGTCCTTTGTGGTTGAATCCCTTCGACAACTGCTGCGTGACCCGACGATTGCGTCTAAGAACTGGGTCTATCGCCAGTACGATCACACCGTGCGCACCGGCACGCTCGTCAAGCCAGGATCGGACGCCGCCGTGTTCTTCGTTCGCTACGCAAATAAATTTCTGGCTGCCACCACCGATTGCAATCCGCTCTATTGCGCACTGGATCCGCGCGAGGGCGCGAAAATCGCTGTCGCCGAAGCTGCGCGCAATCTCACCTGCTCCGGCGCGCGCCCACTGGCCGTGACCGATTGCCTGAATTTCGGGAACCCCTACAAGCCGGAAAACTTCTGGCAACTCCGCGAAGCTGTTGAAGGTCTCGCGGAAGCCTGCCGCGCCTTCGGCACGCCGGTCACTGGCGGGAACGTTTCTTTATACAATGAAAGCCCTGCCGGCGTTGTCGATCCGACGCCCACCATCGGGATGGTCGGATTAATTGATGACGAGAAACACATCACCACGCAATGGTTCAAAGAAGTCGGCGACTTTATCATTCTCGTTGGCGCTGTAGCCGGGGTCGGTGATCCCGGCCGGGAAGAAAATAGCGCTACCGGGATCACCGCTCCCAGCTACAACCTGGGCGGGTCCCGTTATCTCAAAGTTTGTCATGGTCTGAAGATTGGTCCGCCGCCGCATATCGATCTTGCGCACGAGATCAAAGTTCAAAACGCCGTTCGCGGTTTGATCCGCGAAGATTTGGTGAAAAGCGCGCACGATTGTTCCGAAGGCGGACTCGCCGTGGCCCTGACGGAATGTTGCTTTCATCCGGGAAAACTTTTTGGAGCAGAGATTGGTCTCAATGCAGGCGACACGTCTGCGGCTACATTACTCTTCAATGAATCGCAGTCGCGCATCGTAATTTCCGTCGGGCCTGCCGATTTGGAGAAGGCAATATCACTCTTGCGCGACAGTGCTGTTCCGTTTGAGCAGCTGGGAAAAGTCAGCGCGGAGGAACTCTGTATCCGAGTAAACGACAAAAATTTTCGATGGCAGATTGCCGATCTTTACGATGATTGGTGGAATGCAATTCGTCGCGCGGTTGAAGAGGAGGAGAGCATTCCAAGCTTGTGAAGGCCGCACCGAACATGAGATTGAATCGCAGCACAATTTGATGGATTATCTATTGTGATTGCGCCCCCGGACAAATTCGATATCGACGAGGCTCCAGAGTCCGCCGTCATGCCGCAACACGAGTGCGGACTGTTCGGTGTGTTCGGCCATCCCAAGGCGGCGGTGCTGAGCTACTATGGATTGTTCGCCCTACAGCACCGCGGCCAGGAGAGCGCTGGAATTGTAACGAGCAACGGGCCGGGCACGACCTTTCTGTTTCACAAAGACATGGGCCTTGTGTCGCAAGTATTCGGGCAGGAAGAACTGGCGAAGCTTAAAGGGACACGCGCGATCGGGCACACACGCTACTCAACGACGGGGACGAGCACGATCAAAAATGCGCAACCATTCGTGGTGGACTGTGTGCGTGGCCAGATGGCCATCGCGCACAATGGCAATCTGATTAACGCCGATGTTCTAAGGGACGAACTGGAGCGCAAAGGCTCCATCTTCCAAACGACCGCCGATAGCGAGATCATTTTGCATTTGCTCGCGCAACCATCGGACAACGGCGCCAACGTGCTCGCTGCGCTGCGCCGGATTCAAGGCGCGTTTTCGCTGCTGATCATGAGCGAGCGGGAATTGATCGCAGTGCGTGACCCGTTTGGGTGGCGGCCGCTCGCGCTTGGCAGACTCGACGGTGCTTACATCGTCGCGTCTGAGACCTGCGCGTTCGATCTCATTCACGCGGAGTTCATTCGCGAAATTGAACCGGGCGAGGTGCTGATCATCAACGAAAACGGATTGCGCTCGGAACGACCGTTCCCGGATGAGCGCCCAGCATTTTGCATGTTCGAATACGTTTATTTTGCGCGCCCGGACAGCATGATCGGCGGGGTAAACGTCGGGAAAGTGCGAATGGAAATGGGACGCGAGTTGGCGAGAAAATTTCCCGTCGAAGCAGACATTGTCGTGCCGGTACCGGACTCCGGAAATTACGCCGCGCTTGGTTTCGCTCAGGAATTAAAGATTCCTTACGCTCATGCCTTCGTCCGCAACCACTACATCGGGCGCACGTTTTTGCAGCCAAGTCAGCTGATCCGCGATTTCGATGTGCGTGTGAAATTGAATTTGATCAAGGAAATCGTCGCCGGAAAACGCGTGGTAGTTCTGGATGATTCGATTGTGCGCGGCACGACCGCGCGAGCGCGCGTGGTAAACTTGCGCGAGGCCGGAGCGAAGGAGGTCCACATGCGTGTGAGCTGTCCCCCACACCGTTTTGCCTGCCACTATGGAATTGATTTTCCTGATCCTGAAAAATTGATCGCAAATCAGATGTCGATGGAAGACATCTGTAGATATCTTGGAGTGGACAGCCTGGGCTATCTCGATGTGGAAGGCATGGTGCGAGCGACGGGTAGGCCGTTGAACAGCTTTTGCCTGGCTTGTTTTACTGGCGACTATCCACTGCCCGTCGATCCCGCGTTGGACAAGTTCATCATGGAAAAACGCGAGCACCGCGCCAAAGCGCTTGCTGATCAGGAAGCGCAACCAACGTTGTTCGCCGATTTGAAGTAGCAATAGCGTGTCATTTCGAGCGAAGCGCAGCGGAGTCGAGAAATCTCTTGCTGTTTAGATTAAAAACAGAGATTCCTCGACTTTGCTCGGAATGACAAAGAAGCAAAAAGCCTACGCGCGCGCGGGCGTCGATGTTGATCTTAGCAATCGACTGAAACGCCAAATTCATTCGCTAGTGAAAGAAACTCATGGCCCGCAAGTTCTTGGGAAGATCGGCGGATTCGGCGGCCTGTTTCGAGCAAATTTTTCCGGAATGCGCAATCCGGTTCTTGTCGCTAGCGTCGATGGCGTCGGGACTAAATTGAAAATCGCGTTCGCGATGAATAAACACGACACCGTCGGTGCCGATTTGCTCAATCATTGTGTGAACGACATCGCTGTGCTCGGCGCGCGCCCACTTTTCTTTTTGGATTACATCGGATGTCAAAAACTCGAACCGAAAGTTTTCCGCCAACTGTTGCGGGGGTTTTCGCGGGCGTGCCGATCGGCCGGTTGCGCCTTGCTCGGCGGCGAGACCGCGCAGATGCCGGGGATGTATCGCAACGGCGAATACGATCTTGCCGGCTGCATCGTCGGCGTCGTCGATCGAACGAAGATCATCGACGGCAGCAAAATCCAGCCGGGCGACGTCATTCTCGGCTTCACGTCGAATGGACTTCACACAAATGGATATTCGCTGGCGCGAAGAATTTTGTTCGAAAAAATGCGCCTGACGGTCAATTCGCATCTTCCGGAATCAAAAATCACTGTGGGCAAAGAGCTGCTGCGGGTGCACAAAAATTATCAGCCGCTTTTGGCAAAAGTTCCGAGTCGGATGATCAAAGGTCTCGCCCACATCACCGGCGGCGGTCTCATCGACAATCTCCCTCGGACTCTCCCTCCAAATTGTGATGCAATCATCGAAACGAAAAGCTGGAAGGTCCCACGCATCTTCCAAATCGTGCAGCAAAATGGAAACGTCGATGCACAGGAAATGTACCAAGTCTTCAACATGGGCATTGGGATGGTGGTGATCGTCGCGCGGCAAGATGCGCAGCGGGCAAAGTCGATCTTGTCCGCAAAACGAATTGGCAGAATCGAACGCGGCACAGGTAAGGCTGTTTTATTGTAGGGCGTCTGGGTTCAGACGCCGTTGGGATTTATTGCAAATTCGGCGTCGCGGGATCGCTCACATTCACTGCAACGGGAATCTCCGGTTCTGCCGTTGGCACGGCGGTTTTGCCTTTGCGCGTCACCCGCTGCAGACCTGCGCGGTGCGCTGCGACATCAACCAGTTCCACTACTCGCGACTTTAGCGCGCGCGCTCGCGTCCATAGAAACAGCAAAAACAGCCCGTAGGGAACAATAGACCACAGATCAACATGAGAAATGTTGAGCTGGCGATAGATCAACAGACTTACAGCGACCAAATTAAAAATGACCGTGGTGGTGACGAGCCGGTCGCGAAGCCGAGCGCGGGTCAAACATTTCCCGCCGCCGTGGTATTCAGTGACGGTTTGGAGCGCTATGCTCCACCAGAAATTCCCATAGATCTGAATGTCCCACTCGTTCCACCCGCTATCTGTGGAATAGCGCCAGCCTTCTTCATCCAACAACTGAAAGATTGCCCCAAGTAAATAGTGACGGTCCCTGCCCTGGTCGTTCCAAAAAACCCGGCGACTCAGGCTCCCTCCGAAGCGGTTGCGTTCCGGCAAATGTTCGTGCTTCCGAATCACGTTTGCCGGTGTGCGTTTGAAGCGTAGCCAGGTGAAGTAGCGAGAAAATCCGCGCACGAGCGGCTGGACAAATGCCAGGAGCATCACCAGCAGTCGCGCGCGCACCGTGTCGAATTTCGGTTCAATCTGAGCCCGCACCATGTACGAGAGTGCCACGCACAGCGTGCCGCCCAGCATGAGGTAGGGAACGATGCGCAGCGCGGGCAGAAAAATTCCCAAACCGAAAAGAAAAATCGTCAGCGCGAACCATTCAATACTGCTCAGGTACGCGGCTACATCCGATTGCGGCGCAGGATAAATCGATTGAAAAAAACCTTCCCCGAAAATTCCATGGTAAATTATCGGTCGGTTAACAAACCAGCTGAAGCGCGGTGTCCCGTAGATTTGCCCGCGCCATTTCGCAGTGCCGGTTGGGCCAAAGAAAATTAAATGTTTGAAGCGCAGCAACGATTCCGCTTCGCCGTAGCCATCCTGCTGTTTCAAAAAAGCGCGAAGAGTAAACCGCCGGTAGTGCCAGACAATCGCAGTTGGACTGAAAGCAATGACCAATCCAGCCTGTTGGATTCGCCAGCAAAAATCGACGTCGTCCCCAGCCTTGCGATATTCGGGATCGAAGCCGCCCGCACTTTCAAACGCCCACCGGTAAAAAGCCATGTTACAACCGGGAATGTGCTCAGCGATTACGTCAGTAAGCAGAACATGGCTGGGGCCGCCAGGTGCCGCGGCAATGCACGCTTGAATCCAATTTTGTGCCGGCGGCGTGATGTTCGGTCCGCCCACTCCGGCGTAATCGCCGCTTACAAGTGTGCCGATCAAATAATACAGCCAATCCACGTCTGCCATGCAGTCAGAATCGGTGTAGGCGAGCACTTCGCCTCTGGCAGCAGCGGCCCCGGTGTTACGGGCGTGACTTAACCCATGGTTGCTCTGGTGAATATAGCGCACCTGTGGGAACTGCGCCGCGATGTAGGCTGTGTCATCGGCGGAGCCGTCATCGACCAAAATAACTTCGTACTCGGGATAGTTCAGTTTGCCTAACGAATCGAGGCACGCCGCAAGAGTCTTGCCTCCGTTGTACGAACAAACAATGACCGAAACTAACGGCGTCCGCGGCAGGGGACGATGCGGCAAGGTGGAATCGTTTCGCCCCAGCTTTTCTTCAAGGGTGTAGAACGCCTTCTTGGGTTTGCGCTCTCGCGTGACGATGCCAAACGCCCAGTCTGTAATTTCCTCGCCGCCGGTGAACCATTCATCCGTCCATGTAAAAAAAATGGTTCCAGCCAGACCGCATTTTACCACGCTATCGATGTGCCAACCGAGCATTTCGGCCTGTTCCTCCTGCGAATGCCGGATGGTGTCCATGCCGAATTCGCCGAGGATAAGGGGATGCTCGCCGGTGAGATTTTGCAGCCGCAGCAAATAACCCTCGAAATCTTGTTGGTTGTGAAGGTAAACATTAAAACAACAAAAATCGGCATTTTGCGGCAACAGATATTCGGTCGGAGGATAGGTTGCATAGGAAAAGAGCGCATTAGGATCGATTGCGCGTCCGATGCGAATTAATTCCTCTACAAATTCAATCACGCGACGCGCGCCGAGCCAGCGCGCCATCGTACTCGATACCTCGTTGCCAACCAGATAACCAAAGATTGCAGGATGTCCTGCGTGTGATGCCACGGCGGCGCGGACGATTTCGGCGATTTGTTTGCGGGTCGATCGTTCACGCAAGAACTCAATATGTTTTTCCCAGGGAAGCGTCACCAGCACTCGCATTCCGGCGGTGGCACAACGATCAAGAAACCAGCGCGGCGGCGCATGGTAAATCCGCACAACATTCAGACCCGCCCGGCGCATCAGAGCAAGATCGCTATCGACCTGCTCAGGCTGGCCAAGGTAATTTCCTTCCGCGTCCGGCTTGAAAGGACCGTAGGTGACGCCTTTGACAAAGAACTTTTTGTCTCCGTCAAAAAAGAATTTCGCCACCGGGCGAATTCGCGAGTTTGTCATGCTTGTCATGTCGGGCGCTATTCTGTCATTCCGAGCGGAGTCGAGGAATCTCTCGATGTTTCATGGAATTCAATCAAGAGATTAGTCTGGAGGGGAAGCTGTCAGTTTCCCCTACAATGCGGCTAGTACCTTGCGTACAACAACGCCCGTACGCTCGACGTCTTCCGCAGTGTGCGCTGCGGAAATAAATCCGGTCTCAAACTGAGACGGCGCGAAATAAACACCGCACTCCAAACAAGCGTGGAAAAATCTCGCGAACATTTTCAGGTCGCTCCGTTGAGCGCCGGCGAGATCGACAATCGGCCCAAGGGCGAAGAACAAACAAAACAGCGAGCCGAGCCGGTGAAACGTGACGTCGATCTTCGCATCTTTGATTCCGTTCAGCGCGAGCTGCTCGAATTGCGCACCCGATTCTTCAAGCAGCTGCCATCCGTTGATCCGTTCAAGCTCGCGCAATTGCGCCAGACCGGCCGCGAGCGCAAGCGGATTACCCGATAATGTCCCGGCCTGATAAACCGGACCCTCTGGCGAAAGCTGGTCCATGATTTCGGCGCGTCCGCCAAATCCTCCGACCGGTAATCCGCCCCCGATTATTTTCCCCAGCGCGGTCAGATCAGGTTTTACGCCGTAAATTTCCTGCGCACCGCCGCGCGCGACGCGGAAACCGGTGATTACTTCATCAAAAACCAGAAGCGCGCCATTCTTCGTGCATTCGTCACGCACGACGGAGAGAAATTTTTCCTCAGGAAAATACAGACCCGCGTTCGCTGGAATCGGCTCGAGAATCACGGCCGCGATTTCGTTCTTATCTTCCCGAAACGCTTTCGTGAGCAATTCGACATCGTTGAACGGCAACGAAATCGTGAGGTCAGCAAACGTTGGTGGCACACCAGCACTGCTTGGCTGGCTGTGGGTGAGCGCGCCGCTGCCCGCTTTGACCAGAAGCGCATCCACGTGACCGTGATAACAACCATCGAACTTGATGATCTTGTCGCGCCCGGTGAACGCGCGTGCGAGGCGAATACACGACATGGTTGCTTCCGTGCCGCTGTTGACCATCCGCAGCTTTTCGATCGACGGCATCCAGTCGCAGATCAACTCTGCCATTTCGACTTCCAGCGGATTCGGAATTCCAAAGCTTAATCCGCGCGTAGCAGCCTCGCGCACCGCATCGACAACGACTTTCGGCGCGTGACCAAGAATCGCCGGTCCCCAGCTCCCGACGTAATCGATATATTCATTTCCATCGACATCCCAAATGTGCGCGCCCTCCGCGCGTGCCACGAAAAAAGGCTCGCCATCTACATTGCGAAACGCGCGGACAGGCGAATTGACACCGCCGGGAATCCGTTTTTGTGCCCGACTAAAAAGTTCTGAAGACTGCGAGTTCAAAGGAAAACAAACGTCCAACGCACAACCTCCAACGTCCAATGCCGAATTGTTGCGCTTTTGACACGCTACCTGGGCGCGTTAATCTCATTTCTCGCACCAATGGCGGGGTAGCCAAGTGGTAAGGTCGCGGTCTGCAAAACCGCTATTCGCGGGTTCGATTCCCGCCCCCGCCTGTTTTCATAGGTAAAAGCGCTGCTGGTAAGCCAAAAAAAGTGCCGAGTGAGAACGGAAGTGAGAACAAATCTGCGGACGTTTCCCTTCGTTCGTTATGGTGTGGCGATGTCGCAAAGCGCACAATGCGGCCCCCAATGCAATTTATGATAGTCAGAGCTAATCCTGAAGACGGGCGTTTGTGTCTTCCAGTCAAGAAGCTTCAGGATGTGGCTTTTCAATATGTCGTGAAATCGTCGCGGCGCGACATCGGACTGGCGCTCTAATCAAATCGGTTCAGCTAATTAACAACACGTTTACGAAGTCCGCCCCCGCGTAAAGATAAACGCGGCGTCGATCTGATTTCCGATGCGCTGCCGTTCGGCGGGCTGTGGTACGACGCGCCGAATGCAGCCCGCAATACAGTCGATTACGCCAAATTCTACAGCCGTTCACATGATTCCGTGATTCGCGTTTACGATGATGCTGGCGGCGTGATCGAAACGCACGAGCATACAGGCGATTTCAAAGGGCCATGAGTTCCGCTTTCATTCCAATCCTCGGACCCGTTGTAGCGGCTATGGCGTAAGGTTTTTCCCAGCTTGGGTTGGTGGCGATGCGGCGCAATAGCGGAGGAAAAACCTCGACATTTTTCGCGGCTTCGCTTAGAATATTTGCGAGGAAAATGAAGCTGAACGCGTACGTCGCGGTGGTTTTTTTGATCATTGGGGCGTCATTCGCCAGGGTCGGCGGTCAAGAGCCCGGGGAAATTGCACTCGACGAAGCGAGAGCGAGAGAGGCTGCCAGCGAGGGTCCCGCCGGTCCACCAGAACGAGTGATCGACACCGACAGAGGAAAAGGGAAAGCCAGTGGTAGAAGAGCGCACGACATGACCCATTCCGATGCAACGGGGGACGCCGGCGTCTTGAACAGAATATCCAGGGAAACTGGTGTCCCCGTAGCCACGCTTCTAACAGAGAAGTCGTCAACAGAGCTGGGGTATGGCGAATTGGAGATCGCAAACTTACTGGCTAAAGCTTCTGGCCAAAGGTTTGACGGCATCGTAGCAAAGTTCAAAGCTGGCGAAGAGTGGGGTAAAATAGCGCATGATATGGGGCTTAAACTCGGGAAGATTGTCAGCGACGCCCATCGACCGAGTTCGAAGAACGAGAGCAAGCATCTCGGGCAAACGAATAGCGAGAGTACCTCGAAGCCAAGCATCAACCCGAATCCTTATGGCATCAGGGCGGATTCAGCCATATTTGCAGGAATCACTCCAATCCCGAGGGCAGCGGCAAGTGGCGGTGCTAATTCGTTCCCGAGCCCCACAATCGCCCCCCGCCCGTAAAGCTGGCAAACCTACTCAGTCCGCTGATCGGAATTATTGTCGCAGTGCAAGGACGAAGTCAGCGATAAAGCGATGCGCTTCCATTGGTGGCCTGTGGTCGTGCCGGGCCAAATGCGGTAGAGAATGCAATGGGATACGCGACGTTTTACAGCCGATCAAATGATGCGGTGATCCGCGTTTACGATGACGCTGTCAACGTGATCGAGACGCACAAGCACAACGGCGATTTCAAAGACTTCTTAAAAAATCGGGCGATCACCGCGAAAAGGACACAAAGCCGGTGATCGCCCGTCCGCTCCAAGGCGGTTCTCCTGAAATCAGCTCCACCCAAATCACCAGATGCGAAAATTCTTCACCTAAAATTTGTTGCCACCGACTGGAAGCTCGTTTAGTAGCCTCGAAGTTTTTTCACGATTGTTCTGGGGGGAACAGCCGCCCTTCACACCAATCGGGTGTGGGGGGCGACAATTTTCTGTGTCGAACAACACCTCGGGAAACTCCTCGGGATCGAACCAACGGAGGGGTTTTCTGAGCTGGTTAGTGGGGGCCCCCAAGGGACCGTGGCCAGTGGGGGTCTCCTTAGGGCTTATTTGGTAATCAGCAAGGACCTGCGGGGGACGTCTGGATGGGGGGCGCATTTTTCTTATTCTTCGGTGCCCCCACGTTGGCTTTATTGTTACCACTATTCGTGCCAAGTCTCCAACGGCAGGGATAAAAGCGGAGCGGTCTTTACGTTTATTGTTACACGAGAAGCGTTTACTGCAGCAAATTTTCTTAATCCCCAAAACAGCTATTTCCTAGGGAGGCGAACATTTGAGTTCATTATTAGGCTTTGTGGCCTCAATTTTAGACCAGTTATACTTCACTTTTAGGCAGGTCTCGGAGATAGCTACCTACTCAGTCAGGCGAAGATCGCCGCGCGGATACGGAATCTGTCTCCACGATAGAAGCGCCAACCTTTGCCACGTCGTTGCCGGATAGCCTTCGATTAGGCCAACAGTGCGCCTCAAAATCGCGCTAGAATCGTTTTGATTATCCGGACCACCTACGGCACAACAGCGTTAGTGGTAGCCCCGCCCCCGATAGGCGTTCTTGTGTGCGTCTGTGCGACGGGTTTGCCTAAACGCGTGAAACAGGGAAATTACGGGGCGACCTTATCTTAATCACTAATCGCGAGCCAGAACACATCTCTTCTTGCACATCATCCTATGACTAAAAAAACTATTCTATTTCTGACACTTGGCGGTCTGTTTGCACTGACAAGAATATGCTCCGCACAAACGCTCACGCCGCTTGTTCATCAACCGCCGGGCGGCGCAAACCTCGCCTTTCAGCTAACCGACGGAACGGTGATGTGTCAGGCCGATAGCTCAGAAGAATGGTATAAACTGACGCCGGATAATACCGGAAGTTACGTTAATGGAACCTGGACACAGGTAGCTTCCCTCCAGCCGGGTTACGTGCCCCTTTATTTTGCCTCGGCCGTTCTGGCCGACGGCCGGGTCGTCATCACGGGCGGCGAATATAATAATGGAGTGTTTACCCTTACGAATCTGGGTGCGATCTATGACCCCATCGCGAATACCTGGACTCCGCTCGCAGCTCCTCCTGGTTGGGATTACATTGGTGATTCTCCTTCTGTGGTTTTACCGGATGGCCGATTCGTCGTAGGGCGTAAACTGGACATGCAAGTGGCAGCGCTGGACCCGGCAACATTGACGTGGACGTTGCTCGGCAGCTCGGGAAAGAGCGACTTCAATGCCGAGGAAGGATGGACCCTCTTGCCGGATGGCACGGTCTTGACTTCCGACGTACTGAACGCGCCCAATTCAGAGATTTACAATTCGTCCACCCAAACCTGGCAAAGCGCTGGGAGCACGATAGTCGATTTGCATTCGCCTTCTTCTTCCGGGTGCATTCACTATGGACCGAACGGTCAATATTGTTACTACCCGCCTGGTGAAATTGGCCCTGGAATCTTATTGGCCGACGGCCGCGTGTTCTGCACCGGGTCCTATTCAACAGCTGGTCCCGGACATACCGCGATCTATACTCCATCGACCGCTACCTGGACTGTGGGTCCCGATTTTCCCAATAATGATAACGCAGGAGATTCTTTCGCCGCCCTTCTGCCCAATGGGAACGCCCTCGTCGAAGGGGACAGCGGTACACTTTATGAATTTGATGGAACGAATCTTAACCGCACGCTCAGCGCTTTCGGTGCATTGATGGTCCTTCCGACCGGCCAGGTCCTAGTCAGTAACGGTGGATTCGCGCAAGTCTACATCCCAGCCAACACAAAGTTCCAGCCAAAATGGGCGCCAATAATTAAGCAGTTCCCGGCCACGGTGGTGCGCGGGTCGACCTACCAAATTTCCGGACAACAGTTTAACGGTTTGTCTCAGGCGGCCTCATACGGCGACGAATTAGAAACGGCTACCAACTATCCGCTAGTCAGGATCACCAATAACGCAACCGGGCATGTCTTCTACGCCCGGACGCATGGGCACAGTACGATGGGAGTTGCGACTGGTCAGGAAAACGTCTCTACGAACTTCGATGTTCCGGCGGCAGCGGAGACCGGCAGCAGTTCTCTCGAAGTGGTGGCGAACGGAATTCCTTCTGAACCGGTAACGATCACCGTGAACACTTCAACCGCGACACCAACACCAACAGCTACTCCTACTGCCACCGCGACGGCTACAGCTACACCCACACCTACAGCGACATCAACATCTACGCCGACGCCTACATCTACACCAAGACCTACTCCTACGCCGAGGCTTGCACCATCACCGAGATCTCGGCCTACCCCGGTACCGCGCCCGTAACTCATGATGCTGTGATTCGCGTTTACGATGCTGCTGGCAACGCGATCGAGACGCACAAGCACACGGGCGATTTCAAAGAGTGGTCAGTTCACTTTTCCAACGGCTCCGCTGTGTCGTGTATTCGATGTCGAGCCAAAGGATAGTCTGAATTAACGAGCGGTTTGCGCGCGGCGTGCAGACGATGAAGACGAAGGGCTTGACGAACTTTTGGATGGTGTAAACGTCTTTTAGCACCTATGCGCCTATGTGTGTTCTCATCAACGCGAGGTAGCAGATGGTATTCGTGAGCTATAGCCATCGTGACGGGGAGTGGCTCAACCGATTCCGCACGGTATTCAAGCCGCTCAGCAGATATGCCCAAATTGATCTCTGGTCGTACGAACGAATCAACCCCGGCACCAAATGACGAGATGAGATTAACAAGGCGATGGACAAAGCCGTTGTAGCGGTCCTGCTAGTCAGTATCAACTTTTTGGATTCGGACTTCGTTGCCAACGAGGAACTACCTCACATTTTGGCTGCGGCTTAGAAACGCAATCTCAAAATTTTGTGGGTGATGCTCACTCCTTGTTACATCGGGGTGACACCGCTTCGGCATGTTCAGGCCGCCGCCGGGGTGCGCAAACCACTGAATGCGATGACGGATTATGAATTGATGACGGCCTTTTGCACGGTTTGCGGCGGGATAGATACTATCATAAAGAAGCACGAAACTCCCGTGATCAATCCGAAGCTCAAGGGGCGAATCGTCAAGAGAGAGGAGCGCAAGTTGCGGGTGCTGGCCCAGCCGGCATTCCGAGAAACTGAGGTATTGGTTTACTCCGGCGAGGGCTGGCAGACGCAGTGTCGCGTTGCCAAAGGGTCGATGACGGCCGACTGCTGGTTCGGGGACGGGAAGCACACGAAACCCGGAGACTCTTTCAAGATAATTGCGCTGACTAGAGAAGAGGGTCGTCTCACTCCCGGTAGCAGGCATCTGAATGGTCCCAAGGAGTCGCCCGAAATCTGCGGAGACAACCGTCAAACGCGCGTGACATCCCGGATAGCTGATTCGAGTTCAACACACGCGGTCAGCAATTCATCGGCGCGGAGATGAAGCGCTTTCCGTAGCCATGCGCATCCACAATCCAAATTGTGCGCGATTGGAGATCCAACGCTAAGACCACGCCAAAGCTAAATCCGGATTTGCTGAGATTGTCTGCGATAGTCTCCCAACACTTTACTGAATCGTGCAGCTTGCGCAGGAATCTTCGCAACGATTGCTTCTTGTTGTTTTCCTCCCTTGAATGCGGAGCAAATAGCCACGGTGTATGCACCCGGTTGTATTGCCTCTGCTAGTCGATTGCAGGCGTCGTAATCACGCACTTCTTGAAGCAGCAGAATATCAGGGTTCAGTTCCTTGAGAACATCTGCAGCTGCCTTTATCCGTTGTGCTTGTTTATCCTGCGGCGCTTCACGCGCAGATCCGTTTGGGAACCATTCTAGGTTCCAAGTTGTGATACGAACTTGGCTGGTTCCGGCGATTGACCCAGTGCGGAGCCGACGACTAGGAAAGCGACTAACGTGAGCAAGACGCGATTCACAAACAACGGTCTTTAGCAGGCCAGCCGTTCAAGAGAAAGACATTTCGACTTAAACCGATTCTTACAAAATCGGTCCCAACATCGCAATGGTGTTGTTCCAAAAGCGGCGAGTCATTGGCCATTGGGACACCATGTCGGCAGTGACCGGATGGGAGCAGGCAAGATAAGCGTTCTGACGGCGGCGCATTTCGCCAGTTAGAGTTGGATCACAGAACAGAATGTTGTTTTCGTAATTCAAATCGAAACTGCGCCGGTCCATGTTGGCCGAGCCAATCAGCGTGACTTCCCCGTCCAATGTGAGCGACTTGGCATGGAGTAGACCGCCTTCGTACTCGTAAATGCGAACCCCGGCAGCAAGTAAGTCACTGTAGTAACTGCGACTAGCAGCGCCCACGATCCATGAGTCGTTTCGAGCGGGAAAAATGATAGTAGTCGTCACGCCACGCCGGGCACTGGCACAAAGGGCGGTCTGCATGGCTTCGTCGGGCACATAATAGGGAGTCGTGATGACCAGCTCCCGCCGCGCAGTGTACAACAGGGTTTCGAAGACTTCCGGCATGGCCGAGTTATATACCGTCGGCCCGGTGCCGATGACCTGCGCGGTCAGCCCAGGCTCGCTGGGCGGCAAGGGTTGACGCAACAACGGCGTGAGATCGCCGCCCATTTGCGCCATCCAGTCGCTCGCGAAAAGATACTGATTCTGCCGCGCAATCGGTCCCTCAAAACGCATCATCGCATCTACCCATGGAGCAAATCTCGCCTTGATCCGGAACTCGGGGTCTGCGCAGTTCTGACTGCCGCAATAGGTGATCCGATTATCAATCACTAGAATCTTGCGATGATTACGTAAGTCAATACGTCCTCGCAACGGACGCAAAAGGGGATTGCCGATAGGCAGGGCGGTAGCCACCTGCACGCCCGCGGTCTGCATGGCTTTCCAATGTGGGGACTCGATCATGATGCGCGAGCCCAATCCATCGGCCATCACTCGGCAAGTGACATGGCGTCTAGCCGCCCGTTTCAGAGCCTTGACCACTTTGAGTCCATTGTTATCCGGCAGCCAGATGTAAAAGATCAAATGAACATGATCTTGAGAAGCATCAATATCCGCAACAATGGACTCGATGGTCGCGTTGGAATCTGGCAGCAAGCTCGCGCAGTTGCCACCCACTGGCTCAAAGCCATTGACGGAGTATCCGAGCCGAAACAAGTGGGCGTAAGCCTCTGGGATTTTCGGTTCCAGATTAGGCGAATTCATTCCGGCGGCCTTGGCGAGGTCAGGCATGATAGCCAGCACTGCGTGCAGGCGACTTACACGCCTTCGCCCGATACTGGTTTCACCCAGAAGGAGATAAATCAGGATGCCGATCACGGGCAGAACAATCATAACAACGATCCAGGCAACCCGTGAAGCTGGGTCCCGGTGCGGCCTCAAAATGACCCGCGCAATCACGCCAAGGTGGACCAGGAAAAAGGCTACCGCCCACAGTATAGTTAGGACCTGACTTTCAGTCATTCAATGGCCGGATTGACGTAGTCATTTTCTTTCTCGTATCGAACGGATTTTGAAAAATAGGACAAAGTCTAACCAAAGTAACGAATAGTCTTCGACAAATGCCGCCGGAACGTAGCGCGGGCCGAAAAAACAGCCACCGGCGAGGGTCTATTGAAGCGAGCAAGGCTAAACCAGTGACGAAGAACTAGACTCAGTCAAGAAGTGGACACAAACCGCCCCTGCAATGACGCAATGGGTACACTCGGCTTTATAGCCGATCACATGATGCCGTGATTCGGGTTTACGATGCAACGAACAATGTGATCGAGACGCACGAGCACGAGGGCGATTTCAAAGAATCGTTGAGTTAAAGTATTTTTCATCGCGCCGATCGCCCACTTCGGTTCAGATCGCGAAGTAAAGAAAACTAAGATAGCATTAAGAGCGTGCGGCGTAGTTCAAGCGATATGACTTAATCGCGATGCAAAAACAGCGACCCCATGCGACGATTGATGAAACAAAGCGAGCGACTGAATATCTCGCTAATGAGCGGACGTTTCTCGCGTGGATTAGGGCGAGTGTCGCGGTCGTCAGCCTCGGGTTTGTGATCGGGAGGTTCAGTGTTTGGTTGCGAGAGTTGGGGTGCACCGGGAGCCACAGATGCAGGTACATCACGCGGGAATTTCCCTGCCAATAGGTGTGGCGATGATGACTCTTGGCGGCTTACTGGCCGTACTTGCCACGTGGCGTTATCATGTAGTAAATCGCGACATCGAGCGCGGCAAAGTGAGCGCCAATCGTGGACTTGTGATTTGGTCACGGTGATGGTTGCACCGCTTTCTGGAGCAATGATCGTTCTTGTCGTTCTGACGGCGGGGCAACCATAAGCGCAACGACGCCTCACGAGTGTGGTTGCCAATGCAAGCGACTGCACCAAATTCCACAGCCGTTCACACGATGCCGTGATTCGCGTTTATGATGGGGCTGGCAACGTGGTCGAAACGCACCAGCACAAGGGCCAGTTCAAGGAATCCTACGTCCAAATGTTTCCGCGAGGTCAGTGGGCTCAACCCAGCGGCCACCGCCGATATGCGTATTAATGTCGGGAGGAATCCAAACCATGTGTGTGTGTTTCTTAGCCGACACCCTGTTTCCGCCTAGATCGAAGTTGAGCTGTGTGGGTTTATCCGACTGTGTCTTGGCGTCGAGGATCACTGCTTTGACTTGCCCATTGATAACGAGCATGACTTTATAGGTACCAACTGCCAGGCCATCGGTAACGTAATGGCCGTTAGCATCAGTCCTAAGAATTTTTGAATATTTTGCCGCTTCAATCCGAACGTTGGCACCTTTAGTTGGGCGGCCGGTGGCGTCTTTAACAACGCCTTCAAGAACCGATGTGCCAGCAAACACGCTGAACGTCGCAAGGATTACGCGGACCAAGCTAAGAATGAGTGATTTCGCGAGCATAGTTAGCAAAGACTAAACCTCTTGGGTTGAACAGCACGGGCGGCTTGGCCGTTGGAAATTTTTGTCTCTTTGCCTAGGTAAACTGAAATAGATTCTCGACAGTGAATCTATTCGGGGTTCGATTCCCGCCCCCGCCTCTTTCGCTGGCGAGTGTGTACGGCCTTCAAATGCAGCAATGTCGTCCATGATTTTTCCCGAAAGGGAACGGGATCGCTCGCCGCGCGGGCCAAACCCTCTGCCCATCTACGCAACAACTGCGTTGAACAACAAACCCGTTGAGCGGAAGTGAGATCGCCCCTGTCACGCAGGCGAGATTGCCTGCGTCTGGCGGCGGGCACAGCCGTTACTTCGGCGCTGTAGCAGGCGCTTGCTTGGCGGGATGCTGGATCGAATCGTTTCCTATCACGATCAGTTCGCCGTTAAATGGCGGCGCAGCTTTGGCCGGAAAAAGCGGCCGTAAAACCGCGAATGCCTGCGAAACGAACGCAATAGAAACGATAACGATCACTGCTGCACTTCTCATGTCCGGCGGTTTTAGCAGAATCCGATAGCATGACAAGTAAAATTTTGGCCTATGCGCCAATCAGGGGCAAGCCTAGGTGATTCGTCGTTCGTTAAAACCCTTAGATCCGTTCGAAACGAATCTTTAACTTTTTTAATCAATTAACCTAGCGAAGCCAGATTCCAGTTTGCGATTTGAGGTTTCGGATTATTTTCCACGTCGATGCCACAGTTTGCTTATCGCGCCCGCGACGCGCAGGGCGGTCTGGTTGAAGGCGTACTCGATTGCCCGGATCGAGCCGTTGCGATCCGGCAAATTGAATTGCAACACTGCGTTCCCATTCGAATTGACATGGTGGATGGTGCAAAGCCACTGGAAAAAACAACCGGCGCTCCGCGAGCCAGGAAAAAGTTGTGGCCGCTCGCCGCTCCTGAACCTGCGACGCCCACGCAAAATCTGAAAATTCCGCACGGCCAACTGCTCATCTTTACCGAGCAACTCGCCCATTTGCTGCAAGCAGGGATGACGCTCGACGAAGCGTTGTCGATCTTGGAAAAACGTTTGAAGCATCCGCGAGTTCAGCAAATGACGCATTCACTGCACCAGGCCCTGATCGATGGTCGCAGTTTTTCGCAAGCTTTGAGCGGGCTGCCACGAATTTTCCTGCCGCTCTACGTAAATCTGGTCGCTGCGGGCGAGGCGAGCGGTGCGCTGCCGCAAATTCTACTGCGACTGGTCAAGCATTTGATGCAGGCAAAAGACCTGCGAGATCGTGTGCAACAGGCCTTGATTTATCCGGCATTTCTCGCGCTGGCCGGCGCGGTGCTCGTCACAATTTTCATCACGTTCATGGTGCCGCAGTTGACCGGGTTTATGGCGCAAACTGGCGGCGCGCTTCCATTGCCTACGCGGATTCTCCTGCAAGTTCATCATGCGATCACAGGCTATTGGTGGGTCGGCATCCTCGCAGTGGTTGGCGCAATCGTCGGTTTCCGCGCCTTCGTGCGCGCTGAGGAAGGACGTATCGCATGGGATCGTTTCCGGCTGCTGATCCCCGGATACGGAGGGGTCATTCGCCACCGTTACTACGCGCAGTTCTCGCGCACATTGGGAACGCTAATGGAAAATGGGGTTCCTCTTCTTCGCTCACTGGATCTGGTCACTGAAATTGCCGGCAACCGCTTCCTCGAAGTCAAGCTGGGCGAAGTACGGAAGGCAGTCATCGATGGCGCGACGCTCTCTGCCGCTTTGCAAGAGCAAAAAATGTTTCCAGATTTATTTACCGACATGATGTCAGTCGGCGAACAAACCGGCCATTTCGCCGAGACCACGCAAGCTATTGCCGACGTTTATGAGCGCGAACTTGATCGAAGCGTCGGCATAATCTCACAACTCATTCCGCCGATAGTCATCGTGGTGATCGCCGTTCTGGTGGGTCTGGTTGTTTTCAGCATATTGTCGGCGGTATTTGAGATGACGCACAGCTTGCAGGTCAGGCCGCATTGAAACTGAAAGCTTGCAAAACGGCTGTCTGCGAATAATCTCGCGAACTCGATGCTAGTTCGCGTTGTTCTTCTTGCGATCTTCTTCGCTGCGGTTTCCCGCGTATGCGCGCAGGAAGCTTTAAGCGACGCCCTGCCGTCTCCGGCTGACATGAGTGACATGATTGCGCAGCCGGTCCCCGAAAGCGCCTGGCTGGACTTGCGCCAAACCCTACCTCGCAATTCGAAAACGCAAGACACGCCGGCATGGGTGGAAGCACTCACTCTGCTGCCAGGCGAGACGACCGAAGGCGGTGCGACGTCCAAGAGCGTGTTTCGCATTCGCGTGACGCAACCCGGCCCCGAATATCAAGTTCTCTTTTTCCGGTTGTTCTTCGACGACAAACCGAATCAACAGCCTCAGTTGATCGCATGGGATGAATCTGGCACACACATTTTGCGCTCGGGCACTCTTGGCGTCGGCATGAATCTGCCCAGTTCAGATTCTGTCATCATTCCGATGACCGGCGCTTCTGCTATCGATATCGAGGTCCCCGGCGATGGAAAAACGATCCGTGGAGCGTATCTTGATTGGATGACAAGCAGTGAGGTGGTGCACCCGGTAAACACGGAACATCGTGATGTAATTCCGGTGCCGTTCTCATCAGTACCCACGCTGCACGCGCCCCCGGAAGACGTCGAGAACTTTGGAACCGTCACGGCAACTCTCGCGGCTGATCCGATCCGGATTGATGCACAGACCCAGGAAAACGCCGCGTTCCAATTCCCAATCGAAGCGCAACCGCTGACGGCTCTGTTGACTTTCGAAATTGCCAACCCTCGAGTCGATTCTCCACCGGAAATTTATCTCAACGGCCAGGATATCGGGCCAGTTTCTCTGACTCTGCCAGACCTGGGTGATCCCGGTTATCGCGGCGAAGTCGAAGCGCTCTCGCCTCAAATGCATTTTCACTATACCGGATGGCTGCGCGCCCAGAAAATCATACCGGCCACGATCTTGAAAGTGGGCGCGAACGATCTCGTCGTCGCTAGCGGAACCGACACCGGATCTTCCGCGATCCGCGCGACCCAGATCCAATTAAAATATATTTGGGATAAGTCGGATTATCTCCTGCGCACCGGCCGCTAGCAATTCTCGAAGACCGGAGTAATGTAGGCGCGCACAGGACGGAGGGGCGTTTCTTTAATTTAAGATGAGAACAACAAGAAAACAGCAGGGGTTCACGCTACTGGAGATCATGCTCGTGGTGAGCATCATCGTGATCATACTGGGAGTAGCGATTTCAAAGCTCGGCAATACGACGGGCATTGCCAAAAGCATGCGCGTTCAAGCCGACGTTCAGGCGATCAAGACACAGCTGCAACTCTACGAAAGCATGAACGGTTTTTATCCGAGCAGTGAACAAGGTTTGCAGGCGTTGGTGACCCAACCGCAGAACGACCCGCGGCCTACCCGCTGGTATCAGTTGTTCAGAGAAATGCCAAAAGATCCCTGGGGCAGCAATTATATTTATCGTAATCCAGGTCTGAAAAACCCAGGCGGCTACGATTTATATTCGGCAGGACCCGACCGGCAGCCCGACACGGGCGACGACGATTGGGGCGGCGGATAGCCGTTGCGCGGCGACCCCGGCCACTTATTGCTTAGCAGCTGCAGCAGCTGGTGCCCGATTAGGCATCCTCCCTGGACTGTTTGGGTTCCGCTGAATCACGCCACGTGCATGAGGCCGAGCGGCGTCTTTAGACGGAATCAACTGTTGCACTTCCGCCGGCAACCCAGGAGGTAGATTCTGTGAGAGCGGGTGGGGAACGGCCGGGTTAGGCATTGCAGGCATGGGCGCCATCGCTCTGGAAACAAGACCTGGGTTCGGCCCGGATTGTGACAAGAGCGCCTGGTTAAAGGTGAGGGTCGCAAAATTTCCGTCCTTGCTAATTGTCACCTTGGTCGCACCCACTTTGTCCGACCATTCGATGTTGGCGATGCTGTAGCCGTCCACTGGCTCCCTAGTAGTAAGGTATTTCTTGAAGTTGTGATCCGAAGTGGAAGCGAGTGTCACCATATCACCTTCAGGCGAACGCGCGGCGTTGGCGATGTAAAGATCTTTCGCAAAGTCAGGCGTAGCCGCAGGCGCCGCCACCTCCGTAGCCACTGCGAATGGTGAATGATCCATCATCTTTGAGTAGCGATCGAAGTTAAACTGCGCCGGCAGGACTTCCTCGGCCTGACTCTGGATCGCTCCGAGCAGAGCGACGATGAGTATTAGCGTAGAGGAATATTTCATAAAGCTTGCCTGTATTATTACTTCGTTAGTTGCGCCGGTGCAAACCACCTGGCGATTTTAAATTTGCCGCGCATCATCGTGGGATCGCTGCCGTCGATGGCCAGATTAACATTTTCGAACACGATAAAAGTGTCGGGTCGTTGCACGTCGTAAAGGAAATGCACCAATGGCGGCCACGGGCTTTTAGTTTCAATAGAGGCAAAAACCGTCTGGTGATACGGCGTGGTCTCCCCGGGACCAATCTGGGGATTCTCGACCAGAATGTTATATTTGGCGGCCACCTCCTTCAATTGATCAAGCAGAGCGGAGGCTTCCGCTGGATTCTTGAGGGTAGGTTGGTGTTGCCGGATCCACTCGTCGCGTTTCATCCAGAGATCGCGTTCCTTTATGTAGAGGGTTTGCTCAGTCAACGTTGCTCTGCGTGCTGCCAGCTCCTTGCGGGCGCTACCCAGCGCGCCGAAGATCGAGCTCAAAATCCAAAGATTTAGCAGCACGAATACGGTTCCGGCCACTATCCATGAGAGCAGGCGCTCGCGTGGATTCATTCGTTGGTACCACGCCGGTATCATCTTGGTTTTCCCTCCACCCGAAACTGCGCATGGTTATTCGCCAAAATACGAGGCGCGGCCATGTCGAATTGGAAGGCCCGCAACTCTGGATTCTTTTTTATCTTGTCGATCAATTCATAAGCCAGAGCAGCCGCATTCGCTTCGCCATCCACGGAAATCTGACGCGCCGACTGGTTGTATGCTGTAATGCGCACGTCGGCAGTGGGCAGGCTTTCGAAAAGGTCCTCCAAGATTTCGACTGGGTAATAGTGCGCATCAATAGCTGGTGCGAGCGCTTTCCACTTTGCTTCTGTCGCGCGCACAAACTCGGTTCCGGGCGCGTCGCGCTTAATACTCCGGTCAAACCACCCTATTTGGAATCGGATGACGCCAAGATACAGCAGCAAGAGAAAGAGAAGCGCGCCATAGGCACCACCTGCCCAAAGGAGTCGTTTCCGCCATTCTGCCTGCCTAACCAGTTGCAAACGACGGCGTCGCCAGCTCTCGGGCAGAAGGTTGAGCTTAACCGGTGCGGGCGGCAGCTCGATGCCCACTATCTCGGTGGGGCTGGCCAGAATTCCCTGCACTGTGTCGCGCAGTTCATAGCAGGTCTCGTCCAGCAACACGTTCGGAGACGAGGCGTCTATTCCCTGTAGCTCGGCGCTCAATCGCAACTGCGGCAGTTCAAGTTGCAGCTGCGTGCCATTACCCCCTTCGAACACCCGGGCAAGACTCAGCTTGCCGTTCTCTGTCACGGCGTAAACGAGCGTCTCGCCCTCCGGATAAATAAGAACGGCATTTCCCGTGGGCGCATGGGTGCTCGCGCGCTGCGCGGCATAGACGGTGATTTGTCGCGGGATGTAACCGCGGTTCAACAGTGGCGAAGCCATCTCAGCAAGCTGATCGTTTCTGATTGCGACGGCTGAGACCACGCTCTCATTCTCGTCCTGCTCGATTAGTTCAAAGTCGGTTGTCACTTCATCCGCCGCGAACGGCAGCAGTTTCTCGATCTGGATACGAATCATTTCAGGAAACTCCGCCGGATCGACGCTCGGCAGGCGAAATCGTTGGGCAAGCACGGCAGAGACAGGCAACCCCAGTACAAAATCGTCGGTCGCAGCTAATAGCGGCACCGCTTCTTCCAGCGTTTGCAGCTTGCGCACATTCCATGAGCCGTTTTGCTCAGCTTTGCCTGCAGCAGCTTCGAGAGGCGATGCGGGCTCAGTCGACCGGACAAAATTCCACCCATGCGCGGTTGGAATTATGAAAATAGATGGCATCCCGGGCTCGATATCAAAGCTCCTTCCAGCTGAACACTTGAGGCCGACCAACCCCGATCACGGTCCCGCTGCCAGCCGGTGCCCCAGCCGGCACCACCTGCTTCAACACCACCATTTCTACAGAGCGCGTAACGTCGCCTGATTTTCCTATACTCACGATGTGCTTGACCGGACCGTTAAATTGAACCAATGCCTGAATCTGTTGAAATTGCTGTGGATTCAAACCTAACGCAGCTTGCGCCTCAGGCGGCACCGATGTTCCAGAGGTTGCGACGAATTGAAAATCATCATCTGTTCCATCGATTCCGTCTGGCCCGCGCCGTAACTGAAGGAAACGATCAACCCCATCGTCTCCCATGCCCGGCAACGCGCGCAACACGTCGCGCGATGCCCAGGCGAGATCAATAGGACCACAGTTGCCTGCGACGGTGAAATCCTGCTCCCAGCCAGGCTTGGACGTGAATTCCTCCCAGCCACAGACGTTTTTGAGTTCATCTACAGAAAACAGCTGACCAGCGTGAGGGGGATGATAATCGTCGGTCTCGGGACAGGCGTTGAGGTGGTGAAGTCCTCTATTTTGCGACACCCAATCGAGCAGAGAATCCATCATGACGTCGAGGTCGTTTAAGTCTATGCCTTTGGCAGTGAGATACTGGCGAAGAATTCGCAGTTTGTTCGGGTCTTCTCCCTGGACAAGGAAATTCAAATTCAGCCGACCGCATTCCCCGGTTATCTGTACGTCGTAACTTCCTCCGTCACCCATTTGCCTGTGTAAGTTTGGCGAGCTTGGTTTGATCTCCCGGCATAAGGCAACGTCGGCGCCCGAAGACGCCGCTGCTTCAGCGGCCAAAACCCGGCTCGCATTACTGGAAACCACGAGGCGCGAATTGATGCTGAGTACCCATGTGATCACCATCGCGCTGAGCAAGAATAGCGCCCAAAGCGCTAACAGCAGCGCAGCACCTCGATCCGATTTCAATTTTTGAGAACGCCGTTTCATTGAAAATATGGTGTTCGTCTCAGTGGAATAATTGTTTCCCATGGTAAAGCTGAACCGGTGCGTCCCACGGCAATCTTGATCAGCGACGGCAGGCGACCTCCCGGCCAACGCGGCAACCAATTATTCGCGCCCGGATCAAAATAGCTGATTTCGAGGCTGGTCACATTTTTGATCAGCGGTATCCAAGTCTCCTGTGGCTCGCCAACGTCGGAACCCTTTTGCGGTTTTCGTGAGAAACCAAGATCCAGCGTATTGCCTTTTTCGCTTTCCGGTTGCAACCGCAGCGTCACGTAAAAGTCACCCGTAGCATAGCGAGTCAGCAGTGCCGGTCCAGCGCCACAACTCCATCTTATTTGGTCGCGTTCGCGATCGCCGAACTTGAACGGCTCTCCAATCATGTTGGCACGCAAGGGACTCAGGCTTTGCCATTGGGCCGTGAGCAGATCACGCAACCCGTCGTATTGCGCGTCGTCGGCAGCTGTAGCCGACGAGAGCTGCAGCGCGATCATGTTCGATTGCACAAAACGATAAATCGCCAGCGACATCATTCCCAGGATCGTCACTGCCAGCATAATCTCGAGCAACGTGAATCCGCGATGGTAGGGTCGGCGCGCCGCGCCGACCGGACGCCGCAGCGCGGCGTCCCTACCAGTTACGATCCCGCATCGCGCACTGAGCATGACTCTGGCTTTATTCGGACCGATAAACATAAAACTGAATCCGTTTCGACTGCGGGACACCGGCGTGCTGCCATTGGGCAGTCAACATGACAAGATTAATGCCGCTCAGGAGCGTCTTGTCCTCTTCGGTCAAGCCCGCAGGCGCACTTTTCTGGATCAACTTTACCATGCCGTAATTGCTGTTGATCTTGAACTCCTTCGCCGGGTCCGGCGCGCCGGGCGCCGCCTGAATTACCGCCATCCGATCGGACAGAATCTGCCGCACAGCACTTTCCTCCTCGCTGATCGTGCTGGCATTGAGACAATTCTCGACCGAGCGTCCAAGCGCGATGACGCCGATGGCAAAGATGGCCACGCCGAGCAGGACCTCGTACAGAGCGAACGCCGCCTTGGACCTTCTGCGGAATCGAGCTTGCATAACGCGCATCACTGGAATGTTAGAGTATTGGAGTGCTGGAGTGTTGAAAATCCCGTTACTGCACTTCTCCATTACTTCATTACTGCGCTGTCGCTCATCTCGCTGCATACTGCGTGACCTCGGCCTGCGTCGTGAGAGGCGAGTAACTCGCCGTCCATACACCAGCGGTGCCTCTGAACTGAACTGTCGCCGGTTCGCAGTTTCCCGATGGCCAGAATATCCATTCCCATGGATGTTTTTCCTCCAATGCTGCAGGCAACCACAGCTTCAGCACATTTCCCTTGCTGAGACGAAGCTGTGCCGTCGGTTTCACTTCCTCATCTTCTCCAAAAACTTCCGGACGCAATAGCACACCACTCTTGTTCCAAACGATCAGGTACTGCCGGCGCTCCATCACGCTTCGCTCCTGCGCCTGGTGCACGAGATTGTTGAACCCATCCAGGGATTGCTTCAGTCGCCTGCTTGCGATGACGCCAGTCAAGCTGGGCACCGCCAGCATAAGCAGCAACAGTAGGATGAAAATGGACAGGGCAATCTCGATTAACGTAAACGCCCGAAAACGTTGCACCGCCGAAGTTACTCGATCGACGCAAAATCACAACCGAACCGCGGACAAATCGAGACGCCAGCAATCCTCGGCTCCATGGAATGACGAATCGCCGTGTCGTTCGCATTAGCAAGCAGCCGCTAAAAAAATGCAACTGATCGACAGCAGTTAGGTTGTCTCTGTGATAAGTTCTTAGCCGAAATGAAGCTCGCTCTGCGCATCGGTGCCGTCGCAGCCGCGCTTTTTGTGGTCGCGATGCTGGTGTGGCAGGGAGTTATCGCACACGGCGCGCCTGATCCGACGCGCCCCAATACCAGCCCGACCGTCGCGTTTCTCGACATCGGCGTTCTGGTGTTTCGAGAAGGATTGGAATGCATTCTCGTGTTGGCCGCTATTACCGCCAGTATGACTGGCCCGAAGCGCATGCATCGGCGCCCGGTCGCTTTCGGTGCAGGCCTGGCGTTCGTAGCGACCTTGATCACGTGGTGTATCGCGGTGCGAATTGTCGGATCGCTTAGCGACAACATGTCGGCGCTCGATCTTCAGGCAGCGACAGGACTGCTTGCCGTGATTGTTCTGCTCGTGATCATGAATTGGTTTTTCCATAAGATTTATTGGGGCGGTTGGATTCGCGCCCATAATCGCCGACGCAAAGCACTGCTGGAAAATGCGCGCGCCGCTGAGATCTCGCAGTCGCGTCTGTGGTGGGGATTGATCCTACTCGGATTCACCTCCTTGTATCGCGAAGGCTTTGAAGTCGTGCTTTTTTTGCAGAGCTACAATCTGAGGTTGGGCGGCGGGGTGGTGCTGAAAGGCGCGCTGCTGGGCATTGTGCTGACAGCAATGGTGGCCGTGCTTACCTTCGTTCTCCAGCAGCGGCTACCGTACCGAAAAATGTTAATCACCACCGGGATTCTCCTCGGAGTTGTGTTGCTCGTTATGGTCGGCGAGCAAGCGCAGGAAATGCAGCTGGCACATTGGATTTCCACAACACCCATCGACGCATTGAAGCCTTACATTCCGCCGTGGATGGGTCTCTGGTTTGCGGTGTTCCCGACAGTTGAAACACTCATTGCGCAGTTGATTGCGGCAGTACTGGTGATTGGCTCCTATTACGCCGCACGGCACTTTGGCGGCGGTTCAGCGGGCGGTACCGCACTTGAAACCCACGCAACCGGAATGGCTACGATTAACGCCTAGGTAGTGACGCCGCGCTGCGGCGTCCAGTCGGCGCAACGCTGAGCTTGACAGGGGCGAAAGTCGTTGGTAATTCGCTCGGTACTGGAGTCGTCATGATGCGCCGACACCGACGACTCACTCGAAGAGCCGTACTCAAAACTCTCGCGATGTCCGTTCCAGCGCTGAGGCTCGGGGCACGGTCACTTGCCCAAGCGCAGGCGCGCAGTTCCAACCAGCTTGCGGGAAAAAACGTTGTCCTCTTTCTCACTGAACAGGAACGGGCGATCCAGCACTTCCCGGACAATTGGGAGCAGGACAATCTCCCGGGCCTAACTCGCCTGAAGCAAAATGGTCTAAGCTTTGAGCGCGCGTTCACTGACGCCTGCATGTGTTCGCCGGCACGCTCGACTTTGATGAGCGGTTATTTCCTCGCCCAGCACGGAGTCAAATACACTCTCGAGCAGGACATGCCGACTCCTCCATATCCCCAGGTCCAGTTGCCTCTCGATTTGCCGAATATTGCTACCGTCATGTCAGCTGCCCGGTACAACGTCGTGTACAAAGGCAAGTGGCATTGCAGCAAACCGGCGGATCCAGGCGGAACATGGGTGCCATCGGACGTCGGGCAATATGGCTTTACACGCGGGGACCCTCAGGATGCGGGCGCAAATCAAGATCCACCGGAGGGCGGTGGGTGCACCGAACATACCCTTTGTGTCGACAGTGGGTAACAACGATGGCCGTTTCATGAACGCCGACGGGGACTATCAAGATGGCCAAGAGGGGGTGCTAGCCTACCTCAGCTCGGTGGCAGTCGATCAGTAGCCATTTTTCCTCATCGTCTCGCTCGTTAATCCGCACGACGTCCTTTTCTACCCCAAAACGTACGCGGACATCCCCTTGCCCCGTTACGACGATTCATGGCTCGTAGGGGACATCGAAATCCCGGATACGGTCCATGAAAATTTGGACACCAAGCCGACCGCGCAAGAGGAGTTCCTCAGGATTTCGCAAGCCTTAGGCGTCCTTGATACGCCGGAGAAGAAACGCAACTACCTCAACTTCTACGGCAACTTAATGAAATCGTCAGACAATTACCTCCTCCAAGTTCTCGATGCGCTCGACAACTCAGGCCTGACGAATAACACGCTGATTATCCGCACGGCGGACCACGGCGAGATGGGACTGGCGCACCATGGGCTTCGTCAAAAGAACTTCGTCTTTTACGAAGAAGCTATTCGCGTCCCGCTCATGTACTCGAACCCACAGCCTTACCCGGCCGCACGTACATCAAACGCGCTTGTCTCTCACCTAGATTTCCTCCCTACAATCGCCAGCTTGTTCGGCGCTTCGGACTCGGCTCGCGCAGCGTGGCAAGGAGTTGATTACTCGCGTCTTGTTCGCGATGCCTCGGCGTTACCAGTCCAGGATTACATTATTTTCACATATGAAGATTTTCAGTCAAGCCAGAAGAGGCCTCCCTATCCAAGGCCACCGAACCATATCGTGAGCATCCGCGAGGAGCGATTCAAACTGGCTGAGTACTACGACGTGCATCATGTCGAACCAAGTCAGTGGGAGATGTACGATCTGGTGGAGGATCCCCTCGAAGTATGCAATATCGCCAACGGACCGCGAACTCGGCGGCAGCAACGAGAGTACGAGCGACTCCAGGCGAAGCTCGCCGAGGTTAAGGCGACGCGTCTCCAACGGCTTTAGTCCGCGGGAAGGAACACGCCGGTGGTGAACCGTTTCCGTTACCGCGCGGAATGTCGGTCCGCAGTCATCAGCGTGCGCCTTTTGTAGCGGCGTTGTCTGAGCGTCGTCACCTCAGTTGTCAGAGAGCGCCGCTACAGAATCGAAGGTTGTGTGAATGCGAAGCTGGAATTAACATAAAAACGTATATGGTCGCGAAGCGAACATCGAAGAAGCACGCATCCTCTTCCCGAGCAAAACCGAGTCGGACAAAATCAGCGCAGCTTAAAACCCCGGCGCGAACAGCGCGTTCAAAGCGCCTGAAGAAAAATTTAAGTTTCCCCATCGTTGGCATTGGCGGGTCGGCCGGAGGATTCGAAGCAGCGACGGAATTATTCCGTCATCTGCCGTCGAAGACCGGGATGGCGTTTGTGATCGTGCAACATCTCGATCCGCATCACGCCAGCCGGCTGCCGAGTTTGTTAGGTAAACAGACGCAAATGCGAGTGATCGAAGTCACCAGAACGGTCAAAGCAGAGCCAGACACTGTGTATGTTCAGCCACCTAACAAACAGGTGATCGTGAAAGATGGCGAGCTGCGGCTCATACGGCGCGGCGAGCGATGGACTCTCGGTATCGATCACTTTTTTGAATCGCTGGCTGAAGCGCAAGGCTCGCGCGCAATTGGCGTGGTGCTTTCCGGAATGGGCAGCGACGGCACGGCCGGATTGCGCGCCATCAAAGCCGCAGGCGGTCTCACTTTCGCGCAGGACGAAGAAAGCGCGAAATACTCTGCCATGCCGCATAGCGCGATCCGATCCGGCTTTGCCGATGTCGCGCTTTCGCCGCGCGAAATCGCCACCGAAATTCAGCGCATCGCAAGGCACCCGTACATTCGGCAGGCCTCGGACGAGAGCGCGGAAATGGTCGCGCGGGAACATGTTAATCTTGACGATCTACATCGCATTTTTTTGGCGCTGAAAAAACATACCGGCGTCGATTTCAGCGAATACAAGCAATCCACTTTGAACCGCCGCATTCAACGCCGCATGGCATTGCATCGCATCGATCGGCTCAGCCATTACGCGCATCTTTTGCGCGACAATCATGACGAGATCGAGGCGCTCTTTGACGATCTGCTCATCAATGTGACGCATTTCTTTCGGGACCGCAGCGCGTTCAACGTCCTCAGAAAAAAGTTTTTGCCGGCGTTGTTAAAGACGAAGAAGCCCAAACGCGAGCTGCGTATTTGGGTGCCGGGCTGTGCCACCGGCGAAGAGGTTTATTCCATTGCGATCTGCGTTCTGGAAACCCTCGGCGAAGACGCGCCCGCCGTAACGGTGCAAATTTTCGGCACCGATTTGAGCGAGTCCGCAATCAATCGCGCACGGCTCGGAATTTATTCCTCCGCAATAGAGAAAGAAGTTTCGCCACAACGCTTGCAGCGCTTTTTCAAGAAGCTCGATGGCACTTACCAGATCAACCGTGGCGTGCGCGATCTTTGCACGTTCGCGCGTCAAAACCTTCTCGGCGATCCGCCCTTCTCCCATCTGGATCTTATCAGTTGCCGCAACGTGCTGATTTATCTCGGAACGCAGTTGCAAAAACGCTGCCTTCCCATTTTTCATTACGCACTCAACCCGGGCGGCTATCTGATGCTTGGCTCGTCGGAGAGCATCGGAATTTTCGGCGAACTGTTCGAGCTGGTGGACAAATCCAACAAAGTTTACGCAAAAAAAATGACGGGCCAAGGCCCGGAGCTGGATTTGCCTGCTTATGGGGGCCGGGCCTTGAAAACTATGACAGCGCCGCGGCTGTCACCCATGCTGGAAGGCGGAGATTTCAACGCGCAAGTGCAGCAAATCGCCGATCGGATTTTGCTCGGCAATTACGCGCCGTGCGGCGTAGTGATCGACAGCAATATGCAGATTCGCCAGTTCCGTGGCCAAACCGCGCCGTATCTGGAACATCGCGCTGGCCATGCCACCTTGAATCTTTTCCAGATGGCACGGCCCGGGATTCTGGCCGACTTACACGCCCTCGTTCAGCGCGCGTTCAAAATGGAGCAGCGCGTCCGCAAAGAGAACGTGATCGTTAAACACGACAACAGAATCTGGGAAGTAAATATCGATGCCGTTCCCTTCAAATTGCCCGCTTCCGAGCAGCGATGGCTGTTGCTTGTGTTCACCGAGGCTGAGCTAGAGAAAAAAATACCGAAAGGTTCGAAGACAGCCCAAGCGAGTGGAAAGCGAGGCGAAGTCGCCAAATTGCACGAAGAATTGGCGGCTACGAAAGAATCGCTTCAAACAATCATTGAGGAACAGGAATCGAGCAACGAGGAGCTAAAATCGGCAAACGAGGAGATCGAATCGAGCAATGAGGAATTGCAATCTACCAATGAAGAACTTGAGACCGCAAAAGAGGAACTGCAATCGACCAACGAAGAGCTGACGACCCTTAACGAGGAATTGAGCAATCGGAATCTGGAGATGATGGAGGTCAACAACGACCTGAACAATCTCCTGAGCAGCATGCAACTTCCCATCGTGATGGTGGACAACAAGCTCAAGATCCGGCGCGCGACGCCCACCGCGCGCCGCGCCTTCAACATCGCCGACGGCGACGTGGGCCGGCCATTGAGCCAACTAAAACCGAACATCGACGTTCCCGCGCTGGACAAACTTTTGCACGAAGTGATCGACACGCTCAGCGTTCGCGAGCGCGAAGTGCGCGATAAAGAGGGACGCCGCTACTCACTCCGCATTCGCCCCTATCGCACGACCGACAACAAAATCGATGGCGCTGTTCTCACGCTCGTGGACATCGAGAGCGGCGGCGGCAACAAGAAACAGAAATGAAAAAAACGAGGACCGCGCGTGGGAGAACCCGCAAACCGCTAGGGCATCGCGCTCGCGCGGGTGGCAGTAACGGCGCGCGCCCTACCGGTTTTTTGCGTGAGCCCAAAAACGAGCTGGAAGCGGCCATCCGGCGATATGTCGATCTTTACGATTTTGCCCCGATTCCTTACGTAAGCTTCGACCGCTCCGGGCGAATCGAGGAGGCGAACCTGGCGGCGACTGAACTCTTGGAATTACCGCGGGATTTGATGATCGGCAGGCCATTCGCCCTTTTCGTTTCCGATTTGGATCTGTTCCTGCGCCATCTGCTTTATTGCCGAACGTCCGACCAGCGCGTCGAAACCGAGTTGCGTTTGAAAGCGAGAAAGGACGAGTTGATCCCCGTGCAGCTTTCCAGCACACCGATCACATCCACATCAAAAAACGGCGCGCGGCTTTATCAAACTGCCCTCATTGATTTGCGCGAACGCAAACGCGCGGAACACGAGCTTGAGCTGATTAGCCGTTTGCCGGCAGAAAGTCCCGCGCCAGTGATGCGAGTGAAGGACGGCCGAATCAGTTTCGCAAATCCAACTGCGCAAAAACTGCTGGATGCCTTTGGCGTGTCAGTCGGTGACTTCGCGCCGGTGGAGATTGCGCAGATTGGCGCAACTCGGGACCGAGACGTTGTGGAGTTAAAGCTTCTCGATCGCACCTACCAAACCCTGGTCGCGCCGGTTCTTGAGGCTGGCTACACCAATCTTTATTTCACCGATGTCACTGAACGGAAAAAAGCCGAATCGACGCTGCGAGCCAAGCAAGTTGAGCTCGACCTCATCATCACCAAAACGCCGTTTATGCTCACTCGTTGCAGTCGCGACCTGCGTTACCGTTATGCAAGTCAAGCCTATGCGGAAATGCTCGGTATTATGCCGGAGCAGATCGCCGGCAAGCGGATCGTTGAAATCATGGGCAAAAAGGGCCTCGCGGCGATCCGTCCACATGTGGAATCCGTCTTATCTGGCCAGACCGTCGTTTATGAAGCAAACATCCCGTTCCTAAACGGGCCGCATTTCTTGCATTGCGTTTATTTGCCAGACAAAAACGAAAAGGGAGAGGTTGTCGGCTGGATTGGGTCCCTCGTTGATATCACTGAGCAAAAACGCGCGGAAGAAGCGTTACTTGAATCGCGAGAACGCCTCCGTGCGATTGTGGAGCAAGCGAATGCTGGCATAGCATGGTACGATCTGGATGGGCGCATCCGATTCGTAAATCGGAGGTTCTGCAAGATGCTCGGCTATTTAGAATCAGAGCTGATCGACAAAACCGTTTACGAAATCACGTATCCCGACGATGTCGAAAAGACGATGCATGCATTCGAGCGCGCTTCAACGAAAGGCCAATCAACGGAGATCGAGAAACGCTATATTTGCAAGGATGGGTCGATTGTTTGGATGAACGTCTTCGACGCGCCGGAGCGCGATGCGGCGGGCCAACCCAAGTCTGTTGTGGCCGTGGTCGTGGACGTCACGGCCCGCAAAAAAGCCGAAGCGGCGTTGCTCCAATCGAAGCAATTACTGGAAAAACTGGTGCGACAACGCACAAAAGCATTAAACCTTTCAAACGCGGAATTGAAAAATGAGATCGAACGGCGGAAGGGCTTGGAGGGAGAAATCCTCACGGTCAGCGACCGTGAGCAACAGCGGCTGGGGCAGGAACTGCATGACGGTCTTTGCCAGCATCTTACCGCAGTCGCGTTCATGGCGCGCTCAGTCGCGTTGCGGTTGAGGAACCATCGGGTCATCGACGCAGCTGACATCGAAAAAATCGCCGAGTTAGTCAATGCTGCTGTAGCTGACACGCGCAATCTTTCCCGCGCCTTGCACCGGCTCGACATAGATTCGGCCGGGCTGGTCATGGCGTTGCAAGACTTGGTTGACCGGGAAATCTGGAACACGCCCTGCCGGCTGGAAGTCCAGCCGTCATTTCATATCAACGACGACGCGGCCGCTGCGCATCTCTATCGCATCGCGCGCGAAGCAGTCATCAACGCGAACAAACATGCTCAAGCGCGAGAAATTGTCGTCAAACTGGAGCGGTCGCGAGAGGGAATGGTTTTGCGTGTAACGGACGACGGCATTGGAGTTCCCAAGGAGCCGGAATTGAAGCGCGGCCTGGGTGTTCACATTATGAATTACCGCGCCCAATTGACCGGTGGCCGTTTGGAAATCGACTCTCCAAAACGCGGCGGCACGCGTGTATCCTGTTATTTGCCGAACCACGCGCCGCAGCCACTCAAATCACAGAAAAAAGAAAGCGCCGAAGCAAGGCGACTCCCTTCGAAACTCACGAAAGCACTGGCAACATTAATTTAAAATTCCTGCATCTAATAGGCCAACGAGCGGCGAATCGTTAAAGGCGACCGAGGGAAGATCGATGCTCACCGTGAATAATCTCCCAACGAACCCAGCCTCAGCGAAAGTGAAAGCCGCGCATTCGACCAACAAGAATCCCCGATGCGATCCACCGGATGCGAAACGAATCGTGATCGTGGATGATCATCCGTTGTTTCGAAAAGGCCTCGAGCAATTGATTCATTCCGATGGCGCTTTCGCGGTGTGCGGCGAAGCCAGCAATGCCTCGGAAGCGATGGACGTGATTCGCAAACTAGTTCCCGATCTTGCGATTGTTGATCTCAGTTTACCGGGCGCCAACGGCATTGAGCTAATCAAAAACATCCGTGCGGAATTTCAGAGGCTACCGATTCTGGTCCTCTCGATGCACGATGAATCGCTCTACGCCCTGCGCGCGCTGCGTGCCGGAGCGGACGGCTACGTGATGAAACATGAGGCTATGGCCAATGTGATCCAGGCAATTAACGAAGTTTTTAATGGACGTCCTTATCTTAGCCCGGCCATGGCTGCGCAGGTGATCACGAACTTTGCGCATCGCCAGGCCGAAGGAGAAATTGACGCCGTCGAGAGACTGAGCGACCGCGAACTTGAAATTCTGGAACTGATCGGCAAAGGCAACGAAGTGCGCCAGATCGCTAAGCTGTTGCATCTCAGTCCCAAGACGGTGGAAACCCATCGGGCGCACATCAAAGACAAACTTGATCTGAAGAACTCGCGCGAAGTCGCCCGTTTCGCCCTTCAATGGTTGAATGCGCGCGACGCGTGAGATTCTTCTCACTGACACCGGCCTTCGCATGTGCTTCGCGCCAAAGGCGCAGCATTCGTCGCCAATCTGGGAAGCGGCCCAGGATTCATAACACTAAAACACTACGAGCGCTGAAAGCGCGATTCACTTCTGCTCCCCATTTGGTCATCATTCTGGCGATGCCCCAGGCTAGGACGTGAGACAGCGCCTTTAGTGCTACACGCCGGCGATCGCGCTGCCGCACAGTGAGAAGCCGTTTCAACGGCGTCCGTCATCTCCGCAGTTTCACTTTTGTTCACTGGCATCCGGGCGCATATTTCCCGCGATGGCTTCGACGAATCGCGACGCAGTTGAGGAATTGCTCCAGACCTATGGCGAAACCGGAGGCATAAATTATCTGGACGCCGCCGCCACGCTGCCTTCGCGTCTCGCCATCGAGGCAGCCTGCACCGAATTGATGAGCTTGATGTTCCCCGGTTTCCGCAGCGAAGCACTGGTGAGCTCCGAAGACCTGGCCGACACTACGCGCATTCGCGTCCGGCATTTGCACGCGCGGTTGAAAAAAGAAATCTGCAGAAGCCTTGGCAAAATCCCGCCCGCTGACGTAACCGAAGCAAAAGCCGAAGAGGTCTTAAGCGATTTTTTGAAGCAGCTGCCATCGGTGCGCCGACTGCTTTGGACGGACATCGACGCCGCTTACGAAGGCGACCCGGCTGCGAGAAGCTACGAGGAAATCATTCTCGCTTACCCCGCGCTGGAAACGGTCGCCATTTATCGAATGGCCCATCTCCTTTATGACAAAGTCCCGTTGATCCCACGGATCATGACCGAATGGGCGCACAGCCGCACCGGGATCGACATCCACCCAGGCGCGCAAATCGGCCCAAACTTTTTCATCGACCACGGTACCGGCGTAGTCATCGGTGAGACGACGGAGATCGGCGCGCGCGTGAAGCTTTATCACGCGGTCACGCTCGGTGCGCGCAGTTTCCAAAAAGACGAGCATGGCAAAATCAAAAAAGGTGGAAAACGTCATCCCACCGTCGAAGACGACGTGACGATTTACCCCGGGTCAACGATTCTGGGCGGCGAAACCGTGATCGGCGCAAGATCGACCATCGGCGGCAACGTTTTTCTCGTGCAAAGCGTGCCGCCCGATTCGCTGGTATATTACGAAGAGAAACAACTGCGCATCGTGCCTAAGCGCAAAAAGCGCCCAGCCAGCACGCGCGAAGAGTTCGCCGAATGATTTACCTCGACTACAACGCGACGACTCCGCTGTGCGACGCAGCGCGTGAAGCAATGTTGCCTTTACTCGGCCGGAACTTTGGCAATCCGTCGAGCGTGCACGGCGCAGGTCGCGACGCGCGCGCGGCCATCGACAATGCGCGAGACAACCTCGCCGCACTTCTCCGAGTCAAACCGCACGAAATCATTTTCACCAGCGGCGGAACTGAATCATGCAATCTGGCTGTGCTCGGTCTCGCGCGACAGCTATCGTCCCGCGGTGGTCACATCATTTCGGCTAAAACCGAACATCACGCAGTGCTCAACGCCGTCGAGCATTTGGAAAAACATGAAAGTGTCGAAGTAACATGGCTCAATGTCTCGCCTGACGGAATTGTCGATATTGACCAGCTCGCGAAATCGATCCGACCCGAGACGCGGATGGTGTCGATCATGGCGGCAAATAATGAAACAGGCCTGATTCAGCCGATGCGCGAAATTTCTGAAATTTGCCGCGACAGCGGAGTGTTGTTGCACAGCGACATGGTGCAATCGTTTGGAAAAATCGAGACGGATCTCTCACTGGTTGATGCCGCCAGTTTCGCTGCGCATAAATTTTATGGACCGAAAGGGGCGGGATTTCTTTTTTTACGGGGCGGCTTATCAATCCAACCGATCATGTTCGGCGGCGCGCACGAGAACGAGCGACGCCCCGGGACAGAAAACGTTGCTGCTATTGCGGGGATGGCAGCGGCTGCCGAGTGGACGTTGCACTATCGCGAGAAAGAGCAAGAGCGCGAAGGGCGACTGCGCGATCAACTCTGGAGACGGATTTCAAAGAGTGTTTCAGAAGCAAGGGAAAACGGCGCGAATGCGCCGCGCCTAGCGAACACTTTGAATGTGAGCTTGCTCGGGCTCGATTCGGAGACGCTTCTCATCGCGCTTGATTTGGAGGGCGCGTGCGCGTCCAGCGGCTCCGCTTGCATGGTGGGCTCAGTAGTGGCGTCGCATGTTTTGCTGGCGATGGGTTTTCCGATCGAGAGAGCGCGCTCGGCGGTTCGTTTCTCGTTAGGCAAATGGACGACCGCGGACGAGATCAAAGCAACCGGTGACGCCGTGCGGAAAATTGTCGAACGTTTGCAGACGCGAAAGAGCGCGTATGCCGTTGCTTAGGCAACTGGAATTTGTGCTTGTAGGGCAGGCGCTTCGCCTGCCGAGATCCGAGCCGACAAGCGACGCGCTTGCCCTACAATTCCAAGGACTTGATCCTGATTTAGAGAGACAAGCACGCGACCTTTTGCGCGCCAATGGCGCAGCCCGGATCGCGGCGCAACTTCGAGTCGAGTGGAATTCACGGCTCAAAACATGCGCTGGCCGCGCTGATTATCGCCAAAAACTCATTTCGCTAAATCCACAACTGCGTGAGCATCCGCCAGAAATCGATCGCACTCTGCGGCATGAACTGGCCCATGTTCTCGCTCAATTTCGGGCCGGACGGCAACGGATACTCCCGCATGGTGAGGAGTGGCAACAGGCGTGTCGCGATTTTGGAATCAAAGGAGAAAAGCGCTGTCATAATCTCCCGTTTCCGGCAAGACGATACGTGGCGCGTTTCATTTATCGATGTCCAAATTGCCGGCAGGAATTTCCGCGCGTCCGCCGCGTACGCCGTGCCGTCGCATGCCTCGCCTGCTGTCGCGCGCACAACGGCGGCGAATTCGATGCGCGTTTTGGACTACGGCGTGTGCGGTAGGGACGCCGCGCCGCGCCAGTCGGACGCCGCGCCGCGGCGTCCCTACCACATCCTTGTCATGTCGAGCGAAGTCGCCTGCCAAGCCGTAACGTTACGTGAAGGCTAGAGACATCTCTAATTATCGATCTGGCACGCACCGCAGAACCAAATCAAGAGATTCCTCGACTCCGCTCGGAATGACAACGAAAAGCTCAAGCGCAATTATGCTTCAGTATCGCTCTCCTCGCCTTTACTTGCTTTCTCTCCGCGCAATTTCGCCTGGATGAACATGTCAATATCGCCGTCCATCACATCCTGCACATTGCTTGTTTCCGCGCCGGTGCGGTGGTCTTTCACCATTTGATACGGCTGAAACACGTAGGAGCGAATTTGGTTTCCCCAGGCGATCTCGCCTTTTTCTCCGTATTGGCGCTCCATCTCAGCACGCTTCTTGTCTTCCGCGAGCTGGTAAAGTTTTGCTTTCAGCATTTTTATCGCCAGCTCGCGATTGCGTCCCTGGCTGCGCTCGGCCTGGCAGGCCACCACAATTCCGCTGGGCTTGTGCAGAATCCGCACCGCAGTCTCGACCTTGTTCACGTTCTGCCCGCCTTTGCCGCCGCTGCGAAAGGTGTCGATTTCCAAATCGGCGGGGTTGACTTCAATCGGGGCGGTATCGGCAATTTCCGGGACAACATCCACGCTCGCGAAGGAAGTGTGCCGCCGTTTGTTTGCGTCGAACGGTGAGATACGCACTAGCCGATGCACGCCGCGTTCGGTCTGTAGATATCCGTAGGCATTCTCACCGGTCACCAGCATGGTCACCGATTTAATACCGACTTCTTCGCCCTGTTGAATGTCCACCGTCTGCGATTTGAAACCGCTCCGCTCGATCCAGCGCTGATACATTCGCAGTAACATGTCGGCCCAGTCGCAGGACTCCGTGCCGCCCGCGCCGGAGTGAATGGTGAGAAACGCATTCGCGGGATCGTTCTCACCGAAAAGAAACTGGCGCAGCTCGAATTCCTCCAACTTGTGAATCAGGCGGTCATGTTCAGTTGCGACTTCTTTCTCTGCGTGCGCGCGGCCCGTCGGGTCGTTTTCTTCCGCAGCCAGTTGCTGCAACGCGCTGAAATCTTCGATTTCGCGTTCCAGCTCTTGAAACGGATTAATGAGTGAGCGGAGTCGCGAAACTTCCTCGACGTCCACCTGAGCGCGCTCCCGGTTCGACCAGAAATCGGACGCGGCCATGCGCCCTTCAATTGCGGCTAAATCTTTTTGGAGCTTTTCGACGTCAAAGAAACCTCCGCAGTTCGCGGACACGCGATTTCAAATCCTCAGCATCCGGGATGGAGATTTCCGTTGGCATGGCAAAAGATACTTGAACTCACTGCGAAGCGCAAAGGTGTTGAAGCGGGACCGCGTGTCTGATCTGGGCGTGCGTTACCTGCGCGCGGAATCGCCCGGCTTCGGTTTGCCTCGCGCTGTCTCAAGGCGAAAAATTGTTTCGCCTTCCTTCATCAGATCAAGACGATCGCGCGCAATCGTTTCCAGATAAGTCACGTCCGTCTTGAGCAGATTGACCTCGCGGGTCTGACGCGCGAGCGAACTTTGCTGTTCGTTCACCAGTTGCTGCAGCTTGTCGACTTCCACCCGGCTCTGCATCAGTTTTTTATATGGCGGAACAAACAAGCTCACGATCACCAGCCAGATCGCTATGATGAGCAGAACGAGAAGAATCCGGTTTAATCGCCTCCAGACGCTGGCTTCGCGACGCGCAGGGAAATCGCCGTAAGGGTGATCCACTTTCGCGCAGTGTAGCGCCGTACAGAGCTTTGTCACTAAGTTCTTCCTCAATTGCGCCCCAGAGATTCCCGTTGGCAATTTAACGCAGGCACGCATAATCATGGGCGATGATTCGTTTGGCCAAACTGGGCGTGCTTGCATTGGCGGCGGTCGTTTTCGCAGCGGCCGGCGCCACGGACACTGGGCGACTTCCGGCAGATCAACTTGCAAAAGCGGTCAGAAGCGACTCGATCAGTATCCCGACACCGGGCGAACTTTTCGCCGCGCTTGGAAAATCGGAGAAAACCGACTGGTCGGGTCAGTATCGCGGGCCAATGCCGGTAACTTACCGCAATCGCGCGCAGATCGCTCTGAACCTGGGCGGTTTGATCGCCGATGGCTTTATGGCGGTCGAAGCAAAGGACAGTCAGCAGGTCAAAAACATCGGATCAGACATCATCAAGCTCGCGAAGGCACTCGGAGTTAGCGAGCACCTGCTTAGCCGCGGCAAGAGCATCAACGAATTCGCCGACAACAACGAGTGGGACACGCTCCAGGAAGAACTGGAAGCGACGCAAGACGAAGTTAAATCCTCAATGCAATCGCATGCGGACCAGGACTTGGTAATCCTTGTCACTCTTGGCGGCTGGATTCGCGGAACCCAAGTGGTCACAGCAGCAATCATGCAGAACTATGATGAGCGCAGCGCAAAAGTCCTGCGGCAGCCAGCGCTGGTTCATTTCATGCAGTCAAAAATAAATGAAATTTCACCCGAATTACGCCAGGAACCTCTGGTTAAAGATGTGAGCGAGCAGCTAAACGGAATTGAGAAGCTCGTTTCATTTCCAGCAGCAAAGACACCCGCTCTAGATGAGGTGCGGAAAGTCAACGAAGCGGTTGGCAAGGTGATGACGGAAATAGAGAGCAAAGAACTGCCGAAATGAAACGCTGGCTGCCGATTTTTCTCTCAATCCTTGTGCTGGCTGCCACCGTTGCCCTGCGCGCGGAAACAGATGCCGAGGTGCGCGCGCGTAAAGATGCGCTCGACGTTGCCGGAGCTTTTTCAAACGATGGTTTCAAGATTCGAGATGGACACTGGTGCGGAGTCCTCAAGCCGCACGAGCGCACCCTGGTAGCGGTAAATCTTTACGCGGGAAACCAGTATTGGTTTTCTGCTGCGACTGCCGAAGCGGCGAAAATTGCCGTCAGCGTCTATGATGAGAGCGGAAAGCAAGTGACGACGGAAAGCTACAATAACGGAGAAAAAGCGGCGGCCGGATTTTCACCGGCGAACAGCGGGCAGTACTTTGTGTCGGTCGATCTGATTGAAGGCGATGGAGGCAGTTTCTGTCTCGTCTATTCATACAAATAGACGATGCGCGATTCTCGATGCTGGATAGGATTTTCGCGTGCGCGGGCCCTGCCATCTAGCATCGAGCATCAAGTATCCAGTATTTCCAATATTTTGAGGCGGGTCATGACTTCCCTTCAGGTATTTTACGAGGGCCACGTCCAAGGGGTTGGATTTCGCTGGTCGGTGCGCGACGTGGCCAAAGGCTTCGACGTAAACGGGTGGATCCGTAATCTGCCTGATGGCCGCGTAGAACTTCAAGTTACGGGAGAGGAAAACGAAGTGCGCGCTTTCCTCGATCGAGTCGCGCAAGGCGAACTCCACTCGCTGATTCACAGGCAAACCGAAAACAAGTTGAACACACTAGTCACTGCTCGCGGCTTTGAGATTCGCTATGACTAATCCGGCAGTAGCCGTTCATGGCCTAACCAAAATTTTTTCCGTTCCGTTTCATCCCACTCGCAGGGTTGTCGCGGTGAAGGACCTCAACCTTCGCATCGAGCCGGGCGAGGTGTACGGGCTACTGGGGCCGAATGGTTCCGGTAAAAGTACCACACTGAAAATTATTCTCGGCCTCGTATCTCCGACACGCGGCCGCACCGAAATCTTCGGACGGGATAGTCGTCTTGTACAAAGCCGGGACGCGGTCGGCTTTCTGCCAGAGAATCCGTACTTCCAGAAGTTTCTAACTGGCAAGGAAACGCTGCGTTTTTTTGGGCGCCTTTGCGGACTGCGAGGCGCAAAACTAAGGAACCGCGTGAACGAATTGCTCGACTTGGTCGGGCTCAACAAAGCGCGCAATCGCCGGCTGGGAACTTATTCCAAGGGGATGTTGCAACGCATCGGGCTTGCGCAAGCATTGATCCATGATCCAAGGCTGGTAGTGCTGGATGAGCCGACGGCTGGTGTCGATCCGGCAGGCTCGCGAGACATTCGCGATTTGATCTTCGACCTAAAGCACCGCGGAATCACCGTGCTGCTTTCTTCGCATTTGCTCGCGCAAGCGCAGGAGATTTGCGACCGCGTGGGCATTCTTGCCGACGGCGTGCTGGTGCGCGAGGGGCATTTGCACGAACTGATCGCGATCGAAAATCAAACCGAGTTTGTAATCGCCGATGCTTCCGATGAGCTGGTCCGGGAAATCGAATCGGTCGTTAACCGCTCAAGGGCGAAACTGATTGAGCGGCGCAAATCGACCACCACACTGGAGAGATTGTTCCTCGAGGCGACAGCCAAGAATGACGAAGAAATGACCAAGCAAAAATGACAGACGCATCAACGCTTCAACCCTTCCCTGGCCCCGAAAACTTTCGGGGCAACGCTTCAACGTCCGCAAAGCGGTACCGAGCTTTTTCTCTGTCGCGCATTTACGCGATTACGACCAACACCGTCACCGAGCTGACACGCCTGAAAGTCTTTTATGTGCTGCTGGTCTTCGCGCTTGTTTTGATTGGCAGCTCAATCTTCATGGCGCAGTTCTCGTTTCAGCAGGAATTCCAAATCCTGAAAGATGTTTCGCTCGGCGCGATCTCAATTTTTACTTCGCTGCTGGCAATCGTTGCCACTGCGCGGTTGCTTCCACAGGATATGGAAGACCGCACCGTCTATACCATTCTCGCCAAGCCTGTGCCGCGCTTCGAATACGTGTTGGGCAAGATTGCCGGCGTGCTTTTATTGCTCGCGATCAGCATCGTGGTGATGGCCGCAGCGTTTGTGCTTGTGCTGTATATGCGCGAACAGGCCGTGCTGCGCGCGACAGCGACGCAAATGTCCGGAGCGCCTCCGGATCAAATCGCTGAAGCTCTGCGCCTCGTACGGTCCACCGCTTTTAATATCAATATCCTTCCCGGAATCATCATCATTTATCTCAAAGCGTGCCTGCTCGCGGCGCTTACCCTGTTTGTTTCCACATTCGCCACTTCAAACATTTTCACCATTGTGGTGATGGCGTTCATTTATTTTATCGGACATTTGGAAGCCACTGCCCGGGAATATTGGCTGCAGGAACATAGCAGCGGACTGCTCGCTCGAACCTTTCTCGCGGTGGTGGCGCTGCTTTTCCCCGACTTGCAGGCTTTCAACCTGGTGGACGACATCGTCGCTGGAACCGCCATTTCTCTGGCGCTTTTCACTAAAACTGCCGTGCTCGGCGTTTTTTACACGATAATCTACACGCTGTTAGCCGCGTTCGTGTTTTACGGCAAAGAATTATGATGCGAGGCCTTGTCGCTCTGGCAGTGCTGGTCGTGGTCGGGGTGCTCAAATTGCCGGTAGAACACAATCTGACGGCGCTTAATCGACAGGAACATTTTCAAGGCGTCGAATTCAATCTCGATCTGCGCGAGAAAATCGGGCAACTCGGATTCATCGCGGCCCTGAGCGGGTTTCGGGCGATGGTCGCCGACGCCCTTTTTATCCAGGCGTACTCGGCATGGGAAAACACAGAATGGGGCCGAATGTTGTTATTGTTCCGGCAAATAACGACGCTTCAACCGCGGGTGCTCCTGTTTTGGGACACGGCGGCCTGGCACATGGCCTGGAACGCGAGCCTGGCCGCGCTAAATGACCAAAAGCAGCCGCGCCTTGCGCTGCGGGTCAAAGCGCAGCGTGAATATTTTGCGCTGGGCAAAGATTTCCTCGAACGCGGAATAAAAAATAATCCGGATCGTCCTGAGCTCTACGAAGCGCTTGCCCGGCTCTACAAGGAAAAATACAAAGACCACGAGCGCGCCTCCGAATATTATGCGAAGGCAGCGGACCTGCCGGAAGCCGCGCCGTGGGACAGGCGTTTCTCGGCCTACGAGCTTTCTTACTGCGAGGGACGCGAGCGCGAAGCGTATCAGCGTCTGCGCAGCCTGTACGACGAAGGAGAGAAGGAACGACTCCCCACTTTGATCAAACGGCTGAAGTTCCTCGAAGACAAACTTGGAATCCCACCAGAACAACGAATTCCCGATAAGCAAAAGTGATCGTAAAGAGCTAAATCGTTGAATCGTTAGATCGGTGCGACTGTTAAATGGTTGATGCGCGAAGGCGCGTCCATTGTAACATTCTAACCCTTTAACTCCTAAGTCCGTCTTGTAATGCGCTTCGCAATTTTCAGTGACATCCACGCCAACCTCGAAGCGCTCGAAGCTGTACTGGCAGACGCGCGCGAACGCAGATGCACGCACTTTGTGTGCCTGGGCGACGTGGTCGGCTATAACGCCAATCCGCGCGAATGCATCGAACGTGTACGTGAACTGGATTGCCCCGTGGTAAAAGGCAATCACGACGAGGAAGCGACGCTATCTGCGTCCTCGGAACGTTTCAATGAATTAGCCGAGCGCGCCATCGAGTGGACCCGGGACAATTTGACAGATCAGGACAAGGAATGGTTGCGCAGCCTGCCGTTACAAAAGCAGCTGCACGATTTTACAATCGTGCACGCCACACTCGATACGCCCGGGCAATGGGGCTACGTTTTTAACACTCTCGACGCCGTCGCGAGTTTCACCTACCAGCGCACGGCCGTCTGTTTTTTTGGCCACACCCATGTGCCCATGGTTTTTATTCGGGGCCAGAGCGGCGTGCGGCAGGAAAGGAAAGAACACATTCGCATCGAGCCTGGCAGGAAATATTTCATCAACGCCGGCAGCGTGGGCCAACCACGCGACGGGAACTGGCGCGCGGCGTACTGCATTTATGATGTTGAAAGCAATCTGGTCGAACTGTTGAGGGTAAAATACGATCTGGCGACGGCGCAAAAGAAGATTGCGAAAGCCGGTCTGCCGCAGCCCCTCGCCGAGCGACTGGCAATTGGACGCTGACGGCCCGGCAGCGCTCAATTCGCGACAGATTTTCTCCGTTGCGCCAGAACAAACTCTGCCAGCGGCAAGTCGCGTGGATAAGTGATCTTGAAATTGAAATCATCGTTGAGAACGAGCGTGATCTTTCGACCGAGTCGCTCAAGTGCTGAGACCTCATCGGTCACCAAAATGTTTTCCGCGTAAACAGCGCGGTAGGCTTCGTCGATCAACGCGCGCTCAAACATTTGTGGCGTTTGCATGGCGTAAAGTTCCTGGCGATCCATCGAGCCTGTGACAACAAGATCGGCATCTGCGCGTTTCAATGTGTCGTTGATCGGCTCAGCCAGAGAGGCAGCACCATGGATCTGACACTGCTGGAACAAGCGTTCGATCTGCTCCGGAGTAACCAGCGGCCGCGCGGCGTCGTGCACGGCGACATATCGTGCAGCGGATTCCAGATGATCCAGCCCGGCGCGCACCGAGTCCTGACGGCGCTTTCCGCCGACAATGATCGAACCAACTTTTTTGAAATTTTCATCGCACACGATCGTTTTGATTTCATCGTGTCGATCTTTGCGCGCGACGACAACAATTCCATCGACAGAGTTGGCGCGCTCAAATGCGCTTAGCGTGTGCGCGATCACTGTTTTGCCGGCAATCGCCGCAAACAGTTTATCGAAGCCCATGCGGCGGCTGTCACCGGCTGCGACAATGATGGCTATTAGCATGAGCGAAAAAAGAAACGCCCAACGCCCAACGCCCAATCTTAAATCCGAATCGGAATAATTCGGTGTTGGGTGTTCGGTGTTCGGCGTTCGACGTTTTCCTCACTGTAGTTGTTTTTGCACCTCAGTGCTCAGCGTCTTGCCGTCCGCGCGACCGGCGACTTTCGCCTGCAACGCTTTCATCACGGCGCCCATCTGTGCCTTTGACGTGGCGCCGACTTCCGCAATCGTTTCGCGCACCACCCTGGCCAACTCATCGCCTGTCATCGCCTGCGGCAAATACGCATTCAAAATCGACAACTCTTCTTTCTCTTTGCTGGCCAGTTCGGCGCGTCCGCCTTTTTCGAAACTCTCGATCGAATCCTGGCGTTGCTTGACTTGCTTGCGAATGACCTGCGCGGCTTCGGCGTCAGTCAGTTCGGCTTCTGGTCCTGATTTTGCAATCGCAGCGTACTTCAAAGCTGATTTGAGCATGCGCAAGACGCCAAGCTTCGTGGTGTCCCTGGCGCGCATGGCTTCTTTCAAATCGGAATCAATGCGCTGTGAAAGATTCATCCCTTGAGGCTACGGCAATGATTCTCCTCCGCAACCATGTCGCAATGAATCGGCGGTCGCCCGCTTACGTGGCAGGGACGCCGCGCCGCGGCGTCCGGTCGGCGCAGCGCGCCGACCCTACCGGAATCGCCTAACGAATAGTCACCAGGCCAGCTTCTACCTCATCGCGTTGCTGCTCAGGAATCGGCTGCGATTCTGCGGGCGGGATTTCTACCCAGCCCGCTTCATCAAAAAACCACGAGCGGCGTTCTAGTTTAACAAAAATGGCAGAAGCAGATGAAAAAATGCAGCGCGGAATGTGGAGTTGGCCAGCGAAAGCGTTCCCGCAATATTGTGCCCCAGCCACGTAATTCAGTGAGGCCGAGTCCAGCATTTCAACGCCTGAAGATCTAGCGGGCACGCGCATCGTCACACAACGCAACGCACCGGCTTCGTCGCGTCCCAAAACAAAAAGTGCCGGTTCCGACATACGCATGGCTTTGGGGGAGAGCCGCAGCGCTACACGAAGCAAATGAGGCAACCTGAAAACTGAAGTAATCGGGCCATCGGCGATAATCTCATCGCGCACGCCAAGTTTGACCAGACGCTCCGGCCGGCCGGCATATGCGAGAAATCGTTTCCGCGATAATTTGAGCTGCGTTTTGTGGCAACGAATCGCCCGAAGCTTGGTTGCTCCTTCGCTGTAGGATTGACAGATCGTTGCTGCACGATCAAAGAACGCGAGGCTCCCACCGTGAACGACATAACTCCAAACAGCCATTTGTCCTGTCGCCATCGGGTCCGAAAAAGATTCGCTCAAGGCCAGCCGAAGCATTATCGCGAGAGCGCTATGGTCGGGATGCGTATCAGAAATCGACGGGACCAGCAGGTCCGTCGGCCGCCAATCAGCAATGATTGCCGCAAAGCGCTCAATCGCAGATTGACAACCCCTGAAGGATCTGGGCTCGCGAAGACTTTCGGAGCCGGACACTAACATGGCGGTCAATTTTTGATCGGGTAAGGCCAGAAAATGCGCGGCCGAACCGTTCGCGCCGAGAACACGCAATGCCGCCAGCGCTTCTGTACGACGCAACCTTCCCCAGCGCTTGCGGTCGGTTGCGTTCAGGTGCCACTTGCGTTCGAGCACGCGTTGCGGCCAGGGATTATCGTCGCCGTCTGTAACATAGACGACACGCACCGCTGCACCGGCTCGAACTGCTCGTTGCAGAAGAATGCCGCATGCGAGCGATTCATCGTCCGGATGCGGCGCGAACAACAACAGGCGAGAACCCGATGTAAAAGCTGGAACCAGCACGGCTAAGTCTCTAGCAGAAGCGCAGGCAAACGCAATGCCAGAACTCCTATCGCTATAGCTGCGGCTGGGAGTATTTCTCGGGAAGAAAATTCCGATCCACTGCCTGGGCCCAGAGCGCAACGAGTTGTGTTCTCAATGACGTTTGCACAAAAGTGTGTCTGCCCGGGGCAAGAAACCGTCCCGCGCCTGCAGGATCATATGGCGTTCCATCCAGCATTCCTTTAACGGGGCCATCGCGCGCAATAATCTTGTAAAGCGCCGGGATCACAACTTCGAAGTCCATCCGCCTGCTGTCAGTTGCAGAGGGTCCCAAGAACTTGCCCGCTACCTTTAAATCGTTGCCGACGGGAATATAATTGTGCCAGATAAATTGCCTCGCCTGAGGGGGCATTCGCCCCTTCATGACCGCGACGCAGGTTTGAGTCTCAATGGCTCGCTCGGCAGCGTTATCGGCCACAAGTCCACGATTAAGGCGCGCCAACATGATGGATTCCGTGACCGGCCAAAAGCAGCGCTGTCGAAAAATGGTTTCGCCTTTGCAATCGAGAACGTAATCCCCGGGATCGGTCAATCTTAAAACACCGCGGAGCAAGTTTGTCTCGATTTGGGCGGTGTTAATCCAAAACGGCCGCATAATGACTACCAGAAAAAAATCTACCAGAGCGACAAACGCGGGCAAAGGAACCCGCCGCAGATAATGGCTGACATGCAAGTCATGTTTCGCCCAGTGAGAAGATACAATAAGTAAAGCTCCACTCAGGAGAGCTAATGCGAGAGGATAAAGTGGAAGATAATCCTGACGGCTGTGCGGGTTCCAAAAGCTGTACAGAGCTGCTACATAAAAACCGCAGATCAGAAAAATGAAGGCCCGCCGAAATGCCACCACCGGCTCAGGAATCGCGCGAACGATTAGCCGCGCAGCGTAGATCACTAAAGGAAATGTGATTGGAAAAATGATGATCCACCAAGGCGCATGATTTCTAACGCCGGCCTGCGGCAGTAAGTTGTGACCAAAATTGTAATAACAAAAATCGCGCCACAGGCCCGCAACTGCGAACGCACCTGCAATTACGCCAGGAACGACCGCCGTCGCAGCGGTAAAAGCCGCCGTACAACGCGCGAGATGTGGCCACGATTGGCCCAACTGTTTTCTCCCCACCAGGAGGAGCGCAATCACCGCGCTGACCAGAAGCGCCAGCAATAACAGAATTGATTTCATCGAAACGCCGAAGCAGAACCCCAGTAAAAGGCCAGCGATCAACGCTCGAGGTACAATAAGCGCTCCGCCTAGCAGCGTGGTAATGCATAGGAGCCAGAGTAGCGCCCAGAGGTTGTCAGTCCGAAATTCGAATGAGATAAAATGATATTTCGGATAAAGGCCAGTCAGAATCACCGCCCACACTCCGGCACGCCGAGAAAAAAGTAATTCAGCAATTCGATAAGTAGACCACGCCGCGACAAAATAGAGCGGCAACAGGATGAAGCGCATCCAATAAAGAATGGTTGCCCGATCGCCAATCAGTCCAAAAATCGGCGCGAACATGATCTGGAAGAGCGGCATATGATTATCGAAAACGTCCCGGTACTGGATGAAGCCGCGCGCCCAAGCCCAGATCACGTGCATATGCTGCGACTCATCGGTGTCGAACCGCGACTGCATCATGTTCACGACCCTGAGCGCAATCATGAGCGCGAAAAGGCTCACAGCCGCCACGAACTCCGCGGACTCGGACATGCCACAGTACTCGGCACCGCGTTGCGCGAGCGATCCGCGGCGCGAGGATGCACGTCGGCTTGTCGATCTTGTAGATTCCAGCGCCATCTAGACCTTGATTCCTAGCGAGACTAACCCTGCGGAGCAATTTTCTCAGCGCACTTCCGCACCGACTCCGCGTCGCTCACCGACATCACGTCTGCGTCTTTGCGCGTGCGCCGCAATAAACCAGCCAGCACACCGCCTGGACCAAGCTCGATGAAAAAATCGCAGCCAAGTCCTGCTAGCCGCTCCACGCAATCGAGCCATCGCACCGTTCCCGTGACCTGATCCTGCAAGGTGCGGCGAATTTCAATCGGCGTTTCAACTTCTCGACCGGTCACATTGCTAATCACGGGAAAACGCTGCGGCTGCACCATAACGTGCTGAAGTGCCGCCCCCAACCTTTCATAGGCAGTTTCCATCAAACGCGAATGATACGCGCCGGCGACATTGAGCAGCGTCGCGCGCCGAATCCCATGTTCCCTGGCCACGCCGACTGCCGCTTCCACTTTCGCCAGCTCACCCGAGATGACGATCTGGCCCGGCGCATTGATGTTCGCAATATCGACATCTTCATCCGCTGCGAGCTGGCGCACGACGTTTTCATCCGCGCCGATCATCGCCGCCATTGCTCCCTTTGTCGCAGCGCAAGCTTCATCCATTAATTCGCCGCGGCGCTGCACAAGCTTTAGCCCGCTCGCAAAATCAAAAGTGCCAGCCGCCGCGTGGGCGGTAATCTCTCCTACAGACAATCCCGCTGCGCCGCCGATCGGAAAATTGCCCGCCAGCTCGCGCAGGACCGATAAGCACGCCAGCCCGTGAACGAAAAGTGCAGGCTGGCAATTCGAAGTCTTCGTCAATTCTTCGATCGGGCCGTTCCAGGCGATTTGGCTTAACTTCCGCTCGAGAATTTCGTCCGCGTGCTGAAACAATTCCGCCGCGGTAGGAAACTGCTCGGCGAGATCGCGCCCCATACCGACGCTTTGCGCGCCCTGTCCTGCAAAAAGCAGTGCGATTTTTTTGGACATAGCGAGTTGTAGTTAATCGCGTTCCGTGTGCAGCGCGAGCAGGATTCTGCTTCCGGAGAGCACAGGCCGCTGGCCTGTAGTTCGCGGCAGCTTGCCGCGGACATGTAACGAAAACCTTGGGCGGGTAGTTGAGCGCAGTCGGGACAGCGGCCGACTGCTACAGGCTGGCAGCCTGTGCTCCCCAGAGATTGCGCTTGCGCGCGAACTTCCACTCGCCAGCGTAAATCAATCCAATCATATGCCATTTACCGTGCGCGAGATTGAATCGCCCGACCCGGTCACGCGAGTGGCCGCAGCCGATGCGGCGTTGCGTGGTGAGAGCGACGACATCGGCGAGAAGATGGTGCTCAACATGGGGCCGTCGCATCCCGCCACGCACGGCGTATTGCGCCTCGTGCTGGAACTCGACGGCGAGATCATCACCAAGGCCACTCCAGACATTGGTTTTCTGCATCGCGGCGACGAGAAAATCGCCGAGAACATGCAATACAACCAGTTTGTCCCATACACCGATCGGCTCGATTATCTCGCGCCGCTTTCGAACAATGTTGCCTACGCGCTTGCGGTAGAAAAATTGATGGGCTGGGAAATTCCGCCCCGTGGAAAAGCGATTCGCACCATTTGCTGCGAAACCTCGCGCATTTCCTCGCACCTTCTGGGACTTGGTTCGATGGCGCTCGATCTCGGCGCGATGACGGTCTTCCTTTACACGTTCACTGAGCGCGAAAAACTCTATAATCTTTTCGAGCTCCTCACTGGCGCGCGTTTTACGACTTCCTACACACGCGTGGGCGGGCAAATCCGCGATTTGCCCGAGCGTTTCATTCCGCAATTGAAAAACTTCCTCGACGATTTCGAGCCGAGTCTGAATGAGTGCGACAAATTGCTGACTCGGAACAAAATTTTCGTCGATCGAACCAAGGACGTCGGCGTTATCTCAAAAGATCGTGCGATTGCTTATGCGCTATCCGGCCCAATTCTGCGCGGGAGCGGAATCGAACACGATTTGCGCCGCAAACATCCGTATCTCGATTACGACAATTACGATTTCGATGTTGTGATCGGCAGTACGGGCGACTGTTACGATCGTTATCTGGTGCGGATCGAGGAGATGCGCCAAAGCGTGCGGATCTTGCGGCAAGCGATCGATAAGCTGCCCGACGGACCGATCAATGTCGCGGATTGGAAAAACATGACGCCGCCCAAGTCACGGGTGATGACGAAAATGGAGGAGTTAATTCATCATTTCATTGTGGTGACGGAAGGACTCGACGCGCCGCCTGGGGAGGTTTATTTCGCGGCCGAAAATCCAAAGGGCGAACTTGGCTTTTACATTAACAGCAGAGGCGGCGGCGTGCCGTATCGGTTGAAAATTCGCGCGCCATCGTTCGTGAACCTCAGCATCCTGCCAGAGCTTCTTCCCGGCTGCATGGTGAGCGACGTGCCGGCAGTGCTCGGTAGTCTGGACTTCGTCATGGGCGAATGCGACAGATGAATGGAGGAATGACGAATGTCGAATGAGCGAATGACGAAGGAAATCAAAATGACGAGTGACCAAAGGACGAAAGAGCCTTCCCACAGGATAGCGTCATTCGGGCTTCGTGATTCCTTTGTCATTCGTCATTCGTCATTCCTCATTTTTTCGGCTGCGCGTCTCGTGCTCGTGCTTATGCTCGTGCTCTGCCTCTCCTGTTCCAGCAAAAGAATCACAAAGGCCAACGTAGATCAGGTGACGGAAGGCATGTCGAAGAAACAGGTGGAATCGATCCTGGGCCCGCCCACTTCTCTTACCACTGACGATTTCGTGATCATGAAAAAAACGACCTACGTCTATCGCCAGGGCAAAGACACGGTCACAATCGTTTTCAAAGACGATAAAGTGCAGTCTAAAGACAGCACGTTATCCAATTAATCGGCCACTTTCGGTGGACTCGACGAGCATAGCTGTTCCCGCAGAGATGGAACGGAAAATGGATGAAGCGATCGCGCGCTATCCGAGCGATCACCGGCGAAGTGCGGCCATGCCGCTGTTGCATTTGTGGCAGGAACACTTCGGCTTCATCAGCGGCGAGGCCGTGCCATGGATCGCTGAGAAGCTGGGCTTGCAACCGATCAATATTTTTGAGCTGGTCACCTTTTATCCAATGTTTCGCCAGGAGCCAGCTGGCAAAACTCACATTCGCGTCTGCCGCACACTCAGTTGCGCGATGGCCGGCGGTTTTGAGCTGATGGAAAATTTGTGTGCGACCCTTAAAATCCAGCGCCCGCCTGATGGCGATGGAATGCACAATCCCATTACGGTTAGCGCAGATGGAAACTACAGCGTCCAGTTTGTTGAATGCCTGGCAAGCTGCGGCACCGCACCAGTATGCATGATTGGCGAGCAGCTACATGAGCAAGTCAATCCAAATTCGATTGGGGATATCCTCCGAAATCAAACATCAAACATCAAACATCAAACATCCCCTCACCCTCTCGAACACCGGTTGATTTACAAAAACATCGGACGCGCGGAGTGGACAACCGACATCGATTGTTACTTGCGCGATGGCGGTTACGAGCAGTTGAAGCAAGCGCTGACCATGTCGCGCCGTGACATCGTCAACAAAGTCAAAAACTCTGGCCTTCGCGGCCGTGGCGGAGCCGGATTCTCCTGCGGTCTGAAATGGAGCTTCATCAAACCGGACGAAAAGCGACCGGTCTATTTGATTTGCAACGCCGATGAATCGGAGCCGGGCACGTTCAAGGATCGCTACATCATGCAGGAAGATCCGCATCAGCTGCTAGAAGGAATCTTGATTTCGTGTTATGCGCTCAATGCGCGCACGGCTTACATCTATATACGAGGCGAATTCCCGGAAGGCGCGAAAATCCTCGAACGCGCCATAGAAGAAGCGCGGCAACATAATTTCCTCGGCAAAAATATTCTCGGCTCCGGATTCGATTGTGAGGTTTACATTCACCGCGGCGCGGGCGCTTACATTTGCGGGGAAGAAACTGGCCTGATCGAATCGCTCGAGGGTAAGCGCGGTTACCCGCGAATCAAACCGCCGTATTTCCCGGCGGTTCTCGGTCTCTACATGTGCCCGACAATCGTCAATAACGTCGAGACGCTCTGCAACATAAAACACATTATCGCCATGGGCGGCGCGGAATATGCGCGCCTCGGCCGGCCTAACAATACCGGCACGCGCATTCTTTGTGTGAGCGGAGACGTCCAGCGCCCGGGCTATTTTGAGATCGAAGTCGGTGCGGTAACGATGGGCCAGTTGATTTACGAGATGGCTGGCGGCCTAAGACCGGGCCGAAAACTGAAGGCGGTTATTCCGGGCGGGAGTTCCGCGAAAGTCTTGCGCGCCGACGAGCGGTTCAAGCTTAAGGTGAAACAACCTGACGGATCGGTAATCGAACAGGAAATATCGATCAACGATGTGCCGATGGATTTTGATTCGCTCGCAGCGGCTGGTTCGATGGCTGGTTCCGGCGGCGTGATGGTGCTGGACGATTCTCGCGACATGGTTTGGGTATTGAACAACATCAACGAGTTTTATGCGCACGAAAGCTGCGGCCAATGCACACCCTGCAGGGAAGGCTCGCTTTGGATGCAGAAAATCACCGACCGCATGCTGCGCGGCGGCGGCGTTGTGGAAGATCCGCATACGCTCAAGACCATTGGCGACAATATTGCTGGCCGGACGATCTGTGCGTTTGGCGAAGCATGCGCGTGGCCGACGCAAAGTTTTGTCGAAAAATTTTCAGAAGAATTTGCCGCCCGCGCGCAGAAACCAGTTCCTCCGCCACTGCCGCCTGAATACACGCCGGAAGAATTAATCGAGGAGGAATCGATTCCCACGGTTCCCATGGCGCGTGATCCCGGCTGGGAAAAAGCCGGAGCCGCTGGAACAATTTGATTATGTCTGAGCCAAATACGCCAATGTTCAACGTCCAAATTGATGGCGTGTGGCATCAGTTTCCCAAAGGGACACGTGCGATCGAGGCGTGCGCGCAGGTTGGTGTATTCGTGCCCCGCTATTGCTATCACAAAAAGCTTAGCTCGCCGGGCAATTGCCGAATGTGCCTGATCGAAATGGGCTTCCCGAGGCTCGGCCCCGATCGGAAACCCGAGCTCGGCGCCGACGACAAACCGATCATCAACTGGATACCGCGTCCCCAGATTTCCTGCGCCCAGGACATTTCCGAAGGCATGGCGGTTCGCACCAACTCGCAGCTGGTGAAGGAATGTCAGCGCGGTGTAATGGAATTCCTTCTTATCAATCATCCGCTCGATTGCCCGATTTGCGATCAGGCTGGCGAATGTCGTTTGCAGGAGTTCAGCGTAGATTTTGGCGGCTCCACGTCGCGTTTCCTTGAGAACAAAGTCAAGAAACCAAAGAACGTTGTGCTCGGGCCGCGGGTCACACTTGATGACGAGCGTTGCATCCTGTGCTCGCGCTGCATCCGTTTTTGCCAGGAAATCGCACACGACGACGTCCTCGGGTTTGTCGATCGCGGCAGTTATACTGTGCTGACCGCGCATCCCGGCAAGCGCCTGGAGAACAATTACTCTCTCAACACCGTCGATATCTGCCCGGTGGGCGCGCTCACTTCGACTGATTTTCGCTTCAAAATGCGCGTCTGGTTCCTGAAAGAAACGAAGAGCATCTGCACCAGTTGCGCGACGGGCTGCAACACTATCATCGGCACGCGTGAAGACGTCATCTACCGTCAGACGCCGCGCGAAAACGATCACGTCAACTCGTGCTGGATGTGCGATTACGGACGGTTGAACTTCAGATTTCTCGAAGCCGAAAACCGTTTGCTCGAACCGCAAATTCGTTCGGACGGAAAGCTGATCGCCGCAGATTGGCCAGGAGCGGTCGCACAGGCAGCGCTGCAATTGAAACAGTTTACCGGCAACGAAATTGCCATCGTCGCTTCTGGCCGCATGACCAACGAAGAGCTTTGGCTTGCGTCGCAGCTGGCAAAGTCGTTAGGCGTGCAGTGGATCGATATCGTCCCGCGGCGCGAGCCGGGCGATGACATTCTGTTGAGCAAAGACCGCAACCCGAACACAAACGGTGCGCGCTTGATTTTGAGATCGAAATCTGAACCCGGGGCCAAACTTATGGCGATTGCCGAAGCTGTGAAATCCGGACAAATCAAAGCGCTGGTGATGTTGAAAGAAAACGCGATGCATCTGGGCATACCCGTCGAACAACTCGCTCAGCTCCCAGTATTCATCGTCATGAATATTTTGGCGCACGAGGCTACTCAAAAAGCGACCGTTGTTCTGCCCGCGTGCGGTTTCGCCGAAAAACACGGCTCGATGATCAACGGGAAAGGCCGGTTGCAACGATTGAATCGCGCGGTGCGCCCACCCGGGAATGCGCGCGATGATTGGGAAATCTTGCGTGATTTGCTCCAGGCAGTCGGCGGAGGCGACTCCCTTTCCTCCATAGATGATGTCTTTCGCCGGATCAGCGAAACAATTCCGCGATTCGCCGGGTTGACCTTGAGCAAAATCGGCGACCTCGGCGTGCATATTCTGCGAATGAAAGAATTGCCGCCGACCCATCCCAGCGACGAAAAAGCAATCGAGCAAGCCGTGGCGATGCAGGCAAGACGCCGCGCCGTGCGGCAACAGGTCCATGAGGCCCGTAAAGCTGCAACTGTTAGAACACACTAGGCCTGCAGGATCAATATGGATTCTTTTTTCATCGTCACATCGCTGCTGAAAATTGTCGGGATTCTCTTCGTGGTGATTCTGCCGATGGTTTCCTACGCGGTTTATGCCGAGCGACGTGTGAGCGCATTTATTCAGGATCGGCTGGGACCGAATCGCGTGGGGCCTGCCGGTCTCTTCCAGCCCATCGCGGACATGTTCAAACTGCTGCTGAAAGAAGATTTCACGCCGCGAGCGGCAAACACATTTTACTACTGGCTCGCGCCATGTCTGGCTGTAATGCCGGCCATCATCACGATCGCGGTGGTCCCATTTGGCAGCACCTTGTTTGGTGTCCCGATGGTGATCGCTGATGTGAATGTCGGAATCCTGTTCGTGTTCGCCATCGCCTCGCTCGGCGTGTACGGAATCGTGATCGGCGGTTGGGCGTCGAATTCAAAATATCCATTCCTCGGCGGAATCCGTTCCAGCGCACAAATGCTTTCCTACGAGCTTTCGCTCGGGCTCGCTGTCGTTCCTGTCTTTATGGTCGTCGGAAATCTGCGGCTGACCAGCGTGGTGCGTTATCAAATTGAGCACGGTTGGTTTATCGCGCCGTTTGGCGGCGACTGGATGAACCCATGGAAATGGTTGCTCGCTGTCCCCATGCTCATTTCCTTCTTCGTGTTTATGATTGCAGTTTTTGCAGAAACAAACCGGCTGCCGTTCGATCTCCCTGAAGCCGAGCAGGAGCTAGCGGGCGGCTACAACACCGAATACAGCTCGATGAAGTTCGCCTTGTATTTTCTCGGCGAATACGCGGCAATGATCACCGGCTCGGCCGTAATCGTGACATTGTTCTTTGGCGGCTGGCATTTCCCGGGAATTCCTGACGGTTCGCACGGATGGATCTTCGGGCTGATCAACATCGCAGTCTTCTTCGCAAAAGTCGCCGTCTTGATTTTCATTTTCATGTGGGTCCGCTGGACGTTGCCCCGTTTTCGTTACGATCAACTCATGCGGCTCGGCTGGCTTTTCTTCTTCGAAATTGCCCTCGTGAATATTTTTCTTGTCGCAGCAATTTTGCCTTTTATTCCTTAGTAATCTTCCTCTTCCTCTCCCTCTTAATCTCAGTCTAAGCTTAAGCTTCTATGCCATTCCATCACGAGAAGCTGACCGTTTATCAACGCGCATTAGAATTTGCCGCCTGGTCACAAGATCTGATTGAATCCCTGACGAAGAAGACCTCTACGCGTGACCACTTAGAGCGCGCGGGCGACAGCATCGCTCTGAACATAGCGGAAGGGAACGGCAAGTTCTCCCAGAAAGATCGCGCGCGGTTTTTCCAAATCGCGCACGGTTTTGCTTTAGAGTCGGCAGCGTCTCTCGATCTCCTTGTCGGGCGGCGCTGCTGCGGTGCCGATGCGATTGTAAGGGGAAAGGAAATCTTAGAAGAGATTGTGAAGATGCTTTTCGCAATGCTCGATCAACTAGGTTGCCGGATCGCGGAAGATTCAGCCGAATATGTGAAGAGAGCAGACAAAGAGGAAGAGGAAGATTAAATCAATGGCTGTCACTGTCCCAAGACCGCGATTGAACTGGCGCGAGCGATTGTATCTGCCCGCCATCGTCGCCGGCCTCGCGATCACGTTTAAGCATTTCAAGAACATGCTGCTCGGACGCACCAAGGTCACCATGCAATATCCCGAGCAAAAATGGGACAGCAGCCTGCCGGATCACTACCGCGGCGCGCCTGCGCTCGTGCGAGACGAGGATGGCCGGGTGCGTTGCGTCGCGTGTCAGCTCTGCGAATTCATCTGTCCGCCACGCGCGATCAAAATCATTCCCGGCGAAATTCCGGCGACAGATCGCTTCGCCAAAGTCGAGAAATATCCTGAAGAGTTCGATATCGATATGATCCGCTGCATTTTTTGCGGGATGTGCGAAGAGGTTTGCCCCGAACAGGCGATCTATCTGCGTAAAGATTATGCCATCACCGGCTTTACGCGCGCGGACATGGTGCATCACAAGACGAAGCTCCTCGAGATTGGCGGAGTAATGCACGGCGTCGTGTTGAAATGGAACGAAAGAAAATGAGTGACGAGTGGCGAGTGAGTGACGAGTTGGATTCGATCCAAAGTCACCGCTTTGTCTCTACCTCATCACTCATCACCCATCACTCGTCACTCTGAAATGTCTCCGTTCCTCTTTTGGATCTTTGCACTGGTGACGCTGATCTTCGGCGCCGGCGTTGTCATCAATCGTAATCCGGTCGCGAGCGCCCTCAGCCTCGTTGTTTCCTTTCTTGGGTTAGCCGCCCTTTTCATGTCGCTTGATGCCTTCTTTGTCGGAATCATTCAAGTACTGGTTTATGCAGGCGCCGTGATGGTGCTGTTTCTTTTCATCATCATGCTTCTCAACCTCCAGACCGAAGAACGGCGTCGAATCAATTGGCTCGCTGCCGCGGGCGGCATCGGGGTGGCGCTCATCTTGCTCGTTCAGATTTGCTTTGTGATCGGGCACTTTCAACCTGCGCGGCAGACGTTTCCACCACTGGCACGCTCGACAACCGACGATGTGTGGAACATCGGTGCACTGCTTTTCAGTAACTACAATCTGCCCTTTCAAATCATTGGTGTTCTCGTGCTGGTCGCGACCATTGGCGTGGTGCTTTTGAGCAAACGCCAGCCTCGATAGGATGATTACACTTGGCGATTACCTCCTGGTAAGCGGCACTCTTTTTTCAATTGGGTTTGCCGGAGTGATGTTGCGACGCAATCTCATCATCATCCTCATGTCGCTGGAGTTGATGCTGAATGCGGCAAACTTGTCCCTCGTTGCTTTTTCGCGATTCCGCGTCGATCCAAACGGGCTGCCCAATTACAACGCGCAAGTGTTCGTCTTTTTCGTCATCACCGTGGCGGCTGCCGAAGTAGCAGTGGGCCTCGCCATTCTCGTCGCGCTCTATCGCGCAAAGCAAACCACGAACGTCAAAGACATCAGCAGCTTGAAATTCTAAACGGGCGAATTATCCCATGAACTCAATCTTGCCGTGGATCATTTTGCTCGTGCCGCTGGTGAGCGCGGCTGTGATCACGTTGTTCACCCTGCGATCGAAAATATTGAGCAGTTCGATCTCAATCGTCGCCGTGCTCGTAAGTTTCGTCTGCAGTTGTTTGATGTTTGCATTCTCAACTGCCACCGGGGCTGAGTTCACATGGATCGGTATTAGCGGCGTTTTCCAAGTCCCGTTTGGCCTGACTCTGGATCCCTTGAGCAGGACAATGGCCGTTCTCGTTTCCGGTGTTGGGGCTCTGATTCATATCTATTCGCTGGGTTACATGCGAGATGACGAAGGCAGGTCCCGTTACTTCGCGGCGTTGTCACTCTTCATGTTTGCGATGCTCGGCATCGTTCTCGCGAACAATTTCATCATGCTTTTCATGTTTTGGGAATTGGTCGGCTTTACTTCTTACGTCTTGATCGGCCACTGGTTTTATCGGGATGCCGCTGCGGATGCGGCGAACAAAGCATTCATCACGACGCGCATTGGCGATTTTGGATTCATGATTGGAATCCTGATGGTTTGGATGGCCACCGGCTCTATCGTTTTCGCTGAGATCGCGCCGCGGATATCGGGACTGGCGAGTCACTCGACGTTTCTCACAGTTGTCGCGCTCTTGGTTTTCTGCGGTGCGGTTGGCAAATCGGCCCAGTTTCCACTGCACGTTTGGTTACCGGACGCGATGGAAGGCCCTACGCCAATTTCCGCTTTGATCCACGCCGCGACGATGGTCGCAGCAGGCGTTTACATGCTGGTTCGTGTTGCATTTGTGATTCAATCTTCGCAAACCGCGCTTTTGGTCGTGGCGTGGATCGGCACGATCACCGCGGTGATGGCTGCACTAGTCGCGACCCAGCAGAACGATATCAAGCGGATCCTCGCCTACTCCACGCTATCGCAACTTGGTTACATGGTGATGGCTGTGGGCCTTGCCTCGAATGACGCAGCTATGTTTCATCTTTTCACTCACGCGTTCTTCAAGGCGCTGCTGTTCCTCGGGGCCGGCTCGATCATCGTGATGCTTCATCACGAACAAAACATCTGGAAGATGGGAGGGCTTTCGCGAAGGCTTCCAATTACATTTGTGACTTTCGCTGTTGGCGCACTGGCGTTGATCGGCTGCCCGCCGTTCAGCGGGTTTTTTAGCAAGGACGCAATCCTTACGCTCGCCTACGAACGCAACACGCCGATTTTCGCCGTAGCGTTGTTCACGGCGTTTCTGACAGCGTTTTACGTCATGCGAATGCTCGTGATTGTCTTCTTCGGCAAACCACGCAGCGACATCGCGCGCGAAAGCCGCGAATCGCCGCCGATAATGACGGTACCGTTAATCGTGCTCGCGCTCCTGGCGACACTTGGTGGGTTTGCCTTTTTTGCGAAAAACTTTCTCACGCTCCCAGTCGAAAAGGAAGTGGCGATCGTTGTTCCCGTGCTGGCGATCGTCGCGTTGATCGCGGGAAGTGGGCTGGCGATTGTCCTTTACCGTGGCCGGGCCTCTGAACCGCTGGATCTGGCGCTGTTGCGTCACAAGTTTTATTTCGACGAGTTCTATAGCTGGCTGATTTACTGGACGCAGGAACTTCTCGCATGCGTGTCAGCTTTCTTTGATCGATGGATCATCGACGCTGGCGCGGTGGGCGGGAGCAGTCGTGGGACCTGGGGCATCGGCGCTCTGTTGCGGCTGGTGCAAGTGGGAAATCTGCAAGCCTACGTGTTCCTATTTGGTTTGGGGGTCGTTGCCATCATCTATTTCGCCGTTTTCCGGTAATGGTTCTTTTTATCATTTTCTGCCCGATCGTCGCAGCCATCTTGATCATGGTTGGCGCGCCTGCGCGCAAGACAGCGTTAGCCGCGTCGGTTTTAACATTTGCGGCAGCGCTGTTTCTGTTCGCGTCTTTCAAGCATGGCCAACGCGATTTTCAACACGTCACATCATTCATCATATCTCCCGAGTGGCGACTCAGCTTTACGACGGGTATCGATGGCTTGAGTCTGATCATGGTGCTCCTTGCCACCATCGTCACGCTGGCCGCCGTTTGGTTCGCCGGGAGCATTCACAAATATGAAAACGCGTTCTACGCCTGTCTTTTGTTCATTTCTGGGGGCGCCATCGGAGCATTTGCGTCAATCGATTTATTTTTCTTTTACGCATTTCACGAGCTCGCGCTCATTCCCACATTTTTGTTGATCGGGATTTGGGGCAGCGGAAATCGCGTCGCAGCGGCGTGGAAAATCACGATCTATCTGGCGATCGGCAGTTTTATTCTGCTGCTGGGTTTGATCTTGCTTTACCAAAGCGTTCCGTCCCCATTGCGCAGCTTCGACATTCGCGCATTAACGGTTGCAGCTTCACTGGGCCAAATCACAGCAGATGCGCAACATCACATTTACCTCTTGTTACTTATTGGTTTTGGAATTCTCGTTTCGCTTTTTCCGTTTCACACCTGGGCGCCGGAAGCTTACGCCTCGGCTCCGGCGCCGGCGGCGATGTTGCATGCCGGTGTGCTAAAAAACTTTGGTCTGTACGGCCTTTTGCGCCTGGCTATTCCCCTGCTGCCCGAGGGCGCGCGACACTGGACGACTCTGCTGGTGGTGCTGCTCCTCGGAAATATCATTTACGTGGGGCTTGTGACGATTGCCCAGAAGCGGCTGGATCGGATGCTCGGTTACTCGAGCGTGATGCACATGGGTTACATTTTTCTTGGAATCGCCAGCGCTGGCATTCTGGGTGCGACCGGCGCGGCTGTTTTGATGTTCGCTCATGGCGTTTCAATTGCGTTGCTATTCGCGCTCGCAGGCGAATTACGCCGGCGGACAGGCACATTGGTCTTCGATGAACTTGGCGGCCTTGCCAGAGTGATGCCCTTTGCCGGGCTTGCCTTCGGCGTTGGCATATTCGCTGCGATCGGCCTTCCCGGCTTCGCGAATTTTGCCGGAGAAATCATGATTTTTTTTGGCGCGTTCAAGAACGGCTGGACGATGGATGGCTTTCGTATTTTTCAAATCACCACGGTGCTTGCGCTCTGGGGTGTCGTAATCTCGACGGTTTACATGCTGCGAGCCTATCGCAAGACATTCATGGGCACAGTAAGCGATCAGTGGAAGCAGCTTGTCGATCTTCGCCCGACGTTGCGTGTCCCTGTGACGCTGCTGGTAGGCGCGCTTCTTTGCTGCGGATTTTTCCCGCGAGCGTTTGTGCGAATAGTGGCACCCGCGTTCCGCACCCATTTCACGGCAAATAGATGATGAGGATCACAGCGCCCATGCTTGAGATTGCGGTGCTGGTGCTCGGGATGGTGATCCTGATGCTCGAAGCGTTTGCCACGAAAATCGACAAACGCATTCTGGCTTTCATTGCAATTGCGGGCTTGGCGATAGTTCTTCTCGCCAGTTTCTTCGTGGCTCCATTTCCATCGCCGAACCAAGCGACCGGTTTCTGGAATTTTTATACTGCCGATCGCTTGTCGATCTTCTTCAAGCAATTCGCGCTGCTGACCACGATCTTTGTGCTGATCATGATGACCGAGTATGCGCCTGTAGTGCGCAGCTCCTTTCCTGGCACTACGGCACAAGCGGGTTTAGGCGAATTTTTCGCGCTTCCGATTTTCACGTGCGCCGGGCTAATGTATCTGGTATCGGCAATTGATTTCGTCTTCATCTTTGTCTCCATCGAGTTGGTGACGATATCGTTTTACGTGCTGGTCAGCTTTACCCGGCGCAATCCGATCACCTTGGAAGCGGGAATAAAATATCTGGTGCTCAGCGCGCTTTCCACGGCATTTCTCGTGTATGGAATTGCGTGGATTTTCGGCGTGACCGGCCAGACGAATCTGCACCGCGTCGCTGAGGCGCTGGCGAATCCCGCTACAGATCGCCGTGCGGCGTTACTGGGCATGGTGCTCGTTCTGGTCGCGCTTGGTTTCAAGATTGCGGCGGTGCCGTTTCAAATCTGGGTGCCGGATGTTTATCAAGGTGCGCCCACGCCGGTGACCGCGTATCTCTCCGTCGGTTCGAAAGCGGCGGGCTTTGTTGTGCTGCTCCGGGTTCTACTGCCGTTCCTAACGCTGCCGCAAACACAGCGGTTGCTTGTTCTGGTCGCGCTGCTCACATTGATTTACGGAAACCTGGCAGCCCTGCCGCAGACAAACCTGAAACGGCTGCTTGCTTACTCCAGCATCGCACATGCGGGCTATCTGCTCATTGGCGTTGCCTGTTTCGATGTCCGCGCGGTTACTTTCTATCTTGTCGCTTACTTGTTGATGACCCTCCTCAGTTTCGCGGTCTTGATAATTGTCGCCCGGCAAACTGGTGAAGAAATTTCCGATTTTGACGGCCTCGCCAAACGCTCGCCGTTTCTCGCATTCGCGATGCTGATCGGGATGGTTTCACTTGCCGGTCTTCCGTTTACCGCCGGATTTTTGGGCAAGTTTTATATCTTTTACGCAGCAGTTTTGCAGCGCCAAGTCGCGCTGGTGATCGTTGGAGTGATCACCGTTGGCTGCGGCTTTTATTATTATCTGAAAGTTGTTCGCGCGATGTACTGGCAGTCCACGCCAAACGTTGACAAGATTCCTGTGAACGGCTTGTCGCGCGTAGCGATCAGCGCGTTGATCATCGCCACGATCTGGCTGGGGATTTATCCGCAGCCGATATTTGAGGCGCTAAAACGCTAGGAACGTGTCGTTGCTCCCCTACCGCCGGAATCTTACTCTCGCATCATTGGAACAGGTCTGGGTAGTAGTTTCGCAGACCCGATACGTGTAGCGAGCTCGACCGGTGTCGCCGGTGGAATCGGTGTAAGTGCCCGTGTTCGGCACTGTCGTGATCAGCACGCTGTTCCGGTATATGTCGATGTTGCTTGAGGTCGCGCCGCTCCAACGCAGCCGCACTGTATCTATTCCCTGCACCTTCCGTCCCCGGGCCCTGAGCGTGATCGCTCCAGGTGTAGGCGTTGGCGTAGCTGTAGGTGTTACCGTAGGCGTCGTAGTTGGTGTTGATGTGGCATTAGCCGTTGGCGTTGCCGTCGCCGTTGCTGTCGGAGTAGGCGTGAACGTGGCTGTGGCCGTCGGTGTCGGCGTTCGGGTAGGTGTAGGCGTCGGTGTAAACGTAGCTGTCGCGGTCGGGGTTGGAGTGTGCGTAGCTGTGGGCGTTGGGGTAGGAGTGAATGTGGCCGTCGCGGTTGCAGTAGCTATTGGCGTCGGTGTCGGAGTGTGCGTCGCGGTCGGTGTAGGCGTCGGAGTGAAGGTAGCCGTCGTGGTTGCAGTACCCGTGGGCGTCGGTGTCGGAGTATGAGTCGCAGTAGGCGTCGGGGTCGGTGTGAGTGTTGCCGTTGCGGTTGCAGTCGCTGTGGGTGTTGGCGTCGGAGTGTGAGTTGCCGTAGGTGTCGGGGTCGGCGTGTGTGTGGCCGTTGCGGTTGCAGTCGCTGTGGGTGTTGGTGTCGGCGTGTGAGTAGCTGTAGGCGTTGGCGTCGGAGTAAAGGTAGCCGTGGGAGTTGCGTTCGGAGTTGGAGTAGGTGTTGGAGTGGGCGTCGGTGCACCGAAGATGTTAATGCACTGCGAGAACTCAGAGCTTTCTATCGGATTGCCAGCGCCGTCGAGCCTTGTCGCCGTCGCAGTTGCGACCGTGTTCCCCGTTGGGAGCGGAAATGTCAGCGGGCCAAAGTTCGCACTACAGTTTCCATCAGTCGTAACCACAGTCGAGCCGAGGAAATGCTGTCCTTGGCCGAAGCCCGACGAATCACATTGGCTATTCGAGAAGAACTCGATACGAAACATCGTGGTGGACACGCTGTCCAATGATCCTGAAACCATCACGTTTCCGTTGCTGAAGGATGCCGATGTGATCACCGGATAATTTTGCTGGTCATTCGCACCGCTGGGCGAATCGCAGTGGTCATTTGATATTGGCACGGTAGCTCCACACCCACTTGTAGCCAGTGTGATCCCGAGGCGGAAGTTGTCGTGAATGGAGTTTCCAAGAATGGCCCATTTCGTGTTATCGCCGGTAAACCCGGCGATGCTGACTCCATTGAATGCGTTGAACGCGATAATATTGCCTTCGCCTGAGCTGGTGCCACCGATTATCCCGTTGCTCGTTTGGCTAACGGCAATACCACAATCCCCATTCCCCGGCCCTATCGTTCCGGTGATGTCGGTGCCAATCTTGTTGCCTTGGATCACCACGCCGTTCGGAGTGCCGCCGACCAGGATTCCGTCGGCGCGCGCGTTGATCACATTGCCCGCGCCCGGTGCGCTGCCACCGATGGTGGTGTCGAGTGATTGGCTCACCTGGACGCCGTTCGCGAGCGCGTAGAATGCGACCGTGCCAGTCGCGTCCATGCCGATCAAGTTGCCTTGGATAGTAGTGTTAACCGCAGCGTTGAATTGTACGCCGCCGATCGCGACGCCGCTGCCTGTCGCGTTGATGACGTTGCCCGCACCGGGTGCGCTTCCACCAATGATGAGTCCGGTCCCTATCTCCGCGTCGATCCCAGTGGTTCCAGAGCCAATCGCTGCCGTTCCCGCGGCATTAGTGCCGAAATAATTGCCTTGTACCAGGGTCGCGTCGCCGTCGTTCTCGATCCCGCCGAATCCACCGTTGGACGCGATCACGTTTCGGGCGCCCGGCGAGGTGCCGCCGATAACGTTGCCTGTTGTGTGCTGGCTGCTTCCGTTGCTCACCTGGACGGAAGTTCCGTCACTAACTACCGTTGTGCCATCTGTATCCACGCCGATGAAATTACCTGTCACAAGATCATTGTTGCTGCCCACGAAGACCAGTGTCTGGTGTGTGTTAGTGATGCCCGCGAGGCAGAGTCCCTTGACAGTGGAACCGGAACTATCGCCAGGCAGTCCGCATTCCGTGGGAGAACAAAGTTGGATCACCCGATCGCCAGCGGCGTCGCCGATGACTTTGATGCGGATGTTCGCGTTATCGCCGATCGCGAGTGTGTTCGGGCTTGCTCCCGGTTGGGTGTAGCCATCGATGATCATTGGCTGACTGAGTCCGAAACAGAAGCCCTGCGATAGACCAAGGCATTCAGTGAGCGCGATGGTGCAGACGTGCGTCGTCGAGTCGCAGCCCGGATCGCCCGACGGGATGTTGAACGCGATTAGGTTCGTCGTGCCCGTTGGCGGCGGATTTGCGTTCGACGCATTAACGGCCTGCCGCAATGTACAACCTGCACCGCATGTCGATCCGTCCGTGTCGGCTGTCGATGTCACCGTGAACGTCATTGCCGGTATTGCCGTTGGCGTCGGCGTAGGTGTTGGCGTAGGCGTTGCATCCGGCGAGTCCGGCACGAACTGGTACGGCGCGCTCACCGAGCGCGCCACATCGCGAGGCGAACGGCCAAAGCCGACCAGCGCCACAGAAAGGCCGGTCAGGCAGAATACAAATCCGATTAGACCGCGCAGAGTGAAAAAAGCCGATTGAGAGTTGGAATTTTTTTTCATGGTTCGACCGTTAGTCTTTTGATTCCTGCCTTTTGATGTTTGTCATTTGCTATCCTTGTCCCGGAAATTCGGCGCGAAGTTCCGGAAATTTTTCAAGACAACTGAATCCTTTTGTGAAATAAGGGGATGGCACTGCCGTGAACATCGAGGCGCAAGAAAGGGGCAATCACACCGCGGGGCGGTTCAGCACGACGCGGTGGAGCGTGGTGCTTTCATGCGCCGATTCAGGAATAGAAAGCGCCGCAGCGCACGATGCCTTGAGCGAGTTATGCAGGACATACTGGCGGCCAATCTTCGCCTATATCTGCCGCCGCGGTTACTCGACTCATGATGCAGAGGACCTTACGCAAGATTTTTTCACAAGCCTGCTCCAGGGACCTCTTCTTCGGCGCGCCGATCCAGAGCGCGGTCGTTTTCGTTCGCTGCTGCTGAAGGCTCTGCAAGATTTCCTGGGACATGCAGCTGAGAAACGCGCGACGCACAAGCGAGGCGGCGGTGTGAAATTTGTTTCGTGGGATGACTGGATGGCCGAAGCCCCTTCGCACTTGTCGATTTCGGCTCAAGCGCTCAACTCCTCGTCGCCGGAACAACTATTCGATATGCGCTGGGCTGCGACAGTCGTCGAACAAGCGCTTTTGCGTCTGCGAGAGGAATGCGCAGGCAAAATGCGGCTCAGATTATTTGAGACGTTGAGCCCGCATCTTGCCACGGATCGGACAGATATTTCTTATCAGAATCTTGCGACGATCCTGGGGATAAAAGAGTCGGCGGTAAAAAAACAACTTCATAATTTGCGGCGCCGGTATCGCTGGCTCATGTGCGAAGAAGTCGCGCAGACCGTTGAGAATCCGAGCGACGTAGAAGAGGAAATTCGGTATCTGTGTGCGACCCTGGCCGCAGGAAGTGAGGCAGCGTAACCGTCGAAGCGTTGAAGGGTAGCGCACGCGTCACGCGTGCTGGCGAGCGCGTCTCGCGATCGCGAACTTCTTTCTTTGCGCGACGCTTCTCACCTGATCGTGAATTCATACAAAAGCGTGTTTTGGCGCAACGCCAAAACCAGCACGCCAGACGCGCGCGTTACCCAGACGCGACGCGCGGCATAAAATCTGGAAATAACCCACGGCACTGGAGTAATCTTGGGAACGTCTAATGAAAGCTTGGCATGGCCTATCCGATTCTGTGACGGGTGTCGCTGAAAGCCCGGCCAAGTGCCGACACTGCGGCGCGACGACATGGCTGGGCAATGGACTTTGCCTGAGCTGCACATTGCGGGAAGGCCTTGAAAGCGATCGCGAAGCATCGCGCGAATCGTTCGAAGCAATCCTCGCCGAGGACGAAGTGCAGGACACGCACTGGCGAGTTGGCAACTACGAAATCCTGGAGGAAATCGGACGTGGCGGAATGGGCGTCATTTATCGCGCGCGCCAGCGGCATTCGCGTCGGATCGTTGCGCTGAAGCGAATGGTGTCATATCACGCCGACTCGCGCGAGACACGGGAGCGTTTCCGGCGAGAAGCTGAAGCCGCTGCAAGTCTCGATCATCCGAATATCCTTCCTATCTACGAAGTAGGCCATGGCGAAGACGGGCTACCGTTTTTCAGCATGAAATATGCGCCAGGCGGGAGTTTGCAAAAGGCCGGGCCAGCTCTGCGCAACGAACCGCGCGAATGCATCCGGCTCATGGCCAAGATAGCGCGCGCTGTGCAATACGCGCATGAGCACGGGGTTCTGCATCGCGATCTCAAGCCGGGCAACATTCTGCTCGATGGTCCTGGTGAACCATTCGTGACCGATTTTGGATTAGCTAAATGGCTCGACACGAATACCGATCTCACGCGCACGCTGACAATCTTCGGCACACCTGGTTACATTGCACCCGAGCAGGCCAGAGGACCGGCGGCTAAACTCACTTCTACCGCTGACGTTTACAGTCTCGGGGCAATCTTGTTCGATCTCTTCACAGGGCGTCCTCCTTTTCTGGGCGAACACGCGTTGGCAGTGATTCAACAGGCGAGCGAAAAACCGGCGCCCAAACTGCGCTTGCTCGCGCCGGCAGTGGATCGCGACCTGGAAACCATCTGTGCACGTTGCCTGGAGCGCGAGCCGCAGGCGCGCTATCGCTCAGCCGACGATTTGGCTATCGATCTCGAACGCTGGCTGGAAGGGCGTCCGATCATTGCGCGTCGTGTTTCGCCACCGGTGCGGGCCTGGCGCTGGGCGAAGCGTAACCCGACGCTTGCTGCTGCAACAGCGGCGGCGTTTTGCTCGGCCACGGCTGCCGCATTCTTGTTCTTCTCTCAGAACCCCACTTCAACGCCGCCTACGGCGAGCGCGCAAGTGAGGACGATGGCAGTGCTTCCATTCAAAATGCCAGGCGCACCGGCGGGAGACGAATATCTCGGCATAGGATTAGCTGACACTTTGATCACTCAAATCGGCAGACTTCCGCAGATTCTTGTCAGGCCCGTAGGGGCGGTGCAGAAATATGCCGAAATAGACGTGCAAGATCCAGTGGCCACAGGACGACAACTGCGCGTTGAAGCTGTCCTCGACGGTACCGTGCAGCGCGATGCAGATACGCTTCAGGTGACTGCGCGTCTGTTACGGGTCGGAGACGGCGCTGTTCTCTGGTCAGCCAAATACGATGAGAAATTTACAAACGTGTTTACGATCGAGGATGCGATTTCGCAAGACGTCGCAAAAACGCTAGTCCGGAATCTAAGCGGTGAAGGTCAAAAGCTGTTAACCGAGCACCACACGGACAATATTGAGGCGCACCGAGCTTATTTGAAAGGCCGTTACTTCTGGAACAAGCGCACTCCGGCGGAGTTGCAACACGGTCTTACGTATTTCCGGCAGGCAATCGATCTCGATCCGACTTATTCTTCCGCTTATGCCGGAATGGCTGACGCATACGCGCTACTCGTGTGGCAGGATCAAGTTCCCCGCGGCGAGTTCATCGCAAGGGCAAAAGCTGCTGCCACCAAAGCGCTCGAAATTAACGAGGCGCTCGCGGAGCCGCACGCCACTCTCGGTTTTGTGAAATTCTGGTACGACTGGGATTTCGCCGGTGCCGAATCAGAGTTCCGGCGCGCCATTGAACTGGACCCGGATTACGCGACTGCCCACCATTGGTATGGCGAATCGCTCGGCCTCATGGGCCGGTTCGATGAGGGTTTTAAGGAACTGAGACTTGCGCAACAGATCGATCCGTTATCGCCAATCATCAATACGGATCTGGGCAAGTTGCACTTCTTCGCCCGGCAGTCAGATCAGGCGATTGAGCAATTGCGAAACTTGCTCGAAACGGATCCCGATTTTCCGCTGGCGCACTTGTTTCTGGCGATGGCCTACAACAAAAAAGGGCTGCATGATCAAGCTGTTGCGGAATTGGAAAAACAGGCCAACAACCCAGGGACCCGAACGATCTTCAAAGCCGTGCTCGGATTCGTGTATGGACAAGCAGGGCGGCGAGCCGAGGCGATTGGCATTCTCGACGAATTGAACCAACGAATATCATCCAAGCAATTTGTTTCTCCGTTTGAAATCGCGCTGATTTACACAGGGCTGGGCGAAAAGGACCAGGCATTCGAATGGCTCGAGAAAGCGAAAACCGAGCGCGATCCATTTTTAATCTACATAAAGACGGATCCCAACTTTGATAGCCTGCGCGGCGAGCGACGATTCCAAGCGGTTCTGCAAGGCATGGGGCTGTAGTGTTACATGTATCCCGGGTCGTGATTCGCCCGCTTCAACGCTTCAACGCTTCAACGTTCTAACGAGTCAAGCGGGCGAAGGCTCAATCGCTCAGCTCGACGTTCCAGTAAGCGAGATCGACAAAGTGCTTCCAGATGTCGTGCTGCGGAGCGGAAAAGGTGATCTGAACAAATGGGCGCCATTTTGGACGCTTTGGTTTGCGGATCAGGCTCATGTGCGCTTCGCGCGGAAGCCGGTTGCCTTTGCGCGTGTTGCAGGCGATGCAGGAGCAAACAACGTTTTCCCACGTGGTAGTTCCGCCGCGATCGCGCGGCACGACGTGATCGAGATTGAGTTCACTGCGATCAAAGGCCTGGCCGCAATACTGACAGGTGTTCTTATCGCGCTCGAACACATTGTGCCGCGTAAACTTTACTTCCTTTTTCGGAAGCCGATCGAAGACCAGCAGCACAATCACACGCGGGATACGAATCTTGAACGAAATCGTCGTGACTACTTCATGCTCAGGCGCGTTCGCCGAGAGGTCGCGCCAGCTTTCGAAATCGTGCGTCAGAAAATTGTTCCCCGTGTCGGACGAGACGATCTGGGCGTGACCCGCGTACACTAGCGCAAATGCGCGGCGGGCAGAGCAGATGTTCACCGCCTGCCAGAGGCGGTTGAGCACCAGAACCTGACTGTTCAGCGACGTATGCAAGTTTCTATGGTTAGCTGCGTTGTGGTCCGCGTTTTGCGGACTTCCGCGTAAATTTGCGCGACGGTACCATTGGCATTTTTGCCTGTCAACGGGAGCGGGCGCGCCAGAGCCAGCAGTTTATACTACGTACTAATCCGGCGCGTGTCGGCGCGAGCAGATTGTGAATTCGTGTCTATTCGTGTCCATTAGTGGTTTAATGTCAGCGCAATTTCCAGCCGAGCAGACGGAGTCCGGAGAATTTCACCGTCAGGAGGACGCGTTTCGTGAATGGATCACAAACGACGGATCGACCCCCTACCCCGTCGCGGCCGATCGCTATCATCTTTACATCTCGCTCGCCTGCCCGTGGGCAAGTCGCACGGTAATTTTTCGAAGGTTAAAGGGGCTTGAAGAGGCGATTGGCATGACGATCGTCGATCCAATCCGGGACGAGAAAGGTTGGGCGTTTCGCGATCCCTCGGGCAAAATCCCGCCCGGTGCTCCATTCGAATCAACCGATCCCGTCAACGGCTTCCAATTTTTAAGCGAGGCCTACAAAGCAACCGATTCAGATTACCACGAGCGCGTAACCGTGCCGGTCCTCTGGGACAAGGAGACGAAACGGATCGTGAACAATTGCGAGGACGACATCTGCCAGATGTTCAATGACGTCTTCAACGAGTTCGCCAAACACAAAGATCTCGACTTTTTTCCAAAAGACATCGAAGCCGAGCACGCGAAGCTGTCGGCCTTTCTGCATGATAATGTGAACAACGGTGTTTACAGAGCTGGTTTCGCCACGCGCCAGCGGCCGTACGAGATTGCCTGCCGCAGAGTTTTTGAAGCACTCGACCAACTCGAAGAGCGTTTGTCGAAAAGTCGATACTTGTTTCGAGGTCGAATTGTTGAGGCGGACTGGCGACTATTCTGTACGCTGATTCGGTTCGACGCAGTCTATTACGGCCATTTCAAGTGCAACCTGCGGCGTATAATCGACTATCCAAATTTGCAGGGTTACCTGATGGATTTATATCAGCAACCAGGCATTGCCGACACCGTCAACTTCGATCATATCAAGCGTCACTATTACATGACGCACACGGAAATTAATCCGACGCGCATCGTTCCCATCGGCCCGCTCCTCGATCTCACGAAGCCGCATGGCCGTGAGAAAATCAGGCAAAGCGATGGCGTCTGACACAGACGCCCTACAGTCCACCGAATTCCGTGAATTGAGCGAGCCCAGTGAATTGTAGGGCGTTTCTGTGAAACGCCGGCAAATTGCCTTTGCCAGTACGGCAATTCTTCATAGAGTCGTGCGCTTCAGCGCGACCCGATCATGAATTTCCTGGCGTTTAGCATCCTCAATTTAGGCGTACCACTCTCGATGGTGTGCGCCGCGATCGGCCTCGCGTTCGCCTTCTTTTTGATCGCGGCAGTAAGCCGGGCGCCATCGGGAAACGAACGGATGCGCGAGATCTCGGCCGCCGTGCAGGAAGGCGCGAAGGCGTATTTGAATCGGCAGGTCAAGACAATCAGCGTGATTGCTGTCGTCATTTTCATTTTGCTTTTCGTATTCAAAGATCAGCCCACAGCGATCGGATTCGTGATCGGCGCTTTCTGTTCGCTCGCGGCAGGTTTCATCGGCATGCGCGTGGCCGTGCTAGCGAATGTCCGTACGGCGCAGGCCGCCACGGTCGCGCGGCTCGATGCATTGCGCATGGCGTTCAACGGCGGATCGGTCACTGGCCTGCTTGTAGTTGGGTTGGCGTTGCTCTCAGTGTCGATCTTCTACACCATCGCGGCGAAGTTAATCGGAAGCGATGCAGCGATTCGCAGCCTCGTAGGACTAGCGCTGGGAGGCAGTCTCATTAGCGTTTTCGCGCGACTCGGTGGCGGCATTTACACAAAAGCCGCTGACGTAGGCGCCGACCTGGTCGGGAAGATCGAAAGCGGCCTTGAGGAAGACGATCCGCGCAATCCGGCGGTAATTGCCGACAACGTTGGAGATAACGTAGGCGATTGCGCAGGTATGGCTGCGGATGTTTTCGAAACTTACGCTGTCAGTTTGGTCGGCGCGATTTTGGCCGGGCTGTTAACGCTTGGCGGAAATCAAGCGGCCATCGTTTACCCCTTTGTGCTTGGTGGAATTTCGGTGCTGGGGTCCATTCTCGGAATTTGGTTTGTAAACGTGGCGCGCGGTAAGCCGGCAGCCATGTTGATGGGCGCGGTGATGATCAACGCGCTGGTCTCCGCGATTCTATTCTGGCCGGCTACCCGCAACCTCTTCCCTGGCGGCGTAAACATCGACGGCGTATTGCGGCCAACCGCACATCTCTACTTTGCTTCGCTGGTCGGGCTCGTAATGACTCCGATCATCGTTGCGTTGACGAATTACTACACTTCATCTCATTATCGGCCCGTCCAAAAAATTGCATATGCTTCGGAGACCGGACACGCCACCAACATCATCGCCGGGTTGGCGGCCGGAGAACACGCCACCGCGCTGCCGGTTCTGTGCATTGGCGCGGCGATCCTGGTTACGTTTCATTTCGCCGGGCTGTATGGAATTGCCATTGCGGTGATGTCGATGTTGTCCATGGCCGGCGTGATTATTTCGCTCGATTCGTTCGGGCCGATCACCGATAATGCCGGCGGAGTAGCCGTAATGGCCGACATGCCCAGGGAAACTCGCGTCGTAACAGACGAACTGGATGCGGTTGGCAACACCATGAAAGCTGTCACCAAAGGTTATGCGATCGCTTCAGCGGGATTGGCAGCACTGGTTTTATTTGGCTCGTATGTAGAGGAATTGCGCGGGCATATCACCGCTGGCGGCGGAGTGTTTTCATATCAATTCTCCCTCAGCGACCCGAAAGTGATCATCGGGCTTTTCATCGGCGGACTCCTGCCATTCGTCTTCACTGCCTTTAGCATGGACGCGGTGGGCAAGGCCGCAGGCGCCGTCGTGCGCGAGGTGCGCCGGCAATTGCAAGCTAAACCGGGAATCCTGACCGGACAGGACCGGCCCGAGTATGGAACTTGTGTGGACATTGTGACGAAAGCTGCGCTGCGGGAGATGATTGTTCCGGCCTTGTTGCCATTGGTTGCGGTCATTGTGGTGGCGGCTGTTAAGCCGCTGGGAGCAGTTGTGCTCGGCGGCCTATTGGTCGGCACAATCGTGACCGGATTATTTATCGCCATCGCAATGACATCCGGTGGCGCTGCCTGGGACAACGCGAAGAAATTTATTGAGGAAGGAAATCTCGGCGGCAAAGGTTCTTTTGCGCATGCCGCAGCCGTCACGGGCGATACGGTGGGCGATCCGTACAAAGATACCGCCGGACCAGCGATCAATCCCATGATCAAAGTCGTTAATATTCTGGCGATCTTGATCATTCCCATTTTCTTTTAGTTAGTGACGCGTGCTACAGCGGCGCGCACTGTGATGCAGTCTACCCTAGGAAATTTTGACTAAAAAGTATTGGTTTAATTACGAACGCGTGGCAGAATCCCGCGCTGTCTCCTCCCATGTCCAGCGTGTCAGAACCTCCAGTACGTATTAAATTTTGGGGAACGCGCGGCTCGATAGCCGTGCCCGGCCCTGGCACGCTACGCTACGGTGGCAATACCAGCTGCGTGGAATTGCGGGCAGACGGCGAGATTATCGTGCTCGATGCCGGCACCGGCATCCGGTCACTTGGGATCGCGCTGCAGAAAGAATTTCAAGCGCGACCGATCAAGCTTTCGCTGTTGATCACCCATGCGCATTGGGACCACATCCAAGGGTTGCCATTTTTCAAACCGGCATACGATTCCAACAATGAAATTCGCATTTTCGGTTTTGACGGCGCCGGGGCGAGCCTGCGCGAGATCCTCGCCGAGCCGATGAGAGCGCCGTTCTTCCCGATTACAATGCGTGAGCTCTCCGCGAGGATGGTCATTAACAAGCTGAGCGACACGAAGTTCTCCCTCGGTAAAGTGACGGTGCACGCCGCATTGGTAAATCATCCCGGGGTCTGCGCCGGTTATCGCATTTTCAACAGTGCCGGTTCAGTTGCTTTCCTGCCTGATCACGAGCCGTATGAATTTTTTCTCCATGCGCTCCGTGGAAATCGGCTGAATTCGGCGCAGGCGAAGCAAATAGCGGCGGATAAGCAAGCCGGGTTGGTGCGATTTCTGCACGGCAGCGATATTCTGATTCTCGACGCGCAGTACACGGATCGAGAGTATAACAATCACATCGGATGGGGACATAGTTCGATCTCCAGCGCTGTTTCGCTCGCGCTCGAAGCGGAGATTCAGACGCTGGTACTTTTTCACCATGACCCGCATCACGACGACGAGAAAGTGGACGCGATGCTGGAATCCGCTCGCGAACTCGCAGCAAAGAACGGTAGGCCGCTCGAAATCGTAGCAGCCCAGGAAGGCAGCGAAATCCTGCTCGAGGCAAAGATCGCGGCCGCCTGAAGTTCCTGAGGGCAAGTCTGCTCGACTTGCAGCGAGGGCAATCGGTCTTTAATTTTCTCGCTCCTTGCCTCGTAGTGTAACGGTAGCACTAGAGACTCTGAATCTCTCTGTCTAGGTTCGAATCCTAGCGAGGCAGCTTAAACCATCCGTGGCGCTCGACAGCGTGGGAAATTCATCCCGTCATGAAAGTCGAAGTAATCCCATGAATGCCGATACAGGCCAAAATTGACGCTTGTAGTGGGGACGTTTTTCCGTCATAACCTCGGCTCATGAAAACTTTCTTTCTTACCCTGAGTTTGGCTTGTGCTTTAGTTCTGACATGCCAGCTATCCGGCTGTCAGTCGCTCGCGACTTACAATGCTTATCCTGACCAATGCTACGCTTTCATGCCGTTGGATATTACGACAGGTGGAGGCGGTCTTTTCGTCCGGCCCCTTCCTGCTTGTCAACCGTACTCTAGCGTCGCGACATATACTGGAAAATAATCGCTGACAATCTCAAGTAACGCGGTTGGAGTTAGGGCTGGGTCTCAGCCGTCGATTCCCGAAGGGCGAACAATCTGGATCACTGACGCGCACCGCGACGGAAAGCGTTACGTTGTGCGTGCGGATGAAACTGAACCGAGCCACACCGCAAACGGTTCTGAACAACCAGTAAGAATTGCTTTCAAGACGAAACGTAGGTCGAGGCCCTACATAAAAATTAGCTGGACAAAGTGCCCATCCCTTCCGTAAAAGAAAATACGGTTAATCAAAAGCTCTGAATACGGCGGAGGCTATCTTCCCCGCTAAGTTCTTCGCCCTTTCGGATCGAAAACAGAAAATCGCATTCAGCGGGGGGGCAGAGAAAGGAACAATCGAGAAATGAAAATTCGGGGATTCATCGTAGCACTATTCGCGGTGGCACTTAGTTTCGCTCCGCAATTCGTTAATACTTCAAGCGCAGCGGGCGGGTATTCTTCCAAGCTGATTTCACCAAAGCTTGGACAGGTTCTCCACCATGGGCAGCAATTCAGGATCGAGTGGGCGCCAACGTTTCCTAACATTCACCTAAACGGGTCTGAGATGGAAATTTGGCTGTCGTTAGATGGCGGCATGACGTTCACAACATGGCTTGCATTCACCGGTGTGAACAACACATATTACGATTGGACTGTTCCGAACACGCCCACCAATGCAGCCGTCTTGGACATTCGATTCGGGCGCGAAGTTCCATACTACCCTGAAACCTACAGTCCCCAACCTGCATCGACTTTTGTGATCAGGTAGAGGGCAGGGATTGCA